>CAYJGW010000017.1:0-51452 GCA_964369425.1 uncultured Lachnospiraceae bacterium
CCTCGTACAAGGTATAGCCTTTTTGGCGTTCCGTCACAATCTGTACTTCACACTCTGCATCTAGTAGTTTTGCTTTTACCCTAGATACTAACACCCACAGTGCATTGTAATTTTCTACTGCAGGATATCCCCACACTTTTTGATAGAGCACATCTCGGTCGATACACTCACCTTTTTTATCCATAAGCATCCATAACAGCAATAGTTCTCTCTTTGTAAGCAGTAAGTCTTTCTCTCCATAACGGGCAATTCCGCTTATATTATCAATTTGTAACTTTCCGATATTACGGGTGATTGTTTGGGCGCGTAATGGGCGAAGTCTCGCTTTAATTCTTGCGATTAATACATCTAAATCATAGGGCTTTGTCATATAGTCATCGCCACCCACATTTAGACCTTTTACAATATCACTACTTTCCCCCATCGCGGTTAAAAATAAGATTGGAAAGTCTTGTTTTTCTTTGATCCGCTTGCAAAGGTCAAGCCCATTGCCATCGGGTAGGTCAATATCAAGTACGATTAAGTCTACCTGTGAATTTTTAAGTATTTCAAGACACTTTTTCACTGTTGTTGCACAAAAAGTAGTGTACCCCTCGCTTGCAAGTGCTTGTCTGTTGATGTTGTTAAGATGTGGATCGTCCTCCACAAGTAGTATGTTTGCCATAATGTTACTCCTTAGTTTGATGTGTTGGTATAGTAATTTTAAACATTGCCCCTTCTTTATTATCTGTTAAAAGCACAATATCTCCTTTATGTAGGTGTGCAATTTCTTTGCAGATAGAAAGCCCCAATCCCTTTGTTCCGTTGGTAGTAAAGCCTTTTTCAAAAATCTTGTCTGCATATTCTTTTGAAATTCCACACCCCGTATCACTAACGATTAGAGACAGATAGTCACTGTTGTTTTCTTTTGCTGCTTCAATTGTGAACTTGCCCTTCACCATATATCTATTGCTGTTTACCGCAAGGTTAATCATCATCTGCACCAGCATTTCCATATTCCCTAAAATATACTGGTCTGTATTGCCTTTCATGATTAACTTGTTGCCCTTTTTTTCCAAAAGTCCCCTACATACGACGGAGACATAGTGGAGATATTCTGCAACTGGCAGTTCACTCAGTACTGCTTGTGCAATCGGAGTGGTGGGCATTTCCATTAAGTTTGCCACCAATTCAGAGAGCCTTTTTGCCTCAGATGAAATCACTTTTAAGTTGAGACTGGTTTCTGCGTTCACTTCTCCTGTTGTAATCTGTCTATTGGTTAATTGTGCATATCCACTCATGATAGAAAGTGGAGTCTTAATCTCATGAGCCATTTTTTGAAAAAAATCTGTTTTCATCGTGTTGATTTGTTCTAGCATAGCCGCGTTTTGCGCAATCTCATGTTCTCTTATTTTCGAACGGGCAAGTTCACGCTCAGTCCGCGAAAACTGCATGGTGAGTGCAACCGCATTAAAAAATACAATAAGCAGAGTAATATAAGGTTGTGCATACCAAGAAATTCCATGATAGGTCAACGCTTCAACTAGCCATGACACCACCATCAAGATCAAACTTGATCCCACAATTAGATTCTCTTTACGATCAAAAATCTTATTGCGATAACTACACAATAAAATATTGCCTGTTATTACAAGTAGCAATGCTGTAATCATCACCCCTATCACAAAGACGTATTTTGTATACGTTACAGATGGCATAATCCCATAATATATACAAATCGCTCCAAATCCTCCAAAGAAACTATATTTTACCCAATTTGCTATTTTAAGTTTCATTACTGATAATGCATGAAGTACCAGGAAGTAATAAAAACAGATATGGGACAGGTATTCAATCTTATGTATGACATACCAAGACACGTTTGGCAACAGCACCATAATATCTTTACTGAAATAAATGGAATAGCGCAGTGCTGCACAAAGGCAAGCAAGGGCAAACCACAGAAAACTCCTTCTTTCTGTATAGCTACAGAACATACCGAGAAAGAATATCGCAAAAGCTAATAACGCTCCGATGATTAGGCCATTTGATAAGAACTCTGCCCTATTTCTCTCTGTGATCACTTGTTGTTCCGCCAAATAAATATCTTTCAAATGACCATATGCGTGATTGTGGTAAGCAACCTGTATGATGATTTCTGTGGTGTCTGTCTGTGGTGTAAAGTACACCGAATAATAATCTGTTTTTGGCATAAACTGCTCACTGTCTACGCTTACTTCTCCTACCTGCGATAATAGTTCGCCATTCACATAAACTCTTTGGGCATAATCAGAGGTAAATCCTGTGATTCCATAATTCTTGTGTGCTGGAATATTTAGCACTATACGATAGGTTCCATATTTTGCTTCTGAATCGGTTTCCATAGACGATGTATTCAAAAAGTCTTCCGGCTCACACAATTGTCCCGGATACCAATCTGCTATTTGTTTGCTCAAAAGTACAGATTCTTCACTTAAATCTGTTTGCTTTATTTCTGCCACGCTTAAGCTATTTGCTATACTTGGCTTGATATCAATAATCAACAAGTAAAATAGTGAGGTGATAATAAAGAAGCAAATCGTTGATATCACAAAAGGGGTAACAGCTACTCTCTCCTCTTTGTTTTTTATAGGCATACACTTCTATCCTTTCACAAAGTTTTTAAACTTTTATCTTCAAAAATCCTCTAAACTATATCATACAATTTTCGACACCCTTTTTGCAATACTTTTGCAATGATTGCTACACAAAAGGATAACCTATCTCTAGGCTACCCCTTAATGTTTTTATATTTTGTTTGATTAAAGTCCCAATACTTCTAATTCTTTTGCTGTCACTTCTACTAATCGTTCGCCTTCTTTTGCATTTTTTCCCATGATGCTCTTCATTCCAAACAAACCATCTGTCAATTTATTCTTAAGGTCATTTCCTAGCATATTGCTGATTCCTGCTTCTTGACCCTTTAGTACCTGATATACCTCTGATTGCTTTTTCATCGAAGCTGGAAAAATCTGTACTTGATTTTGTGAGTCGAGTGCTGGAAAGGCGATTAAATATCCAAGCCCTTGCTTTGTCATCTCTGGTTGACCTGCTGAAAATTCTTTGTCTTTGATTTCGTCGTACAATTCTTCTAGTGTATATCCTCTGTCAAATTTTACTTTTTTCAGTTTGAACCCAAATGCCATAACTTGTATCCCCTCTTATCTCATAATTATTCTAATGCCGTCTTAGCTTCTAAGTTTGCTCTTTTATAATTATAATTTAAGAAATGATTCTAAACAACTATGCAAAAGTATAGGTTTTGTAATTTTTTTTTAAGAAATACCCTCTTCACGTGCTATTTTAGCCAATAATACGCGATTTCCCACGTCATATTTTCTCATAATATTTGCAATATGGAACTTTATAGTACCAATATTCACCCCCATAATCTTTGCTATTTCTGAATTTGTATAACCTCTAGCCACACAAAGCAACACTTCTGTTTCTTTTTTAGTCAACTCATTCATCTTCTTCGATGATTGCAAGTATAGTGGATAATATTTTGCCATTGTCTCCATTTCGATTTGTACACTGTCTACAAAATCATTGTTCACATTGTATTGACTCCAATTCACCTGCTGAAATAGGTGCAATAAAGGTGCTCCTTCATCTGCTAGTACTCGAATAATCTTATATTTTTCTGCTGCTTTCATCGCTTGAATCAGATAAGATTCCCATTCTTCACCTCGTCTAGAGTATATAATTGCCTTTAATACATTAATTTGAATCAAAAAGTATTTTCGATTACAGATTGTTGCATATTCTTCTAAAATCTCAATGATGTGCAGGGCACTTAAATATTTTTCTTGTGCGATATATACTTTTGCTTTGATAAATAATTCAAATCTGGCTGTAATATAAAATGCTGCAAATTCATTTGGTGCTGATTTTGCACACCACGTGTTATATGTCTTACTATTTCCGGTTAATAATGCCAATATCATTTTATTCGCTCTAATATTTGGAAGTAACTCTTTTTTCTTTTCTTTATTTGCTTTCCTATGTATATTATTTAATGCTTCTATTGCTTTTTCTTGCTGATTTTCTGATTGAAACAATCGTGCCATGACGCCTGCCGCTGTATATTGCGCTCGTATGCTACCATCCCTATTTGCTTCATTTGCACCTTTAGTCAATCGCTTTAGCGCATCCACTTTTTGATTTCTCTCATAGTCTAATTCGCCCATAATGATATCATAGCAACCAATAAACTCATATCCTATGATAATCTCTGCTGATTTTTTAATTGCAAGTTGCACCATTTTATTCTCGCGTGCCCAAGGTAGTAAGTCCAATCCCCCATTTATCAAAGTTGGCATATTCCCCGTTGGCATAATGTGTTCAAATCTGATTCCATTTTTTCGAATGTAGTCTAAAAAATAAAAGAAGCTATCTTTTAACTTTTCTGCCGATCCTATCGGTGTTGCTATCACTGTACGCACATATGCATATTTCGCTTCTTCACTAATCTTTCCTTCCTTCTTTCCTGCCAATTCTTTTAAATAGGTTAAGGAATTTCCAAACGCTTGACTTCTCATTGAATATGCATCAATTAATGCCTTCGCTCCTATAAATCTAGGATTCTCTCTTCCAATCTCACTTGGTAATTCCTTGATATATTGATCGCAAATTGCTGCAAATTCGCATCCGTCTGCATTCTCGCTTAAATAAATCAGTATCTCTACGACTTTTTCATAATTTTTCGTAGTATAATAACAGCGAAGTGCTCCGCGGTAATTACACTCTTCTTCCATTACTAGTCCTGCAATTTCTAATAAGTCATCGCCTTCAATCTCTGCTAATTCTATCAACTCATCCCACAGATATCGATAAAAGTTTGGCTCAAAACTATATAAATCAGCCTCTATCTTCTCCAAATATCCGTAACGTACTAAAAATTCCAAAACTATTTCTGCATGCTCGTACCCCATAATCTTCTTCGCATGTTCTTTTGTGAACGATTGATAAACCGATAAACGTATGAACAGTCGTTTCACAAAATCTCGCAACTCTTGCTCTTCTAGTTTTGCATACACCTCTAATTGTCTATTTAGTTCATATTCAAATACACTTTTTAGATCGCTTTTTGCAAAGCTTAATGCTACTTCTTCTTCAAAAGCGTGCTCTGCAATCCTCTCTATATATACCAATGTAGCAAATGGATATCCAGAACTAAATTCTGTACATCTGGTAGCGTATTTTTGCAATTCTAACTCTTGAAATCTTGAAAACCTTACATCATTTTTCAAAAGTTGAAAAATCTCACGTGTCTGTAGTATTAGGGTTACTTTATCTTCCACAACTAGCTGCTTTGAGAGTTTCAATGGCAATAAGTAAGAGGGAAGTTCTCCTGTACTAAGCACCATTGCTTTTATCTTACCACTTGTCTCTACAATCAATAGGAGTAATTCTAGCAACGCTTCTTGTTCGCTTCTGTCTATCAATTTCTCTGCACTATCTATAATAATCATATCTATGTTATCACTGTCATAGATTAACCGCTCTCTCATCTGCTCTAGACTTTTTGCTTTATTCATATCAAACAGTTCAAAACATCTGAAATTTTCTTTTGCAAAAATCTGAGCTTGAGATGTCTTCCCAAATCCATTCATTGCATGTATATAAAGTATAGGAAAGAACTGAATGTCTTTCCTCCATTTTTCATTAGAATCTTTCGAAAGAAAAATGTCATTTTTCATGTAGTTTTCTCCTTGGTGCAGTCCTCATTTTCCTTTCCTAGTATATCACAAATCAAAAGGGAATCCTATTGAAATAATTTACCTTTAGAAAAACAAAACCTCAGATTAACACCTAAGGTTTTGAAAATATTTTATCCTTTGATTATATTGTAGATTTCTTTGATATTTGGATAGATTTGTCGGAATTTACTGTATCTTTCTTCATATAACTTTGCGCCCTCAGGTTGTGGCTTCACTGTATCCACTACTTTAACTAACTTGTCTGCTGCTTCTTCTACACTAGAAAATTCCCCACAAGCTACTGCTGCCAAAATTGCGCCACCATACCCAGGTCCTTCTTCACTCTCAAGAATATCTACTTCCACATTCATGATGTTGGCTACCATCTGCCTCCACAGTGGACTTTTTGCCCCACCGCCGCAAATCTTTGTTCTTGTGATGTTTACCCCTAAATCTTTTGCAACTTCTACAGAATCTCTCAAACCAAATGTCACGCCTTCAAATATAGCTTGTGTCATATCTGCTCTTGTAGTATCCATTGTCATTCCTATAAAGGTTCCACGAGCATCCGGATTGTTATGAGGGCATCTTTCTCCCATCAAATACGGCAAGAAATAGACGTTGTTCTTTCCAAAATTTTGAATACTCTCTTGTTCACCGGCATAATCCTTTGTTCGCATAATCTCATCCATCCACCACTTGTTACAAGATGCAGCACTTAACATACATCCCATCAAATGATAACTACCATCAGCATGGGCAAACGCATGTAGCGAATTAAACTTATCTACACCAAATTCTTTGCTAGAGATAAATACCGTTCCTGATGTTCCAAGAGAAATATTGCAACTTCCATCTCCTACCGTCCCAGTTCCCACTGCTGCTGCCGCATTGTCTCCTGCTCCTGCTGCAATTACAACAGATTCAGAAAGTCCCAATTCTTTTGCTAATTCGGGCTTTAATACGCCTACCTTTTCATAACTTTCATATATTGTAGCAAGCTGTGATTCTTTCACGCCGCAGATGTCCATCATCTCTTTTGACCAACACTTATTCTTTACATCAAATAATAACATCCCAGATGCATCCGAGACATCCGTACAAAACGTTCCGGATAATTTATATGCCAAATAATCTTTTGGCAACATAATCTTATCTATTTTCGCAAAGTTTTCTGGTTCATTCTTTGCTACCCACAAAATCTTAGGTGCTGTAAACCCAGCAAAAGCAATATTCCCTGTGTATTCTGATAACTTTTCTTTCCCTATCACTTCGTTTAAGTATTTTGTCTCTTCTCCCGTTCTTCCATCGTTCCAAAGAATTGCAGGGCGAATTACATTGTCTTCACTATCAAGAATTACCAAACCATGCATCTGTCCACCAAAACTGATTCCAGCCACCTGTGATTTGTCGCACTCGCTTATCAACTCTTTTAATCCATCTACACTTTGTGTATACCAATCATCTGCACTTTGTTCTGACCACCCTGGATTTGGGAATTGCAGTGGATACTCTCTAGAAACTATTTTTTCGATTTCACCTTTTTCATTCATCAATAATAATTTTACTGCCGATGTTCCTAAGTCTACTCCTATATACAACATATCGTACACCTCTATTCTTAATTTCTTCATTATAATTTTGGGGGCAAACTAATTTGCCCCCTCGTATCTCTTTTATTTAAACATAATGTTATTCATAACATTTTCTAAGTATTCTTGACGTCCAGATGCAACCTCTACATCCTTTAATGACTTCGCATATTCATATGCGCTCTCTAATGTTACTTTTCCATCTAATAATTCTTTTCCAAATCCATCTTTGTAAGATGCATATCTATCATCTACAAAAGTATCGATTCTTCCATCATCAATCATAGCTTGCGCTTTTCTTAATCCTAATGCAAATGTATCCATTCCTGCAATGTATGCCAATAAGATATCTTCATATGTGTTTGATTGACGACGAGTCTTAGAGTCAAAGTTCAATCCTCCATTTGTAAATCCGCCTTCTTTTAACACTTCATACATACAAAGAGTCGCATCGTAAGCATTTGTTGGGAATTGATCCGTATCCCATCCAAGTAGTACATCACCTTGATTTGCATCAATGGATCCAAATACACCATTTACACGTGCTACTCTAAGCTCATGTTGGAATGTATGCTGTGCCAATGTGGCATGATTTGCTTCGATGTTCATTTTGAAATCATCCATCAAATTATATTTTTGTAAGAAAGAAATACAAGTAGCTACATCAAAATCGTATTGATGCTTTGTTGGCTCTTTTGGCTTTGGCTCAATATAGAAGTCTCCAGTAAATCCTTGTGCTCGACCGTAATCACGTGCCATTGTTAATAATCTTGCCATATTATCTAACTCTAATCCCATGTCCGTATTGATTAAAGTATCGTAGCCTTCTCTTCCACCCCAGAACACATATCCTGTTCCACCTAATTTGATTGTTGCATCAATTGCTGCCTTTACTTTTCCTGCTGCAATTGCAAATACGTCTGCACTTGGAGATGTAGATGCACCTGCCATAAATTTCTTTTCACTAAAGTTATTTGCAGTTCCCCATAATAATTTGATTCCTGTTGCATTTTGTTTTTCAAGTAAGTAATCTGTAATTTCTTCTAGGTATTTTACACTTTCTTCTAAAGTCTCTCCTTCTGGTGCAATATCTACATCATGGAAGCAATAGTACTCAATTCCTAACTTCTGCATGATTTCAAATCCAAAGTCTACTTTTGCTTTTGCTTGCTCCATTGGGTCTGCGGCAAATGTCTTAGAAATTGTCTCTCCACCAAACATGTCCACTCCGCCAGCACAAATAGTGTGCCACCAACTCATAGCAAATTTTAATTGCTCTTTCATGGTCTTACCACCAATAACCTCATCTGGATTATAGTATTGGAATGCAAATGGATCATTGCTCCCTGGTTGATATGTTACCTTCTCGATGTCCTTATAATTCTTCATAATTTACCGTCCTTTACATTGTTTTTTTCTTGAACTCATCATATCAATTCCTAGTTGCAATTTCTAGAATATTATTTTATAATTATAGAAAAAAGTTTAGGTGTATTATGATTTTTTACGAAAAACAACGTTCAGACCATACAAATTATTTATATTTTCAAGATGATGAGAATCTCTCTTTCGTTAAACATTTTCACAATAGTTATGAGTTTTTATTCGTAAGTGACGGTGAAATCGAGTGCGAAATAGGGTCTACTTCTTATACCCTTACAAAGGGAAAGGCTATTATCCTATTTCCTCATCAACCACATAGCTACGTAACAAAAAACTATTCTGTAAGTCATCTTATCATCTTTTCGAAAGATTACGTGCAGACATTTCATAATGCTGTCCGAAAATATTGGTTTGAAAATCCTGTCATTAACTACAACGATAACAATAAATATCAGTCCTTGAAATCCAAAACGATTTCTAAGTTTTTAATTAAATCTATCCTTTATGAAATCTGCGATAAATGTTATCGCAATTCAAAGCTTATAAAGATAGCAGAGGTTCAAGATGAACTCTCTGCACAAATTATATCTTATATTCAGGATCAGTACACCGAAGACATCAGTCTAAAAGGTATCGCTCAAGATTTGAATTATAACTATACTTATTTATCAAATTATTTCAATAAATCTTTTCGTTGCTCTTTTTCTTCTTTTTTAAATGCATTTCGCTTAGAACATGCATTATTTATGTTGGAACAAACGGATGAAAAGATTACAAACATTGCGATTTCTAGTGGATTTTCTACTATTCGCGCATTTAATCATGCCTTTAAAGAAAAGTATCATACCTCTCCAAGTGAATATAGAAAGCGTAAATAGTTATGCCCCCATCCTTTGCTTACGCCCAAATTACTTCATAGCCTTTTCTATCTCTGCAGAAAGTTCCATATACTGTTCTTGAAATCTCATATAGAGTTCAACAAAGGCTTGGTTTAATGGATTTAATTTCTCTCGGAGGAGCTTTTCTGCCATTAGGCAGTTCTCTCGCTTTTTCGTCAATTGCTTTCCTAGACTAATCATATGCGGCTTTTTTCCTCCCCAATCAATCGAAAGTTTAAACTTTTCTTGCATTTCTTTTACTACTTCGCTATATTGCATGATTTCTCGTGATAACTTCTCCTCTTCTGCAATGAGAACACTTACGTCAGCTAGGTGTCCCTGATAAATTTTACTTAAAGCTTCTAGATCTGTCATTATGCTTTTTATCCTAGAAGATTCCTTTAATTTAGGAAGTTTTGTAATCAACTCTTTTAAAAAACTTCCTACCTCAATCATGACCGTATAATTGGCTTGATAGTCTATCAGTTCTTCACATTCTTTTTTAATTTCCAAAGATATCACACTCAATAAATCTTCTTTAAGTTGCCAATCTTTTTCTATATTATTTTTTCGAAACCATTTCATAACATACAACCTTTCTGTCATACTATTACTACTTACTAGAATATGTTTTATAAAGAAAGTTGTGAGGAGTAACGTCATATGGGAATGCCACAAGTACCGGATAGAGACCATGTTCCATCTCTATCCGAAGTAATTGTCGAACTGGTTGAATCTGTTGCACTAGAAGAACTTGCTATGGCACATCTGATGAATGCTGAAGGAGAAAAATTACAAGAAATTATTGATAAATATAGAAACTGCCATGTATGCTACAATCAATTTCGTACACTGTGTACTGATACGCATGATATTCTCAATAGCTTGATTATGAAAGAGTGGATTATGTTGAATAAGCTAACTACCGCAATGTCGCTACACGACCAACTAACAGACTCTAGGTGTACCGAGTGTTTTCAACCTCGCGGAAAGTGTTCCAAACCTTAAATCACCATGTTCACATCCTTATCCATCTTTGAATAAGATATAGAAATCATAAATATTTCGTCTTATTATTATAGAAAGGATATGCTATGGCAAATTTAACAATTCAAGTAGATCAAACAACCGGTAACTACGAGCAAGTATTTGTCTATTCTATAAACGCTAGTTTTAACGGCATTCAAGATGCGATTGAATCCGCATCTATAAAACTATTTTTTCCTACTTATCTTGAACTGATATTAGGGGATGCTCAATTTCCTGTAAAAGAGGTAATTCAAGCACCTGTCGAGGGTGGAACAGAGGTTACGTATTTGTTCGACTCCATCACCGATCTAGGGGTAGTTGTTCGACTCGGAATCGGTGTACTTTTTAACACAGATGCTCTAAATGGTCAATCCTACACTTGTGTACCAAAACTTTATATTAATGACGCTCTTTATCTAGAGTCTCAAAGTACCCCCATTCAATTGATTCTCACCCCACAATTTGAGCTTTCAAGGGAATTGGTTCTTCCTGCTATTGAACCAGCACCAGGCGGTGCAATTATTTACAAAGTAGTGTTGCAAAATTTTGGTGACCTTGGCTCCACGATTGAAAATGTAGAAATCACCTGCAGCGGTTCTCCTTTGCTTTTATTAGATTCCACCTTTACAGTCACTGGAAATGATACCTCCTCAAAATTTACTGATACTAGTATGGATGGTACGACTGGAATCTTTGAAGAGAATCAATTCACTCTTTTCTTAAGTTCTTATAGCGGAGAAAGATTTGAGTTCTATTATCGTGGGGTAATTGACGCTAGTTTAGAAATCGGTGAACAACTCTCTACGACTGCAAACTGGAGCATTGATAGCCTCCCACAAACCGATGATATCAGCGAATTTACAATTATTGCTCCTACGTATCAAGCAACACTTGGTATTTATGGACCTGACTACTCTCTGCCTAATGAATACTTGTGTTATAGACTTAGTGTACACAATACAGGTAATCAAGGCTTGTCAAATGCTGTCTTTGAAAACAAACTACCAAATGACGTAAAATATTATCAATTCCAGACTGGTTCCTTTTACATTGGCGCAATTAACCAGAATCTATCTGCGCAATACTTTATTGATTACGAGACCCAAAATGGGCAAAGTGGTACCTTAGGCCCCTATAATACGGATAGCAATACTACTGTAGACTTAGAAAGCATCATCGATTCTTCTGATAATTTATCCACCCTTCGTTGGAATCTGAATAGTCTTGGAATTGGTACGAAAAATCGTGCTACTCCTCAACTTTTGGGTATTGTTAAATCTGGTAGCAATGGTGCATTACAAAATCATATTCATCTGACTTATCTAGTAAATGGTACTACCTTAGAAAGCGTCGAAAACTTTTCTACTTTATTAGTAGACTATTGTGTGCTACGCCCAAGTCTCAGTGCCAACATTGGGATTATGCCAGTAAAACCTTCCGACACCATCCGCTATACCCTATCCTTTAACTGCCGTAGCTCTAGATTGGAAAACCCAATAATTGGATTTATTTTGCCAGACAAACTGGAATATATGGGAAATGAAACGTATGACTACAACAATTTTTTCCCGACTGTTACGCCCCTAGATCCACCTGTTAAACTGCTACAAAACTTCGATGGAGAAGGTTCCACTTTCGTAAAGTTTGAGTTCAAAGACGAGTACGCATACTCTTTTCACCAATTGTATCGCTTTGCTATTTCATTTGACGCAAAAGTCAAAATAGGATCACTTGGCACCTTCAAAGTATTTACTTTACTCAATACATTGGATAGCACTGGAATTATTCCTAATGCCGTAGATATTTACACAGATACCTATAATATTGCAGAAGATAGCACAGTCTCAGCACAATACGCTAAAAGTACCACAATAGAAACCGATATTCTATTCTTTGTAGCTACTTCTTCTAATAAAAAAGTGAAAGGTATGTTGGACATTGATTTTATCGAAGAACCTGAAGTTGGTCACACCTATTCAGGTGGTAATCTACAATACTTGATTGCTATAAAAAACATTGGAAATGCCGTCTTAGAATCTGTAGAAATCGTTGATATTCTCCCTTATATAGGGGATACCGGGGTTATCGAGACTGATTCACCACGCCGCAGCGAATATCCTATCTATGCCCTAAGCGATGTGGTTGCCTTTGTAGAACCTTCTACCTCTAGCACTAGCTTAGAAATCTACTATTCCACAAGCAAAGATCCACTTCGCTTCGGCAATAATTTCAATCTAATCGGCACTGATAATGATTGGACGCTAGAACCTCCCGAAGATTTAAGCACGCTACAAGCTTTTAAGTTAAAAACAACAGATTTGTTATTACATCCTAATGAAACCATCAAAGTCACTGTAATGGCATCCACTCCTATCGGTGTGCCACTCTCTAGTGTCGCTTGGAATTCATTTGCTGCAAACGTTATTTATCGTGATATGAACAATGTCTCTCAACCATTACTTGCTATAGAGCCTGAAAAGGCTGGGATAGAGATCGCAGCTCCAAGCTCAGATACCGTTTCCATCAGTGGGTATTCTTGGTTTGATACAAACTTAGATGGGCTTTACCAAGAGGAAGAATCCTTTATTAACGATATAGGAGTTGTATTGTATGATGCTAAAGGTCAATTGCTTCAGTATACCTTTACAAGGACTGATGTTAGTGGTGTACTTGGCAAATATAGTTTTAACAACTTAGAACCAGGCGTATATTATATTCAATTCTTTGTTGATCAAACAAAAATAAAATTTACAAGGCAAAGAACTAGCAATGAAAACGGTAGCAAAGGCAATACAAAGACAGGAAAGACCGAATTGCTAGATCTAACCGTCGGTAATTCAGTCGCTAATATTCATATTGGTGTAATTGGGAAAAATGATTTTACCTTAGATGAGATATTAGCAGCCAATCGCCAAGCAAGAAGCATGGTAAGAAATGTGATTCACAATCAGATGTTGCTTACCATGAAACAAGAAGATGTGTTAGATTTAATAAAAGAATAAAGTGCTTGCCCATGTTAAATCAATCTATTTTACGTACTAATTTAAAGGAAAATGCTAATTAGTACGTAATTCTAAGTGTGACGCGAACCATAGTTCTCTGTTATAAACAATACTTATTACTTAAAACCTAAATGAAAACAACCTACAGACCTTTCTTAGCTCTACTCTGACACGTTACTTCTCTCTTCATGTATACAACGAACAACAATATCTTGATTAAAGTCTCCAAAATTATGACCAAATAAATTTATCCCTCCTGCATTTACCGTATCTTTCGGCGCTTCTATTCTTAGACTTAGAGTTTCTCTCTCTGTTCCCACAACCTCATTCAAAGATTTAGATGATAGGAACATCCCATTCATATAGGTTCCTTCTTGTGTTATCTGTATTACCTTTAACTGTCCATATTCTGTTCCTAAATCCCACCAGGCAGGTGTATAATTGCCCTTTCTATCTCCAAAATCTCCTGGACTTGTCCACACTCCTAGTTTGTGTTCATTTAAATAAAAACAAATATCTGACTTATAATTATTGTTAAAACCTGGATATTCTGAGCATAGCTCCATTGAAATAGTAATTTCTTTTAATTTTTCAAAAGTGATATCATATGTCGGTATCTTGTATTCAATATAACCATCTGTAAACCACAAAAGTGCTATTTCTTGTCTTTTGGGATAATTAAAATAACGACTATCATCCATAATCCCTATTATTTCTGCTTTAGAAGCGATTCCACAAGGCGCCGAAATATTATAATTTGCATACGAACCAATCGGAATATCTATTTCTGTATAATTTTTATTAGTATTTTCATGATTGCTATTTAACACAACTAAAACTTCGTCAATATGAAGGCTACATAGCTTTAACAATCCACGTTCTCCTGCTTTAGACCTTGATTCTATTATTTTAGCATTTTCCAAAATATTTATATGTTTTGTCACAACGGCAGAAGATATATTCAATCTTGCGCTTATATCTTTAATCGACATTTCTGCGTTTTGTAAAAGTTGAATAATTTGTAGTCTAGTTGTTGAGGACATAGCTGAAAAAAATGTCTCTTGCTTCTTTAGTGATTTAATATAGGTTCTTCGAATATTGTAATTTTTCACAATTTAACCTCCTCTTTTTTATATATTATACATATTTTTTTATGCATATTCAACAATGTTTTAATATTATTTGTTTTTCAATTGACAATATAGCTATTTAAATATACAATTACGTTAATCTATTAGCTACTTGATTAATTAATTAACTTTGGAGGAATGTTATGTTAAATCGAAATGATTATCCGAATCCACAACTGATTCGGAAGAACTGGATTGACTTATCTGGTACTTGGCTTTTTGCCTTTGATGACGAAAACACTGGAATAAGTTCAAAAAAATATTTATTGAGTGAGTACTATGACCAAACAATAACGGTACCATATAGTTATCTATCAAATAGCTCAGGGGTAGAAGAAAACAATTACCACCCTATTGTATGGTACCAAAAAGACTTTGAATTGAATTTACAAGAAGATAAAAGCTACATTATTCATTTTGAAGCCGTTGACTACGTCTGTGATATTTGGCTAAATGATGAGCATATCTTTCATCATCAAGGTGGACATGTGCCTTTTCAAATTGATCTAACGAATCACGTAAAAAGTAAAAATAAACTTACTATACGTGTTGAGGATTACAACTCCTGTACCCAACCAATCGGCAAGCAATCTTTTAAAGATAGTAATTTTTTGTGTTGGTATACCCGAACAATCGGAATTTGGCAACCTGTCTGGATTGAAATCACTGGAAGCACCTACATATCCGATCTAGATTTGACTCCGAATCTCTGTGACAGCACCATCGGAATCAACTTTCAATTGAATCAATCCGAAACTTTAGAAGTAAAAGGTGAAATCAGATTTAAAGAAAATATAATCTGCAAATTTTCTACTTTCACGAGAAATGGTCTAGGAAAATGTAGTGTAGATGTAAGCTCAGATTTGGCAGATTTTCGTTTGTTTTATTGGTCATCTGATGCTCCAAATCTATATGATATCGACCTCACAGTGATAAAGGATGATATCGAAATCGACTGTATTTATAGCTATTTTGGAATGCGAAACATTCGAGTTCAAGGGCAACGCATCTACCTAAATAACAATGAGGTTTATCAAAAATTAATCTTGGATCAGGGGTATTTTAAAAATGGTGGCTTAACTGCGACTACAGAGGAATTAGAATCAGACATCCGAAAAATCAAAGAATTTGGATTCAATGGAGTTAGAAAACATCAAAAAGTTGAAAATCACAAGTTTATGTATTTCTGCGATTTATATGGATTAATGATGTGGGCGGAAATGCCAAGCTCATTCGAATACACCTTTGATAGTAATAAGAACTCGATACAAGAGTTGTACCCCTTCATTAAAAAGCATAGCAACCATCCTTCGGTAATTGCCTATACATTACTAAATGAATCTTGGGGAATTAACGAAGTCAGTATTAACAAAAGACAACAGAATTTTGTAAACGCAATGTATTATTTAACAAAATCACTAGACAGTGAACGTTTAGTAATCGGAAATGATGGTTGGGAACACACTCTGAGTGATATATTAACCATTCATGATTATAATTCAGATGCCTTAGATTTAAAAAACTGTTATCGTGATGAGAAGCAAGCAGTAAATGGCTCCCCATCCAAAACAAGTAATAAATTGAATTATAGCAATGGATATTCGTATCAAAATGAACCTATTATGATAAGTGAGTTTGGTGGTATCGCTTATCAAACTTCATCAGACCATGCCAAAGAGAGCTGGGGCTATGGAGGCCGCTTGACCACTAAGGATGCAGTAGAAGATAAAATTGTATCCCTAATTGAAGCTGTATTAGATATTCCTTATGTTTGTGGTTTTTGCTATACTCAGCTAACTGATGTCGAACAAGAAGTAAATGGACTATTAGATGAAAATCACGATTATAAAATAGATGTAGAAAAGGTACGCGCTGCTGTACAATCAAAAAACAATTACGGTTTTGTATTTAATTAAATTGGAGGTATTGAGATGAATAAAGTAACAAATAAAGATTATTTTGCATATTTTTCTTATGGTTTTGGACAATGTTTTAGTTTTGGAATCGTTGGAACATTTATTATGTTTTTCTACACAGAAATTCTAGGTATTTCTGCTGTTGCTGCAAGTATTATTTTCGTAATAGCAAGAGTGTGGGATGCTGTCAACGATCCCATTATTGCTGGAAGTATGGACACAAGAGTTACAAAACAGGGGAAATTTAGAGGCTATCTAAAGATTATTCCTATTTTCACAGTTATCTCAACTATTTTATGTTTTATTTCACCCGATTTTTCTATGACAGGCAAAGTTATTTATGCGGCTGTCACTTACCTTATTTGGGGAACTGTCTATACTATTTCAGATATTCCTTTTTGGTCTTTATCTGCTGTTATGACGGAAAAAGCAGAAGAACGAACAAAATTTGTAACAATGGCAAATGTAGGTGTGTTCGCAGGAATTGGTCTTGCTGGTATTTTGGTTCCACCACTCGTTGGTGTGTTCAAGGACAAGGATCCTTCCATTGCATATCTAATGGCGGTTATCATAATAATGGCAATGGGCTATGGATTTATGATGTATGGGTATGCACATACAAAAGAGCGTATCCAGCATAGTACGTCCGAAAAAAACACTAAAAAAGATGTAATTAATTCTCTTAAAAATAATCCTCATATGTTTAAAGTATTGTTAATCTTCTTTTTCAATATTTTTATGAATGTAATTCAAAATATAATTAACTATTTTTTCGTATACAACATGAAAGACGCTAATTTAATGGTCATATTTGGATTTATTGGAACTGCGAGTGCCTTAGGATTTTTCTTCATTCCTGTTTTAGCGAAAAAGTATATGAAAAAAAATATTTTATCTGTCATTTTGATTATTGATATAGTTGTTCGAGGTATTTTCTTCCTTTGTGGTTATCAAAATGTTGTCATCGTAATGCTAATGCTAACTGTCACTCAATTTTTATATTCAGCTACTGGCCCATTAATCTCCGCTATGCTATCCGAAACAATTGAACATAGTGAAGTCAAGACTGGTAAACGTTGCGAAGCAATTACCTTTAGTGGTCAAACTTTCACAGGAAAATTATCTGTAGCTCTTGCTGGTGCGGTAGCTGGACTTATCTTAACTTTCATAGAATACACACCAAATGTAGAACAAACTTCTGCCACTCTAAACGGATTATTTTTCGTAATCTCTGTATTGCCAGCCTTTGGTTCTTTGATAAGGCTAATCATATTAAGAACTTATAAATATACAGAGGTAGAATATAATGAAAACCTTAAAATTTTAGCACAACGCAAGAAGGTATCTTAACAAGTGAGCATGTATTCAATGAAAAACAATTGAATGCATGCTCACTTCTTTAATGTTTTTCCAATAATTCATAAAGCCGTTTTTGCAACCCTATGATAACATCTGACAGATTATCGCTATCTATTTGCTCTTTTTTACTTACGAAGATATTTTCAAGCATTGATATTAGCTTTTCAAAATCATTCTTGCGTGCTCGCTGTGCTAAGATTTCATCGGTACGGTCAATAATAACCTCAATAATGTTTTCCACAACGCCCTCATTTTGCACAAGCGGCACTGCAAAAACATCAAAGATTTTGCTCCTACTATGCTTTAGAATTTCTTGTTGCATATACTCCACCTTGTGGCTTTCCAAACACCTTAATGCCGCACAATTCTCGCACGAATCTGTTCCAACCCCCAAAACTTCAAAACATACTTCATTTGATAAAGTTTCCTCAGATAATTCGAGGTACTTGCGCAAATAATCACTGACAAAAAGGACTTTTCGATTTTTATTCATCAAAATATATCCACAAGGAGTGGCTTCAAATATCTTTTCAAATAAAGCAGATAGGTCAATACTTGATAATTTGGACATTTCAGCTTCAGTGGCAATATCCATGTTCCCTAAAGTAATGACCCTCTCGAGATGATTTGAATTTCGTGCAGCATACAAACCATCAACCATATTTTCAAAATCCATATTGAGAAATGCTGTGGCAACCGTCTTATCTAACTGTGTTCCCATAACATTGGCTATTTCTTTTAGGGCAAAATCGTGTGTATGTGCTGTTCTGTAAGAACGTGTCGTTGTAATAGCATCATAAGTATCCGCAACTGCAACAATTTTAGAGCCTATAGAAATTTCATTTTTAGAAAGTTTATCAGGATATCCATAACCGTCGTATCTTTCATGATGGTGCCTTGCTATTCTTCTAATACTTCCAAAGCTTTCAAGACCTTCTAGCATATTGTACGATTCAACCGGATGGCTTTTTATAACCCCATATTCCTCATCGTTTAGTTTACCATTTTTATTGATAATAGAATCAGGTATCCTTACTTTACCTATATCGTGCAAACTCGCAGCCACAGAAATTTCGAATACTTCATCTGGTGTTAAGTTAAGCGCACGTGCAAGATTAAGAGATAATTTTCGCACATTATCCGAATGTGATGCGGTATAGCTGTCTTTTGCTTCCAACAGAGTTGAAAGAATCTGAAGTATTTCATCATAATCTTTATTGCGCTGTTCTAAAACGAGCATCTCTTTTGTACGGTCAATCATAATTTCAAGAACATAAAGCACATTTCCATTCTCATCTGATTGTAATGGAATAGCATAGTCATCAATATATCGTATAGCACCATTTGGCAAAAAGTCTTTTCTTGAAATAAATGCTTTCTCTCCATTTTCGAGGGATTTAGCAACTGCACAATTTGTACATTGTTTTCCTCCGTTTGAAAGGTTATAACATTTGTCTCCGTAAACTTTATTCATATCGAGATTTCTAAGCTTCGCAAAGCTCTCATTAATATAATGAATTCTATATTGATTATCCAAAATAACATACGCAATTGGTGTGTTATCAATAAATAATTTAATAAGTTCATTTTTTGATTTTAGTATATCAATCATTAATATTTACTCCTACTTCTGTTTTACTGTTGCACTCGTGCAGTCATTCTTGATTGCTTACTCGCCATTTTGTTATCGTACATTCTCTGATCAACTGTTTTGAAAAATTCATTATATTGAATCATTGTGCTACCGACAAAGCAGTCGAATCCTATTGCGAGTGAATATTTATAAACTGCATTTTTATTGACTTTATTAATCTGCGCAACTACTTCAATAATCATTTCTTCTATTTCTTTTTTACTACATCCCACTAAAAGAGAAACAAATTCATCCCCACCTATACGGAAAGTTTTTCCATATTTCCCAAAACCTCCATTTAGTGCGTAGTAGGAATTTCGCAGAGCATTATCCCCTTCTATATGTCCTAGGTTATCATTGATTAATTTTAGATTATTCATATCAGCAATAATGCACCAAAGTTCTTGCTGTTTGCTTTCATCCGCAAAAATATCGTTCAGTTCTTCGTGATATGCTTTGGCATTATACCCACCTGTGAGTGTATCGTTAAAAGAATATTCTAGAAGCATAGACTTCATATTGTTTGCTACACTTGCAATTCTTCCTATTTCATCTTTTGTGTACAGTTCACTCGGTATCTCAATTTTCATATTGCCAGTATCGGCTATTTGCGACATTGCCTTTTCTAATTTTATAAGACTTGTACTCATGCTTTTTGAGAAAAATTTTGTAAAAAATACAACTCCTAGTATAATCGCCACACCAATAATCGCACCAGAAATCAAGATTGTCATAACTAGCCCATCATTCCTATCAAGAGCCTCGTTCATAATCGCTTCTTCTGCCTCCGAATATTCATCTATACTTCCGAAAAACTCGTTAGCAATGGGTGTAACTACTTGCAAAGCATATAACGCCTCTTCGTAATCTCCTTCGTTTATCCAAATATCTGCAGACAGTATCATACTGTCTTTATACTCATTCTTTTCTTCAATAATTCGTTCAAACTCTGTGAGTTGAGAACCCGTTAGATACTTTGCATACTCATCCATTTTGTAATCAAGGTCATCAAAAGCTGCAATGTAATCATCGTAGTAGCTTTGCTTGATATCATCTTCTACTGCAAACAAAATATCTCTTCCTAAAACTCGACATACATACATATTCCTAACTATAGCACTCAATTCCTCTTTGTGCCGTACATTTGTATCAATAATATTTTGCGAAGAATAGTTTATCACCACAATTGCAAAAAAGGAAAACAAACTAATAACAACAATATTTATAATTACAAACAACTGTAAAGGCAAAAATTTTCTTTTTATCGTAGCATTATTTAGCCAATTAATAAATGTTTTCACAGCAATACTCCTTATTTTATCAGTATTTTACTCTCTAATTTAAACTCTATATCACTCCTACATGACATTGTATCAGAAAATATTGTATGGTTTCAAGTCTTGCAAAATTAAATATGTAGTTTTGCATATTAATTTAATTATAAATACCTACCTGTTACACTATTGCCAGAGAGCGAAACTTCAAAAGGTGTGCCTGTGGCTATAATCCTTCCACCCTGATCACCACCGAATGGTCCAAGCTCTATAATATAATCACTTTTTGATAAAATTTCTGTGTTATGCTCAATTACAAATACAGAGTTGTTTTGGCTTACAAGTTTTCGAAGTAGTGCTAAAAGTTTCTCGCTGTCCGATGGATGAAGTCCTGTGGTTGGCTCATCTAAAAGATATAGCGTATGGCCAGTATTACCTTTCGCAAGTTCTTTTGACAGTTTAATTCTCTGACACTCACCACCAGAAAGAGTGGTAGTCGATTGTCCAAATTTAAGATAAGCAAGACCAACTTCGTTTATAACACTAAGTTTTTTGAAGATTTCCTTGTTGCCCTCGAAAAACTCTAAGTTTTCAAGCACGGTCATATTTAAAATGTCGGAAATGCTTTTGCCCTTGTATGTCACAGACAAGACTTTCTTCTTAAATCTGTACCCTTTGCAAACAGGACAAACAACTTCAATATCATCTAAAAACTGCATATCAAGAGCAATAACGCCAAGTCCCTCACATTTTTCACAACGCCCACCCTTAACGTTAAAAGAGAAATCAGCAGGTTTAAGTTTTAGCTTTTTTGCTTCAGCCTCAGAAGAAAATAGTTCTCTTATCAGAGTGAAAACCTCTGTGTAGGTTGCGATATTACTTCGACTTTGTCTACCAATAGGACTTTGGTCAATTTTAATAACCTCCGAAATATACTCGAAACCTTTGATGTTCTCGGCATTTTTTCTCTGCCCTATAACATCAAACACAAGCGAGCTTTTACCACTACCGGAAACTCCAGCGAAAGAAACAAGTTGACCAAGAGGAATGTTCACTGATATATTTTTAAGATTATGCACAGTGGCATTTTTAACTTCGATAAATCTGCTCGCATTTATTTTTTTATCGTTCGGTTTAGATTTTTCCTCACGCAGATATTTCGCAGTCATTGAAGTTTTGTTTTGTGAAGCCTCTGTAACTGTGCCATTTGTGACAATTTCGCCACCAAGAGAGCCTGCACCGACACCAAAGTCAATGACATAATCACACTGCTTAACCAAATCCATATCATGCTCAATAACGATAACTGTGTTGCCTAAATCACGCAGTTTTTTTATTGCTTTGAGTAGAAGTAAAGTATCTTTAGCATGAAGACCTGTTGTCGGCTCATCTAAGATGTATAGTACCCCAGTAAGACCACTTTCTAAAATACTTGCAAGTCGAATTCGCTGACTTTCACCGCCTGAAAGAGTGCTAACAGGTCTGTCAATTGAAAGATACTCAAGCCCAATTTTCACAATACCGTTTGTTCGCTTTAAAATATCACCTATTACAATTGTCGCAATCTCTTTAGCTGATGGCGATAAGATATTCTGTACATCTTCTAAAAATTCCACCAGCGACGACATAGTAAAAGTGCTGACCTCAACTATAGTTTTACCACCGAGTTTCGCAGTTCGCCCATCAAAACCAAGCCTTGTACCATGACATTCATCACAAGAAGTGCTTCCAATGGCACTTGCGATAACAGGATTAGCGACTTTTTTTGTAGCAGACGCTACCACTTTTTTATTTACAAAAGTTCGAAGTCCCTCGACATAACCATCCATAACTCGTTTTGGCTTTTTGATATTTGGAAACTGATTTTTAAACTCCTTACAGTCGACACCATCAAGCAACACCAACATTTCGAGTTCATTATAGTCTTTAACTGGTTTTGAAACATCAAAGGTAAAGCCATAATGTTTGCCACAAGCCTCAAAGGTATTTGAATAATGCTCCCAAAAAATTTCATTCCCCCAGATTTTGATAGCACCCTCTTTTATAGTAAGATTTGTGTCAATGAGTTTAGATAAATCCACATCTTTTACAACACCAACACCATTACATTTCGGGCAAGCTCCTTCAGCTTTGTTAAAAGAGAAGCTCGCCATACTAAGATGTGATAGTTTTGCTTTGCAATGAGGACAAGTAGTGTCAGTGTCAGTGAAGTCAATTTCCTCATCTTCATCAAACTTCGGAGGAATTTTGCCCATACAATTCGGGCAAATTCTTGTCGCAAGTTTTGTATATAATATGCGAAGATAGGTTAGTATCTCAGTGTGTGTGCCAATAGTTGAGCGTGGATTTTTGGAAAGCACCCTTTGTCCAACAGAGATAGATGGCGAAAGTCCAATAATGCTGTCTACTTGTGGCTTATTTAGACCATCTGTCACCATTCCCATTGACTCCAAATATTGACGCTGACATTCTTTTTGCAGTATATCCATCGCAAAACTGCTTTTACCAGAGCCAGAAACACCAGTGAGTGCAATAAGTTGATATTTGGGGATTTCTATCGATATATTTTTAAGGTTATTTTCCCTTGCACCTGTGATTTTTATAAATTCATTTCTCATTATTTATTATTGTCCTCCAACAAGTAATCTGCCATAAAGTTTAGTATTTCCGTAAAAACTGCTTTTTTATCCTCAGAAAAATTTTTATCAACTGCATCTATAAGGGAAGCAGACTTTGCATCATTGCTATTTTGAATTAAACTTTCAGCCAAAGAAAGATATGTTACCCTCTTATCTTCGGTAGACCCAGTTTTTATAACCAAACCTTTATTCGCAAGCTCATTTACCTTTTGAGTTGTTGCGGGACGAGAAAGATTGAGCCTGTCGGCAAGTTCACTAACCGTCATGTTTTGCTTATGGTTAATAATAAATAATTGCAAAACATCAGAATATGGTAGAGTGCTACCAATTTCACTCTCACGAATACTTTTATAGCAGTCAATATCAACTGCACTCATAAATCTAAAATATGCTTCTCTCATATGATACCTCATTTCAAATAGTTTCAATATTGAAACTATAACACTAAGAGAAACAAAAGTCAATATAGTTTCATATTCGAAATCATATTCTCTATCCTTGTGCAAGCATTATCTGGGAGATAGTGGACATTTAGTGAAAATAAAGATAAAATTGAATACGCAATTTTAGGAAGAAAATTTTACATTTTTACTGTATAATAAATATATGCAAAACAAGCTAACACAAATATTGATTATTTCTAATATGTATAGGTAGGTAAAAATATGTTTGACAAAGAAACTGAAATAAGAAAAGAGTTATTTTCACTTAGTGATGAAAAATTCCGAAAATTTGCGACGTCTCTAATCCCCGGTTGTGATAACCTTATAGGGGTGAGAATTCCCATGATACGAAAGATAGCAAAACGCATTGCAAAAGATAATCCGATAGATTTTCTTGAAAATGCCCATGATATATATTTTGAGGAAACGATGCTTAAAGCACTTATTATCGGCAATATGAAGGAAGATATCGAAGTCACCTTAGAGCAAGCCGCTTTATTTGTTCCGAAAATCACGAATTGGTCGCTGTGCGATAGCTTTTGCAATGAACTAAAAATTGTAAGGCTACATAAAGAGCGAGTGTGGAAATTTTTGCAGAGGTATCACCAGTCAAGCGAAGCCTATGAGATAAGATTTTCTGTGGTTATGTTTCTATTCCATTTTATCGAAAAACAGTATCTTGATGATATACTTTTTATCTGTGATGTTATAACTCATGATGATTACTATGTTAAAATGGCTGTTGCTTGGTGCTTGCAAGTGTGTTTTGTCAATTTCCCAACCGAAACAATGGCATATCTAAAAGATAACAATTTAGATGATTTCACCTACAATAAGGCTTTGCAAAAAATCACAGAATCATTAAAAGTGGATAAAGCCACCAAAGAAATTGTTAAATCTATGAAAAGAAAGTAGGTGTGTTATGAATAGCAAATTTAATATGACATGCACAGAAATGTATGATGCTGTAATTTCAAATGATGTAAGTTATGATACAGTTTTCTTTTATGCTGTTAAATCAACAGGAATTTATTGCAGGCCTTCTTGTAAATCTAAAGCACCGAAAGTGGAAAATATAGAGTTTTACACGACAGCAGAAGAAGCAATTAAAGCAGGGTACCGACCTTGTAAAAGGTGCAGAAGTGATTTGCTCGACTATAAACCAATGAAAGATATTGCCGAAAAACTCAAAAATCTTATTGATGATATGTTTAGTGAGATAGAAAGTCTAAACACCGAAATGGACAAACTCGGACTTTCTCGAAAGCGAATGGTGGAAGTTTTCAAAGATGAATATGGCAAAACACCATGCACCTATGTAAATGATTTAAGATATAAAGAGGCAGTTAGGCTTTTAGAACAAACAGATAATGAAGTAATTGATATAGCTTATTCAGTGGGTTTTAGCAGTCTATCAGCATTTTATAAATTCTTTAAAGAACGAGCAAATATGTCCCCAGCAGCTTATAGGAAAGGTAAAAGATAATGAAAAATTTTGCAATTTATGAAACACACTTGGGTTATTTTATCATGAAATATGAAGATGATTGTATTATCTATTTCAAAAAACTACACGAGGAAAGTATCACTGAATTTGGTACAAAAACTGAGCTTACGGATAGAGTCTATACTCAGCTTTTAGAATACTTTGATGGAAAAAGAAAGCAATTTGATGTACCGTATCGATTAAACGGTACCGAATTTCAAAAGAAGGTCTGGTCTGCACTTTGTGATATCCCCTATGGTGAAACAAGAAGTTATAAGGATATCGCAATTGCTGTCGGAAACGAAAAAGCGAGCCGAGCTGTCGGCATGGCAAATAATAAAAATCCGATTACTATAATTGTTCCTTGCCATAGAGTAATTGGAACATCTGGAAAACTTGTGGGATATGCTGGCGGACTTACTATGAAAGAATTTTTACTAACTATGGAAGGGGAAAATAAATGAGTAAATACATCGTACTTTTTGAAGTAACACCAACAGCCGAGGGCAAAACAAGGTATTTAGAACTTGCATCTATGTTAAAGCCAATGCTTTCTGACTTTGATGGTTTTATCTCCGCAGAGAGATTTCAAAGCCTTGTAGACGAGCGAAAAATACTCTCTATGAATGTATGGGAAAGCGAAGAAGCTATGAAAAAATGGCGCACCATGACAGAGCATAGAATGAGTCAACTCGAAGGCAAAAACAAGTTGTTTGAAAGCTATAAAATCTCTGTAACAAAAGTTGTAAGAGAATACACTGATAAGGAGAGGGCTGAGGCTCCAATAGATTCAAACGAGTATTTTGAGTAATCCATAGCCTACATTATACACATCCGACTACTAATTTATCATAACTTGTACCTCAAACGGTAATATCTTATCGCTGATGTGTTTTTCAATAACATCAGCGATAAAATATTATTGGTCTTGCACAACCGCTCCTCCAATATATACTTGTTCAATATTATAGTTTTCGTCTACGATTATAAAATCTGCTTGTTTTCCTACCTGAATGCTGCCAACCCAAGCATCAATTCCAACAGATTTTGCCGGATAAAGAGTTGCACTTAATATAGCCTCTTCCGGTTCAATTCCAAACTCGATTGCATTTCTTAGCCCTTCATATAAGAACGTGGTCGCTCCTGCTATTGTTCCATCTTGTAATCTAGCCTCTCCATTCAGTACGCGAATCTCTAATCCTCCACTTTCGTAATTTCCATCCGGAAGTCCTGCCGCACTGATGGTGTCTGAAATTAACAACATCCTTTCTGGCTTTGCTTTAAACATCATCCGAATTGCTGTTGGATGTACATGGAATCCATCACAAATAATTTCAGCATTGATATCAGTATCACAAGCAGCCCCTATAACACCAGGATCTCGATGGTGCAAACTATTCATCGCATTGAACAGATGCGTGGTATGATTCGCTCCCCATTCCACAGCCTCTCTAGCTTTTTGATAATTGCAGGCCGTATGCGCAATAGACATAGTAATTTTGTCCTTAAAAGTTTCAATCACTTCTCTGGCACCTTCTATCAAAGGATCTATTGCTATCAGTCGTATACTATCATTGGATTGATCTATCAATTCTTTTACATACTCACCATTAGGTGCCATTAAATGCTTTTCGTCATGTGCACCTTTTTTCTCTGGTTTGAAAAAAGGTCCTTCTAGGTGTATTCCACTAACATTCGTAAGTCCTTGTTCCTCATCTATATTGGAGAGTCTCTTAACCGCATCAATTGTTTTCTTTTTGGATGTCGTCATTACTGTTGCAAGTATGGAAGTAGTCCCTTTATTTGCATAGTAGTTTCGCATTTTTTTTATCTCTTCATCGGTAGCATTACAAAAGTCAAACCCTAAGCATCCATGTGTATGAATATCTACCATACCTGGTAATATGCGTTTTCCTATACAATCTATCACAGTATCTCCTTGTAATCTTGGCGCAATCTTTGCAAATACCAAACCACTCACTTCCACATCTAGATCTTGAAAGCGTCCTTCTACAAATAACAATCCGTTTTTTAGAATCATATCTTTCTCCTACTCTTCACAGTATACAATTGTCACATCTGGATGCAATTGTAATACGGAAGCTGGTACACTTGGTGTAATCGGCCCATAAATAGCCTTTTCTAACATTTCTTTCTTTTTTATTGTGTTGATAACCAATAAAATTTTCTTTGCTTGCATAATAGATTTAATCCCCATTGTAAGGGCTTGTTTTGGAACGTCATTTATAGAGTCAAAAAAGCGTGCATTCGCTACTAGTGTTGACATTCCTAAATCCATCACATGAGTCGTTTTATCAAAAACCTGCCCCGGTTCATTAAACCCTATATGTCCATTAGCTCCCATTCCAAGTAGCTGTAAGTCTATTCCTCCTAGTTCCTCTATCAAAGAATCATACCTCTTACACTCTATTTCCAAATCTTTTGCCTTACCATTCGGTACGTACGTGTTTTCTTTTTTGATATTAATATACTCAAACAAATTGGTATCCATAAAATAGCGATAACTCTGTTCATCTCTCTCATCTATTCCCACGTACTCATCCAAATTGACACTTCGCACATCTGAAAAATCTATATCATCCTTGTTATACCATTCGATCAATTGTTTATATGCGCCTATTGGTGTAGAGCCTGTCGCTAAACCTAATACGCATTTAGGATTTAGGATCACCTGTGCTGAAATAATATTAGCGACTTTACGACTTAAATCTTGATAGTTTTTTGCTTTAATAATCTTCATTTAATTTTTCCTCTTTTATTTTATATGTGAACTATTACTCCCTGTAGAATAAATTTGTTATGGTAATTTTTTTCCAGATGCCATATATAGTTCATACCATTCTTTTCTTGTTATTTTTATTCCTGCTCCTGCACAAATCTCTTTGACACGTTCTTTATTTGTTGATCCTATAATCGTCTGAATATTAGCAGGATGTCTGGATATCCAAGCAATTGCTATAGCATTTTTTGTCACCTCGTATTTTTCAGCTATCCGTTGTAACACAAAATTTAATTCTTGAAATTTTTCATTTTCTATGAATGTTCCTGCTTTACTTTGTAGCGGAGACCAGGACTGTATCGTAATATCATGTAATCTACAATATTCCAAAATGCTTCCATCTCGATTTATCGCCTCTTCATTTTCCATATTTACATTTAGTCCCGCATCTATCATACTGCAATGCGCAATACTTAGCTGCAATTGATTGATGATGATTTTATTATTGCAATACTTATTCATTAATGCTAATTGCATTGCATTTTGATTACTAACTCCAAAATAGTGAACCTTCCCACTTTTTTCCAACTCTTCAATAGCTAATGCCACTTCCTCATCCATTAGTGTATCTGGTCTGTGCAATAATAAGATATCTAAAAATTCCGTCTGTAATCTTTTTAATATACCATCTACAGACTTCAAAATATACTCTTTAGAAAAGTCATATCCTACTCCCTTGCGAATCCCACACTTACTTTGCAAAATCATTTTTTCTCTTAACTCATGTGAAATACAATTTCCAAATACAATCTCCGACATCCCTTGCCCATAAATATCTGCATGATCAAATAAATTAATCCCTGATTCTAATGCTATTTCAATCAACGACCGTACTTTTTTTTCTTCTTGTAACTTTGATATATACCTACACCCTAGTCCAATCTGCGAAGCATATATCGACTTTTTTCCAATGGCTATTTCGTTCATATCCACCTCGCTATACATAAACCTTATGCACAAAATCTACTTTTTTGATTGACATAATTTCCTCTATTAATTCCTCTGAGGTTTGTATTTTTTTCAGTTTCACTGTTAATATTCCACCTAATTTATTTGATTGAATCTTTGCTGGTGTCGATTCTAACCTAAGTATTTCAATCTGGTGTTCTTTCATCTTCTCTATGATTTGGCTAATCACATCAGAACTTTTTCCTTCGAAATATAGGTCTAAAAAATGGTTGTTCCTCCGATAGATTCGATCTACAATTCGTAAGGTTCTTAGCAATAGTAGAGTAATGGCACAACTAATTAGTGCACCACTGTAAAACCCAATTCCTATTGCAAGTCCTATGCAAGCACAAGTCCATAATGCTGCTGCTGTTGTTAACCCTCTCACTTTACTATTCCCAGCAGAAATAATTGCTCCTGCTCCAAGAAATCCAATTCCACTGATTACTTGCGCTCCCATTCTGCTGACATCTGCTACTAATCCTTGATGGGAGTGTACATAATCACTCATCACCATTACTAGTGCAGCTCCTAAGCAAACTAAAGAGTGGGTTCGAAAGCCTGCTGATCTAGTACTTCTTTCTCTATCTACTCCAATCAATCCTCCGATTACTGCTGCTAACAGCAACCTAATTACTATAGAATAAATATTAAATTCAACAAAATACTCTTGAAAGTCCAAATATTATTCTCCTTTTACACCTTTAAAAATGTTTCAAAAATCTCTATAACTTCTCTGCATTCTTTTTTGGATTCCATTTCACAAAATATGCGCAATAACGGTTCTGTCCCGGAAAATCTTGCAATAACCCATCCCCCGCTCTTAAAATAGACCTTGCATCCATCTAGATATGATATCCTTTCGATTTCGTAATCTGCAAAGGTAGGCAGTGCTTTATTCTCAAACAGTAATGTTTGAAGTTCATTTTTCTTCTCTGCACTAAAGGTACAGTCACTTTCAATCATATACAACTTCCCACACTCTTCCTCTATATCCTTTACTATTTCTGACAATTTTTTCCCAATACAAGCCATCATTTCAATTAACAGAGCTGCTGCATACACACCGTCTTTACCATTTATATGTCCTTTTACTGTTAATCCTCCTGATGACTCTCCACCTAAGATTGCATCTGTTTCTTCCATCTTTGAAGAAATATTTTTAAACCCAACCGGAACCTCATGACAAGTCGCACCAAATGTATTTGCTACTTTATCCAGCATATGTGTTGTTGCAATATTACGCACAACATCGCCTTTCCAGTTCTTATATTTCACTAAATAGTAATACAGTAACACTAATATTTCATTTGGATGTAGGTAATTACCTTCATCGTCAATTACACCTAGGCGATCTGCATCTCCATCTGTTGCTATCCCTATATCAAATTTCTTATCTACTACTTGATGCGCTAATGATTTCAATGCATTTTTCGAAGGAGATGGCATTTTTCCTCCAAATAAAGTATCATGTTCGTTGTTGATAATTTCCAGATCACATCTAGCCGTTAACAAGATCATGCTAAGCGCTGTCTGACTTACGCCATACATCGGGTCTAAGGCCACTTTAATTCCTCTACTTTGAATTAGAGGTATATCAATATGTTTCATAATGTTATCAATATAGCAATTTATTGGATAGAATTCTTCGATCAGATTTTTATTTTTTGCTTCTTCAAAACCCATGCGAACGATATCGTCGCTATTTACCTGCTCTATGTATCTTTCGATGTCTTGAGTTACCTCTTCACTTGCATCTCGCCCGCCTTTTGTAAATACTTTAATTCCATTATAAAGTGCTGGATTGTGACTTGCAGTAATCATCATCGAGTATTCAAAGTTTTGCTCCATCGCATAGTACATTACTAAGGGTGTTGGAACAGATCTATTTACAAAATAGCATTTAATACCTTCTGCCGTTAAGACTTCACATACCCACAGTAACGCTTCTCTAGATAAAAAACGTCTGTCGTAACCGATTACAATCCCTTTCTCAGATCTGCCTTCTGCTATAATTTTATTTGCCATTCCTTTTGCAAATAATTGAATGTTTTGTCTCGTAAATTCATCCCCTATGATGGCTCTCCAACCACCTGTACCAAATTTTACCATTTTATCCTCCTATAATTCTATGTTGAAAATTGTTTTTATGTTTCGTGTTACACCTACGCACGTCTGGTCTGATGCTGCTGGATAACTCAATTCCATTAACTCACCTTTTTTTACTATTCCAAGAACGGAAGATGCACCTCCATCAACATTGACCATCGACTCGATGTCTGGAATCATTTTCTTTGCAATTTTTATCATTTGCAAGTAATCTGCTCCTAAAGATATATTGGTTCTTCCCGAAAAGACAAGAATAAATAATTCACCTTTCTTGTTGAGTCCTACTGCTGTTCTTGGATGAGTGGAAAGATTTTGAACATCTGCTTCTTGCGTTTGCATAGATAATGGCGTCTCCCATCCTTCATCCTTCATATGTTGTACGATGCTCTGTTCATCAAAAGTATCTTTTCCATTTTCAATCAGAGTCATTGCACCTCCATAGACCCATTCAAACTGTTTCCATTGAGCGGCTGATATCCCATTTGGCGGTTCTAGATTCACTTCATATTGCAACCGTTCTATATCAAAATATTGTTGAATTGCTGTACTTGTCAATGTACTCTTCACTCGCCTTCTTGCATTTCCTGCAAGTGAGATTACTACTCCGTTTGCTGGCATCAGTATTTCTCCCTCTTTAATGCAGTATATCTGTTCTCCGCTAAAAGCGATATTCAGCCGTTGTTCTCCTACTGATTTTTGATACTTCAAACTATCTGCCATGGAGTATCGTTCCACTATATCGCCCTTTGATAAGTAGGGAGTGTATACAATCACTTCTTTTGCTTCTGTCTCTTCACCTTCCACATTGACATCTTGCGCACCCCACTCTATCTTTTCACCATTAATCCGCACCATTCCAGCCCCTAATAAAAAGCGAAAAATCTTGAATCTCCCATCCTTATTCATTCCTATACAGGATTTATTGTATAGTGGAAATGACTCTTGCTTCTTATTGCCATTCATAATTCTCAAATAATCCACATGCTCGATTTTATTCTCTATGCATTCTAATGGCATCTGATTTCTAATTCGATTATGTAAGGCAATTGTTTTATTCGTTGTAAAAAATAGAAAGTTCGAAACAACTTGAATTGAGTCTTTTTCATTTTTACGAAAATACTTTCTTGGACTTTCACCTTCGCCAAGATTTACAACTCTTGATTTTGTTACTTTATGCAAGATAGCTGCATGTACTAATATTGCATCTTGTGATGTACGAGCTTCCCAATCCACTATACGCTCTTCTAAGTTACTCTTCTGAAAATACCCCATTTTATAAGTTAGATTAGGGTAGTCTTTTAATAGCAAATGAACGCACTGATCTCTAAATGCCCATATTTCATCTTCATTTCTTTTTCTCACCACTGTTTTAAATATTGATTTATGAAACATATTGTCATCATAGATATTGATAAAATACTCTGGGTAGTCTTCCAAAAGTGATTCATAACTTCTATTATAAATTCCCTCTCCAAATCTACTCGCTAATTTAGCCAGATGGTAATATGAAATTTTAGTTTTTTCACTAATTTTAGCATATGGGTAGATGTTATAGTTTCTAGGGATAAATATCTTAGACATCCCACCTTCAGAAAAATTATTGGTCATCGTCTTACTTGCTACACATTCACTAGTAGTATTCACAATACTATTAACTCTTAAATCTTTAATTGACAGTAGTGCTTCTTCACCATATGCAAGTAATAGAACTTTTTCTTCCTTCATTCTCTGACTCAATAATATCAAATCTGAAATCTTTGAAAAATCCATATAGTATTTTTCTGTATTCTCCCAAATCGTTTGATACTGATATCCCTTTAGCTTTTCTTCTATCTCTCTATTAAAATAGGCTTGTTTTTTGAGCAAAAGGTAAATGCTACATCCCTTATATTTTTCTATATCCTGCGCGAGCAAGTCAAGAAATCGTATATCACTGATATAGAAAATGATTTCTGTACAGTACTCCATTTGAGTCTCTTCTTCTTTATTTTGGTTGATGAATTTAGGTTCTTGCTCTGTGTATTGCGATAACCCTTCATAGATTCTTCGCCACCAACCTAGAGGCACGTATTTCTCTCTAATTAGAGCGATATCATTGTATATCTCCTGATCACAACTATCTGTATATGTAGCAAAGTCTCCCACTAGATTATCAATTTCCACTAAATATGACTTATACTTTTTGTCCTCAAGGATTCCCTGACTCCACAAAGTTTGCATCCACTTATCTTCTATGATTCTATTTTCGCTTGTAACATCTATCAAGATTTCTTTATACATATATCGTTTAAACAAATTTTGTCCCAGAAACTCTTTTCTCAAGTATCCCGCATGAGTGTATTTCTCATTCGTGATATCTAGAAATAAACACATCCGTCTTCTCCTCTATTTATCAAATTTATATCCCACAGAAATAATTCCGTATCATTCACATTAAAGTAATAATCAAGTATGAATTTTGAAGAAATGACGGTTGGACTGATATTTTTATGGATTTCTAATGTTTTAAATGATACCCAATAACTAATATTTTCTTGTACGATTGTTTGCAAACGTCCATACATAATATTCTCAAAATCTTCTATAATTCCCCCCGTCAACACCACTCTTTCCAAATCCAATAAAGTTATAATGTTAGCTAACACTCTTCCTAGCATTTCGCAAAGATTTTCTATAAACTCTATCGCTTCTGGAACTTGATTATCGATATCTTCTTGTAATTCTCGATATGACTTTCCATATCTTTTTACAATTGCCGTTTTTGAAATAAATTGCGTTAAGCAATTGCGCTTCCCACAAACACACTTCACTTCTTCCTCATTGTTTTCTACTGTATAGTGCCCCAATTCTCCTGCTACACTATTCTTACTTTTCAAAATATTTTGACCAAGTATAAAAGATGAACCGATTCCACTATCTAACTTTACAATCATTGAGTTCATTTCATCTTTAACTCTGAATTTTTCATAATAAGCGATGATACTTACATCATTGCATACAAATACAGGTGTCTCATACTCTGCTAACTCTTTCTTTAAATCTAGGTTTTTCCACCCTATATCTTTTGCCTCAATGACCAAACCTAATTCCTCATTCACAACACCTTCTACACTAATGACAACAGCATATTTCGCCATTTTGTATTGGTTCTTTATTTTACATAATGCTTTTTTGATTACAAATAATGGATCTATTAATTTGTTCAGTTGACTTTCGCTTTCATATACAACACTTCCATCTAGACCATTTAAAAAAACTTTTACACTCTTCACTGACACCACAACAGTCACAATGTGAAAGTGCTGATAATTAATCAGAAGAGAGATGGGGCTTCTCCCTTTCTGATTATTATTGTTCTTGTATTCACTCAGAATATTTTGGTCACACAATTCACTGACCAGATTTGTAACTGTCTGAGTTGCTAGGTTCGTTTTTTTCGCAACAAGTTTTCTGTGAATTCCTCGTTCGTCATTGATTACTCTTAGTATGTTCTTAATATTTTGCTTCTTCATAATATCTGAACTTTTCAATTTATTCATCCTGTCCCCCTTGTCTTGCCGCATTTTAATCTGTCTTATCTTACTTACTAACGGCTGCTTCTGTTTCTGCAACGATGGAATCTGCTGCTTCTTCTACTGTCATTGATTCGAAAGCAATCGCCTCAATTGCACTCGAGATCGTATTTGAGATTTGTGTATATTCTTCAATTGCTGGTCTTGAGAATCCGTACTCTAGTACTTCAGCTGCTTTTTCAAAATGTGGCTTATCCGCTACAAAACTTTTGAACGCTTCACTATCTTTCGCTTCATTAGATACCGGTAAATATCCCGCATTGATAACCCATTCAGCGTTCTTTTCACCTGTTGTCATGTACTCCATGAATTTTAAAGCTTCCTCTTCTACTTTATCTCCATTATCAAATAGGTAGTAGTGATTTGTTCCTAATCCTGTACTTAATTCTTCATTACCTGGTAACATTTCAACACCAATGTTCATTCCATAGTTCTCAACATAAGCGTTTGCTGCTCCTTGTGTTCCAATAATCATCGCCACTTGCTCTTCTGCAAAAGCATCTTCTCCTACAGTGATAGGTGCAATTCCATCAGTGATGAAACTAGTGTAATAATCCAATGTCTCTACCACACCTTCTTTATCAAATCCAATCTCTGTGTAATCATCATTTAATAAAGAATATCCGTTTTGCTCTAGGAAACACAACCATGTCCATGTTGTACGTTCATTATTAGGATCAATTGGCATCCAGATACCTTTTCTATCTCCAGTTGTTAGTGCCTCTGCAGTATCGTATAATTCCTCCCAAGTTGTTGGTGCATTTTCGATTCCTGCTTCTTCAAACATATCTTTATTATATATCAAAACTAACGTTCCCGCCTCTACTGGAACAGAATACGTTTTTCCTTCAAATTTCCCAGCATCCCAAAGTCCTTCTGGAATATCACTTCTCCACTCCTCTGAGATAGTATCTGTCAAATCTACTAATTTTCCTGATGTTGCTAGCACACCTGTCATAGATGGTGCTCCCCATAAAATATCAGGTTGAGTATCGTTCATTAACGCAGTTTGAACCTTTGGTAAGATATCTTCACTTGCTGCAACAAATTCTGTTGTAATTGTTACGCCTTCTGTTTGCTCACAATACTCATCTGCCATCTTTTGCAAATAGTCTGCTTTTTCAGTTGGAAAACCATGCCATAAAGTTATCTCTACATCTCCTGTACTCTCTGATCCACTTCCTTCTTCAGTGCCTTCCGAAGATCCACATCCTGTAAAAACTAATGTTCCTAATAATAGTGCTACTAATAATTTTTTCATTTTTTTCTCCTTGTTTGTTCTCTATTTTAATTATTCTTTGCCACCAGAAAAAGCAATACTTTCAATTACTTTTCTTTGGAATAATACAAAGACTACTACTACTGGTAGCATAACTAATATGGTCGCTGCCATCAAAGCTCCCCAATCGGTCTCAATTGCACTTTGTTCTTTAAAGTATGATAATCCTAACTGTAGCGTATAATATGTATCATCATTGGTTAAGATTAATGGCCAGAAATACTGATTCCAACCATATATAAAAATCAAGATTATCGATGTTGATAAAATTGGCTTTGACATTGGAAAAATTATTTTAAAAATAATCTGGAATAAATTACAACCATCAATCTGAGCTGCTTCTTCTATCTCTTTTGGAATTTTCAAGAAGAATTGTCTCAACAAGAAAATAATCAATGCGCTCCAGCTAAATGGAATAATTAATCCCCATAATGTATTGTGCAAATTTAAAGCACTCAAGATTTTAGTCATTGGAATCATAATTGTTTGTGCTGGTAGCATTAACCCCGTTAACATCAATACAAACAAGAAGTTTTTTCCTTTGAATTCCATTCTTGCAAATGCATAGGCTGCCATTACAGAAGTAAAGATTTGTCCAATCATAATTCCTCCTGTTACAAGTATACTATTCTTGAGAAATTGCCAAAATGGAAACCCTTTTACCGCATTTATGTAATTATCAAAATTTATTTCACTTGGTATCCATTTAATTGGAACTTGTAATATCTCATCTGGCATTTTTAGTGAACTTGACACCATCCATAGGAAGGGTAGTATCATGATAAATGCAATTGCATATACAACAACGTGTTTAATAGCTGTTCCTACTTTTTTCATCATATCCTCCTATTCTTTATCCATAATCATTTTTTGAACCACTGTCACACTAACTGCCATTGCAAACAATACGAAGGCAATTGCAGAGGCATATCCGATTCGATATTCATCAAATCCTGCTTTATACAAATACGTCACTAACATCTCTGTACTTCCAACTGGTCCGCCTTTTGTCGTAACATTAATGATGTCAAATACTTGAAATAACGATGCTGTAGTAGATGATACAATAACAAAAAACATTGTTGGCTTTAATAATGGTAATGTAATTCTAAAAAATTGCTGCAATGGATTTGCTCCATCAATCCCTGACGCTTCATACAACGAAGGTGAAATAGCTAAAATCCCTGCAATAATAATAATCATATTATATCCTAAAGACTTCCAAACTCCTATTATGATTAATGATATCATTGCGTAGTCTGGTGATTGTAACCATGCTAGTGGTTCGATTCCTATAAGACCAAGTATTGAATTAAAAAGTCCACCTTGTCCAGGTTGGAAAATCCACGACCATACGATACCTATTGCAACCATCGAAACGATATGAGGCAAAAAGTATATTCCTTTAATCATTGCATATCCTTTTATACCTTTATAGATTGCCGCACTGATAACAAGTGAAATTGATGTTGATAGCACAGTTGTACTAACCGAATATACGATTGTATTTATAAGTGCATTTTTAAAATCTTCTGATGAAAAAAGCTCAATGTAATTACTCAACCCCACGAATGTCTGCTCTGTCGAAAATCCATTCCATTCCACAAATGTCAGTACAAAAGAATAAACCAGCGGTGCTATAAAAAACAATATAAATAAAATATAAGCTGGTGCAATTAATACATATCCTGCCAATTGATTTCTCTTCATAATATTCACTTCCTCCTTTTTATTTTTTCTTTAATCCATTGATTGGATTATACACATCTCTCCTACTTTCCACAACAGTTTTGTTATTTATTTTCTGTCAAAATCCATTAAGCATGTCTTTTTTGCTGTTTTCCCTAATTACAATCCTTATTTTTTGTTAGATTTGTACATATGTATTGTATATTTTTTTCACTCAACTTATACAACTCCTCTTGCGGACCACTCCTTAATTATCTATTTATTACATTCATTAGAATAAACCATTTCATAAAAGTAGACAAAAAAAGACAAAGGAGTCACTAACTATTGCTTTACTACGTAGCTTAGCAGCAAATACAATAGTATTATTAGTACCCCCTCTGACTTTAATCTTTCAGTAAACCCATCGCTCACAGTATTTGTTCTAACAAACTCCTTCTTTTGTTGCAAGGAGCTGTAAGGTATCTTTCTCTACATTTCTGCACTCCTTGCTTGTATTAATGGGTAATTAAGCATGAAGTTTCAGAATTGAACAGAATTTTTGATGCTGCATTTCACAGCAAAGAATTAACTTATATGCTTAATAAGAGGATATCATAAGACATGCAATACGACAATTACTTAAAGCAAAAAAAGTTGGTAAAAAGTTTGCGACTTTATACCAACTCCATAACCTTCATAAGCTCTGCTCTATTTTCCTTACTCAACGCAAATGGATGCAAGCTTGAAAACTTCCCGAAATCATTGTCATAATAAGTTCCTGTCTTATCTGCAAATTCAGCAGTAACTGCTGCACGAAATAGTATATCTGCACCGATAGATAGGTCATATCCTGCTCTACCATACGCCTCTTTCACCATTTTGCTTCCGAGAAAAGACTTAGGATTGACTGAAACTACCACTGCTTTATCACCTAATTCTTCTGCAAGCTCCATTGTCCACATTGATATGGCAAGTTTACTTTGTGCATAAGCACTATCGTGCGGTAATCTAGTTTCTCCCTTTAATGCTGAAAAATCCACACTTGCCTGTGCTGCTGAGGAAAGATTTACAATTCTACCCTTTTTACTCAAAATAGGAAGTAGCATCCTTGTTAAAATATATGGTGAGATTGTATTCACAGCAAATCTGATGTCAAGACCTTCCTCTGTTCTTGTTTCCTCAGTAACAAAAACGCCTGCATTATTTATGATTACATCTATCTTTGACACAGTCCCTAAGATTTCATTTGCCAAAGATTTCGTGTTTTCTATCAATGATAAGTCTGCCACAAAACTTTTGATTTCAATATCTTGATTGATGTCTATAAGTTCCGCTTTTACTTTTTCTAATTTCTGAGCATTTCTCCCATGGATTAGCAGATGATACCCTTCTTTTGCAAAGAGTTTCGCCGTTTCTAATCCAATTCCATCTGTAGCTCCCGTCAATAGTATTGTTTTCATCATATATTTTCCCTCTTTTTCACACCATGTAAAATATGTTCTGGAATTTTCTCAATGCTTTTTTCAAATGCCTCTAATATCTCAGCTTTGTGACTAAGTGGTGCATTAATTGGAATCAAGTTATAGTTATGAGCGCCGAAGAAATAGCAGTCTGTAAAGTTGATTTTCTTTAAAAGTAGCATCTCTTCTTCAATTTTCTCCAGTTCTGTACACTCTATAAATTCTCCATTATCTCGCATTTTTTCAAGCGGTGTTCCATCTGATACGGAAGTTGTCATCATTGATAACAAGTACGGTGGATATTTATTTAAAAGCTTTGCTGTTTCTTCAATATGAATCTCGCCATTCCCTTTTCCAGCAACACCAGTCATGATAATTGCATCCCAGTTCATTCCTGCCTCTTTGACTTTTGCAATGCATTCGTATGCCTCTTTTGCTGTAAACCCTTTATTCATCTGCACTAGGGCTGGGTCGTATGCAGACTCTAGTCCAATATGAAGTTCATCATACCCTAAGGTTTTTAACCGTTTTAAGTCTTCAACCGTTTTTGTTTTCAAACTCTTAACTGACGCGTAACACGTAATGGTTTCGATTTCCGGAAAATATTTCCCAATCAACTCACCAATTGCAATAAGTTTCTCAGTAGACAAAATGAAAGGCTCCCCATTCACTAGAAAAATACGTCTAACCTCTCCATATATAGCCTTCATCTCTGCCAAATCTTCTTCTACATAAGATAATGGTGAGACTTTAAATGGTGTTTCCAAATACATCGTACAAAATGAACATTTATTATGCGAGCACCCAGCGGTCACCTCTAAAAGAGGTGTGTTCGCTTCAATTGGGTGTCTATAAACTTGACCTGTATAGTGCATGCTTATACCCTTTCTATAATATCTTCTTTCGCAAGTCTTGATTTTGGCAAATCTTTATTGAAATCACTATCTTTATGATATCCAACTGCTACAACGATTGAAGAAGTAAATCCTTTTTCACGAAGTCCAAATTCTTCATCTAGTGCCTTAAGATCAAGCCCTTCCATTGCAATGGCATCTAACCCTAATGCTGCCGTACCAAGTAAGAAGTTTCCTAAATTAAGATATACCTGTTTATCCGCCCAGTGCTGAAAATCTTTATAATCTAATTTATGCATGTTTGCAAAAATACTTCTTGCACCATGATTTTGCTCTTTAAACTCTTTTTGTGGGAATCTTCCATCTGTATCTTCTTTTGCAAGAACCTTCTGCAAATATTCCTCTGTCAAATCTACCTGTGAAGCAAAAATAACTACTGCGCTTGCATCCAACACTTTTTGTTCATTAAAAGAGAAAAATCCTTGCGTTCCTTTTGTGATTCTTTTTTTACCATCTTCAGTAGTAGCAAGAACAAAATGCCAAGGTTGAATGTTAGTTGATGAAGGTGATAGTTGAAGTAGGTCTTCAAGTTGCACCACTTGCTCCTCTGTCAGTTTCTTTGTGTTGTCAAACTCTTTCGTGCTATAACGTTCTTTTAATACATTTAAAATATCCATAATGATACCTCCAAAATTTTGATTTTTTTAACAATAGATGTTAGGCTGAATTGTTACGCCTTAGCGATAACCATAGTATAATCAATGCTTTTATCTTTATCAATTATGGATATTTTTATCCGTACAGACAAATTTGTCCGTAGTCTATTCGCAAATTACTTTTGCATACTTATGTTGCGAGTTATATTTATTCCCCCACTGAGTCAGCGCATTTAAAAGTGGCAAAACTTCATTTCCGATATCTGTCAATGAATATTCGACTCTTAGAATCTTTTCTCTAAACTCTTCTCTTATTATGATTCCATTGCTCTCAAGCTCTCGAAGTTCTCGAGATAACACTCGCTCACTGATATCTGGAATTTTCCTTTTAATTTCTCCATATCGTAGCTTTTTACTATTCCCAATATGAAAAATAATTAATGGCTTCCACTTACCACCAATAATATCAAGGGTTAGTTCCATATTACAATTAAATACTTTTAAGTTCTCCATTTTATACCGCTCCATCTCTTCTTTTCTTTTTATATTGATAATTTAAACTCATTTTTATAGTAGTCAATGAGACCCTCTTTTTTCATTTTTGACAGTTCATTTGACAATGCACTTCGATCTGCACATAAGAAGTTAGCAAGTTCTTCTCTGTTCATCGGTATAGAAAATTTCTTTCGTCCACTGCTTTCATTATATAGATACGTAAGAATTTTTTCTCTCAATGTTTTCTTTGAAATAATCTCAATCCGTTTATTTAGAAAAAGAGTTTTGCTTGCCACAACCTTAAGCATGTTGCTGATTAACTGTTGATGAAACCTGCAAGAATTATTGCAGGTAGCAATTATTTTTCCATAATTCAAAAACAAGATTGTACTTTTTGTCGTGGCAATAATGGACACAGGGCTCTGGCCAATCTCAGCACAGGCAAAGACTTCAGCAAATATCTCCCCCTCGGATACTTTCGCAATGATAACTTCCTCTCCATTACAGTCGGAATGAACAATTTTAACTGCACCTGCAAGCACAACTCCTACAAAAGTAACGCTTTCTCCTTCATTTAAAATAAGTTCACTTTTATAATAACTTTTTTCAAAAGCACCAAGACAAGTTAACATAGAAGTAAAATCTGCTTCTATAATACCATTGAAAAGTTTATGATTCATAATTTTACTATAATTTTCCAACACAAAAACTCCTTTCGTTGTCTAGACAACAGAAATATTCTTATAATAATACTATACTCATCTTAAACAAGTCAACAAATATAGGAGAAGAAAAATAACAATGAGTAAAAAAATAATTAAGATTAACGAAGAAGCGTGTGTAGGATGTGGTTTATGTGCTGCCACTTGTAAACAAAGTGCTATAGAAATGATAGATGGTAAAGCAAAGGTTACTCGCGATGATTATTGTGACGGAATCGGGAATTGCCTTCCTGTGTGTCCTGTGAATGCAATCAGTTTTTCGGATAAAGATGTAATGAATGAAAATAAAGAAACTTTACCTTGTGGTTGCCCGAGTAGTAATTCGAAAGAATTGAAGCCCCAGGTTCCTACTGTTAGTGAATCCGTATCAGCGCTTAGGCAATGGCCTGTTCAGATAAAATTAGTCCCTGAAAATGCACCTTATTTTAATCAAGCAAACCTGCTGATTGCCGCTGATTGTACAGCCTATGCTTATGCTAATTTTCATAATGAGTTTATGAAAAATAAGATAACTTTAATTGGCTGTCCAAAGCTAGATGAGGATGACTATACTCAAAAGCTTACAGATATTATTGCAAACAATGCTATTAAGAGTGTAACTGTTGTTCGTATGGAAGTTCCTTGTTGTGGTGGTATTGAAAACGCTACTGTAAATGCCTTAAAAGCAAGTGGAAAGTTCTTACCTTGGCAAGTAGTTACTATCTCTACAGAGGGAACGCTTTTAGAGATGTAATAATTATTTATCATTACTTTTATTTGTGATTCTTTATAGAAGGAGTACAATCAAATTATATGCTTAATTGTACCCCTTCTATTGCTGTTGGAAATATAATTCCATATTTTTTTATTTTTGTAGTATCTATTAATATATTTCTGTACTCTCCCTCAAATGGATCTAAAATAGATTCATTCAGTCCCAATACCTTGATTGTTTCTGCATAAAACTCACTAATTGGTTTATCATTTTCACTTCCAAAGTTATAGCTTCCTCCTGGAAGAGAGAAACACACTTCCAGGTTTTCTATAACATCCCTTATATATGTAACGCTACGCATCTGATTGCTGTTGACACGAATCTTAGTATTATTTTTATCTGCTTGAACTAATGCTTTTATTAATCCCATTCTTTTCTCTGGCTCCAGTTCTGGACTATCGTACATCCATGTCAATCTTAGACTCACTGCACTAGGTAGTACTTCTGCTATTAATTTCTCAGCTTCTAATTTTTGCTGCGCATATAAATTCACTGGGTTTAATTTTACATCTTCTTTTAAAGGGATTCGCTCTTCATTCCCAGAGTAAACTTGATCCGAACTTAGATAAACTAAGTTCGCACCGCACTCTTTACACGCTTTTGCTATGTAGTATGGTGCCATCTTATTCACTAAATTTGATAGTTCTGGATTACTCTGTGCTTCATTCGTATCTGCAATTGCTGCACTATGTAACACCAAATTTGGCTTTATATCGGTAAAATATTGATAAATCTTCTCACCATCTGTTAAATCAAGAATTTGCCTTGTTACTTCTACTACATTGTATTTATCCTTAAAATATTCTACAGCTCTTTTTCCTAGAAAACCACTTGCTCCTGTAATTGCGATTGTTTTCATATAAATCTGCTCCTTATTTTTTCCATTTTCCACTTTATTTTAATGTATCAAGTAACTCTCTTAACTCCTCCACTGTTGATACTATATGATCAGCTCTGGCATTTGTTAACTCATCAATATCTCCATATCCATATAATACCCCTATCGATTCAACACCTACTTTCTGTGCGCCTATTATATCGTGCTTCCTATCACCTATCATGATAACACGACTTAGATCTCTTATGTCATTTTGGGAAAGTGCATACGCAATTACCTCTGCTTTATCTACTCTACTTCCATCTATTTCACTTCCTGCTACAAAGGTAAAATACTCTAATATTTCAAAATGTTCTAGTATCTTAGTCGCAAATACAGTTGGTTTCGATGTAGCGATAATCAATATTTTTTCTTTACTCTTCAGTTGTTCCAACAGTTCTTTTATGTCTGGAAAAATCCCATTCTCATAGAGACCTTTCACTGAGAAATATTCTCTATATTTAACCACTGCACGTTCTGCCTCATCCTCCGAAAATCCGTAGAATTCTTTAAAAGAATCTCTAAGTGGTGGACCTATAAATTTAATCAAATCATCTAAGTTCTCTACCTCTATTCCAAAAGCACTCAATGCATATGCTACTGATTTTGTAATCCCTTCCTTTGGATCTGTCAACGTTCCATCTAAATCAAATAAAATATACTTCATCATCTAGCCCCCTTTTATATGAAAATCATAACACTTTAAAGTCACTCTAGCAACTCCTTAACGACTAACTACAGTTCCGATAATACCCGCCTTTATATTGTTAACTTTCACTTTTTGTTGGTTGACATTTTCTTTTTATCTTGTTATATTAATATTAATTTATTCATTACTATTATTAAGAAAGTGGGAATTGCATGAATCTAATCACCTTAAAGGAAAAAATTTGCAACAACTATTCTATAACGCTAGATGAGGCCATCTCATTGATTGATGAAGATTTAGAGACACTTTGCACGCTTGCAAATGAGATAAGAGAACATTTTTGTGGTAATAAATTTGATATCTGTACCATTGTCAACGCAAAAAGTGGAAGATGTAGTGAAGACTGCAAATATTGTTCTCAATCCATCCATTATAAAGCTGATTGTAAAGAGTATCCACTGCTTTCAAAAAATGAAATCCTAGCTAGTTGCACAACTAACGCACAGCAAGGAGTGATGCGCTATTCTCTCGTTACATCTGGTAAAAATTTAAGTGATAATGAAATTGATAAAATCTGTGATATGGCTGAAAGTATGAAAGAAATTCCTATTAAACTTTGCGGTTCTTTTGGTCTTCTAAGACAATCACAATATGAAAAATTATATAAGGCTGGAATAAAAAGTATGCACAACAACCTTGAAACCTCCGAACAATACTTCCCAACTATGTGCAGTACACATAGTTGGGAAGATAAAGTCACTTCTATAAGCAAAGCAAAATCTGCTGGAATGTATGTTTGTAGTGGTGGAATTATTGGTATTGGAGAATCTTTTGAAGACAGAATTAACTTGGCCTTCTCTTTGAAAGCGCTTAATATTCAAAGTATCCCCCTAAACATGCTTACACCAATAAAAGGCACCCCCTATGGAAATATGAATAAGGTTTCAGAACGTGATTTTAAGCGTACAATAGCGATTTTTAGGTTTATTTTACCTTACACATTTATTCGCCTTGCTGGTGGTCGTGGACTTATGAGTGATGCTGGATATTCACTCTTTTCCTGTGGCGCAAATGCAACCATCACTGGCGATTTACTTACCACTGCAGGTATATCGATTAAAGATGACATCAAAAATATCAAGAGCTTAGGGTTTGATATTACTTCAACCCCCACATAGCCAACGCTTGCAATGTTGGCATTAACTCTTTTGATTTTTCTGTAATAAAATACTCTACTCTCTTTTTCAAAAAGATTTTACAAAGCCAATCTAAACACAGACTCCACATCACTTGTAGTCAACTGCACAAACGAACCTTTTTTCTTCTCATCTGTGAGTCCCATGTTTTTTGCCATGAATGGGATATCACTTTCTTTTGCACCTAGTTGTTCAAAATTAATTGGCATTCCAATACTACTTAAAAACTGCTTATATTTTTCAATTCCTTCAAGTGCAGTCTTCTCAGGATTTGCAAAATCCATATCACAACCCCAAATTCTAACGGCGAATTGTGCAAATCTCATCACATCTTGCTTGTATACAAATGTCATCCATGCAGGATTAATCACTGCGAGTCCTGCACCGTGTGCACAGTCGTATAGTGCAGATAGTTCATGCTCGATGTCATGACTTGACCAGTCTTGCTCTCTTCCCACTCCACAAATGTTATTATGCGCAAGCATTCCTGCCCACATCACTTCTGCTCTCAAATTGTAATCTTCTAGGTTTTTCATCAACAATGGACCCTTTTCTGCCATCGTCTTTAATACGCTTTCACAAACTCTATCTGTAATTTCTACATTTTTAGTATTTGTAAAATAGCGTTCACATACATGCACCATGATATCTGTAATTCCACAAGCTGTCTGATATGCTGACAATGTGCATGTACTCTCCGGATTCAATATGGAGAATTTTGGAACTAATGCTTGTCCTGAAGCTGCCCATTTCAATCCTTTTTCTTCATATGTAATAACTGTCCCATCAGAACCTTCACTTCCAGCTGCTGCAATCGTCAATACCGTACCTACTGGAAGAGCTTTTGTAACCGGCTTTCCTGTTCCATAAAAATCCCAAAAATCCCCTTCATAAGGTACTCCTAAAGCAATTGCTTTTGCTGAGTCAATTGCGCTACCTCCGCCAACTGCTAAAATAAAATCGATTCCCTCTCTTCTGCAAAGTTCAATTCCTTCATATACAAGTGCCGCTCTCGGATTAGGCGCTACTCCTGCAAGTTCCACAAATGGAATATTTGCTGCATTTAATGAACTAACTACCTTGTCATATACTCCATTTTTCTTTATAGAACCGCCACCGTAATGAAGTAATACTTTAGTTCCTCCAAATTGTTGTACTAATTGGCCTGCCTCATTCTCTGTATCTCTTCCAAACGCGAAATATGTTGGTGCATAAAATGTAAAATTATTCATCTAATTAATTCCTTCCTTTTTTAATTGTTATGATAAAAACTAATTCTTCTTTACAACACTTGATTTAAGTTTCATAGCACCAAATCCATCAATTTTGCAATCAATATCATGGTCATCTGGAGCGTCTAAAATCAAACGTATATTTTTCACTTTCGTTCCCATCTTAATATCGGAAGATGCCCCTTTTACTTTCAATGTTTTCACAACTGTAACGCTATCTCCATCATTTAATACATTCCCATTAACGTCACGAATCACATTCGTTTCTTCTTCAATCTGTTCTTGCATTAAACTAAATTCGTGTGCGCATTCAGGGCATACGAGTAGGTTTCCATCTTCGTATACATAGCTAGAATCGCATTTTGGACAATTTGGTAGATTCATTTTTTTCTCCTTTTATAGCCTTTGTATTCTTCTTTCCATTACTTAGTCATTATACAATATCATCTGTTCATTGTTCAATACCTAGATTCTCGAATTTTCTTTAAAGGGTTTTATCAACAATTATTGAGTTTGTCATAGCTCCTGATACATTCAGGCATGTTCTTCCCATGTCAAGTATTGGATCAATAGCTAATATCGGGCTAATCGATGGAAAAAATGCAGCAAATCCAATCCCAGAAAGTGACGTCGAGGCTGACATCATCGCTGCTCCTGGAATACCTGCTATCCCAAAGGAACTTAAACTTACAACAATAATTGTCATTAATATAAACGTAAGGTCAACTGAAATATTATTTATATTAGCTATATAAACCAAGAGTAATGCCGGAAAAACACCTGCACAACCTTGCATACCAGCCGTTGTCCCAAATCCTGCTACAAAACTTGCCGTACCACTATTCACACCAAATTTATCTGTTAACGTTTCAACTGTAAGTGGTAATGTTCCAACACTTGATCTAGACGTGAATGCTAACACAAGTGGCGGAATCGCATTTTTAATGTATTTTATTGGATTTAACCCCAAAATGGATAATGCCACTAGTTGAATGATAAAAACTATAATAAGCCCTAAATATAACACACCGATAAATAATACTACTTCCAAAATACTTGAAACACCCCTACTTGCTATTGTATTTGCCAAAAGCGCAACAACTGCATAGGGCATAAACTTAATAATTGTCAATGCTATGCTCATAATTATTTTATGAAGTGCTTGAATCAAATCGTAGAACGGTTTAATCACTTCTGGATATTTTTTATTCAAACGTTTCGCACCAGTTCCAAAAAATGCTGATGCTATTACAAGTGCTATAATATTAGTTTCCATCATCGCTTCTACAATATTTGCTGGAAGTAATCCTCTTATGGTATCCGCAAGACTTGTGACTTCTTTGATTTCGTATATGATTTCTGTATGTGCAACCGCCCCTCCAATATTGAAGGCTACCCCAAGTACAATCCCTACAATAGAAGCTATTGCAACCATTGATACCGATACAATCAGTGTATTTCTTGTGATTTTAGAAACACTAGAACTTTCTTCCATATTGATAATCACGCGAATAATTGAAACCATTACAATTGGGACTACAAGCATTCTAATCAGATCGATAAACCCGTTGCCAACTAAGCCAAACCACTTCGTTGCTTCTGCTACGAATGTAACTTTTAGCGGATCATCTGAAAACCCAGATGCAAATTGCAAGACAATCCCAAGCACTACCCCTAATATTGTACTAGTGATCATTCTTGTCGAAAAACTCACTTTCTTTTTTTCTAAAAATTTCAGCAAGCTGAATAATAGGAACAATATTACTAAAAAAATAATTGTTTCCACTTTACTAATTGATAAAAATTGTTCTAAAAATACTGAATTCATATAATTCCTCCATTTTTTCTTAAATTCCTCATTTAAATACAAAAAAAGAAGCAAATCATAATAATTTGCTTCTCAAAGTTGCTATATTAATTACTTGTTCCGATTTATTTTCAACACGACAAATAAGACAATACAACAACTTTGGTCTGCATCATCATACACTTATCGCTTCTGTTTTCGTTTCTGTTTTCTAATAATCTGAACATTGCTTTACTCCTTTTTTTGAGGTAAATGTACAGTAACATACCACGTTTGCATTTGTCAACAAAAAAATATAATTTTACCACTATTCGAATCCTAAGATGTTACTTTTCATAATTTTCACTTACTTGCCCATCACTAATCAGCGGAGTGATTAGCGTGGGACTGAAATGTAACCCTAAGATAACATTCTGCTCTCCTTCGCTCCTTTTCTACTTGTAGAATAATTTGTAGCATAGTACAATAATTAAAACAAATGGAGGAGGATTAAATTATGTCAAACAACCAAATACATCCTGTACTTTCCCACCGCCCTGAGTGTCAGCACCTTCTTGACAAGAGAACTATTTTACTGCAGCACAGAGATAACATTATAGCTATAGATAAAAAAATCACTCGTAAAATAACGTTCTTTGGCATTGCATTGCTTATTGGCTCTATTCCTATCTGCATCATCGCCGGTATTGTATCCTGGCTGATTACGCGCTTTATCTTTCCTAATTTACCCGTTGAAATCGTTTTACCAATTACGGCGATTATCGTAGCGTCTCCACTAATAATTGGCATTATACTTGCATCAAAACAAAGAACTAATTTAGTACCAAAAATGACAGAAATCAAGTCAGAATTTGAGAAACTCGGGCAGGAATATCTCGTACTCTACTACGCTTATTCAGATAAAAACTGTAACGTACCTATATATTCCCTCGATGCCAATCTGGATGATGATGGCGGTTGGAACGATGGTGGAGACTGGGGTAAGAAGGGTGCTGAAAAATGGACAAGTGAAGTTGGAGGTGGTTTCTAAAGTTTGTATTTTCAAAACAGGTTATTTATTACCTGTTTTGTACTTCCAACCTAATTTTTGCGCCCTCTTTATTGCACATTTTACTATTTCATCATCTATATAAAAAGGCTCCCTACTCCATTCCGTTTGTTGTGAATTTGATGAAATAATATCAAAATTTTCTTCTGTAGGTTCTACTCCCATATCCTCCAAAGTAATTGGCAAACCTACACTCATATTAAATCTAATCACCTCATCTAACAGCTGCTCTGATGCATTTTCTGCTATTAACTGACAAATCACCCCAAACGCCACTTTTTCACCATGTAGCGATTTATTACTACTTGGTACTTTCGTAATCCCATTGCATACTGAATGAGATGCAGCACAGCCTATATTTTCGAATCCTAATCCACTCATTAACGTATTTGCTTCAATAACAATTTCCAAAGCTTCTGTAACCTCTTTATTTTCATTCGCAATTTTAGCTCTAACTCCATATTCTAGAATAGCTTTATAAGATTCTTCTGCAATCGCAATAGCTGTTCTTGTTCTGATATAATTCCCTGTCTCACCAGATATATAATTGGGTTTATTTGACCTTACACTGGCACGCCCTTCAAATACTGTAGCTAACGCATCTCCCATCCCCGCTACTAAAAAACGCACTGGTGCTTCTGCAATAATTTGGCTATCCACTAGCACTAAACTTGGATTTTGCGGTAACATAACATACCCCGCATGTTTGTGCTCTTCATCATATAGAATGGACATTGCACTAGTAGGTGCATCAGTAGAAGCACAAGTCGGAATAATCACAACAGGTAAATTCAAATAATGGGCAACCGCTTTTGCTGTATCTAGAGCCTTTCCACCGCCCATCCCTATAATAACATTAGGATTAAATTCCTTTGCCTTTGATGTAGCTTCTGCTATTAATATCTCAGTAATTTCGCTTTTAAATTCGAATCCCAAACAATCTCCTTCTACTTTTTGATATATACTTTGTAAAAGGTCTCTATATTCTACATAAAAAGATTTGGTTATAACTGCAAATGCTTTTTTACCAAACTTATCTGTATGTAAGGGTAATCTTTCAATCTCTCCTGCCCCTTGAATGTATCGACTTGGTGATCCCCATGCGCGTGTTCCTAATCTATCCATACTATTTCCCTTTTATTCCTTTCCCACAACTATTCTGCTTTTAGTCTTAGTAATGTTATTGTATCAAGTTACTAGCGTAACGGATAGTCCAAAATATTATTTTTTCACACTTCTACGAATTTCACCTTTTTCTAAAAAAATTGTAGTTGAATCTGATTATTAAAATTTACATTTGATTTTCATTCTTTTTATTTACTCCAAAATGTTCTTCTCGCAACTCATCAAGTACTTCTGTTGCATCTAAAAGCTCTGTTGTTTCCTTTTCAGCTTCATCAATATCCTGATCAAGTTTTGCATTTAATCCCTCATCATAGAGCAATCTTCTTCTATTCTCATCACACTCAATCCACTCATCTAATGTTAATGGGGTATAATCAGAATACATACAAAAGCAATTAATCATATTACAAGGAATATTTTGTTCTTCTCCATTTATGGATTCCTTCGTTGTATTCCTCGTAATCTCTTGGAATTGTTCTAATAATCTCTGATCCATGGTATCATGCACATGCCCGTACAGCATATATGACTTTGGTTTCCCTATCTTATCCAAACGGTATTGCCCGTTATAGCACATGATCGGATAATGAGACAACACAACCTTTCTTCCATTATCATACTCTTCCCCATATGGTTTTATCCATTCAAATCTTTCATTATTAAACTCTTCACTCGATAAATAACGATCATGATTTCCTTGAATTAAATACAGTC
>CAYJGW010000018.1:0-4914 GCA_964369425.1 uncultured Lachnospiraceae bacterium
CTTAAATTGGGAGTTTCACATACTTATAACCGATTCAACGCAAGTTCCTTCTATAAACTCTTCCTCAACAAGCTTCTGGTACATCTCACTTACACTAAGATTTCCATCCTCTTTTTCTAATATTCTATATACCTCATCTACAACTTTTCTATCCCAAATAAAAACTTCTGCCGCAACTTCTGCCGAAATTTTTTGATGATTATTCATTACTAACTCAATTTTTCCTAATAACTTCCCTTCTAATTTCCCTTCTAGTTTCCCTTCTAATTTTCCTTCCAACTTTCCTTCCAACTTACTATCCCTCACCAAATCACTTATAAATTTGCACATATCCGCCTCCTCATTTATCACTTGTTTTTCCAATTGGATTAATAATTCATTCGCTTTTGTCACACTGCACACCATGTATAGCACTTCTTTACTGACTGTTCCTTTTTCGCTTAATTCTTGCACCTTCTCCATATCACCTTGTTGAAGCGCTTGGGAGTATTCAAATAAATTCTTAACATCTTCGTTATGAAACTGTCCCGTCTCATCATGCAACAATTCCACAAGATTCATTCGATAATCAGACATTACTTGTTTCATCTCCTCTGGTAATCCCCTCATCATTTCAAAAAGGGTGCGCGGTCCACTCCAACGGCTAGTTCCATAGTACAAAACAATGGTAATTACTGGTATCACCTGTTCATCTACTAGTACCTTCATTGCATCTTGCTTCTGTACTAATTCACTCTGTTTTTCTTGATTCCACATCTTCTTCCTCCTTTAATTTTTCGTCAGGAGTTTCTTTTTACTTACATAACTCCCTACTTTTTCTGGTATCTAAGCATGAAGTTACTAAGAATTGATGTCTAGAACTGACATTAGAATCGCTGATGCGATAGAACAAGATTATAATAACTGTATGTTGATTCACAGGTGGTTAATCTTGCTTTTAGAACTTTTCTGCTTGTTATCTTTGATGATAACATATCTAGATTTTTTTCTCTACACGCTATAGCAAAAACGCACTTACTATAGCAAAAACTTAAAAAAAGTGGATGATTCTAGGTTTTACCAAGGATCATCCACTTTCGTTTTTCATTATTGTATTCCTATCATTTTAGGGTTGTAAGAAAATTATTTCGGTTCATAAAGCAGTTCAACCAATAATTGCTGTAACTCGTCATCATTGATATAAAACTCTTCATAGACCTGACCCATTTTCAACTCCCCTGGTAATCTAAGTGTTGTTTCTTCTAGATTATAAGTAGCCATATCATAGATTGCATCTACATTCATATCCGTAACCATAAATGGTGATATCATAGTCCAAAGAGCTTGAATCTCACCTTCGCTTTTTCCCGACATGGCCTCTTTTAGTTGGTCTGCAAATGCTGCAAGGAACACTTCTTGTCTAGCCATTCTAGTCTGACTACTTCCTGCCACCGTAATATCTCTGTATCTAACAAACTTTTCTGTCAGATCTCCATCCATTTGAATTGTCACACCTTGCACAAACATAGGATCTACATACGTATAATCTTGGTCCATATATAGCTCCATACCACCAATTGCATCCACCACTGTGGAAAGACCATCTAAGTTCATTGCAAGATAATAATTTATAGGTATATTGTAGAGCATATTTGAAACTGCATCCCTAGTCATCACTGCACTTCTACCCGCTCCATCTCCATAGGCATATTGGAGGGTTATCTGCATCTCTTCAGTGCCATAGTACTCTCCGTCTTTATCGTAAGCTTTTACATCTGTCATCGCTTCTCTTGCAATACTAAAAAGCTGTATAGTTTCTTCCTTCTTATTCATTACCATTAGAATCAAGGCATCTGATTGTCCCGCATCGGCATTCACCACTCCATCATCCATCATACCAAATTGGTCTATCCCCATAAAAAGAACTGTAGTAATATCCGTATTATAAGCATATTCTTGTCCGTTATACATAATCTTCGTATAATCTTCATAACTCTCTGACTGAGAACCTTCTGATTCACTGCCTTCTGTCCCTGTTTCCGTAGACTTTTCTTTTCCAAATGCTAGAAAAGCCGCAGCACCTACAAGGCACAACGTAACTACCACAAGGATGATAATTCCTACTTTATTGCCACTTTTTTTCTCACTGCTATTTTTTTTCATCTACCAGTACTGCTCCTACTAACATCCTCTTTGTCTCACCCGCATCTGTACACACACTCAAGGTAATCATTGGTGTATTTTCATTCACTACCACATCATCTCGAATCACTGCTCCAAAATCATTGGCGCTATGCAAGTCACTTAGATACGTAAGTCTCTGCTGTGGATCTCCAAAATCATAGCTGTATAGCAAATGTCTGTCATCGAAAATCACTGCACTAAATAACTGATATGTGCGAATTGTATCTTCTGTATAAATCACTAATTGATCGTTCGCTTTCATAAATTCCGGATCACGATACCTGTCCAAACTACCAAACATACTACCATCCTTCATATCATGCCCATATATAATGGAATTATAATCTGAAAAATCTTTATCTGTCGCTGCCTCTGTATAAATCGATCCCGGTAACCCTTTCACATGGTCAATGGTATGATCTAGGTAATAGGCATCACTTTGTCCGCTTTGTACAATCGGATAAGCCTGGGAAAGCCCCGGCAATTCTATCCAAGCATAGATATCCGGATTGGTAGCCTTCAATGCGGCAAAATCGATTGGAATCTGCACCGGTTGTGCCTCAGGCACCGCTTCTTCTACCTCTTCTTCCACTTCTTCTATGTATGCATCCTCTTCTATTTCTTCATAGACTTGGCTATTCTTATGCTGATTGTAAAAATAATAACCTAAGTACCCAAGGCAACTAACTCCTACCACAACACATACACTAACGATTACTTTTCTCAATGATTACTCACCTTCTTTTTCTACTTTTACTGCCGTATTCCCTTTCGTTCTCGTAGCATTTCTCGCTCCTTGTGTACTGCTAGTTCGCTTCGCAACCTTTGCACCACCGCCTTTAGAACCACTACTTTTTCCAGATGACATAGAACTACTCTCTACTGGGAACATTGCAAGAACGCCTGTACCTAAGTACTTCGCAACATCTTCTTCTGTCTTAATGGTATCATCCATTAAGTGCCTTACAATAATCACACCAACCGCTAATACAAGACCTGCAAGTCCACCAATTGCTGTATTCATCATCGTATTTGGACTAGAAGGATTCTTCGCTACTACTGCACGCTCTACATTAGTCGGTTTATCTGTCACCATAACACTGGCAACTCTATCTGCAACTACATCCGCCATCTCATTGGCAATTTCTGCTGCTTTCTCTGGGTTTGGATGTTCAATAATCAATTCAAGAACACGAGAATCTGCTGGGTTATTCACTGTTAAAATCGCAACTAACTCTTCATATGTATAATCAAGTTCTAGTGTATCGATTACCTCTTCAATAACTGGTCTACTTGTAGCAAGCACCTGAAAGTCTGCTGTAAGGTAGTTACTCAACTGAATATCTGCTAAAGAAGTTACACTTGTCGTCTTCGACAAGATAAACAAGCTAGATTTTGCTGTATACTGAGGAGTCACCAAGAACTTCGTGTACGCAAACATCGCACCTGCTCCTACTACAGCCACTAGTATAATGACCACAGCCTTTCTCAATAAGACATGAAATAACTCCACTAAGTCTATTTCTATTTCATCATTTGCAACACGCTGATTCATCGTTTCCATTTATCCAATCTCCCTTATAATAATTAGTAAATTTCTGTCATTACTGACAAACATAGTTATCATACCACGTTTTGTAACCACTTGCAATATCATGACTATTATTCTTTCTCTTTTCGGTAACAGTTCATCCAGTCTTTTACGAAACCATCCCTCCCACCGTTCCACTACATACGCATAGAATAAAGATTGTAACTATATCACCATCTACTACTGTCCTATGTACACCTAGCGTTATCAACACCAGTAGCATAAAATATAAGATACCTATAAAGATTCCCCATAGATACTTTTTTTCTTTTGCCCACTTTCCTATTGCAAACCCACCGATTGCATTGGATACTACATAAATAATTAATATGCTAACATTTGCAATATTCTCTGACAAGTCAAGTCTGTACACTAAAAATGCTAAAAGTGCAAGTAATACCGACGTTGCAAGATACGCAACTAATAGTGCCTTTAATATCCCCATCATCTTTTGACTATAGTTTTTATCGTTCTCCATCACAACTCCTCCTATCTCTATCAAATTGTATGCTTGCCTCATTTTATTTATGTTACTTATCCACTTATTTCTTTCAAGGTATTTTGCATATTTTGCACCAAATCACCATATTACTAATAGTAGAAACCTATTTTAAGGAGGTCATTGAAATAATGGGAAATTTACGTAAAACGATTCTTCCAGTAATACTTTTTGTTCTTATCACCCAATTAGTTGGCTTTGTCAGCAGTTACTTTACTCAAGATGCTTCTATAATATACAATAACCTTGTAAAGCCACCACTTTCTCCACCTAGCTATGTATTTGGAGTTGTCTGGGTGATACTATATACTTTGATGGGAATATCAGCTGGAATTATTTATACCCAAAAAAGCGAGGACTCTAAAAAAGCTATCACCGATTATTTAATTCAACTTTTATTTAACATGCTTTGGACTATTTTATTTTTCAAATACCAAAACTATTGGTTAGCTTTCCTCACTATACTTATCTTAGACTACTTAGTCCTAAAGCTTATTTTTACATTCAAAGAACTGAACAAGACTGCTGCACTACTTCTTGTTCCTTATTTTATTTGGTTGCTATTTGCCACGTATTTAAACTTCGCCTTCGCTTATCTAAATTAAATTCATCCACTTTCCACAAAACCACCAATACTTTGCATCGCAAAACATTGGTGGTT
>CAYJGW010000018.1:5014-42577 GCA_964369425.1 uncultured Lachnospiraceae bacterium
TCTTTTACTCCATTTGGCTCCCGAGGTAAGTAGCTCCTACTTGTGCAACCTTCTCTTCCACTTGGCCAAGCTTTGATTTTTCGCCCTTTTCTAAGATTACTATTCCACCTATTACATCACCATCGCTAATAATCGGTGTGATCATCATTTGACTCGATTGATTATCCATCCCTTCATACAGAGCTATATGAGTTTTCTCTTTTAACCGACTCATCACTTGTTCGCGACTCATCAATATCTCCACATACTCATTGGTAACTCGCTTGTTCTGAGCCTCTTTCTTTCCCACTCCTGAACCTGCAATCACTTGATCCATATCTGTTATCAAAACTGTATGCCCTGTATTTTGATTTGCCGCTTCTGCGTATTGTCTTGCAAATTCCCCTAATTCTTCAATAGGTGAATATTTTTTTAATATAATTTCTCCCTCTCGCCCCACATATATCTCTAATGGATCCCCTTCTCGAATTCTAAGCGTCTTACGAATCTCTTTTGGAACAACCACCCTTCCTAAGTCATCGATTCTCCGCACAATTCCTGTAGCTTTCATATAAAAATTCCTCCATATACTGTACAACCATTTCTTAAAGGTAGTATTTGTAAAATAGAGGAATTTATACATAATTATTATTTTTGTTTTTCGCTTAGCTTGTTACTCTATACCCAAAACTTGACTTTTCCCTCCTCGTTTTGTATTCTTATAACGTACAATTATAACAAAAAAGGAGTATTACCATGAAAATACGAATTCATTCTGACTATGTTTGTCCTTTTTGCTATCTAGGGAAGGAAATCATCAGACAATCATTAGAAAACACAGGAATCAAAGCCGATATAGAATTTGTTCCTCATGAACTAAGACGCCCACCATCAGAGCCAGTTGATCCAATGCATGATGAGATGCGCTTAACAAGATTTGAAGAAGTTATCAAGCCATGGGCTACTGATTTAGGACTAGAAATGAGTTTGCCATTTATCTCACCTCATCCTTTTACTACTTTAGCTTTTCAAGGATATTACTTTGCAGAAGATGTAAACCTTGGAGCATTGTATAACGAGAAGGTATTTCATGCTTTCTATGTTCAAGAAAAAAATATCGGTGATTTTGATGTACTAGCTGAGATTATCTCTGAGATAGGTCTCGACGCATCAGACTTTAAAGCTTCGGTAGAAAATCAAACCTACATGCCAAAGTTGGATGATTTATTCTTGAATCGTGAAGCTATAGAGTTTAGTTCAATCCCTGCAGTATTTCTCAATGACACTTTACTTCCAAACCTAGAAAGTGTAGAAGAGTTTACTCAGCAATTATTGGCTGCTTCTAAATAATCAAATGTATAAAAAAGAACTGTAATTGACTTCTTGATTTCACAATCTCGCCAATTACAGTTCTTTTTTATTATCTTCGTTTACGTTTTTGCGCTTGATATCTACGCCTTCTCTCATGTCGTCTCTTTCGTCTTTCACGATTTCGCTTTCGTATTCCACCTATAATAAAGGCCAGCACTAATATGACTATCAATGCCCCAACTCCTACATAAGTCAAAATTTTTTTTATAAGGGCATCTCTTGCTTGCTCTTCTTTGATGGCTTGGATTCGAGCCTCTTCTTCTGCTATTTTTTGATAATACGCATCGCTAATTGTTACCGTTTCTGTCGTTATCACCTCTGTGCCATGCAAAATCTCAACTACTCCTTTTTTGTCATCGGCATTTCCGTAATCTACGATGTTAAACTGTAAGTCAGTAGCTTGTATTGTCTTTGGTAATGTGATTGCTGCCGCTGTGTTATCATAAGCTGCAATATCTGTACCACCTGCAATTGCCGTATATGGAATCTCATGATACTGGTCAAATGCATATTTTAATAATGAAACTGTATCTTCGTATATAGTTCCAGTCACTGACTTCATCACTACCGCTACAATCCTCATATCGCCTTGCTGAGCATAGGTTACCAATGTATTTCCCGCTGGTGTTGTAAATCCTGACTTTCCACTCAAAGAATATTCGTAATAATATTCGCTACTTTCTAATACTGTCTGATGTCTCTGATTGAGTGTCCTTGAATTCTCCGAGATATTAGTTGGCTGTATCACATAGGATGGCGCAATTATAATTTCTCCAAATGTGGTGTTTTGGTATGCCTCACTTGCAATTAGCGCCATATCTCTTGCTGTTGTATAGTGATTGTCATCATGTAGTCCACTTGAATTGACGAAATTAGAATTAACAGCCCCTACCTCTTTTGCCTTATCATTCATCATCTGAATAAACTGGGAGTAATCTCCAGTTGTGCTTTCAGCCACTGCATATGCTGCCTCATTAGCTGATGCAAGCATAGTCGCATAGAGTGCATCTTGCATTGATATATCTTCTCCTGGTGCTAGATATATCTGAGTAGCATCTGGTATCAAGGAATCTACGCAAGCTTGCGATGCTACTACTCTATCTGTCATCTGACTATTTTCTAAAGCGATCATAGTGGTTAGTATTTTTGTGATACTAGCTGGATAAAGCTGTGTGTCTGGATTCTTTTCGTAGAGCACTTCTTTCGTATCAATATTCATCACAATTGCTGCTTCTCCACGTATTTCTGGAAGTACAACTGTCTCTGTGGTTTCTCCAGTTGTTTCTGCAGTCGCAGTCCCTTGGTTAGCATCTTGTGATGTGTTCTCAGTTGCATACCCTACTAGATGCATTTGAAACATCATGCACACTACCAGGATTTTGATTATCAATATTTTACTTTTTTTCATTGCTACATACGTTCCTACACTAATTTTTAAAACTATGGATTGGTGCTGGAATCCTACCCTCTCTATTTATAAATTTTTCACAAGAGAATTCATTTACTGGCATAACTGGTGCATAACCTAAAAGTCCACCAAATTCTACGATTTCCCCTACATCTTTTCCTACTACTGGAATCACTCTAACCGCTGTGGTTTTTTGGTTAATCATTCCAATCGCCATCTCATCTGCTATCATTCCAGATATAGTCGTAGCTGTCGTCTTTCCTGGTATAGCTATCATATCTAATCCAACAGAGCATACACAAGTCATCGCTTCTAACTTTTCAATCGTAAGTGCCCCAAGATTTACTGCATCTATCATTCCTTGATCTTCACTCACTGGGATAAATGCACCACTAAGTCCACCTACATAAGAAGATGCCATTACCCCACCTTTTTTCACTTGATCATTTAATAATGCAAGTGCTGCCGTAGTTCCTGGTGCGCCTACTCTCTCTAGTCCAATTTCTTCTAGAATCTCTGCCACACTGTCTCCGATTGCTGGTGTTGGAGCCAACGACAAATCTAAGATACCAAATGGGATTCCCATTCTTTTTGACGCTTCTTCTGCTACTAACTGCCCTACCCTTGTTACCTTAAACGCTGTCTTCTTAATGGTCTCGCACAATACTTCAAACCCTTGTCCACGCACTTCCTCAAGAGCACGCTTAACCACTCCTGGTCCACTAACCCCTACATTGATGACTGCATCTGCTTCTGTTACACCCAAAAAGGCTCCTGCCATAAATGGATTATCATCTGGTGCATTGCAGAATATCACAAGTTTTGCACATCCAAGAGAATCCACTTCTTTTGTCGCTTCTGCAGTGGCTTTGATAATCTCACCACAAAGCTTTACCGCATCCATATTGATTCCGCATCTTGTAGATCCTACATTTACCGAACTACAAACTCGCTCTGTTACAGATAGTGCTTGTGGTATAGAGCGAATCAATCGCTCATCGCTTTTTGTCATTCCTTTTGACACAAGCGCTGAGTATCCTCCAATAAAGTTGACGCCTACTTCTTTTGCCGCTTTATCTAGTGTCTGAGCAATCGTTACATAATCTTCTTCTGACTTGCATGCAGATCCACCAATAAGTCCAATTGGTGTAATTGATATTCTCTTATTCACGATTGGAATTCCAAACTCTCGCTCAATATCATCCCCTGTCTTTACCAAGTCTTTTGCTACCGTTACTATCTTATTGTATATATTATCGTTCAATTTTTTCAAATCCGAATCGATACAATCCATCAAACTAATTCCTAGTGTTATCGTTCTTACATCAAGGTTTAATGAAGAAACCATTCGATTCGTCTCTGTTACTTCGTACATATTAATCATAGCCATAACCTCCATCGCTTTTATTCTTTACAGTCTGTGCATCTTTTCAAAAATCTCTTCTCTTTGGCAGCGAATGGTTAAGCCTATGTCTTCTCCTAAAGTTTCCAACCCTTTTACTACATCTGCATATTCACCGGTTGTATTTGCTGTATCCACTATCATCATCATGTTAAAATAACCTTGTACAATCGTTTGTGATATATCTAAAACGTTTATTTTATTATCTGCTAGGTATGTACATACTTTCGCAATAATCCCCACCGTATCTTTTCCTACTACCGTTACAATACTTTTCTTCATAGATATTCTCCTCACTTTTACAACTCTTTTTCGCACAACAACTTTATGCATGACCTACTATAACACAGAATCTCGTGAATTTCCACTCCTTTAACCTTTAGATTTTAAAGGCATTATTTTTGCTACCACCAAATTCACAAGTGAAAAGGATGCTGCAAGTATAAAAATGTAATGTGGTCCATAATTGGTCCAGATCACTCCACTGACTAAAGAACAGCTAATGGCTACCACATGATCCAATGCAATTCCAAAAGAAAGAGTCGGTCCAATCTCTGCTTTATCTTTCGCTATCTTATTCAAGTATACAGAGCGAATAAAGCCCATCTGACTTGACATTCTATCTAGTACAAATATTCCAAATGTGGCAATTGCTGCAACTCCAGTGGTAGCAAAATTTCCTACTACTAATTGATAGGTCATAAAAGCAAAAGCTAAGTACACTACGATAAAAGAAAGTGCATCTGCATAGAACATCGCTCGAATTCCAAACCGGTCTAAGCATTTCCCCAAAAATGGAAGGAAAAACATCCCTCCTACTGAGCTGATTAACAAAAGTAGAGAAATGGTGTCCGCCCCTCTTCCAAGGATCTCAATAATAACCCATGGTGCATATACTAAAAAGACTTGCTTTTGTACTCCGTTCATAATCGCTAATATATAGTAGAACTTATACTCTTTTCTTATTACAAGCTTTGGACGTTCTGCCTTTGCCCCCTTTTTTCCTTTCGCCATACTATATAGCAAAACTGCACTAATTAATAGAAGAACTCCTGCCATCACAAAGATTGTACGCACTTCTGTCACCAATTGAAATACCTCAAATCGAAATCCAAAAAATACAATAATCGCTGCAATTAATGAAAAACCTGTTGCAATACCTTTTAATCTACCAAGACTTGTCCCTACATTACTATCACTGCCCATTACCTTCATAGCTATGCTATCTTGTAGTGGCATAAACATATGAACGCCCATAGAGAATACAAACAGAACTGCTGTCATCGCATAAAAACTCGGTGTTGTAAAAGCCAAAATCAAAATCCCCACTGCTGAGATAATATGAGCAACCATCGCAATTTTCACATCCCCAAGCCTAGATAAAAATGTAATTGCAAATATGGCTAGGATTCCTGGTAACTCCCTAGGCACTTCTATAAAGCCTCTCTGCATTGCTGTCACATCGTATGCATCTTTAAAATAATTGGCTAGCAGTACGTCGCTAAACCCATGTGCAAGTGCAATGATTGCCACTGCTGTAATATAAATCTTTGCTGTCTGTTTTCCCGTCACCTATTTTACCTCACCTTTATTTTCTCACTTAAAACCTCCTACACCAAACCTTTCGCATTACGCTATTGCTTGGCACAGGAGGAATTCCTTACTGTACTATTTCTTTCGATACAATTTCACATTTCTTTTTGTTATGAGCAATTCCTAATAAAATCACATTTCCCTCTAAATTAGCTGCATATTTTTGATTTTAAAATTATATCACTACGACCATGCCCAGCCTCCAACTCAGATTGGATCTCATAATATGGTTCCAAGTAACTACACATTCCTAGAAAAAGCATATGGTAAGCTTTTTCTTTCGCATCCATATAACTAGTAATTTGTAAAACCATATTTTGATATATCGCTTTAAAACTTTCGATATCTCCCAATTCAACAAGATAGCGAAACATTTTTCGCAGTGAACCTTCTGGAATTTTAGAATAATAGGCAAAAATATTTTTAAATTCCGTCTTTACCTCCTCATTTGGTATCCGTACCACTTGAGTTGTTTTCCAGTTTCCATCTTCCGTTGTAATATACCCTGCATTTAGTAGTAGTCCCCACAATGTTTCATTTTCTGCTAATTCCCAAAATGAAGTATCGTTTTTTACATAAACATCAGCTTTTCCTAGCTCTATTAGAGTTTCAAAATCTTTAGAAAATTCATCATTTTCTCTCTTCCCACAAATCAAATCTCTTATAATTCTATTATTCGCTGTATTCACCCAAAACGGTTGCAATTGCTTTGTCTCAATATAATTCAATATGGACCAAGGATTATATATCGGTTGTCCTGCAAAATTGTACCCATTATACATGGAGCGAATATTTTCTCCCAGTTCCATTCCATAAAATTTAAGCATATCCTCTGTCTCTTCTGGCGTTAGCCCAAAATAATGATTCCCTGTTTTACTATTCACCGAACAGACTCGAATATTATTCAATCCGGAAAAAATATTCTCTTTTGCAACCCTTTGAATCCCTGTAATTACAGCCTTTCCCAAATAAGGATTGTCTTTCAGTGCACTTCCATATAATATTTCAAACACACCTTGCAACTCAGAATAGAACCCATTTGTATACGCCTCTAACATCGGTGTATCATATTCATCTATTAAAAGTATTATAGGTCTATTATAATAATTATGGATTATTTGCGTTAAAAATCGAATAGCACTACTAGCTTTATTGAAATCTTCAATATCATCCGATTCCAAGGCCTTGATTATTTTATCTAAACTTCTTTTTTTAAATGAATCCAGTTGTTCTCTTAGAAAATAATACCTTTGATACTCTTCAAGTAATTGTAATTTCATTTGCTGAATCAACAACTCTTTTGTACCTTTGCAATCTCGAAAGCTGAAATAAAGAACAGGATAGGTATTGATCTCTAAATAACATTTACTACTACTAATATCCAGTTTTTCAAACAATGTTCTACTATCTTTTTGAATATCAAAGAATTCTCGTAACATTGTCATATTTAAAGTTTTCCCAAACCTTCTTGGTCTTGTAAAAAGTGTAACCTTGCTTCCACTATTTAATATTGATTCGATTAATTGTGTCTTGTCAATGTAATAGTAGTTTCCTAGAATTATTTCCGTGAACTCTGATACACCTATAGGAATCTTTTTCTCCATATCAATCTCCTCTTCGTTTCTCTCACCTTTCCTAATTCTACCACACGAAAATGAATTGTGCAAAAAACAACAATTCAAGAGATTATTCCGCATTTAATGTAACTATTATTTTCTTTTTTATTCCTCTTCTTTTACTTTCATCCCCGTGAACTAGCTAAGGGAATATGTATAGATTTTAACGCTTCCATCAATACACTGTTTTCTTCTTCGCTTTGAATCCCAATTCGATAATATCCCTTACCCAATCCCATATAATTCTCACAATTTCTAATTTTGATGTTATGCACTTCTAATAACACTTTATCTAATCTTAACGCTTCACCTGCGTAGAAAAACAGGTAATTCGCTTTGCTTGCGTATACGGTATATCCTAGTTGTTGCAATGCTTTATTAAGTTTTTCTTTTTCTCTGTTTATATATTCATAGGTATTCTTTGCATAGCCTATATCTTTCAACGCGGCAATTCCTGCTGCTTCTGCCACGTTTGATACACTCCAATCGCCGCCCGAATAATACAGCCCTGAAATTATGGTTTCATCGGAACAGATTCCATAGCCTAATCGTAATCCTGGCATAGCATAAAACTTAGTAAAAGCTTTTAGAACAATCAAATTTTGGTATTCTTCTATGTATTCTAACACTGAATAGCGGTCAGATTCTTGTACAAATTCCAAAAAGCACTGATCCACAACAACGTATCCTCCGTAGGACTTGCACGTTTTAAGAATTTCTAGAATATACTCCTTTTCTAACAGGCATCCCGTAGGATTATTGGGATTACAAAGCCACACCATCTGATATTTTTTCTCTTTTATAATTTGAACCAAGGACTCATCTGGTTGAAAGCCTTTTTCCTTTTCTAGCATATAGTGAGCGATTTCATCGCAACCACTTACCGATAAAGCCCTTTCATAATCTAAAAAAGTAGGTGCTAGTACCAATGCATTTTTCGGTTTTATGAGATGACATAGCCTAAAAATGATATCGGATGCTCCATTTCCACAGAAAAAATACTCTGCATTCAGTTTTTCCTTATCCCCTAATTCTTCTCTCAGTTTTTTCACAAAAGAATCTGGATAATATACGGAAGACTCGATTGACTTTTCTATTGCTTCTTTCACACCACTTGGTAATCCCAGTGGGTTAATATTAGCCGAAAAGTCTATCACCCCTGCTCTCTCGTACCTTACACTTCCACCATGTTCGTATGTATACATTCTCCCTTACTCCTACCCTTGTTAATAATTGACAACTATATAAAAATATTTATCAAAACACTAGCCCCTGCAAACAAAATCAATGCCACCACTGCAGAAGTGTACATCAGCTTTGCTGCTTCCATGATATACTCTACTCTCGGTGCATTTTTATCATCACCCATCGTTGGTTTTTCTACCACTTTTCCTTTATAAGTTGATGTTCCACCTAGTTGTATCCCTAGCGCACCTGCACAAGCTGCTTCTGTATGTGCTGAGTTTGGACTGGTATGATTATACCGATCTCTTTTATAGATGCGATAGGCTTCTTTTGCTGATTGTTTTTTAATGGCTGCTGCCACAATCATACAGCCTGCCGATAGTCTTGCCGGTATATAATTTACCACATCGTCTAGCTTGGCTGAGAACTTTCCGAGATATTCGTAAGTCTCATTTTTATACCCTACCATGGAATCAAAGGTGTTCACAGTTTTATACGCTATTGCTAGAGGCGCTCCACCTATGAACATACATAGAAGTGGTGCCACTACCCCATCGGAGAAATTCTCTGCAATGGTTTCGATGGTAGCCTTTGTAATCTGTTCAAATGAAAGGTTCTTCGTATCTCGACCTACGATATAAGAAAGTTTTTTTCTTGCACCTTCTATGTCTTTTTTCTTGATTTCTTTCGTCAGTTTTTCTCCTTCTTTATAAAGAGCTCTGGCTGAAAGCATGAAATAACAAAGAATGCTTTCTATAATGATTCCTAAATACCAATTGATTCCATAAAGCCCTCTCACTAGAAGAAAGGTACTTCCAAAAAACAAGGCTATTGTAATGATATTCATAATCATTCCGTACAAAAACTGAACACTACTATTTTGTATATGCAACCTTTTATAAAGCTTCACAAAGGAAGAAATCACAAATCCAATCAATCGAATGGGATGAAAGGGATTTTGTGGATCTCCTATGATAAAATCTAAGATAAATGCCGTAATTACTACGACTACTGTACTCTCTATGCTAGTCATCGCCTACTCCTAAATCATTCCTATTAGTATTAACACTGATAATTCTACCAATGTCAGTGTATATCCACATAAATCACCTGAAAAACCTTGGAACATCTTAGAAAGAGACCAAACCATCACTCCTCCTATCAAGGTGCCAATTGCTAGAATTGCGCCTATTTCCCATCCACCTATCACAATAGAAAGTAAAAGAATCCCTACCCCTTCTACAATCACCACCCCTTTATGTATAGGCTTTGTGTGTTCCATATACATGGCTGCATATCCTGTAGTTACCATAGGGCTAATATGTAGCACTGAAATCGCTACAATTACTCTGGATAACATAGGAAGAAATAAGAGAATCCATCCCGACGAATGGTTCTGATAATAGGTATAAAGTCCAGCAAAAGATAGCAGAAAATAAATACAAATCCAAATCACTGCAAACGCTCCCACGTGGCTATCTTTTAAGATGGTACGTTTTTTTTCCAAATCACCTCTTGAACCGATGGCATCGTTGGTATCCATAAATCCATCCATGTGAATCCCCCCAGTAATAAGCACTGGAAACACTGCTAGTAGTGCACTTCCTATGACCGATTGCACCTCTAACATTAAAAACACATGGTATAGCAAAAACCAAAGCCCTCCTAGAATCCCTCCTACTATCGGAAACATTGGCATCAATAAGCCTATTCCTTTCTCTTTCCACACTTGAGGGCATGGTATTTTTGAAAACATAGACAATGACATTACAAATCCCATTAAGATGTTTTTCATAGATCTCCTTTTTCGATTGCCCCCACAATTTCTGGTGCATAGTAACTGATTAAAATATCTGCTCCTGCTCGATAAATTGCAGTCGTGGTTTCACACATCAATTTATATTCATCTAGGTATCCCATTTTTGCAGCTGCCTTCATCATGGCATATTCTCCACTTACGCTGTAAGCTGCAACTGGTAAGTTGGTCTGCGCTTTTACTTTTGCAACAACATCTAAATACGTAAGGGCTGGTTTTACCATGACAATATCTGCCCCTTCATTCTCATCTAGTTCCACTTCTTTCAACGCTTCATTGATGTTACGATAATCCATCTGATAAGACTTTCGATCACCAAAGCTTGGTGCCGATTCTGCCGCCTCACGAAATGGGCTATAAAATCCAGATGCATACTTTGCACTATATGCCATGATTGGCACATTTACAAAATCATTCTCATTGAGTGCTTCTCTAATGGCATACACTCTTCCATCCATCATATCAGAAGGCGCCACCATATCTACGCCTGCTTGCGCATTCGCTACTGCGATTTTAGCTAAATATTTCAGCGTTTCGTTATTATCTACCACTTCTCCATCTAGTATTCCACAATGCCCGTGTGATGTATATTCACACATGCAGACATCCGAAATCAAGTAGATATCATTTCCAAAGTTTTTCTTTATCTCACGAATCCCTCTGTTAATCACCCCATTTTCATGATAGGCTTGTGACCCAAAACAGTCTTTTTCTTCTGGAATTCCAAATAACATGAACTTTGTCAGTCCTTTTTTCATAAACCCTTCTATATCTTTACATACCGTATCTACACTATACTGAAAATGGTTTTCAAGGGCACTTAGTGGGTTTTTTAAGTTTTCGCCATCTTTTATAAATATAGGTAAAATCAAACCGTCTTTATTGATCCTTGTCTCCTTTACCATTCCTCTAATATGTGCATTGGCTCTCAGCCTTCTTGGACTATAAATCATTGTAATGCTCCTTTATTTTTGTAATCATACTATCCATAAGTGCCTCTTTTGAGACTTGTGTTTGAAATCCATGTCTTCTCGCTTCTTCTTCCGTTGTCGGTCCGATACAAAATGCCAATAGATTCTCATAATTTTCATAATTTGCCACAAAGGACTTCACTGCACTTGCACTGGTAAATGCAACACAGTCATAGGTTTCTAGATTTAAATCTTTTTCTTTTACGTAGGTTGTGTTGTAGCACACTAATTCTTCATATGGAATTTGCTTTTCCTTCAATTTTTCTTGAAGGTGTTCCATTGAGATATTGCCGCGCACCACTAATACTTTGTCCTTTTGTTGCAAGAATCCTTCCTCACACATCTCTGCTGCAAATACTTTTCCTTCGTATACTGAAGGGGTAAAATCAGAATAGATTCCTTCTTGCAATAAGGTCTTCTGTGTCTGGATACCGATGGTAGCTACTTTATGGCTTCCCAACGCTCTTGCATCTTTTCCTGATTTTCGCAGTGCCTTAAAAAAGCTTTCCACACCATTTGCACTGGAAAAGATAATTTTAGTGTAATTAGATAAATCTGGTAAATCAAAATCGATTGGTTCAATATCTATGGTTGATGCCACTGTAACGTATGCACCATTTTCTCTTAATTTTTCTGCCATCGCACTGGATTTTTCTCTCGGTCTTGTAATCAACACTCTTTTTCCAAGTAATGGCAATTTACCATACCAATCGAAATCCAATTGACAGACTTTTCCTACGATTACGATAGCTGGTGATTGAATCTGATGTTTTTCAATATCTTCTTTTAAAGTTCCTACTGTTGTAATGACTTTTCTTTGAAATGGGCTAGATCCGCGTTCTACAATTCCTGCTGGCATAGTACTATCCATTCCTGCTTCCATCAGCTTTTCCATAATATGAGGCGAAGACGATACAGACATCATAAACACTAAAGTTCCATCTAGTCTTACCAATGCATCATAGTCCATATCCAAAGTGCCATCCTGCTTTCTATGGCCTGTAATGATATGCACCGAAGAGCAATAGTCTCTGTGAGTTACTGGAATCCCAGCAAATGCTGGTACCGATAGGGAAGAAGAAATCCCTGGAATGACTTTAAATGGAATTCCATTGGCTTTGATAAGCTCTAATTCCTCTCCACCTCGTCCAAATAAAAATCCATCCCCACCTTTTAGGCGAACCACACGCTTTCCTTCTTTTGCTTTCTCCACTAAGATTTCATTGATTCTTTCCTGCTTTACTGGATGATGACCCACATTTTTTCCTACATTCACTTTTTCTGCTGAAGATGGAACCAATGCCATAATCTCTTCCGATACTAAGCGGTCATACACCACTACTTGCGCCTTTTTGATTTCCTCTACTGCTGCCAATGTCAAAAGCTTTACATGATAGGGACCTGCACCTACTAATATTACTTTTCCATTCATCCGATTGCTCCTCTTTTCTTCATCTCTAGGGCCATTTCAATCGCCCGCTCTTCTCTATCCTTTATAGGAAATTGTTGTGCTTCTATTATCAGATTACTCTCTTCGTCTACATATAAACCTGTAAAATGTATAGCATCTCCATCAATCACCCCATACGCTGCAACTGGAGAACTACACCCTCCATCTAGCGTACGCACAAAAGCTCTTTCGCAAGTAGAAGTAATCTCCGTCTCTTGATCTTTGAATTCCTCTAAGTAAAAAGTATCTTCCCCTTTTCTTGCTTGCACTACCACTACTCCTTGGCATCCTGCCGGAATAATCTCGTCTGGCTCAAAGACTCTGCTAATGCGCTCTTCTAGTCCCAATCTTTTTATCCCTGCATAAGCTAGAATTAACCCGCTATACTCTCCTGAATCTAACTTTTGCAATCTGGTAAGCACATTTCCTCGAATGGGTTTGATTTCAATATCGGACCACAATTTTTGTAGTTGTAGCGTTCTTCTTTTACTAGCACACCCCAGTGGTTTTCCTTTTTCAATCTCTGTCTTTCCTTTTGGTAAAATCAACACATCTCGTGGATCTTCTCTTTTGGATGTGGCTACTATTGGAAGTCTCTCATCAATTTCCATTGGCATATCCTTAAAGCTATGTACCGTAATGTCTACTTCCTTTTCTAGTAATGCTCGGTCTAATTCTTTTACAAATAGCCCTTTTCCGCCAATCTTATCCAATGTTCTATCTAAAATCATATCACCCGTAGTCTTCATGGTTACTAATTCTACTTCTATCTCTGGATGATATTTCCTTATACTCTCAATCACCATATTTGCTTGAACAACTGCTAGTTTGCTCTCACGGCTACCTACTCTAATTCTCACCGTCTTCCTCCATCTCGCCTATTAGCGCCTCTCGTAATTCCTTTATCTTTCTCGATACTCTTTTGTGATTCCTTCCATCTCCTACTAACCCTAACACCAATTCTTCTTCTATCCCTATGGCTGGGAAGTAAAAGTCACACTGCTCTCGATTATCACAAACATTGACAAGTACATCCTCATCTTTTGCATGGGAGATAAATTCTTCATGCAACCTCCTATCATCTGTGCAAAGAAGTAATAAGTACGTCTCTCTTAAGTCTTCTTTTTTCGCATCTCGAATTTCTAATTCTATTTCTCCTTGACTTGCTAGCCTTTTTATATCCTCTGTCACCATATGGGAGATGACCTTTATATGGCAAGCAAAATGAACAAGGGTTTGTACTCGTCTTGTAGCAATAGTACCGCCACCAATTACCAGTACTTTTTTTCCTCTCATATCTACAAATAAGGGAAAGTGGGAGTGTTTCATTCTCTACCTCCACTTACCATATACAAAAGTGCATTGATAATGGCTGCCGCAATATTGCTACCGCCTTTTCTACCTTTTGCCACGATATAAGGTGTCTGCTCAAGGTTCATAATCAGTTCTTTGCTTTCTACCACATTCACAAATCCAACTGGAACTCCAACGATTAAGTCCGGCTTTATCTTGTCTTCTCGAATCAATTCTTCTAACTTAATCAATGCTGTTGGTGCATTTCCGATCGCAAAAATCAGCTTTCCTTCTAGTCTTGAAGCCTTTTCCATACTCACTGCTGCACGCGTAGTTTTCTCTTCTTTTGCCAAAGATGCCACATCTTCATCTGCAATAAAACATTCTACCTTTATATTGAGCTTTTTACAAGCATTCTTATTGATTCCAGCTTTTGCCATATTGGTATCTGTGATAATCGTACACCCAGATTCCAAAACTTCTTTCACTTGTGATACCACATTTTTTGAAAATTTCAAATCTTTTGCATAACCAAAGTCCGCCGATGTATGTATGGCTCGCTTTATGATTAGTGCATGTTCCTCTTCTAACTCTATTCCTAGTTCCTCTAATTCATTGGAAATAATTTCAAATGATTTTGCTTCTATTTCATTTGGCAATAATTGTTCAATCATAACGATACCCCCTCCTCTAAAATTTTGTAGATTTTCTCCATATCCAAGCTCTTTCGCATCTTGGCTGCCAATATATCGTACTGACTATTCTTATACTCTTTGACACTGATGTTATGATTCTCTTCAAAGGTCAACCCTTTTTCTTCCAGTAATATGCGAATCAATCGTTCACTAAAGTCTCCTTCATCAAAGATTCCATGTACATAGCTTCCTAATATACGTCCTTTTACTACTCCGTCTTTTGTTCCATTATCCAATTGAATCTGTCCACACTCTCCCGACGTTTTCCCCATATGTATCTCATAACCTTCTAGAGTCGCCCCTGATAGTTTTTCATAAAACCCTTCCACCACTCCAACGGTTCCTCTTACTCTTGTACGGGTCTTTTCTTGTGCAAATACTGTATGTATCTGCAATAATTCTAACCCTCTATGAATTCCACCATACTCTACATTATGAGGGTCTTCAATGGTTTGACCAAGCAATTGATAGCCACCACATATACCGATTACTGGTGTGTTCTTTTGCTTTTTAATCCCGATTTCCATTCCACTTTCTCGAAGCCATATTAAGTCTGCAATGGTATTTTTAGTACCTGGCAATATAATCAGATCTGGATTTTTAAGTTCGGACACATGACTCACATATCGCACAGACACTTGTGGGAATCGCTCTAAGGCATTAAAATCTGTAAAATTCGAAATATGTGGAAGGTGAATGACTGCAATATCAATAGCTTTGATTTCTCCACCTCTTGTGAATCGATCAGACAAGCTATCTTCATCATCGATATCCATCTGTATCGTTGGCACTACTCCTAAGACTTCTTTTTCTGTAATATCTTCTAACATTTTAAGTCCTGGTCTTAGAATCTCTACGTCCCCTCGGAATTTATTTACAATTAATCCTTTGATTAAATCTTGCTCCTCTTGTTCTAATAGTTTTACCGTCCCATAGAGACTGGCAAACACTCCACCTCTGTCGATATCTCCCACTAGTAGAACTGGTGCCTTGGCTAATTTAGCCATTCCCATATTGACAATGTCATTGTCCTTTAGGTTAATCTCTGCAGGGCTTCCAGCTCCTTCAATAACTACAATATCATGGTCTTTGCAAAGCTTGTCAAAGGATTTCATAATATCTGGGATTAGTTTATGCTTAAACTGAAAGTAATCCACTGCCTTCATATTTTGGAGTACTTCTCCATTTACAATCACTTGGCTTCCCACATCTGTGGTAGGCTTTAATAAAATAGGGTTCATTAACACACTTGGCTCTACGTTACAAGCTTCTGCTTGCATCACTTGTGCTCTCCCCATTTCCAATCCTTCTTTTGTTATAAAACTATTGAGTGCCATGTTTTGACTTTTAAACGGTGCTACTTTGTATCCATCTTGTGTGAATATCCGACATAGTCCTGCCACAACAACACTTTTTCCTGCATTAGACATGGTACCTTGAACCATAATTACTTTTGCCATATGTTTTCTTCTCACTTTTCTAGTTTATCGATTGCTGCACTTTAATATAAAGTTTTTTGCACATTCCACATTGGAATAGAAATATACGTGCGGATATCCACACAATAAATTTTCCTTTTGGATTCCTGCATCCCAGTTTCTTGGGCTTTTCGGTTTTTGTGCGTGAAATACACTTCCGTTATTGTCACTATCATAATAATGAAATTCATGACCTCGTATGATAGTTTCCTTAGCCCCTAATAAGGTATCTTCCGTGGCAGTCATTGTAATATAACCAAATCTCGAAAGCCTGTCTTTCTTTTTTGACTCTCCATTTATCGCACCGACCATCTGATATCCTTCTATGGATTGTTGAAGATACATGAATCCGCCACATTCTGCAAAGGTTGGAAGTCCTTCTTCAATGGCTGTTTTGATGGCTGTTAACATCTCTGTATTTCCAGAAAGCTTCTCTAGATATAACTCTGGATATCCACCACCGATGTAAAGTCCTTTTATCCCCTCTGGCAAGAACTTGTCAACAAGAGGTGAGAAATAGTGAATTTCAGCTCCTAGTTTTTCTAGTAAATCTAGATTTTCTCTATAATAAAAGCAAAATGCTTTATCCTTTGCCACTGCAATCTTCACTTTACTATCTGTGACTTTCTCTATCTTCACCTCTTCGTATTGAATCTCTTTTGTATCACTTGCAAGGGCAATGATTCCATCTACATCTACAGTTTCTAACATGGTCTTTGCCAATAGATTTAATTTTTCCTTCAAGTCATCAACCTCTTCTGATGTAACGAGTCCTAGATAACGACTCTCTATGCTATATTCGCTTTGATAAGGCACATAGCCAAATAGTCGCAATTGGCAGTGCTCCTCAATCATGTTTCGATACATCTCATACATCATCTTAGAGCAATTGTTTAAGATGACTCCCTTGATATTATTTTCTTTAAAATTCTTCAATCCATTTATTATGCTACAAAGAGTGAGGGATACACCTTTTACGTCTACCACTAGAATAACAGGGATATCTAAGACTCTAGACACATGATTAGCCGAAGCCTCATCTGTTACTCCTGCAATTCCGTCATAAAATCCCATAACGCCTTCTACTACTGAGATATCTGTACCTTTGCTATATTCCACAAACAGCTGCTTTGCTAAATCTTCTGAAGAAAAAAACAAATCTAAATTGGCACCTGCTGCACCGATGATTTCTCGGTGAAACAATGGATCGATGTAATCTGGTCCACATTTAAACGCAGAAGGAATCAACCCCTTTTTTTGCAATGCTACTAATAGTCCACAAGTTATCGTCGTTTTCCCAGCTCCACTTTTTATTGCGGATAACAGTACTCTGTTGTTACTCACTAGACTTCCCCCTTCTGCCTATCAAAAATATTGGATTTTCTGCCATTAGCATATTGTAGCTTCCAAGCTTTCGCCCCTTACTGACGCTCACTTGGGTTACTGTAAACTCTTCTTCAAATAAAGATTTCATGACTGTAGTAGCTTCTACAATGGTCTCCATTGTTACGGCTGTAATCAGAATATTGACCTCTGGATTCTTTTGTAGTATTAGTTCTAGAATCTTACTTAGATTTCCCTTACTTCCACCGATAAACACATGATCTGGTGTTCTAAGTGATTCTATAACTTCTGTTGCTTCTCCATGGTAAACCTCCATATTATAGGCTTTGAATTTCTCTCGATTCTCTCGAATTAATTCCACTGCTGTCTCATTAATTTCTACTGCCTCTACATAGGCCATAGGATATTTCAACGCATATTGAATGGCTACAGAACCTGTCCCCGCCCCAAGGTCAAAGATGGTATCTCCATCTTCTACTTGAAAATAGTCACAAGCGATGGTTCGAACCTCTTCCTTCGTCATAGGTACCTTTCCTCTGATAAAATCTTCGTCATAAAGTTTCCTTCTCTTATCTCCAAAGAATTCTTTTCGTTCTATCCACAGAACAGACAAGGAATCAAACTTCTTCCCTAGATGATTCTTTGCTTTTCCCCTAGTAATTCTTTCATCTGGATAGGAAAGACGTTCTCCTATGTATACCTCCACATTTCCAAGTCCCTGATTCACAAGCTTTTCTATGATAACAGGAACGGTTAATGCTCCCCCTGTCAAAAAGAAGGTCTTCTTATGTTTCAAGACTTGCCCTACTACATTGCAGTCCACACCATGTGCTGACACCAACTGTACATCCTGCCATGTTTTTTGAATAGCTGCTGCCATATACTGAACGGAGGAAATGCCAGGAATGACCGTCACCTCTTTCAATCGCTCAATCAACTTCTTTGCTCCACTATAAAATCCGGTGTCTCCACTAAGAGCTACTGCCACTGTTTGCCCCTTTGCACTTTCAATTAGTGAAACAATCTCATCTGGATAAATTGCTTCTACCTTTTTCCCTTGAAATGTTTCTAAATCTATCAGCAACCGATTTGCCCCAATGATGATATCAGCCTTTTCAAAACAGGAAAAAGCTGCTTTTGTCATGGTCCCTTCACCGCCCATTCCACAGGCAACAATGCTTACTTTCATCTATGTCACTCTCCATCTAATATATTTTCTAGTTCTTCGATGCTATAACCTACTTCCTCTGTCGGACGCTTGATGATAATCAGTCTGATTCCGGTTTCCTTACATGCACTACACTTTTCTGGAAATCCACCAGTTATCCCTCCGTCTTTGGTAATTAATGTACGGATTTGGTACTGGTTGATAATCTGAATATTTTCTTCTACTGTAGATACACCAAGTTTGGTAAGAATATGAGACTGCTCTAGTCCCGCTTTTCTACAAGCTTCTATAGAATCCTCTGTTGGTAGCACTCTTACGTATAGTTGCTCTTTGAATCTAGGAAACCCACTGACATACTCTTTTACTTGCTTACTGCCTGTGGTTGCAAGTACATTTCCCTCTCCAATTAAGGAACAAGCCTCTGCAATACTCTCTACCACTTCCCCATAATCTACCTCACTGTTTTTTCTCAACAATCGATAGTATGGTATACTTTTTACCGCTAGTTTTATATTCTGAGTCACTTCCGTTGCATAAGGATGTGTGGCATCTACCACCACATCTAGTTTCAGTTTCTCTAGTAGCTGTTCCATCTCTTTAACCGTCAACCTTCCTACTAGCACCTTTAACCTTTCGCTTTCCATCAATTGCTCTTTTCCGCATGTAGTTGCCACTGAGACAAACACTTGATTTCCTTTGCTCATTAGACTCTCTGCTAATAGACGGCCATCTTTCGTTCCACCAAATATTAAGATTCGTTTCATGACTCTATTTCATATCCTCTCGGCGTGACTATATAGTTTCCTATGGTTTTTGTCTGAGAATTTCCGATAAATATTGTAGAAAACATATCCACTTGTTTCTCTCTTAATTCCCCTAATGTCAATATCTTCTTCTCTTCTCCTTCTCGACCAATGTTTCTTACAATTCCACATACGGTCTCTGATGATTTATATTTTAACAAGATGCCACAAGCACGCTTTAGATAGTCTGCACGTTTTTTGCTAGATGGGTTATATAACACAATAGAAAAATCTGCCATTGCAGCACACTCTAATCGTTTTTCAATTAGTGGCATAGGGGTTAATAAGTCACTCAATGATATAGTCGCAAAATCATGAGTAAGGGGCGCTCCAAGAACTGCTCCACCACTAAGAGCTGCTGTAATTCCTGGCACAATTTCAATCTCCACATCAAGGTATTGATCGCTTAATTCTAGAATTGGACCTGCAAGTGCGTACACTCCTGCATCCCCACTACAAACCATGGCAACGGTCTTATCCATAGCTGCATGTTCAAAGGCCAGCTTGCAACGCTCAATCTCTCGTTTCATAGGCGTTGACAAGGTCTCTTTTTCTGGCAAAAATGCCTTTACCAAATCTACATATACTGTGTATCCACAGATTAAGTCACAAGCTTCTAAGGCTTTCTTTGCCTCTAGTGTTAAAAAACGTTCCTCTCCTGGTCCAATTCCAACTACGTATAGTTTCTTCATCTTCTATCCCCTTTTTTCTTTAAAGTCTATTTCTATTTCGTCTAAGGAAATCGCAAGTGTCATCCCTTCCTTTGCTTGCTTTTTCACAATCAATCTTCCACCTAAGTTTACTGCACTTCTCTCACATACATTATCCGTGCCAATAGTCTTTCTTACAAAGTCAGAAGATTCAAACTCTCCATTTACTTGATTTAATTCTTCTATTGTAAAAAAATTCGGCTTTATTTTTAAACTTGATACCAAAGTTAGAAAAGCCTGTTCCTCTTTTTTAAGCTCTACACTTCCAAAGTCTTTTATTGCCCTTTTTTCTAAATGATATTCGTCTAAAACTTCTTCCAAAAACTGTGCTACTTCCTCTGAATCTTTGTCTTTTCTACACCCCATTCCAAGATGCAGTACAGGAGGGATCAATACTAGTTGATGATCCGCCGCTGTCTTTTTATAGGTAATTACAACATCTGCTTCTTTCGAGATTTTTGTCTCTATCATGTTTTGAGGCAGATTCTTTAGTTTGAAATCACTCTTTACAATCACTGTTCCACCTCTTAGAAACTTTGCTGATACAAGCTTAATGGAAGATGTATTCTTTAGTGCAAATCCATTTTCTATGGCAAAATTATCGATGGCAAATATATGATTCACATCTGTAGCTGTCGTAATCACAGGATTTGCTCCTATTTTACTCGCTATAGTCTCTGTCAATAAGTTCCCTCTTCCGATATGACCAGATAGCACCGAGATACAGTTACTACCCAGTTCATCTAATACAATCACAAATGGATCCTTTGTCTTATCTTGTATAAAAGGTGCTATGGCTCTTACGCAAATCCCCATAGCTGAGATAAAAATCAGTCCATCCCCAGACTCAAATTGAGATTTTGTCCACTCTTTAAAATTGACTTTCTCTCTTCCAAATCCTTTGACGCACTTTATTTCATGCTCTACTAAATTTTCCTTTATACTTTGTGCTAGAATATTGCCTCTTTCTGTAAAAGAAATGATTCCTATCTTCATCTTTACTTTGCCTCTCTAAACTCCGTTGTAAATGTAGGATCGTATAATTTTGATCGTTCATATTCTGCTTGCAAAAAATCTCCCACAGTAATAAGTGCAGTCTTTGTAATGTTATTGTTCTTTGCAGTCTCTTCTAACGTTCCAACACTGCAGTAAAATACCTGCTCATCTGGCCAAGTAGCTTTATATACAAGAGCTACTGGTGTGTCTTTCGAATACTGCCCACCTGCTATTAATTCTTCTACCAATGCTGGGATCAGACCTGTACTTAGGAACAATACCATGGTAGAACCATGACTTGCAAGTGATCTAAGCTTTTCTCTATCTGGTACTGGCGTTCTTCCTTCCATGCGAGAGATGATAACAGTCTGTGTCACACCTGGCAAGGTATACTCTGTCTTTAATGCAGATGCTGCACCGCAGAAACTGGATACTCCTGGAACGTAATCATAGGAGATTTCTTTTTCAATCAATACATCCATCTGTTCTCTAATTGCGCCATAGAGGCAAGGATCTCCCGTATGCAGACGTACTACTTCTCTCTCTTTGTTTTCTTCGATTACTTCAAGTACCTCTTCTAATGTCATAGTGGCACTATCATATATGTTACAATCTTTCTTCGCATATTCTAACAGTTCTGGATTCACAAGGCTTCCTGCATAGATGATAACATCTGCTTTTTCCAATAATTTCGCTCCACGTACTGTGATCAAATCCACCGCTCCGCTTCCTGCTCCTACAAAATGTACCATTTATACTTCCTCCTTAATAATCACTGTAGTAAAATAACTAGCATCTTCTGAAATCTCATCAATAGTATGGCAGATTACTTCATTTTCAAGACCACAATTGGATACTGCCTTTATCTCACAGTTTGACGCCTTTTCTTTTAAAACTTCTTTTAACTGTCCAATTGCTTTTCCACTTTTCATCACAACTTTTGTTCCATCTAACCCTACACACTCCTCGATGCTACCTGCTGGTAAGATATGTAATGGCTTGTGCATGGTAGTAAGACTCATTTTCAAGGTAGAAGCAATGGCGCAGAAACTTGTAATTCCAGGAATCATCTCTACTTGGTATCCTTTTCCTTCTAAAATGTCCATAATATAAGAAAATGTAGAAAACACTGAGATATCTCCAAGGTTCAGCATTGCCACATCTTTTCCGGCATCCAAATGTACACGAATCTGATCTGCAATCTCATTGTGGCGTTCTTCTAATAACCCTTGATCTCTTGTCATTAAAAATGACAGTTCCTCAATAACCTTACCATCTAAGTTACAAGCGCCCTTTGCAATTTCAAGTGCCAAACTCTTTTGATCTCTCGTCTTTGGTGTTGCAATCACTTCACATCTCTCGATTGTTCTTACTGCTTTTAGTGTCATAAGCTCTGGCTCCCCAGGTCCTACCCCTACTCCATATAATACTCCTGCCATATTATGTTCTCCATCTCTTCATGATTTCTTCTGCTTCTTTAGATGCTCCAAGATAACCGTATTCATTGCTAAACATCAAGATTCCGATTTCACAAGTCACTCGTTTCTCTACTTTTTTTTGCGCATCTTCCAATATATATTGTAATACTGCCTTGTCTAGATTTACTGCTTTTAGAATTTCGATACACCCATCTGTTGTCATGCTCTCCATCAATTCTTGTATTGTCGTCTTGGACGCTCCACAAAGACCTGCATAAGCTGCAAATATGTGTGTTCTCCCATCTGCCTCTCTAGAATGAGTATTCATAATTCCTGCTGCTAATTTGACGAATTTCCCGATATGACCTACCAGTAATATTCTTTGAAACTCATACTTCGTACATAAGTCTAGAGCTTCTCCAATGTAATTGGATGTTTTGACATTTGCTATCTCTTGCAACTCTGTTCTGCCTTCTAAGAAACTGTCTGAATAATTACCTGGCGAAAGAATGAGTTCCTTCTCTTTATTCTCGTTAAGCATATTTAGTTCCACATCAATGGAATCAATCAACGCCCTTATGCTTCTTGGTTCTACGATCCCTGTGGTTCCAAGAATGGATATTCCTCCTAGAATACCAAGATTTTCATTGAAGGTTTTTTTCGCCAGTTCTTCGCCTTCATCTACCGATATCTCTACCCTATAACCACCTCTATACTCGCATTGCCTGCTGATTTCTTCTAGCGCCTCTCTTATCATCCGTCTCGGTGTTGCGTTAATCGCTGCTTCTCCTACTGGTTGATTTAGCCCCTTCTTGGTAACTTGACCTACTCCACTACCTCCAACGATTTGTACCCCTGTATCTGATAATGCAACCTTTGCTCTAATTAGGGCACCATCTGTGGCATCGATATCATCTCCACCATCTTTGATCACCCCACAACTGATCCACTGTTTGCCTCTGATCACTTCGACCACATCTGCTGTAACCACAATGCCCTTTGGTGTTTGGATTTGTACTCGTTCCACGTTGCTTCCAGTCAGTAACATACTTGCCGCTGCTTTTGCTGCCATAGTCGCCGCACTTCCTGTAGTAAATCCGCAGCGAAGCATCTTTCCTTGACTTTGTATCACAGGTAAGGTCATAGGATTTCCTCTAGGTGGGATACATATAGTTCTTTAATGGCTTTATATTCCGCCAAGCCTTTAATGATAGACTCTACTGCTATCCCCTTTTCTTTTAACAAAGAATGTAAACTATCTTCTTCCTCTGAAGCCATATCATTAACCGAATGATCTCCTGCTACAAGCATAAGAGGTGCCAACATCGCTTTTTTATATCCACTTTTCACTGCCCAATTCACCGCATCGCCAAATGTTGGATAGGCTTCTACGGTACATATGTATAGATTATGATAGTCTTTTTCTTTTGCCATAAAATTAAGTGCTCCATAGACTGCATTGAAAAAATGTTCCGTTCCATGCCCCATTAAAATAAGTGCTGTATCTGAATCCACATTGGTATCTTGATAAATAGCATCTAATACAATTCCATAATCTTTTTCGTCTCGCAGTAAAGGCGCCGCCATATGAATGGACGCAAACTCTTCTTCCTTTGACTCAACCATTCTACACATCTTTTCATACTCTTCTCCGTATAACAATAATGTAGGTAAGATATACACATCTGTAATTCCATCTTTTTTCATCTGTTCTAAGGCTTCTTTTGTATCTGGAATCTGAATTCCCCTACCTGCTAACTTCTTTCGAATCATATTGCTTGTAAATGCTTGGTATACACTGTATTTTTCTTTTTTTTCTGCAATATGCTTTACCAATGCATCAATATTTTTTTCTCTCGTATCGTCATAGGACGTTCCAAAACTTATGACTAGTATTCCCTTCATAACTTTCCTTCCCTTCATATATAATCTTATCTGTAGTCTTCTCTATAACCGCATCTATAATCTCATAACCTCTTCCATGACTTGGCTGCCATTCATAAAAATTCTTCTGATTGGGAAATTCCTTTTCCATAATTGTAGCAATGACGCCTCCATGAGTCACGATAACAACCTCTTTACATTCCCTCGTCTGCAAATATTCTTTTACCCCTTGATATCCTTTCATCACGCGCTCTTCAAAATCTATCTTTGACTCTCCATTTTTTGGAGCCATCGTCTCAAAGTTTTGAATCCAAGATTGAAATTCTTTTGTCTCTTTTAACTCATCGTAATGCTTCATCTCAAATATTCCAAAGTCTATCTCTTTTAAATCTTCTACTATTATACCTTCTCTATCGTATAAAAGCTTTAATGTCTCTTTTGTTCTTTTCATACCAGTATAAAAAAAATGTGAAGCCTCGGGATAATCAATCTCTTTTTTTAACTGCTCTAATTCTTCCCTTCCGATCTGACAAAGTGGCACATCAGTCTGACCACAATACAATCGCTTCACATTGGCTTCGGTTTTTCCATGTCGAATCAAATATATCTTCATTTTAACTTGGTTCCTATTCCACAAAATACCCGGATTACTTCATCGCTTTCTGCTGCGATTAGAACCAAGGCTTGTCCCACAATCTCTCTCCACTTTCGAAGTTTGGGATCCATAGGCACTACTCCACAAGAGATATCATCACAGATAATTACCTTATCTTTGTACTTTTCTAAGTTTTGTCTTAGATTTCCAAGTACATCCATATCATCTTCTAATTGAGACTTTATAATTTCATGAAAGGATTCTACTCTCTCTAATTTGGGAAATTCTCGCTTTGCATATTCTAGTTTTCCTTGAAATGCACCACCTATAATTAGTTTCATGCGCCCACCTCTTCTATTCTATCTCGTATACAATCTGGTATCTCGCCTTTATGAAGAATCATCTGATGGTAACAAGACTCTATCACCACATCACATTCCTTCGCGCAACACCGGTCCACATATGCCAACCCTTTTTGATACGCTCTCGTGTAATCGTCAAATTCTTCTGCATCCGAAAAGATGGCGTCGGACACAATTACAATATCTTCAATCCCTCGTATCAGAGTCTTAATCTGTTCTCCTACCGCCTCGCCTGCAGCTTTAATGAACTCTTTCCCTTGAAACATTTCATTGGCTAGAAGTGCAGTGGTGCTATCTAGTAAAAAACTTCCCTTCGTATCGCAGTCTCTTAGTACCTCAATAATATTTTGGGGATACTCCACTGTATCAAACCCCATTCCACTTCTGCTATTTTGGTGATTCTTAATTCGCTCCACATCTTCATCATCTACAGGTTTCATGGTCGCAATGTAGTATAACTTTCCTTTACTTTGGGCTTTTGCTAACTGCTCTGCATAGGAAGATTTTCCGTTTTTTGAGCCTCCTTGAATAAAGATTCTCATTTTTCAATCCCTACTCTTGCATCTACGCCGGCTTTGTAGTAGTGCTTAATCTCTGTCATCTCTGTCACAAGATCTGCCTTTTCTATTACTGCTTCTTCGGCATATCTTCCAGTCAGTATCAACTCTGTGTGTTCTGCTTTCGCATCCATCAAAGCAAACGCTTCTTCTTTTGTTACCAGTTCATAATACATGGCCACGTTTATTTCATCTAGGATTACTACATCATAGGCTCCACTTGTAGCCGCTTCATACCCTTTTCGATATCCCTCTTTTGCGCACTGAATATCTTCTTTGCTGGCATTGCCTTTTTTTATAAATCCTTTTCCGGCACCAAATTGTTCTACTTCAATCTGTGGTAGATAAGTACGAAGTGCTTTGATTTCGCTATACTCATCGTCTTTTAAGAACTGTCCGATGTATACTTTTTTCCCTGCTCCTGCTGCCCGCAGTGCCAATCCTAGCATGCAAGTAGTCTTCCCTTTTCCATTTCCTGTATAAACTTGAACATAACCTTTCATACTGTTCCTCCTAAAATGCTTTTTCGCCCATTTCTTTTATCTTATCCAAATAGCTGTCGTTGATACTTGCCTGTTCAAAGGTAGCCATTTCGTTATACACCATTAATGCCCCATCGATTACCGAGAACATAATTGGGCAACCACTTCCTTCTCCTAGTCGCATTCCTAGACTTAGAGAACTAGAAAGTCCCAATTCTTTCATTGCTAATCCATACCCCTTCTCGTAAGACTCATGAGAACCAATCATATAATCCAGAGCATCTTTACACAGTCTCTTAGCACTAAGAGCTGCTACTGCGGAGATAAATCCATCCACCACTACCGGAATCTTTGCATAGGCTGCACCTAAAAACACACCTGTCATACAAGCCAAGTCAAGGCCCCCTACTTTTGTCAGCACATCCACTGGATCTTCTTTTTGTGGTTGATGCTTATAAATTGCAGTTTGAATCACTTTGATTTTATGTAGATAATCTGCATCTTCTAATCCACCGCCCCTTCCAACGACTTGCTCCACTGCCTCGCCTTCTAATCCCAAAAGAACTGCTAGTACTGCACTGCTTGTGGTGGTGTTTCCAATTCCCATCTCTCCTACACCAAGTATTTGATATCCTTTTTCTTTGGCTTCTATAGCTTGCTCGATTCCAATGTTTATGGCCTTTATCGCTTCCTCTCGTTCCATTGCTGGTCTTTTGTAAAAGTTCTCTGTAGACATGCGAATCTTTTTATTTAGCACTCCTGGTTCCTCAAAAACTGCGTTCACGCCTAAGTCAATCACCTGAATATCACTGTGATAAGCTCTTGCAAGGACACCTACTCCTGTAATTCCTCTTGCGATATTAATGGTCTGCATTAGCGTCACACTTTGAGGGGTACAAGAAACCCCTTCTTCTACCACACCATTGTCTGCTGCACAGACAATCATACAGCGCTTTTTGATGCTTGGCTTTTCTTCTTTGGTAATTCCATAAATCTTTGCTGCAATCTCTTCTAACCTTCCAAGACTTCCAGGTGGTTTTGCTAGAGAATCTAAATAGGCTTTCGCTTTTTCAATATCCGAGTTTTCAATTTTCTCAATTTCTCGAATTACACTTTTATAGTCTAACATCATCTCATCCTCGCTTTTTATTTTTTATCTATGCATTTTTCGATATTGAAGAGGTGTCATATTCATTACTTTTTTAAACACTTTAGTAAAATAACTTTGATCTTCAAATCCAACCATATTGGCAATATCAATGAGTTTCACTCGCTCATCTCGAAGAAGTCTTTTACTTTGTTCAATCCTCACTTCGTTTAGAAAAGTGACAAATGTGATATTCATCTCTTCTTTAAAAATTTTGCTAAAATAAGTGGGGGAAAGATACACCATCGCAGAAATACTTTCTAACGTAATCTTCTCTTCATAGTGATTGTAAATATATTTAATCGCCTTTTGAATGACATTTAGATGTTTTGCATCCAAGTAAAAAAATACACTTTCAATGAATTTATTGGCTATTTTCGAAAGCCACACGCACAGTTCATCCATCGAACCTATCTGCGGTATAATCTGCAAATAATCATGAGTCAACATTAGACATTTCTTACTGTCTGCACCACTTTTTATCGCTGTTCTAGAAATCAAAATCAAAAGCTCATAGACCCTCGTTTTTGCTTCTAACAGAGCTCCTCCTGTGGAAAAGAAGATGTACCCAAATATCTCATTTAAATATCTTTGCGCTCCTTCTTTATCAGCTGATGCAACACAATCTAGCAATCTATTTTCCAACTCAAAGGGATATTCTGGAACTTCTTCTTGACTTTTTAGGTTTTCAATATGTGCAGATATCTTTTCTTGCATCGACACCTTTTTTTGATCTTCTATTAATTCATAAAAATCTGTCACATTGTTTAAAAAGCCTACTGCCATAAAAAGCAGAGTGGACAGATGTTGGACCTTTTCTGGCTCTACCATAGGAACCTTCTCTATGATTTGACTGATATTCTTAACTTGGCTTTCTTCTAATTGCAATCGCTCTTTTAAATCGATTTCTATGTAATCCTCTTTATCAACCATAAGAAATGGTCCAACTGTTACTTTCGCTTTACTAATGACATCATCAATAATAGGTGACACAAAATAAGTTAGCCCCATAGGACCTATGTAGATATACTTTCCGCCAAATCGAAAGGATGCCTCAGTCATAGCAAAAATATGAGAACGAATACATTCGTTCTTTGATACGTTCGCTAATGTACAGATACAGCAACTTTGACACCCATAGCCATACTCCTCAATAACTTCTCCCTTATCCGTAGATATCGTACAAGGTAAATTTGTTGTATTATGAAATGCATTTACGCAATCCTTTAGAAGGGCGTAATCATCTAGATTGTTTTTTAAGTTCATCGCCATCTTATCACCTTTGTATTTTCTTGTTATTTTTGGTACTTTTTTATCTTTCGTTTTAACTACAATAAGATTTTACCAAAAATAGCCATGTTTTACAATAGTTTTTTCAGAAAATCGAATATGCTATGTGCAAATGTTAGAAAAGCAAAGCATTCAAACTGAATTTTTCAGCAAAATAGTACTATCTTTTGCCAAATACTCGTAATCGTAACAAGAAATTACCAAAATTAACTATAAAGTACAATAGTTTTTCTCTTTAATCTAATAAGATAGATGCAAATAACAAAACTATGGAGGTCACTTATGAGTATTTTAAATGAAATTTCAGAACAACTGCAAAAAGGTAAAGCAAAAATTGTAAAGGAATTAGTTCAACAAGCAATCGACGAAGGTATACCAGCACAAGAAATTCTTGACGGTGGATTATTAACTGGTATGGGAATTATTGGTGAAAAATTTAAGAACAATCAAGTATTCGTACCTGAGGTACTTGTTGCTGCACGTGCTATGAATATGGGTGCTGCACTTTTGAAACCACTTTTATCTGAAGCTGGAGCTGAATCAAAAGGACGTGTTTGTCTTGGTACTGTAAAAGGAGACCTACATGATATTGGTAAAAACCTTGTTAAGATGATGATGGAAGGAAAAGGACTAGAAGTTATTGATATCGGTACTGACGTTCCACCAGAAAAATACATTGAAACTGCATTGAATGAAAACTGCCAAATCATCGCTTGCTCTGCACTACTTACAACGACTATGGGTGTTATGGAAGAAGTTGTTGCCGAAGCTGATAAAGCTGGTATCAGAGATAAAGTTAAAATCATGATTGGTGGAGCACCTATCACTCAGGCATTCTGTGATCAAATCGGTGCTGATAGCTACACTCCTGATGCTGCTACTGCTGCTGAAAAAGCTGTTGAAATCTGTCAAGCGCTTGCTTAGTCTAACAAAATAAATGTTTTGTATCGAAGGGAGACTATAATGTCAAAAGAATTATTATTTAAAACACTTAGAAACGAAGAAACAGATCGTGCACCATGGGTTCCATTTGCTGGCGTACACGCTGGAGCATTAGTAGGTGCCAACGCAACAGAGATTTTAACAGATGAAGAAGTATTAATGAAAGCTCTTTTAGAAGTAAATAAATTATATAAGCCAGATGGACAGCCAGTTGTCTTTGACTTACAATTAGAAGCAGAAATCTTAGGTTGCGATTTGGTATGGGCAAATGATGGGCCTCCATCTGTAGCAAGCCATCCTCTTGCAGATTCTATGACTGTTCCTTGTGAGTGTTCTATCCCAAGTGAGACAGACGGACGTATGCCACTTGTTCTCTCGGCAATGAGAAGAATGAAAGAAGCCGTTGGTGAAACAACTGCACTTTACGGACTAATCACTGGACCTTTTACATTGGCATCTCACCTTCGTGGAAATGATATTTTCATGGATATGTATGACGATGAAGATTACGTAAATGACTTATTAGCTTTTTGTGTAAAAGTTGCGAATCAAATGAGCGATATGATGATTGATTCCGGTATGGATGTAATCGCTGTCGTTGACCCTCTTGTATCTCAGATTTCTTCTGATCACTTCGAAGAATTCTTAACAAAACCATATACAGAAATTTTTGCTCACATTAATGCAAAAGCATTCTCTTCATTCTTCGTTTGTGGAGATGCTACAAGAAATATCGATGTAATGTGTCAGACAAAACCTCATTCGATCTCTGTAGATGAAAACGTAGATATCGTTGTAGCGAAAGAAATCTGTGATAAATATAATGTAGTTATCGGTGGAAATATCCCACTTACATCTGTAATGTTACACGGAACACAACAAGACAATATGAAATGTGTTGTTGATATGATTGATCGTGTGAACAGCAAGAAAAACTTTATCGTAGCACCTGGTTGCGACATGCCTTATGCCGTACCTGTTGAAAATACAATTGGTGTTACTCAAGCCGTTCTTGAGACAGAAGAGGTTCGCAAAATCGTTGAAAACTATGAAAGTGCAACTTTCGATGTAGATTCTGTTGTTTTACCAGACTATGATGCACTTGAAAAACCACTTGTTGAGGTATTCACATTAGATTCACTTACTTGTGCAGCTTGTACTTACATGATGGGTGCAGCTAATGTTGCAAAAGAGACGTATGGCGATAAGATTGATGTCGTAGAATATAAGTTTACAGAAAAAGAAAACATTGCAAGATGTATGAAAGTTGGAGTTAAGAACCTTCCAGCAATCTATATCAATGGTCAATTAAAGTTCTCTTCTATTATTCCAAGCAAGGAAGAATTAGAGCAAGCAATTGACGCAGTTAAATAAAAGTAACGATTTTAAAAGACTATGCTTGGGAGCATTCCTTCGCATGGTCTTTTTTAATACATAGGAGACAATTATGGATTTATATTTAATCACTGGCTTTTTAGGTGCTGGCAAAACAACATTTTTAAAAAATATGATACACGCATTTCAAGACAAAAAGATATACTTACTTGTGAATGAATTTGGAAAAGAAGGGGTAGATGGAGATTTGGTTCGCAACTTAAATACTACACTTGCTGAAATCAATAATGGTTCTATCTTCTGCGCTTGTAAAATAGACAAGTTCGAAGATGAATTGAATAAATTGCCAGAATACAAACCAGAAGTTATCATCGTAGAGGCTTCTGGACTTAGTGATCCTACTAACATAAAAAAGATATTAAGCAAACCTGAGTATAATCAAATCAACTACAAAGGAAGTATCTGTATCGTTGATGGCGCTAGATTACAAAAAGTAATTAGCACTGCACGTGTCGTGCCTAGACAGATTAAGATTTCTACGCTCATACTCTTAAACAAAATCGATCTTATCGATGATACGATAAAAGAAAAAGTAAAAGAAGAAATCTTTTCCTTAAACCCTGTTGCAACCATTCAAGAAACAACCTATGGTGCCTTTGATCCAGCTTGGCTCTCTCATCTAAAGACAGATATTGAAATTGATGAGGTGATGACCACCAGAGATATCACACTACAAAAGGGCTCTCTTACCCTTGCAAATGACATTGACCTTGCAAACTTAAAAGGAATCCTAAATATCTTAGGTGAAGGAACTTATCGTGTCAAAGGGTTTGTAAAAATTGAAAATAAGATTTATCTTGCAAACTGTGTTGGTGGCTATGTAGAAGTTCTTCTATATGAAGGTTCTCACTCTAATCTAAATAATTTAGTTGCTTTGGCTGGAACTGGAATGTCCCTTAGAAAGACCTTTAAAGAGGCTCAAGAAATTTATAAAACTCAAATCATGGAGGTTCATTATGGCTCAAATTAATCAAATAGATTTCAAAGAAGAACTAATAAAATTAGGTGTTCATGCTGTCAGTGAAATCGCTGTCTCTGATATCGTATTTGAACCTTCTTTTCGAACACTATGCGAGCAAAACTCATGTGGGTGTTACGGACGCAATTATGGATGTCCCCCTTTCGTAGGCGAAGCGGATGAACTTATCGCAAATGCAAAAAAATATCAAAGAGCAATCGTATACCAAACAGTAGGTGATTTGGAAGATTCTTATGATATCGAGGGCATGAATGAACATGGGCAAAAACATTACAAACTTTGCCTTAATCTTTCTAAACTCTGCAAGTCGCAAGATGGTTTAGACTACTTAAATCTAGCAAATGGCGGATGTCGCACCTGTGAAACTTGCGGTGCTGTCGAAGGATCACCTTGTAGAGCCCCTGAATCTGTACTGCCATCTATTGATACCTATTGTATCTATGTTACCCAATTAGCCGAAGCTGCTAACCTCAACTATATCAATGGTCAAAATACGGTAACCTATTTTGGTATGTTGCTACTAAAAGATTAACGTTATAAAATAAAGGACTAAAAACATGAAAAATATATATAGAAAAATCGAACAAAACGAACAACTAACCTATAATGATGCTTTAAGAATGTTAAGTATTGATGGATTTAATGAAGATTTCCACAAAATCACAAGCCTTGCAAACAAATACACACGTAATACTTTTCATAATAAAGGTGTCATCTTTGCTCAAATCGGAGTAGATGCTCACCCTTGCTCTGTTAATTGTAAGTTTTGTATGCTAGCTATTGATAATTTTGATTCTGCAAAAAGTAAAATTATACGAAATGAGGATATTGTTAAAAATGCAATTGATCTAGTTGCATCTGGAGCTAATGAAGTTTTTTTAATGTCTACTGCTGAGTATGATTCTGAGGACTTTTTGCTATTGGGCAGGCAGGTTCGAGAATCCATCCCCTCCGATATCCGCTTAGTTGCAAATACTGCTGATTTCGATTATATCTATGCACAACGACTAAAAGATGCAGGTTTCACTGGAGTGTATCACATCTGTAGACTTGGGGAAGGCATTGATACTTCTGCTCAATTAGAAGTTCGAATCAACACCTTAGATGCAATTGAACAAGCAGGTTTAGAACTTTATTATTGTGTGGAACCAATTGGACCTGAGCATTCTAATGAACAAATTGCTACTGAAATTTTTAGAGCTGTAGATCGCAATATCAATGTCATGGCTGTCATGAGAAGGATATGTTTTGATGGTTGTCCTATGGAATCATTTGGTGAAATTTCTGCTGTTCGCCTTTCATTAATTTGTGCTGTTTCTGTGCTATGCGTAAGACCAAAACGCGCGATGGGGGTTCATGAACCAGAAATTCTATCCCTAATTTCTGGTGCTAATCAAATCTATGCTGAATGTGGTTCTAACCCTAGAGATACCAATGAATTTACAGAAACTGGACGAGGCTTTAGTATTGATATGGCAAAGAAGATGCTCTTTGATGCAGACTTCACTGTTTAAATAAACTGAAAGGATATTTTTAACTATGAAAAAGATTAAAATTTATTTAGATAATCTAGAAGTCTCTTGCCTCGAAGGTGAAAAACTCAGCAAAGTGATCCTCCGTCAAGATATTAAACTTGCTGTACCTTGCAATGGAAAGGGTCGATGTGGAAAGTGCAAAGTTACACTACTAAACAATATCACAGAACCTACCACTCAGGAACGTCATCTACTTACTGAGACAGAGTTATCAAATAATATACGATTAGCTTGTCTTGTCACTGCTACGGATGGGATGAAAATCACTAATATATTTCAAGATGATAGCAATTCTTTAAAAGTAACATTAGGTAATATTACTGTTCCAGTTGCTGCGCCATTATTCCAAAGATATGGTGTAGCAATTGACATCGGTACCACCACTATGGCTGCAACTCTCTATGATACCGAACAATTACTAGCTTCAGCTAGTGGAAAAAATCCACAATGCAAAATGGGAGCGGATGTTATTTCTAGAATCGAAGCCTCACTTTCTGGAAAAGGACTTGAATTACAGTCCTTAGTCGTAAAAAAGATTAATAAACTAATTGCAAAGATGGTGAAATATACTCATATAACTACCGAGGATATCGATTACTGTGTTATCACAGGTAATACTACTATGCTATATTTATTGAATAATAAAGATGTATTTTCACTATCTCAGGCTCCTTTTATTGCTGATGAGCTCTATGGACTAGAACTTCTTTCGTCTGATTTAGGAATTCAATTGTCAAGAGATGCAAAAGTATTTTTACCAAGATGTATCTCGTCTTTTGTTGGTGCTGATATCACAACCGCAATTTTAGCATCACATATGACTGATAGCTTGCGTAATTCTCTCCTCTTAGATATCGGTACCAACGGAGAAATTGCCTTCTTTGATGGCACTAGCCTTCATTGTAGTGCCACTGCTGCTGGACCTGCTTTTGAAGGTGGTGAATTAAGTTGTGGAACACAAGGTATTGATGGTGCTATTCATAGTGTATTTTGGAAAAACGGAAAATTTGAAGTAGAAACAATCTCTGATAAGACTGCTGTTGGAATCTGTGGAACCGGAGTGATCGACTTACTATCTGTCCTAAAAAACATAGAAGCTATGGACGAGACTGGTGCTTTAGACGAAGATATCTTAGAAGCACTTAACATTGCAATTACGATTGATGACGATACCGCTGTAAAGCTCACTGATACTGTATATTTTACACAAGCAGATATTCGCAAAGTACAACTTGCAAAAGGTGCTATCGCTGCTGGTGTTCGAACTGTCTTAGGAGACAACAACTTATCTTACGACACCATCGATACATTTTACTTAGCTGGTGGATTTGGAAAGCACATGGATCTAAACTCCGCTGCTAATATAGGACTGATTCCAACAGAGTTAGTGGAAAAAGCCACTATTGTAGGAAATGCCGCATTAGATGGCGCATCGCTAATCCTTTGTAATAATCAAACCAAGAACTTCTTAATCAAAGATTCTATTTCTGCAGTTGGAAAAGATTTATCACTTAATCCAAAGTTTGTAGAACATTATATGGATTGTATGGAATTCTAGATAGAATTCTCCAAATCCCAAATTAGACCTACGAAATTTTAAGAGATCTGAAAATTTCGTAGGTCTAATTTAATGATCAAAATCATTTTTTGTGTTCTTTCCTTAATTTACTAGAAACGATAAAAATTATGAACGATAAAAGGCAACACGAAAATGCTACAACTCTAATGTATATCGTCGTTTCTTTTATTAACAGAAATGCTAATATCCCACACAACAATATAATCCACCCTATTATTTGTAAACATATATAACGCATTCTATCATTCTCCATTTTTTCTCCTTTCACAAACAGTTAGATTCCAATTTACAAATTCCTGATATTTTCTGCTAACACCTCACATCTCTTTTTATTATGTGCAACACCTAGCAGTACTATCTCTCCCTTTAGTCCGACAGTATAGTTTTTCAATTTAATCTGTTCAACAGCTTCACTAGCAAGTTTTGCGAGATTTTCACCTTGCTTAAACTCAATCACAAAATGTTTGTATTCTGGTCTTAATGCTTTTAACGTAATGTCACTTCTACCATCTCCTGATTCAAGATTTGATTTCACTTCGTAATATCCATCTAAATATATACACATACCTAAAAATAACATATGGTATGCATTTTCTTTCGAATCATAAAAACTGGTAGTCGTATAAACCATCTGTTGGTATAGCATCTCAAACGCCACCATATCTTGTCTAACTATTAAATACTCAAATAGTGCTTTTAAGCTAGATTCTTTAATATTTGTATATGCTGGTACTATTTCTTTAAAGGCATTTCTAACCTCCAAATTTGGAACTCTTATCGTTATATACTCATCCATATTTTGAACTTCATCCACTGGTGTGATATACCCTGCATGCAATAAAAGTGCCCATAGCGCACCAACACTTTCATTTTCGTGATAGATAGTTGTCATATTGATTGGAACTCTTGCCTCTTTCAACACCAACAAATGCTCAAATGCCTCTCTATACTCCACATCATCTTTATACTGTAGAATTAACTCTTTAATCCTTTCGTTATTAGCCGTGTTAATCCAATATGCATCTAGTCGCTTTTTTTTGACATAATTAATAACTGACCATGGGTTATATATAGCCATTCCACCGAAGTTATAGCCATTATACATCGCCTTCACCTCCCTAGTGAATGACATATCGTTTGCTTGTAGCAAGTCATTAACCTCTTGCTGCGTAAATCCAAAATACTCATTAAAATCCCTATCAATCACTGATTCAACCAATAGATTATTAAGACCGGAAAAAATACTTTCTTTCGATACACGCTGAATTCCCGTCAATACTCCTTTTTCGATACATGCATTACCTTTTAAAGCACTAGAATACAGCCCACTTATAAAAGCATGTACCTCTTCGTAGAATCCACCTATATAGGAAGACTCTAGTGGTGTATCATACTCGTCAATCAATAGTATTACAGATTTGTTGTAATACTTTGCCACTACACTTGCTAAAAATTCAATTGCATCATTTATCCCCTCAGCTTCATCAAAAATATTTTCTGTGAGTACATCTACAATCTTGTAATATCGCTTCTTTTTTGTATCAGATAACGAATCGCATATAAAACTATATTTATCATATTCTGTCAATAAAGTTTTAAAGATATTCCGAATCATTCCATTTCGAGAACCTTTGCATTCCTTAAAGCTAAAAAATAATGTAGGAAAAGCATTCATATACTTGTAGGATTCACTTTGTGCAATCAGCAAATTTTCAAATAAGAGCTTGCTCTCTTTCGTGCAATCAAAAAATTCACGAAGCATAGTCATATTTAATGTCTTTCCAAAACGCCTCGGTCTTGTAAACAGTGTTACATCTGTAGCGTTTTCCATCAATTCATGAACAAGCATAGTTTTATCAATATAGCAATATTGTCTTTCTCTTAACTTCTTAAAGTCATCTATTCCTATCGAAACTTTATCCCTCATACTAACTCCTTCCCTTCTTCTATAATCATTATATTTCTGTAAAGATATAATGTCAACGCAATCTAACCTTCATTTCAAAATATTCATAACTATTCAGCCTTACGGCTGAATACAAGTGATTCCGTGGTATAGTTCCTACCAAATAGAGAAAAGCGAGAATTGGTAGGTAAATATCCAGAAAAATATCCTACCA
>CAYJGW010000019.1:0-41084 GCA_964369425.1 uncultured Lachnospiraceae bacterium
TATTAGCGGTAATGCTACCAAATGTAGTGGCAGATATAAAAACGAGACAAAAATTGGCAAAGATGTAAGACAGTAATATTTTACCCTTAATCAAAAGATAATACTGTATCTAGATGTACGGTGTGATGTTAAAATAATCTTAAGAAAAAAATATGGAGGTTAAGTTATGAAGAAGAAATTAGTAGGAATTTTATTGAGTGTAGCAGTAGTTGCAACAACTATGCTAGCAGGTTGTGGGTCATCAAGTGAAGAAGCAGCAACAGCAACAGAAGAGAGTGGAGAAGAATCTGCAGATGATTCAGGTGATAAGAAAACTTACGCTATCGTAACGAAGTCAGCAGGAAATCCTTATAACGAGAAGGAAGCAGAAGGATTTGTGGAAGTAATCGAAGCGATGGGTGGAGAAGCGATTGTAAAACATCCAGAAAGCGCAACAGCAGATGCGCAAGTTTCCGTAATTCAATCGTTGATTTCACAAGGTGTTGATTCAATTGCGATTGCAGCAAATGACGAGAATGCACTACAAGCAGCATTAGAAGATGCAATGGATGCAGGAATTAAAGTATCTTGCTTAGATTCAAAGACAAATGCAGACAGCCGTCAAACATTTGTAAACCAAGCAGGTACAACTGAAATTGGACAAGCACTTATGGATGCAGTACATGATATCTCTGGAGGAGAAGGACAATTTGCAATTCTTTCAGCAACATCTCAAGCAGCAAACCAAAATGCATGGATTGAAGCAATGAAAACAATTCAAGCAGAAGATGATAAGTATTCAGGATTAGAGTTAGTTGAAGTGGCATACGGAGATGATGAGCCACAAAAATCAACTGATCAAACACAAGCATTGTTATCAAAGTATCCAGACTTAAAAGTTATCTGCGCACCTACAACAGTTGGTGTAAACGCAGCAGCTAAAGTACTTCAAGACGAAGGTTCTTCTGTAAAACTTACAGGTCTTGGATTACCTTCTGAAATGGCAGCATACATCGGAGACGGAGATGAGTTCTCTTGCCCATATATGTACCTATGGAATCCAATCGATGTTGGTAGACTTGGTGCTTATACATCAATCGCGTTAGTAGATGGAACAATCACAGGAGAAGCAGGTGATACATTTACAGCAGGAGATATGGGAGATTACGAAGTAATCGAAGCGGCTGATGGCGGAACAGAAATCATCTTAGGAGCACCATTTAAATTTGATTCTTCAAACATTGATGAGTGGAAAGATGTATACTAAAATTAATAAAACAGCCTAAGATTTGTAGAAAATAAGCAATAAACAGTATTTAAGAGAAAAGAATATATAAAGTCAAAAAAAGGACTCTCACCGTAAGGTGAGGGTTCTTTAAAAATATAGTGACAAGAAAAATCCTATATGTTAAAATAAGGGCAAGAAAATCTAAAATTCAAGTAATCTTTCACACAATAGTGTGACTTTGACAATTCTGTCAGCAAAATAATCATGAACATTATAGCTATGTCTTTACAAGGTAAATGCAAACAATTATACTTAAGAAAGAAGGAAATGTATGAAGAAAGAAAAAACTTATGAAGAATTAATGCAGTGCGTTCCTATGGATGTGAATCCTGTATCTAGTAGTATTCATGAAGAAGAGTCCAAGTGTATTCAAAGAATCCCAAGAATTCATACATTTCAAGAAAAGCATAACAGATACAGGGATTGAACTTAATCAATTAGCGCTTATTGTATATATTGAATTAGAAAAATGTCTCAAGTATATAAAAAACAATGGATATAAGACAGAAAACAAAGAACTCTGTGAATGGCTATTACTGTTAGCTGATGTAAATGATGAAGAGGTACAGCGATTAACTGCAATCGATCAAGAGAAATCAGAAATCATAGAGGAGTTGTATCAGATATCACAAAACAAGGAGGATTTGATGGCGATGTTAAGTGAAAAGTATGCAGAAGCTACACGTTCTAGTGAATTGGTAGAGGCGAGGCGCGAAGGAGAAAAGCGTGGTCGCTTGTTGGGCGAATACAGAAGTAAAATCGAGTTGATAATGAAGAATCATGAAAATTTTTCTGCAGAAGCTGCATCAGGAATTTTTGTATGGGATAGAGCGATTGTTGATGAAGTTTATCGAATACTAGACAAGGAACTGGGGAGGATTAGTGTTGATGAGATGAGTCAGAGGTTAGTTGAAGGTGGATTTATAGAAGAACCAACCTTTGAATAGAGCTTTGTGTAGTAAAAGAGGAAACACCTCAATAATGAAATTTTAAGCAGTTAAGCCATGAGTATTAAGGAAAGAAAATCTAAAATTCAAGCAATCTTTCACACATAGTGTGACTTTGACAATTCTGTCAGTAAAATCAATGTAACAATTCGCCCTAACATCTCGGCTAGGTCTCTATACGACCTATAACGCTAGTGTGGGAGGTATTAGGCGAATGCTAATTGAAGGTGAATATATATACAAGAGTCAATTATTGAAATGACATAACGATTCAATGGTTTCTGGATAGTTATGAAATGGAATAAAGTAAAAAGGGATGCGATAGTATCCCTTTTGAGCATGTGCAAAGAAAAATAAGTTCACCTCCGTCAAATAATTGGTTAATATGCATAAAAAAAGTGGTGAAAATTTATGAAAAATATAGAAAGTGATTAAAAAGGTTGACTGTTAACATAGGTGCTGATAAAATACAAAAAAAGGACAGACCGGTAAGACCGGTAGGAGGAAAAAGAGATGAAGAAAAAATTAAGTCTAAAGCACCAAATTATTGCAGTGTTATTGTTTTTACTAGTGATATTTGTAGGATTATTCGTACCTATATTACAAGGCAATCCAGATGGAGCATTACCTGTAGAAAGTATTATGTTGCTCTCGGTTATAATTGTATCAACATTTATCGTAGTATTTACTGATGTGACATGGGATAAAGTATTTAAAGGAATGACAGATTCTATTAGCAATGCATTGCCTGGCGTGTTGATTTTATTAATTATTGGTCCATTAATCGCTGGGTTCATTATGAGTGGATTGATGCCGATGCTTGTATATTATGGTATCAAGTTGATTAATCCTGCATTCTTATATGCTATGGCATTGATTCTTTCAGGATTATTTTCTATTTTTACAGGAACCTCTTGGGGATCGGCTGCTACAATTGGGGTTGTTATGATGGGAATTGGAACAGCAGTTGGTGCAGAGCCAGGGATTATTGCAGGAGCAGTTATCGGAGGAGCATACTTTGGAGATAAGATGTCACCACTATCAGATACAACAAACATTGCTGCGATAGCCTCTGATGTGAATCTATATGACCATGTAAGCTCTATGGTCTGGACTACGCTACCAGCTACTTTAATTGCCTTAGTTGCATACACGATATTAGGGTTTGTGTACCCACCATCAGTGACTGATATCACTGATCCAAGTATTATCACTTTGTTAGAAGATTTGAGTGGGATGTTTAAGTTTAATGCAATACTTTTGATTCCGCTTATAATTGTTGTGGTAGGGTCAGCTATGAAAAAGCCAGTATTGCCAGTAATGGCTTGCGGAGCTGTACTTTCATTACTTTTAGCATTTGTATATCAAGGTTTTACGTTAGATGACACACTTACAGCATTAAACAGTGGATTTAAGTTAGATATGGTGACTTGGTATGATTATTCTCCAGAAGTAGAAGGGGAAGCATATATTTTAGGATTTTTCCAAAGAGGTGGGTTCTGGGAACTGGGGAACTTATTACCGATATCAATATCTATATTATCAATAGTAGGTGTATTGAATTCTATTGATGCAATGCCTAGCGTTGTGAACGTGGTATTTGGAAAAGTAAAAAGAAGATCATCGATTATTATATCTTCATTAGCGACAGCTATTGCGATGATTGCCATGACAGCAAACGGTATTGCTTGTAGTTTTGTAACAGCAAGTGTATTTAAAAAGAAATATGATGCAAACAATATTAGTAGGAGAGTATTATCAAGAACAACAGAAGATGCAGGGACGCTACTAGAAGTACTATTTCCTTGGACTCCAGCAGCAATATTCTTTACAAGTACTTTAGGCGTAGAAGTGGGTGATTATCTGATGTGGTCTATAGCGAACTGGACAACACCTATCATTGCAATTATATTAGCAATCACAGGAATTGGGACATATAAAAATGAAAAAGCAAAGAAAGTAGAAGAGTAATATATGCAGACTAAAAAGAGAACGTATAAGCCGTATACCCGCATGTGGGTATACGGATTCAACGTAGATAAAGAAAGTATAGATTTTAATTTGAATGAAGTGAAAAAAGCAGGGATTGGTGGTGTGGAACTCCAGTTCCTCTATCCAATTGAGATGGAAGGGAATCAAGAATTTTTATCACCTATATTTTTAGAGAATTTAAACTATTTTATAAAAAAAGCAGATGAATTGGACTTGGATGTGGACTTGACACTTGGATCAGGGTGGCCACTGGGAGCACCGTTTATTACAAAAAGTATGGCTCCGGATATCTTGATACCTTATCAACAAGATATATTTGGACCAACGAAGTATTCTTTTGATTACACGAATGTACTTTCGGGGAAGATTGTTCGAGTGATTTTAGCAGAGGTTGTAGAGGGAAGAATAAAAGCGGATACGATGAAAGATGTGACAGATCATATTGAGGCGACATACATAGGGGTATGGCCTTGGGGAGAGAAGATAGAGAATTTGGAAGTAAAAGAAGGAATATATCGTCTCTTTGTTTTTGTTTCTAACGAATATAGGCAACGAGTAGGAAAAGCAACTACAAATATGGACGGGTATGTGATGGATCATTGTCGAGCAGATGTAATTGATTTATATTTGGAACATCTAGGAGATGCTTTGCTAGATAATATTGACAGCGAAAAAGTAAGAGCTGTATTTTCAGATTCAATAGAACTTACTGCTTCCAATTGGACAAAGTTTTTACCAGAAGAATTCGCAAAGAGAAGAGGATATGAGTTGGATCAATATCTTCCTGCGTTATGGCAAGATGTGGGGGAGGTTACACCGTATATTCGTGCAGATTACTATAGAACATATGGAGAACTAACGGTAGAGAATTTTTTTGAAAAGATTGCAAAATGGTCAGAAGAAAGAGGGGTATTGTTTCGCTCACAAGCTCATGGAACTTGGGGGGATGCGATTGATGCTTACGCTGCAAGCCATATTCCAGAAGGTGAAACATTTGGAAATGGAGATAGCTTAGGGGTTAATATCAATCATCATAGGATTGCAGTTAGTGGAGGAATGATGCGAAGAGCTGAAATTGTATCGAATGAAACCTACACATGGCTTAGAAAACCAAGATTTTTAGTGACACTAGAAATGATGAAACGCGCAACAGATGTTTGCTTTGTTGATGGTATTAATCATATAGTGAATCATGGATACTCTTTTTATAAGGGAAGCTCTTATGAGAATTTGTTCTATGCTTCTTCTGTGGTATCACCTCATAACACATGGTGGGAATATTATCCAGTTCTTTCAAAATACATTGAAAATGTAAGTGAATACATGCAAAACTCAAAGATTAAAACACGAATCGGGATGCTTACACCTACAAGTGATATATGGGCAAAGAATATTATGGCAGAGCTGCACATGACATTAAAAATAGAACAGCATATCACAACAGAGTTGGCAGATGCAATTGCACGAGCGGGATATTGGTTTGCATTTGTAAATGACAGGCTCATTCAGGAACAAGAGGATGTATTAAGATTAGAGGATAATCAGTTAGAAGTTCTCATCATTCCAAGTGTTACTTATATTAATCTGAAGACATTAGAAAAAATCCAAGAGCTATCAAAGTCTACAAAGATTGTTTTCTTAGATCAAATGCCTACTAGATGTGACACCTTTGATAACTACGAAGAAAAAAATAGTGAGATTGAAAAAATCACAAAAAACCTTTCCCACAATTCTAATGTGTTTTTAATGCAAAAGTGTGAAGTAGAAGAAAAGCTACCAAATATAATAAAACCAGACTTGGTGATGAATGAAAAGAATGCAGTTGGTTACATCATTCGCGAAAATAACAAGGGAGAACGCTATATTTTCATCTCGAATATCACAGAGAAGTCAAGGCAGATAGAGATTCGTATTGATGATATGAAGAAATTTCGCATCTATGACCCAATGGAAGATGCGAATAGGAAAGACTATACATTTGAGCAGGGAAAAATTCAACTCGTGCTAAGAGAAAATGAATCAATTATCATTGTTGAGGATGAGCACTGCTCTAATCATGCGGTGAAAGAAAAAGCGATACTTGATGAGGTGCTAGAGCTAGAGGAATGGAGTTTAACCATAGGGGATAAATTAGTACATAGTGGAAAACTTAAACTGTGGGAAGATATGAGCGGATATGAATATTATAGCGGAAAAGGAAGTTATACTACAGAATTTGAGTGGAATGATAGCCAAGAGGCAATATTGGTGTTAGAGTCAGTTCACGAGGTTTGCGAAGTTATAGTGAATGGAGAAAGAACAGGTATAATATGGAAAAAGCCATATGAAATAAAAATTGGCAAATACTTAAAAGCTGGAAAAAATCACATTAAACTGATAGTTTCAAACTTATTGTTTAACGGAGCATTAGCATTTGAGGCGAAGATGCCACAAGGAGCAGTGTCAGAACATTCACCGCACTTTAATCTTGTTATAGAGCAACAGCGGAAAGATAAAGTAGATACTTTTAGAGAAAGAGATGAGAATTTAGGTCCTCAAAAGTCTGGATTAAGTAAATCAGCAAAAATATGTTTTCGAAAGTGAATTGCAAATTAAGAGTCCTTAGTCTATAATTAGTATAGAATGATAGGAAAAGGAAGCGAAGATAATGATTCGAAATAAAGAAACCTCTGTGACTGGGAATTATACTAAAGTTGGAGAATTAATTTGCAACTACATAGAAGAAAACCAATTAAAGTTAGATGAAAGATTACCGGGCGAACGCCAGCTGAGTACAGACCTAAAGGTGAGTAGAAGTTCTTTGCGAGAGGCAATTAAGGAGATGGAACATCGAGGAATTTTACGAGTGGAGCCAGGAAGAGGCACATTCGTAGATGGAGATATTCGTGATTTTTCGATGCAAATAAAAGTAGATGAAAGAAATTTCTTTGATTTATTAGAGATTAAGTCTGTACTAGAAAAACATATAATAAAAGAGATTACACATACTATTTCAGATGAACTGCTGAATCAATTAGAATCATTGGCTGTTCAGATGAATGCGCTTGCACAAGTAGGAATTTTTCCTCAGGAGTTAGATGATAAGTTTCATTTGACGATGCTAGAGTTATCACCAAACCTAGAGATGGTAAAGATGATAAAAAACATGATGGAAAGTCTGGAAAAATATAACAATGAGTTTTACAACCGAGGCGAGGGGATAACAAATCAACAAGGACAAAGTATCTTTGATACAATTCCTTTACACCAAGAAATGGTAAAGTGTATGAAAAATCGAGATGCGAATGGTGCGATGGGAGCATACCAAAAAATAATCGATTTGGATGTGGAGATATATGGGTTAGTTTAAGAGTAGAAGAATCAATAAAGAAAGGCCGGCTATGTCTTGTGTTAAGGAAGGCATAGACGGTCTTTCGAAATTAATATTCATTAAGTAGTGCAAGTAGGTCTAAAGTGAAGCTAGAATGTTTGCGTTTCGAAGACGGGGACTTCGATAAAGCCACCTTCTAAAAGCTTCTGCTTTACGTACTCAGTTCCAACATTTTCGGATTGAACATCTAATATACGATAAATCTCAATTACCAAGTTCCAATCACAATCAAAAATATTTGATGCTTCTTCAGGTGACAGTTTTTTATAGTTTTTCAATATTAATTCAATCATGGCATCAATTTTACCAGTTTTCATTCCAGCCTTCATTCCAGCCTCTCAGCCCTCTTTTTCGGCTTGCCGTTTTGCATCCACTAATTCACTAGAACGATCCGCTGCTGCATACTTTTCACTTAACATAATCATCAAATCCTCCTTACTTTGTGCAAATCTGGATCGAAAATTCTTCGAAATACTAAATCAGAACTAAGATCTGGTAAGCGTTTCCCTTGTTCAATTTGTCGAAAAACTTCTTGCACATCTTTTGGGACACATTGCATTAACTCTTCATAAGTTTTTTGTTTCTCCATAGAGTTCCTTCTTTCTTAAGTATAATTGTTTGTGGGTACATTGTAAAGATATAACTAAGATGTTTGAATTGGATAACCTTGTTGACAGAAATGTCAAAATCACACAGGAGTGTGAAAGAATTACTTGATCTTAGATTTTGTGCTTTGAAGGTATAGTAGCATGAATGGGAGGAATATGCAAGCACAGCAAAAAAATATTAAACCATGATATTTTGCTGCGCAGTTCTATGATTCTTTGGTGTATTGTGAAAGTACTCTTTAAAGATTCTGTGAAAATAACTAGTGTTGTCATAACCTACAGCATCAATGATGGCATCTACAGTTAAGCTGGTATGAGTAAGGAGATAGGACGCTTGGTTTAATCGTTTTGTTTGCAGGAGTTGTTTAAATGTGTATCCAGTATGCTTTTTAATTAATTTACTGATATGGTATGTAGGTTGGCGAGTACGTGAGGATAGTTCAATAAGTGTTCCCGTTCTATAGGTTTCCTCGATGTATTTAAGGGTGGTAAATACTAGGTTTTGTTCGAATTGATCAGGGGTGTTTAGGTTTGCTTTATCGGTGTAGTCGAGAAGTTGCATAAATAATAAGCCCATTGTAGTTTGTAAAATACTATTTTGGGAAGTGCCATCATTTAAAAGAGTCCAAATCATGTTTTCTACTAAGTTTTGAACAGGTAGAATGTCTTGTGTCTCAAAATGTAGATAGTCTACCATACTATGCTTTTTAGTAAGGGTACCAATTAAAAAGTCACGCAGAATATTCTCGCCTTCAATCATAGGGAAGATAAGGTCAAAGAATTCTGGTAATACCATGAAGTTTACAGCTACATCATCTGCTTTTGCAGGCATAATCTCTTGTGTAGTATTTTGATTTAAAAAAAGTAAATCCCCTTGTTTTAATTCAATTGTAGTTTTCTTGTTGAGTAAATGTAGTGTGGTACCACAACACATGTAAATGATTTCGATATAGTTATGTTTGTGGGCTGGGAAATGAACAAATCTAGTGTGTGGTCTGACAGTGATAAGCCTTCCGCTTTCAAGCATCTTTTTACTATCGATAATAAAATCTTGTGCTGCAGAGGTATATAAATTTTTTTGGACGCTTTTATCTCCGTTTAAGATTTTTTGCTCTTCTGCTGATATCTCTTTTAATTTATCTAAAATAATGGAATTCAATAGGAAAACACCTCTCTTTCGTACAAAGTTATTATAATACAGTTAGAGATAGATAGCTAGAGGTGAATGCAAATTAAGACGGTAAAATTTGCAATACTAGACCTAATAATTATGATGGAGAGAGATTATAATGGGAGATAGAAAAGAAGGAGGCCTAAGTGATGGAGAATTATTATTTAGCAATTGACATAGGTGCTTCTAGTGGAAGGCACATGCTTGGAAGTGTGGAAGATGGAAAGATTAAACTAGAAGAAATCTATCGGTTTGAGAATGGGATGAAAAAAGTAAACGGCACAAAAATTTGGGATCATGTGCAGTTATTTGAGCATATAAAAGCTGGAATTAAAAAGTGCAAAGAACTAGGAAAGCATCCAAAGAGTGTGGGAATCGATACATGGGGCGTTGATTTTGTATTACTTGATGATAAGGATGAAATTTTAGGGAATATGGTCGGGTACAGAGATAAACGAACAGCTGGTATGGACGAAGAGGTTTATAAGATAATCTCGGAAGAAGAGTTGTACGAAAGAACTGGTATTCAAAAGCAGATATTCAACACAATTTATCAATTGATGGCAGTAAAACAACAACAACCGGAACATATGGAAAAAGCAAAGTCCATACTATTTGTGCCAGATTACTTTCACTTTTTGTTAACTGGGAAAAAAGGAAATGAATATACAGAAGCAACCACAGGACAGTTGGTAAGTCCAAGTACAAAAGAGTGGGATATGGAGTTGATTGAAAGATTAGGGTTCAATAAAGGCATGTTTCAAGAAATGGTGATTCCGGGGACTTGCCTAGGAAGCTTCAAACCAGAAATTGTAGAAGAGCTAGGGATTGATATGGAGGTTGTAGTGCCATGTACACACGATACGGGCGCGGCGGTACTAGCAGTTCCAGCAAATGATGATGATTTTCTTTACATCAGTTCAGGGACTTGGTCGCTTCTTGGGATTGAGCGAGAGGAAGCGGATTGTAGCATTGTTAGTAAAGAAAACAATTTTACAAATGAAGGCGGATATGACTATAAATTCCGATACTTGAAGAATATTATGGGATTGTGGATGATTCAATCGGTAAGACATGACTTTGGCGACGAATTATCTTTTGCACAAATCTGTGAAGAAGCCAAAAAATGTGAAGATTTCCATTCAAGGGTAGACGCCAATGATGACCGGTTTTTAGCACCAGAAAGCATGGTGGAGGAGATTAGAATATATTGCAAAGAGACGGGGCAAGCGGTTCCAGAGACTATCGGAGAGGTTGCAACAGTGGTATATGCTAGTTTGGCAGATTGTTATGCAAAAGCGATTGAAGGAATTGAAAAATCAACAGGTAGAATGTACGGGAGAATTCACATTGTAGGTGGTGGTGCAAATGCAGAGTATTTGAATGAATTGACGGCAAAGGCAACCAAAAAACCAGTGCATGCAGGACCAACAGAAGCGACGGCAATTGGAAATCTACTAGCACAGATGCTAAGAGATGGCACATTTAAAAATAAGGAAGAAGCGAGAGAATGTGTGCATCATTCTTTTGATATAAAAATCTTTGAATAAAAAATAGGAGGATACAAGTATGTTAGTAAAAGAAAGATATGAATCAGCGAAAGAGCTTTATAAAGGATTAGGGGTAGATGTGGATGTTGCAATTGAACAATTATCGAAAGTTGCAATCTCTATGCATTGTTGGCAAGGAGACGATGTGACAGGATTTGATCACGAAGGACCTTTGACAGGAGGAATTCAAACAACAGGAAACTACCCTGGAAAAGCTAGAACACCACAAGAATTAATGGATGATATGGATAAAGCCCTTAGCTTAGTACCTGGAAAGCATAAAATAAACCTACACGCATGCTATGCGATTTTTGAAGAAGGTGAGTGGGTGGACCGAGATAAACTTGAGCCAAAGCATTTTGCGAAATGGGTAGACTATGCAAAAGAAAGAGGATTGGGATTAGACTTTAACCCAACTATTTTTGCCCATCCAATGATGAAGGACAACTTGACTCTTTCTAGTACAGATGCAGAAATACGCGATTTTTGGATTAGACATTGCCAAGCATGTATTCGCATTTCGGAGTATTTTGCAGAGGAATTAGGGCAACCATGTTTGATGAATATTTGGATTCCAGATGGATTTAAAGATATTCCAGCAGATCGATTAGCTCCAAGAAGAAGATTTAAAGAATCTTTGGATGCAATACTAGATATGGATTATGACAAAGAAAAGTGTATCGTATGCTTGGAATCAAAAGTATTTGGTATAGGAGTAGAATCCTATACAGTGGGATCATCGGAATTTACAATTAACTATGCCGCTGAAAAAGGGATATTAAGCCTTATGGATAACGGGCATTATCACCCAACGGAAGTGGTTTCTGATAAAATATCTTCGATGCTATTATTTAATGAAAAAATTGCATTGCATATTACAAGACCAGTGCGCTGGGATAGTGACCACGTAGTATTATTTGATGATGAGACAAAAGAAATTGCAAAAGAGATTGTTAGAAACGATGCGCTTGAGCGTGTGTTATTCGGGTTAGATTTCTTTGATGCGAGTATCAATAGAATCTCAGCTTGGACAGTAGGGATGAGAAACTTGCAAAAAGCCTTGTTATATGGATTACTTTCTCCTAATAAAAAGTTAGCTGATTTACAAGAAGAAGGGAAATATACGGAACTAATGATGCTACAAGAAGAGGTGAAAACTTATCCATTTGGGGACGTGTGGACCTATTTTTGTGAGAAGCATGGGGTACCAGCTAGAGAAGAATGGTATGAAGAAGTTGTAAAATATGAAGAAGTATTAGCAAAGAGAAAGTAAATAGGTAGAAAATTCAAGGGGATTTCGCGATTTAGATGCGGAATTCCCCTTTTTCCTTGAAAAAAACAAGCAAAGAGTATAAAATAAGAGAGATAAGGTTTATTTATAAATAAGAAATAAGAGGAAACAAGGTATGAATTTTTACAATAAAAAAGTAAGAAAAGCGATTTCTATTATCATTTTAGTGGTAATTGCAGCTATGTTACTTACATCAATCATACCTTACGTACTGTAATTATGGTAGGTAAGGTTAGAGAGTCGATACGCCTTTTGAGTGACTGCGAAGGCGGACAATCCGTAGTGTCTAGGGACGCAGTAGTGTATGGAGAGGAGAAGGATGTTGCGATATATGGGGTTGCGAATATATCAAATCATTTTGCAGCACAAGGGATAGAGATTGTTGGGATGACTTTTGTAATACATCTTCCGATGCACGCTTTTGCATCGAGAATTAAAACGATGTCTCGTGAAATTCAAAGAGTTTGCAAAGAACAAAATATTCCAGTGATCGATATTCATGCGACGAGAAATCCTGTCATTACAACGACAATGGTTTCGGTAGTAGGATATGGAAAATGTTCAAAAGAGGAAAAAGAAGAAGAGGTTTGCTTGGAAGAGTCAACGGTATTACTTGTCAATGAAGTTGCACTCGAAGGAGGTCTTCGACTACTAGATATGAAGAAAGAAATGGTAGAGGGAAGATTTCCATCAAGATTTTTTGAAAAATACCAAGAGAAAAAGAAGAAACTCTTCTTATATGAAGAACTAAAAGTTTGTAATCAATTGACTGGTGCTAAATGTTTTGCATTAGGAGAGGGTGGGATTCAAGCAATCTTTACACACTTGTGTGACACATACAAGGTAGGGATTGATATTGATATGAAATCTATAGCGATTAACCAAGAAACGATAGAGTTATGCGAATTTATGGGATTAAATCCATACAAGCTACATTCTACAGGTGCAGCAGTTGTCGTGACAGCAGAAGCAGAAGCGTGCATAGAAGTGTTGCAAAGTAAAGGAATTGGTGTGAGTGTTATAGGGAGGACAACAAAAGAGTTAGACAAAGTGGTGAGAAAAGGTGATGAAAAAGCTTTTTTAGAGAGACCATCAGAGGATGACTTTTTTAAGATATTTACAACATAAACTAAAGGAGGCATTATGAGAAAGAAAATTTTGAATTATATTGAGCACAATGCGAGAGTAAATCTAAAAGAGCTAGCTGTATTATTAGGTTCCGATGAGATTGCTATTGCAAATGAACTAGCTGATATGGAAAAAGAAAAGATTATCTGTGGGTATCACACATTAATAGATTGGGATAAGGTTGAGGTAGAGTTTGTTACTGCTTTGATTGAAGTGAAAGTGACACCACAGAGGAATCAAGGGTTTGATCGTATTGCAGAGCGAATTTACAACTATCCAGAAGTAGATGCAGTATACTTGATTTCAGGAGCGTATGATTTGCTATTGACAGTAGAAGCGAGGACGTTAAAAGAAGTATCTCGATTTGTCTCTGAAAAATTATCGCCAATCGATTCAGTGCTTAGTACTACTACTCATTTTATCTTGAAAAAATATAAAGAGGCTGGAACGATTTTAGTACCAAAAGCAAAATCAGAAAGGATGTTGGTGACACCGTGATGAGAAACCCATTATCAGACAAAGTATTAGAAATTAAACCATCAGGGATTCGAAAGTTTTTTGATATTGTAAGTGAAATGCCAGAGGCAATCTCGTTAGGAGTAGGAGAACCTGATTTTGATACACCTTGGAGAGTGCGAGAAGAAGGAATTTATTCGCTGGAAAGAGGACGTACATTTTATACATCAAATGCCGGATTAAAAGAATTAAAGATTGAAATTACAAAGTATTTAGAAAGAAAGATGGGACTTTCTTACAAGCAGGAATCAGAGGTGATTGTGACTGTTGGAGGAAGCGAAGGGATTGATATTGCCCTTCGTGCGATGATTAATCCAGGGGATGAAGTGATTATTCCACAGCCGAGTTTTGTATCCTATCTCCCATGTGCAGTGTTAGCGGATGGTGTACCGGTTGTGATTCCGCTACAAAATAAAAATGAGTTTAAATTGACAGTAGAGGAATTGGAAGAAGCAGTGTCTGATAAGACGAAGATATTAATTATGCCATTTCCAAACAATCCGACAGGATCCATCATGACAAAAGAGGAGTTAGAGCCGATAGCAAAATTTGTGGTAGACCATGACCTCTATGTAATTTCGGATGAAATCTACTCAGAGTTAACGTATGGAACGGAACATGTATCCATTGCAAGTTTCCCCGGTATGAAGGAGAGAACCATTGTAATTAATGGATTTTCAAAGGGATTTGCGATGACTGGATGGAGACTTGGATATGCCTGTGGACCAGCAACCATTATTGAGCAAATGGTGAAAATTCACCAATTTGCAATTATGTGTGCACCGACAAACAGTCAGTATGCGGCGGTTGAAGCGTTAAAGAATTGCGATGATGAAGTTGCAAAGATGAGAGATGCATATGATCAAAGAAGAAGATTTTTAGTAAATGAATTCAAAAAGATGGGGCTAGAGTGTTTCGAACCATTTGGAGCATTTTACATATTCCCAAGTATTCAGGAGTTTGGAATGACGGGAGAGGATTTTGCAATGCGATTCTTAGAAGAAGAAAAGGTGGCAGTTGTACCAGGAACGGCATTTGGAGATAGTGGAGAAGGATTTTTACGTATTTCTTATGCGTATTCATTAGAAGATTTGAAAGAAGCAATAGGGCGATTGGGTAACTTTGTAGAGCGATTGAGAAGTGAGAGAGTTTAGTAACTAGGTGGCGATCACGAAAAGGAGCGAACACATGAGGGAGAAAATTGCAGGAAATCAAAAATTTATTTTAGGATTACAACACGTAGTGGCAATGTTTGGAGCGACAGTATTAGTACCACTTTTAACTGGTCTTAACACATCCATAGCACTTTTAAGTGCAGGGATAGGAACACTTTTGTTCCACGCTATTACAAAGCGAATTGTACCAGTGTTTCTAGGGTCTAGTTTTGCATTTATCGGAGCCATTGCCTTGACACTAGAGACACAGGGGCTTGCCGCGGTAAAAGGCGGACTTATCGCAGCAGGAGTAGTGTATGTGGTATTTGCAGCCATTATCAAAGTAGTAGGATATGAGAAAGTAAATAAGCTTTTACCACCGATTGTTACAGGGCCTATGATTGTTGTTATTGGACTTCGTTTAAGTGGAGTAGCAGTTAACTCTGCGTTCTATACTGTAAATCAAAATGGAGAAAATGTTGTAAATGGAAAGAGTATTTTGGTATCTGTAATTGTGATTGCGACTATGGTGATTGTCTCTGTATTCGCCAAAGGCTTTTTGAGTCTGTTACCAGTGATGGTGGCTCTAATCGTAGGGTATGTTGTGTGCATCCCGTTAGGTTTAGTTGATTTTTCGGTGATTAGTGAGGCGAGTTGGTTTTCTTTTACAGACCAAAAAATTACAGAACAACTTTTGACCCTGCCAGAATTTAATCCAACAGCAATAGCTGCGATAGCACCAGTTGCTTTAGTAACAGTGATAGAGCATGTCGGCGACATTACCACCAATGGAGCAGTGGTGGGGAAAAACTTCCTAAAAGAACCAGGTGTTCATAGAACGTTACTAGGAGATGGAATAGCAACAATTACGGCTGCCTTATTGGGAGGACCAGCTAATACAACTTATGGGGAAAATACAGGAGTACTTGCAGTGACAAAGGTATATGATCCAGCAGTAATAAGAGTAGCAGCGTGTTTTGCCATATTGATGGGAGTAATCGGAAAGTTTGGTGGATTAATTAACAGTATCCCAGAGCCCGTACGAGGCGGAATTAGTGTTATTTTATTCGGAATGATTGCAAGCGTAGGTGTTCGGATTATTATTAATGCAAGGTTGGATTTTTCAAACAGCAGAAATCTGATGATTGCTTCAGTGATTGTGATTCTAGGAATCGGAATATCGACAGATATCCCAATTACAGATTCAGTAAAGATATCAGGTCTAGCGATTGCCGCTGTAGCAGGAATGTTCCTAGCAGCAGTGCTGCCTGAGACGAAAGAAGGAGTATTACGTGATTAATATAGTATTATTTGAACCAGAGATACCAGCAAATACAGGGAATATTGGAAGAACATGCGTGGCTACAGGAAGTAGGCTGCATCTAATAGAACCATTAGGGTTTCGCTTGAATGAAAAAGCGATTCAAAGAGCAGGTATGGATTATTGGGATGAACTAGATGTGACTAGATATGTGAATTATGAGGATTTTTTGAAGAAAAATCCAAAAGCTGTGGATCAGATATTTATGGCGACAACGAAAGCGAAGAATGTATATACAGAAGTTACTTATGAAGACGATTGTTACATTATGTTCGGCAAAGAGAGCAGTGGTATACCAGAGGAGATTTTAGTACATCATAAGGATAGTAGCATCAGGATTCCTATGGGAAATGAAATTCGTTCTTTGAATTTAGGAAACTCTGTTGCAGTAATTTTATATGAAGCATTGCGTCAAATAGGATTTCCGCAGATGCAGATGGAAGGAAGTCTTCATAAACTAGAATGGTAAAAAGGAACTATCACCGATATTAAGCATAGAATAATAGAAAAAATATTGGTGAAACTATGGAAAATAAATTACCATATTATATGATGTATTCCGTTCCGAGTTTTTTTGATGAGGATAAAATATCTAAGACGGACTTGGAGTACATGAAAAGTATTTATCCACAGATGGCGAAGTTGATATTGCCGATTATAGAAGAGACTTGTGACCGATTGGAATATGAGGGAAGTTTAATCTATGATCAGTACCCAGATAAATTTTTGCTTAGATTACTCTCTACTAGTGCTTACAAAGAAGTGGAGAAAGAACTAAAAAAGAGAAAGCAGATACCAGAGGCAGATGAGTCAAAGTTACTTCGAGAGATTGTCGAGGTTTTGCTGTATCAAGAGATTTGTCGTAGGAGAAAGGACAAACGCCGAAGGAGAAAAATATTGTATTAATTATATAGGGGAAAAGAAAAGGGAAGTACAAATGAAGAAAAATATTGTTTTTATTGGAATGCCAGCATCGGGAAAGAGCACAGTAGGAGTTATTGTGGCAAAAGAGCTAGGATACTCGTTTATCGACACAGATTTACTGATTCAAAAACAAGAAGGGTGTCTGTTGAAAGACATCATAGCAAAACATGGAGTAGAGAAATTTTTGGAGATAGAAAATCAGGTGAATCGAGATGTGGATGCGGAAAATGCAATCATATCACCTGGCGGAAGTGTGGTGTATTGTGAAGAGGCGATGGAGCATTTCAAGGAGATTGCTACAATTATTTATTTGAAAATAGAGTTTGAGCGTATTCAAAAGCGTTTGACAAATATTAAAAATAGAGGGGTCGTCCTAAAGGAAGGGCAAACTTTGAAAATGTTGTATGATGAGCGAGCAAAATTATTTGAAAAGTACGCAGATATTACAGTGGTTCAAGACGATAAGGATGTAGAAGGCACAATTTCAGAAGTGCTAGAAGTACTAAAAGTGTAACAAATATCTGCTGCTATGCAAGCATATCGCAGAATCACTTGTATCCGACTGAAAGTAACAATTCAGCCTAACATCTCGGATAGGTCGTTACACGACCAATTACGCTACTACGTAGCTATATCCTCGATTACGGCAAAGTGCCTTATGGCTGAAGTACAAGGTTCATCTGCTGCTATGCAAGCATATCACAGAATCACTTGTATCCGACTGAAAGTAACAATTCAGCCTAACATCTCGGATAGGTCGTTACACGACCAATTACGCTACTACGTAGCTATATCCTCGATTACGGCAAAGTGCCTTATGGCTGAAGTACAAGGTTCATCTGCTGCTATGCAAGCATATCACAGAATCACTTGTATCCAGCCGCAAGGCTGAATTGTTACTAAAAAGTTGACATTATTAGTGAGATGTTATATGATGGAAGGCGCATTATAAACAAATTCAAGTAAAGTTCAAGGATGAACGAGGTAAAATAATGGAACAATATATTATAAAAGGTGGCACACCACTTATGGGAGAAGTAGAGATAGGTGGAGCAAAGAATGCGGCATTAGCTATTTTAGCAGCAGCTTCTATGACTGATGAAAAGGTGCTTATCGATAACTTACCAAACGTAAACGATGTAAATGTGATGATTGACGCATTAGGTGGAATCGGAGCACGTACAAGAAGAGTGGATAAACATACAGTAGAGGTGGTTGGAAAGACCATTGATAGTATGAAAATAGAATATGACTATATTAAAAAAATAAGAGCTTCCTACTACTTTTTAGGAGCACTACTTGCAAAGTATGGAAGAGCGGAAGTGGCCCTTCCGGGTGGATGTAATATCGGAAGTAGACCGATAGATCTTCATATCAAAGGTTTTGAAGCTTTAGGTGCAGAGGTGAGTGTGAAGTATGGCACCATTCTAGTAGAAGCAGAAAAACTGACAGGAGCACATATCTACTTAGATAAGGTAAGTGTGGGAGCGACGATTAATGTAATGATGGCAGCTACAATGGCTGAAGGAAGAACTATTATCGAAAATGCAGCAAAAGAACCACATGTGGTAGATGTTGCCAACTTCTTAGGAAGTATGGGAGCTAATATTAGAGGAGCGGGAACAGATGTGATTCGAATCACAGGCGTTCGTCGACTTCATAAGAGCGAATATTCAGTGATTCCAGATCAGATTGAAGCTGGAACATTTATGTATGCAGCAGCAGCGACTTGTGGAGATGTTACGGTGAAGAATGTAGTGCCAAAGCATTTAGAGGCGACAACTGCAAAATTATTAGATGTAGGGTGTATTATAGAAGAAGGCGATGACTCGGTTCGTGTAATCGGAGTGAAAAATTTAAAATCGACTCATATCTCTACATTGCCATATCCAGGCTTTCCGACAGATATGCAACCGCAGATGGGTGTGGTGTTAGGATTGGCAAATGGAACTAGTACAATTGCGGAAAATTTATTTGAAAATCGTTTCAAGTATTTAGATGAATTGGCACGAATGGGTTCTAAGTCGAAGGTTGAAGGTAATGTTGCAATTGTCACTGGAGTGAAAGGGTATACAGGAGCGAGAGTGAGTGCACCAGATTTACGCGCAGGAGCTGCACTTGTGATAGCAGGTCTAGCAGCAGAGGGAATCACCTATGTAGATGACATCGAATATATCCAAAGAGGATATGAAAGCTTAGAAAAGAAATTCAAAGGCATTGGTGGAAAGATAGAAAAAGTAAAGACAGAAAAAGAAATAAGAAAATTCATATTAAAAGTTAGCTAAATCTTATGTGGAGCAGTGGAGATAGAGAGGGTCAATGAAGCTGCGGCAACCCCGAAAGGAAGGTGCCATCCTAAGCGAAGAATCGAACGATAAGAGGGCAAAAAAGTGAGGAAATACTCACTATTAAGCGAAAAGTCCACTTACGAGTGGGCTTTTTGTGTAATAAAAAATACATTGCGATTAAAGAGAGGAAGTATAAAATGGAAAAATTATTATTTACATCAGAATCAGTAACAGAAGGGCATCCAGATAAAATGTGTGATCAAATATCAGATGCTATATTAGATGCGCTATTAGAGCAAGATCCAATGAGTCGAGTAGCTTGTGAGACAAGTATTACGACAGGATTAGTTCTAGTTATGGGAGAGATTACAACGAATGCATATGTAGATATGCAAAAGATTGTAAGAGAAACCGTAGAAAAAATCGGGTATAATCGCGCAAAATATGGATTTGATGCACATACTTGTGGAGTACTTGTGGCAATTGATGAGCAATCAAAAGATATAGCTATGGGTGTAGACAAAGCATTAGAAGCAAAAGAAAATAAAATGACAGACGAAGAGATTGAAGCAATTGGTGCAGGGGATCAAGGTATGATGTTTGGTTATGCTTGCGATGAGACAGAAGAGTATATGCCGTATCCGATTTGGCTTGCGCATAAACTTTCACGTAAGTTATCAGAAGTGAGAAAAACAGGAGTGTTAAAATATTTAAGACCAGATGGAAAGACACAAGTATCAGTTGAGTATGATGAAACAGGAAATCCAGTTCGTCTCGATGCAGTTGTACTTTCGACGCAACACGATGAAGATGTGGAACAATCACAAATTCATGAAGATGTGAAAAAGTATATCTTTGATGAAGTGTTGCCAGAATCAATGATAGATGAAAATACAAAATTCTTTATCAACCCAACAGGAAGATTTGTAATTGGAGGACCACATGGAGATAGTGGACTTACCGGAAGAAAGATTATTGTAGATACGTACGGTGGAATGGCAAGACATGGTGGAGGTGCTTTCTCAGGGAAAGATTGCACGAAAGTTGATAGATCAGCAGCGTATGCAGCGAGATATGTTGCTAAAAATATTGTGGCATCAGGAATTGCGAAAAAATGTGAGATTCAGCTATCTTATGCAATTGGAGTTGCAAAACCTACTTCGATTATGATTGATACATTTGGGACAGGAAAGATAAGCCAAGAGAAATTAGTTGAAATTGTGCGCCAAGAATTTGATTTAAGACCAGCAGGTATCATTAAAATGTTAGATTTGAGAAAACCGATTTATAACCAAACAGCATCTTATGGACACTTTGGAAGAAACGATTTGAACCTTCCATGGGAAAAGCTTGATAAGGTAGATACATTAAAATCGTACTTGTAGATTAAAAAAATCGTTGAGGATTGATACATGGATGAAAAACAAAAATTAAAAGGGCAGATTCGTATCTATATGCAGTGGCCGATTTTTATGTCTCTGATATTAGTTGCGATGAATGTATGGATATATTTCATAGATAGAATGGCCGGTATGGTTATGACCGGCTTTGTTGCAGTGTATATACTTACAGTGTTGATTTTGTATTATACTAATAAAAAAACAGCATTATTTGATCTATTACAGATGTCAAATCAATTTGAAACAATGCAAGATAAGGTACTAGATGTGATAGACACCGCTGTGGTTATCACAAGCGAAGATGGTAGAATCGTATGGAAGAATGATGCCTTTGATGCTATGCTTAGTGAGTTTCATAAGAATGAGTCAACTATCAGTAAGATTATGCCATCTATTAACCGTAATGTGTTTCCAGGAGGAATGACAGAGAGTTTTAATGTGGATGTGCAATATCAGGAGCGAGAACTTAGCGTAGAGATGAGACGGCTATCTACAAAAGGATTGAAAGAAAGTTCAGAGATTTTTCAAGTAGTAGGGAAGGGGCAATCCTTCATCGCTATTACCTTTATCGATGAGACAAGACTCAATGAATACAAGCGAGAGCAGGACAATCAAAAGCTGATTGCAGGGCTGATATATATTGATAATTACGACGAAATGCTAGACAGTGTAGAGGAAGAAAAGCAAGCATTGTTCTTGGCATTGATTGAAAGAAAAATCAATCAATACATCGGACAAGTGGATGGGATTATCAAGAAGCTTGAAAAAGATAAATATTTTGTGGTGATAAAGAAAAAGAACTACAAGCAGATCGAAGAAGATAAGTTTTCATTACTAGATGAAATAAAGAATATTAATATGGGAAATCAAAGTCAAGCATCTTTGAGTATTGGGCTAGGTTTGTCAGAAAACAATTATGTTAAAAGTTATGCGTATGCACGTGTCGCAATTGATTTAGCATTAGCAAGAGGTGGGGATCAAGCGATTTTCAAAAATGGTGATGATTTGACCTATTTTGGTGGAAAGAGAGAGATGACATCAAGGTATACAAGAGTAAAAGCGAGAGTAAAAGCAGAGGCTTTACGGGAGTTTATTATCCAAAAAGACCAGGTTATGATTATGGGGCATAAGATTGCAGATGTGGACTCCTTTGGAGCAGCTATGGGGATTTATAGAGCTGTAGTCTCGCTTGAAAAGCAGGCTTTTATAGTTATTAATGAGATTACTACATCGGTAAGACCTTTTTATGAGGCTATCTTAAATGATGAAGAATACCCAAGTGATCTATTTTTGACCTCTGAACAAGTAAAGCATTACTTATCGGAGAACACGATGACAGTAGTTGTGGACACCAATCGCCCACAACTTTGTGATTGTGAATATCTGTTGGAAAATTCTGATACGATTGCGGTTTTAGATCATCACAGGCAAAATGAAAGAGGGATTCAAAATGCAGTGCTTTCCTATTTGGAACCTTATGCATCATCTGCGAGTGAGATGGTGGCTGAAATTCTCCAGTATATCGCTGAGGATGTAAAGTTAAGAGGAATAGAGGCAGATTGTCTGTATTCGGGTATTTTAATTGATACCAATAACTTTATGAATCGAACAGGAGTGCGTACCTTTGAGGCGGCAGCGTATCTTAAGAGATGCGGTGCAGATGTTACAAGGGTGAGGAAACTATTCCGCGACGATATGGACTCTTATAGAGGAAAGGCAGAAGCAATCAAAAATGCTGAAGTATATAAAGAGCATTATGCAATTACGACTTGTCCGACAGAGGGGATTGAAAGTCCTACAGTATTAGGTGCACAAGCAGCAAATGAATTGCTAGACATCAGTAAGATTAAAGCGTCCTTTGTGTTGACGGATTATAATGGGGCAATCTATCTAAGTGCTAGATCCATAGATGAATTAAATGTTCAGATAGTGGCAGAAAAGCTAGGCGGTGGTGGTCACATCAATGTGGCTGGTGCGCAGTTCAAGGGAGAGACCATAGAAACGGTGGTAGAAAAATTAAAAGTAGTTTTGGATGAGACAATAGAAAAAGGAGATATTTAGAATGAAAGTTATTTTGTTAGAAGATGTTAAAAGTGTAGGGAAAAAAGGTGATGTCGTTGAAGTGAGCGACGGCTATGCTAGAAATGTAATCTTGAAAAAGAATAAAGGAATGGAAGCAACAGGAAAAAACCTTAATGATTTGCGGTTGAAAAATGAGAATGATGCGAAGAAAGCAGCAGCTCATTTACAAGAGTGTCAGGAGTTGAAAGCAAAGATTGAAGAGGGAAGTATTACAGTTACGATTAAGACTGGAGAAGGTGGTCGCGCATTTGGTTCGATTTCTTCGAAAGAGATTACGGAAGAAGTGAAAAAACAAATGGGATATGAGATAGATAAAAAGAAAATTCTTTTGAAAGATGCGATTAAGACATTGGGAAATCATTCAGTGCCAGTTAAGTTGCATACAAAAGTTACGGCTGATTTAAAGGTGATTGTAAAAGAGGCGTAGGAGGAATATATGGAAGAGGCACTGATTAAAAGAATATTTCCTCATAGCGTGGAAGCAGAGCAATCGGTGGTAGGGGCAATGTTGCTAGACAAAGATGCAATATTGGCTGCATCTGAAATTGTTGGAAAAGACGATTTTTATCAGATGGCATTAGGTGCGCTATTTGAAGCTATGGTAGAACTATATTCTGAAGGGAAAGCAGTGGATTTGGTCACCTTGCAAAATCGTTTGCAAGAAAAGGATTTGCCACCAGAGGTGAGAAGTGTGGAATATCTTGGGCAACTAATCAATGCGGTACCTACATCGGCAAATGTAAAGCACTATGCCCAAATTGTGATGGAGAAATCCATGTTGAGAAGAGTGATTAAGCTCAATGAAGAGTTAGCAAATACTTGCTATTTAGGGAATGAACCGCTAGATGCGATTCTGGATATGACGGAAAAACGAGTGTTTGAATTGGTGCAAAAGAGAAATTCAGGAGATTCGGTACCGATTCGAGAAGTTGTCTTTAATGCACTGAATAAGATTGCAGAAGCAGCAAAATCAAAAGGAACAGTAACAGGAATACCTACAGGGTTTATTGATTTAGATTATAAAACAGCTGGGTTACAGCCGTCGGATTTAGTGCTGATTGCGGCAAGACCATCTATGGGTAAGACAGCATTTGTATTAAATATTGCCCAGCACGTGGCTATAAATTGTAACAAAGCAACAGCGATATTCAGCTTAGAGATGTCAAAAGAACAGTTGGTGAATCGTATGTTTTCTTTAGAGTCACAAGTGGATGCTCAGGCACTTCGTACAGGAAACCTAAAAGATGATGAGTGGGAAAAGTTAGTAGAGGGTGCAGGTGCCATAGGCAAGTCAAGACTTATCATTGATGATACACCAGGTATCTCGATTTCGGAACTTCGCTCAAAGTGTAGAAAGTACAAACTAGAGCAAGGGCTAGACATCATTATTATTGACTACTTGCAATTGATGACAGGAAGTGTTGGAAAGAGAAGCGAATCTAGACAGCAAGAAATTTCTGAGATATCAAGATCCCTTAAAGGATTGGCGAGAGAACTAAGTGTTCCGGTTCTAGCTTTATCACAGCTTAGTCGTGCTGTGGAGCAAAGACCAGATAAGAGACCGATGATGTCGGATCTTAGAGAGTCAGGGGCCATTGAGCAGGATGCAGACGTAGTAATGTTTATCTATAGAGATGATTATTATAACAAAGATTCAGAGATTAAAAATGTTGCTGAGATTATCATTGCAAAACAGCGTAATGGTCCGATAGGAACCGTAAGTTTGGCATGGTTACCACATTATACAAAGTTTGGGAATTTAAAAAGACAAGACTAAAAAGGAGCAGTTCGTATCTTGAAGTTACGAACTGCTCTTTTTTAGATAGAATATCTAGTTATATAATAAGTGTTGAATTTCGGGTTCTTCGAGGTTTTCTTGTGTTACATAAGTGATTCCGGTATTGATAAAGGATTCATTAGCTAGTCCAAGAGAGGCTCGAAGTGCAGCAACAACAGTTGCGTATCCAGTGCCAAAAGGATTTTCTAATACAAGACCTTCGATTTTTCCATTTTCTAAGGATTCGACTTGATCAGAATCTGCACCTAATGAAAGAATGGTGAAATAATCATAATCTCGTTTTGCAGTATCTAGTGCAGAAATCAAGAAGCTATTAGAGGTAGCATCAGTTGTGATAAAACCTGTGATATCACTATGGTTTTCTAAAAAATAGGCGATGACATCTTCGTCGCTTACATCCTCCATACTAATTTGCCCTTCCTCGACAATTCCATAATTTTCTTCATTCATGATCTGCTCTTTGAGTGCGTTTAAATCATCTAGAGCAATCGTTTCAACTATTTGCATATGAGGATAATCAGCAGCTAGTTGAGTATCGATGGTTTCTAGTAGATTGATGTTGCTTCCAGTGGTGCTGTCATTTGTAATGAGTAACACTTTTGCAGTAGAGCCTATTTGGTCTACTAAGTTCGTAAGTAACATATTGCAAAGTGCTGTGGTATCTGAACCGATTGTGGCAGAAGTGTTTGCATAATTGGTTACGGATTCAAAGGCTACGATAGGGATGCCGTTCTCAATGGCTAAATCTAGCTGGACTTCGAAAGCATCTGTATCTGCAGAAGAAATACCGATGGCTAAAGGATAGAGTGCGGCTTCTTCATCTAAAAGATTTACTTGTTCCTCAACATTCCCTTCTTCAGACGGCGCTTCGAAGTTTAGAGTTAGCTTATCGCCTCCAGATAGTCCGAGGTTTTCATTAATATCATCTACAGCTTTTTGTGCTCCTTCTTCTACAGTTGTCCAATAAGGTGAATCCCCATCTTGTGCAATTAGAGAAACAATCATCTCGGGTTCCACTGATAAGTCAGAGATGTTCGTATAAGCGGGAGGTTGGATGAGGTTTAAAGCTGTCTCAAATGGCTCAGCATCTCTTGGTTTGCCGGTTTGCTCGGTGTCAACTTGATAAGTGGAATCTTCATTAGAAGTAATTCCAGAGCAACTACTTGCGAATAAAGAGCAACTAATTAAAAAAGTAATGAAAAGTCTAGCTTGTTTTTTCATTCTTAAAAATCTCCTTTCAAATCTATCAAAATAAGTATCTTTATAATATACACTATTTTAGGGAAAAATGAAGTATATTTTAAAAATGTTTATGATAACTTAATTATTAAATGGGAAAAAAGAAACAAAAAACAGTATTAAGTATATTGTATACAATAAAGAACAAGAAAGTATACTAGACACCTTGACTACAACTTTAGATAGTTATAAGATGAACGTGTAAAAAGAAAATGCGTTGTGCATTACGGATAAATGTTAGGAGGATTATAAAATGAAAAGAAGATGGCATGATAATTGGGAAGGGTTTGCAGTAGGAAAGTGGAATAGGACATCCATCAACGTACGTGACTTTGTTCAGAAGAACTATACACCATTTGATGGGGATGATTCTTTCTTAGAAGGAGCAACAGAAGCGACAGATAAACTTTGGTCTCAAGTAATGGATTTGACAAAACAAGAGAGAGAAGCAGGTGGAGTTCTGGATATGGATACAAAGATTGTATCTTCGTTAACTTCTCATGGGCCAGGATACTTGAATAAAGATTTAGAGCAGATTGTAGGATTTCAAACAGACAAACCTTTCAAACGTTCTTTACAACCATTTGGTGGAATTCGTATGGCGGAAAGTGCTTGCTCAGAAAATGGATATACAGTTGATCCAGAAGTAGTAGATATTTTTACAAAATATAGAAAAACACATAATCAAGGAGTTTTTGATGCATATACTCCAGAGATGAGAATGGCTAGAAAGTCTGGAATTATTACAGGACTTCCAGATGCTTATGGACGTGGAAGAATTATCGGAGACTACAGACGTGTCGCTTTATACGGTGTAGACATACTAATTGAAGATAAGAAAGAACAACTAGCTACATCACTTGTAAGAATGACAAGCGAAAACATGAGATTGCGTGAAGAGTTATCAGAGCAAATTCGTGCATTAGGTGAGTTGAAGGAATTAGGAAATATCTACGGATTTGATATCAGTCAACCAGCAAAGAATACAAAAGAAGCAATTCAATGGTTGTATTTAGGATATCTAGCAGCAGTAAAAGAGCAAAATGGAGCGGCTATGAGTCTTGGTCGTACATCTACTTTTATTGATATTTATATTGAGAGAGATTTGAAAAATGAAGTGATTACAGAAAAAGAAGCACAAGAGTATATCGACCATTTCATTATGAAGTTACGTTTGGTGAAATTTGCGCGGACTCCAGAATACAACATGTTATTTTCAGGAGACCCAACTTGGGTAACAGAGTCGATTGCAGGTATGGGTGTAGATGGTCGCCATATGGTAACAAAATCTTCTTATCGTTACTTACATTCTCTTGATAACCTTGGTACATCTCCAGAGCCAAACTTGACAGTGCTTTGGTCAACAAAATTACCAAAGAATTTCAAAGAGTATTGTGCAAAGATGTCAATCAAAACTTCTTCTATCCAATATGAGAATGATGATTTGATGAGAGCAACAATGGGAGACGATTACGCGATTGCTTGTTGCGTATCTTCAATGAGAATTGGAAAAGAAATGCAATTCTTCGGTGCAAGAGCTAACTTAGCGAAATGTATGCTTTACGCAATCAACGGAGGAATGGACGAGAAATTAAAGCAACAAGTAGGACCTAAGTACCGTCCAGTAGAAGGCGAATATTTAGATTATGATGATGTTTGTGCAAAGTTTGATGATATGATGGAATGGTTAGCTTCGCTATATGTGAATACATTGAACATCATTCACTATATGCATGATAAATATAGTTATGAGAAAATTCAAATGGCATTACACGATAGAGAAGTAAAACGCTTCTTTGCAACAGGTATTGCGGGACTTTCGGTAGTTGCAGATTCATTGAGCGCAATTAAATATGCAAAAGTTAAAGCAATTCGTGATGAAGACGGATTAGTAGTTGATTATGAAATCGAAGGAGATTTCCCTAAATACGGAAATAATGATAATCGTGTAGATGACCTCGCAGCACAGCTTGTAAGTGACTTTATGAACAAGATTCGTAAACATCACACATATAGAAATGGTGTTCCAACAATGTCAATTCTTACAATTACTTCAAATGTTGTATATGGTAAGAAGACAGGAAATACACCAGATGGAAGACGCTATGGAGAGCCATTTGCACCAGGGGCGAACCCAATGCATAGAAGAGATACAAATGGAGCATTGGCTTCACTTGCATCAGTAGCAAAGATTCCGTTTAGAGATGCGGAAGATGGAGTTTCAAATACATTCTCGATTATACCAGGAGCTTTAGGTAAAGATAACATGGTATTTGCTGGAGAATTAGATATAGATAAAATTGAAGAATGCAAAGATCAAGCTTGTATGATACCAAACTTACAAGATGGATTAGATGCATAGGAATCGTAAGAGAGAAAGGAGTAAGGATTATGTCTATTAGTCAAAGTCAAGTTGATAATTTAGTTTCTATGTTGGATGGTTATGTAGAGCAAGGAGGGCATCATTTGAACGTGAATGTCTTCACAAAAGAGACATTACTAGATGCACAAGCACATCCAGAAAAATATCCTCAATTAACAGTACGTGTTTCTGGATATGCAGTAAACTTTGTTAAATTAACAAAAGAACAGCAAGATGATGTAATTTCAAGAACATTCCACGAAGGTATGTAGTTATGGTAGAAGGATATATCCATTCGATTGAGAGTTGTGGTACGGTGGATGGTCCAGGAATTAGGTATGTTATATTTTTACAGGGATGCCCGATGAGATGTTTGTACTGTCATAATCCAGATACTTGGGATATGAGCGGTGGAAAACGGGCAACAGTGAAAGAAGTTCTAGAAAAATTCTATTCAAATATGGCGTTCTACAGAACCGGTGGCGTTACAGTCACCGGGGGAGAACCCATGTTACAGATGGAGTTTTTGATAGAACTTTTTAAGGACTTAAAGAGTAGAGGTGTGCATACGACTTTGGATACATCAGGAATTGTATTTCAAGCAAGGAATCATAAGCTGACAGAACAATTAGAAGAATTGTTACACTATACAGATTTGATATTGCTCGATATCAAACACATCCGTTCGGATAAACACAAAGAGTTAACAGGATTCAATAACGAGGCGATTATTGCATTTGCTAGATATTTGGATCGAAAAGGAGTGCCAGTTTGGATTCGGCACGTAGCAGTGCCAGGAATCACTTTGTTTAGAGAGTACCTAGAAGAGTTGGGGGCGTTTATAGCAACCTTAAGCAATGCGAAGGCTATCGATGTATTGCCGTATCATTCATTGGGGCAGACAAAGTATGAAGAATTAAATGAAGAGTATAAATTAGCAGGTGTCCCAGATGCAACAACAGAAGAAGCAGCGGCAGCGAAAAATATCATTTTGCATGCGTATAAAGAAGCGAAGATGAGACGAACATAAGTTAGTTTTGAAATAAAAAACATTTTCTTGAATTCAGAAAGAATATGTAATAAAATGTGATTAGAGACGCAAGTCCCTAAACATATATTTATAGAGGATAAGGAGGATAATCATTATGGCATATACAATTTCAGAAGAGTGCGTAAGCTGTGGAGCATGCGAATCAGAGTGTCCAGTAAGCGCAATTAGCCAAGGAGATAGCCAATATGTAATCGATGCAGATGCATGTATCGACTGTGGCGCATGTGCAGGACAATGTCCAGTAGACGCAATCGAAGCTTAATTAGAATAAGATGAGAGCACTGTTTGGGAGACTAGACAGTGCTTTCTTTTTTGTGGTAACAATTCAGTCTTGCGAACTTTGACGAACGAATTTTACACATAAAGGACAAGCAATGTGCTATGATAAAGTTGTTAGGAGGGAGTAAGATGGGTGAATTACACTATATGATTTCAGAAGCAGCTAAATGTGTTGGTGTGGAATCACATGTACTAAGGTATTGGGAGGAAGAGTTGGAACTTCCAATTGAAAGAACAGAGATGGGGCATCGATACTATACGAAAGAAAATATTGATTTATTTAAATGTATTAGCAGGTTGAAAGATGAAGGTGTCACATTGAGAGAATTAAAAGTGTTATGCCCGGAGATACTAAGAACTAAAAGACAACTAAAAGCGAAAAGAGGAAAAGTTGCGGAAGCTACCGTAGAAAATAAGGGAAGTGATTCGGTGGAGAGTATACTGCAGAAGGTGTTGTTGAAAAACAATCATGTTCTAAGAGAAGAGATATGTAAGATTGTAACTCAGTCTATGAAGACAGAGATGGTCTATCTCTTAGAGGCGAAGGATAGGATAGAGGAAGATCGGTATAAGAAGTTGGATACCCTTATTCGCCAGCAGCAAAAGTCTAGAAAAGAAGAAGCGATGAAAAGTAATTCTAATAAAATCAAACATTTATTTGGTGGTTCAGCTGATAAACATTTAGAGGAGACAGCCATGACATATTAAGTGAATAAGAAAGTGGAAACATCGGTGTAGAAAAATCTATATCGATGTTTCTTTTTGTAGCATTTAGAACAGATTTGAAATTTGAGTTGTCTTGTTATAGGGGATGGAAGAAAAATCCAGTTTTCCAATGACTATGAAAGGAGGAAAAGTGGTGAGAGTCGGGAGATATGCAAAGAGGCAGCACATGAACAATGATCAAAAGAGAATTAATTATTGTCCACTGACGAGTGAAATCGGAGAAGAAGTGTTAGATAGATGCTATAACTGTGTTCATTATTGTGAAAGTCGAAGAATCTGTCGTTACGAAAAGTAACAAAAAAACAGTGCGCCACATTTTAATGTGGTGCCACTGTCTTTCGTGTTTTCTTATTGGCTTTCTTAAATTCATACATTCGCTTATCTGCAATTGTGATTAATTCAGATGCAGTATACTGATCCTGTGCGGTTACGTATACCAAGCCATAGCTAATCGAGGTTGGATACTGTTTTTGATGCTTGTTTTTGATATTAGAAATCTCATTAAAGCATTTTACAATATGCGAGGTTACCTCTGATTTGTTTTGGTAAGATCCTATCACTATAATCTCATCTCCACCGTAACGGCATGCAATTGACAATGAAAAGTGGTCAGATACAATTTGTGATATGGATTGGATGTAAAAGTCCCCTTCGTTGTGTCCGTAGTTATCATTTACATATTTTAAGCCATCAATATCAATAAAAATTAAGAAAAAGTCTTGTTTTGACTCGCGGTAAGCGTCAATAGCTGATATTGCAGTGTCTCTAGAATCAAGACCTGTAAGATCATCAGTAGTAGAAGCTTGATGTAACTGTTCGATCAATGCAGATTGTTCTTTGTTTTTTATGACGGTTTTAGAGTACGACTGTGCTGTTAGTTTTAAATCTGCTAGGTTGTATGCAAATACAATAAAAATAGTGAAAAATATAATGCTGAACACGCCCACTACAATATAGAGAAAGGCTAGGTTGTACCCACCAAGTGTTGAGGTAATGCTGAGAGAAAATACAGCCATAAACACATATAAGATGGATAACAGAACAGTCAAAAACCGAATGTTGTTATTATCTGCCAAAATAGTATCTAGGTAGATTCTTGATATGCGAGTTCTAGCAAAATTGATGGTAGAAATCGAAACACCAAACATAAGTATTAGGGATAATAAACTCATAGTTGGATTACTTAATGCATCTACTAATGCTACATCTTGATATAGTGCAAGTGAAGCAATCAATATAAATCTCTTCGCAAATAGATTGCTACAAAAGGCGATAGAGATAAAAAGTGCAAAAAGTGATTTTAGTTTTAATAAATATCTAAACTCACAATAAAGGATTAAAAAGTAAAGTATTGTAGCGACAAATTCATATTGGAGTGATAGTTGTGTAGAATACATCACCCAAAACGAAAGATTGACGATTCCGCAAAAAATACCAGTGAGTAGAGGTTTTTTATTGTAATTAAAAATATAGGATGAATAGGAAAAAAACGTATAATGGTATCCTATAAAAGCGAGGAGTAATACGATGTGTAAAATAATCATAATGTGTCCTCCTTTTGATTTTTATAAAATGCTTCTTTGTTTTGTCGCATAATTTCATCTGCTTTTTCTAAGATGAAAGAAACACCGTTTTGACGAATCTCATCATCTATGCTTATGTAGCCCAAGCTTGCTGAGATTAGGAAATCCTCTGTTTCATTTTGCTTGGAAATATTACTTTGTATACGCGAGATAACATGGGCAGTATCTTGCTTTGAACTACCGTCTAACACAACTAAAAACTCGTCACCACCAAGTCTAGCAACAAAGTCTTGGGAGCGAACAGACTCAGTGATTGCGTTAGTAACCTTTAGAATCAGGCGATCACCAGCATCGTGTCCATAAGTGTCGTTGGTATATTTTAAAGCGTTAATATCAATAAACAATACACTGAACATAGTGCTAGAGTCAGCAATTAAATCTTGTAATAGTTTTAGAATATATTTTCTACTGTAGACGCCTGTTAAATCATCCCTTTCCAATTTTCTGGAGAGTTCTTTTCGTAATGCTTCCATTTTTCGCTGTTCTTCAAGTGCGTAATCAGAACGACGTTTATAAAAAGACATGTTTACAATCTGCATACTGTAGATAAATACAAAATAAAAGGATAGTAGCACGAATAAAGCAAAGGCATTGGCTAATAAAAGCTGAATATCATGCTGCACACCTGTAATAATAAAAGCGATTACAAGAGAGAGGAAGGTAACATAGGTCGAGGTCGTGATCAATAGCAATACCGAATATTTAGCACTAGTAGTAACACGTTGTATGGAATCAGCACCTAAAATTTTATCGACAAAAAGTAGTGCAAGCAATAATATGCTAAAGGTGATGACAGCAATAAATCTTGTGGATGTATTTAGAATTAACATATCCTTAGGTGGGAGTTTTGTTAAAAAACTAAACAGGGTAAGTATCGGAATGTGTACCGTTGCCATATGAAGCGCAAAGACACTAGAGCCACAAAAAGCTTGCAAAAAATTTGCTTTAGAAATTACTTTGAATTCTATAGCCAATACAAAAAAGGTAAACGGATAAAAAAGATAAAGCGGGAGCATAAGATGAAAATACGCGATAACTAGGAGCATATTTAATATACATAATGCGTGAGTTAGCAATTTATTATTCTTTGGATGAATCAAAATGCTGGATGCATAGGTGAAAATCCTAAATAGATAGATATATAGTGTGGTAATCGTCATTACGATAGCGATTATAGATAACATGGTAAAACCTCAATTCTCAAAATTCTAAAAGTGTAGAAATATTTTCCAGAATTTAATATAACACAAATCTTATGAGTTTGTTAAGAGAAATTATTAAAATAATATTGAAATTTTGTGATGCCTCATGTTACAATACGGTTACATGAGTAAATAAAAGAAGCGTGAAAAGGAAAGAAGAGAGTAAGATGGACGCAAAATACCTAGATCCCCATTTCGGGATTCCTAATATTAATTTATATAATGAGAATGTCATAAAACTTGGATACGATAAGCTGTGCATGACAGAGATTGTAAACGCTGATGCAGCCATAGCAAGCCAGGGAATCGATGTATATTATATGGGATGTAATGAAGTGTTAAAAGGAGTGCAGCAAACACTAGAGGCATATGGGTTAAGCGAAGTGATTCACCTATATACCTTAAATTATAAAAACTTTATCTTGGTAGCGAATGAATCTCTTGCTAGAAGAGAGTTTATTCATATTATAAAGGGCTTTTACGAGCAATTTGAAAATACGACAGCAGATAGCACACCGATTAGTGGAGTGTCGCGTTTTGCCCTTGTTCTACAATCGGATCGCATGGTAGAAAGAGCTTTGAATACATTTTACCTGAATAAAGATAAGCAAGAAAACTTTTTGTTTAGTAGAAAAGAGTTCGTATATTCTACAGAGATGGAAGAGCATTCGAATATCATTGAGATTTTGACAAAGGCGATTAATGAGAATCAGGTCGTACCTTATTATCAAGGAATTCATAATAATGAGAAAGGGAAAATTGATCGATATGAAGCACTGATGCGTATTGTAGATAGTGAAGGTCACGTATATTTTCCGGATGCGTTCTTACCAGTAGCAAAGCAGTACAAGTTTTATAATAGAATCAGTAAGATGATGATAGGGAATGTGTTAGATACATTTAGAGGTCGAGAGGAATCGATATCAATCAACATCTCACTCTATGACTTACAGACTGTCGATTTTAGAAAATGGCTCTTAGAGGAAGTGAAGAAATTTATAAACCCAGAGCGTATTATTGTAGAATTCGTAGAGACAGAGCATTTTATAGAAGAAGAGATATACCTAGCTTTTATGGATGAGTTACGTGCGGTTGGATGTAAGGTGGCTGTGGATGATTTTGGAGCCGGGTATGCGTCTTACACACGAATTATAGCATTGAAGCCAGATTACATTAAGATAGATGGTAGTATTATAAAGGATATCACAAGAAAAGATGAGAATATGAAAGTATTTCAATCCATTTGTTTCTTGGCAGATTTAGTTGGAGCAAAGGTGGTAGCAGAGTTTGTAGAAGATGAAGACGTTCAACGTTTGTTGATGCGATATGAGATTCCGTATTCTCAAGGATATTACTTTGCAAAGCCAATTCCGATTGAGGGGATTGAATAGATAGAGGAGTAGAATTCATGGACAGACAGTTTAACAAAGGTGACATTGTTCAGAACTTTAAGCGTCGTGAGGTTATAGATGGAAGTATGCAGTATATTTATCAGATTGTTGATGTCGCAACGCATAGTGAGACGAATGAGCGGTTAGTTGTGTATCGTGCATTGTACCCCCCTTATGATACTTGGGTAAGGCCCTTTGAGATGTTTATGAGTCATGTAGATAAGTGCAAATATCCAGAGAATACACAAGAGTATCGTTTTGAACTTGTGCCTGATTCCTTTTATAGAGAGCAATTGTATATTGATAAGGCGTGGTATTCCTTTGAGGATTTATTAGGTATTGTGAAAGTGCTTCGGTCAAAGGATGGGTGTCCATGGGATCAAAAGCAGACTTTTGAGTCTATGAGAAAATGTCTGTTAGAAGAAGCGCAAGAAGCAGTTGATGCAGTTGATAATCATGATATGGATAACCTATGCGAAGAGTTAGGTGATGTACTGTTACAGGTGGTTATGAATGGTCAGATTGCAAAAGATGAGGAACTGTTTTCGATTGAAAGCATAATAGAAGGTGTGTCAAAAAAGTTGGTTCGTAGGCATCCGCATGTGTTTGGAGATGAGGAGGTAGACGATTCTCCGGAGAAAGCAAAAGAAAAATGGCAAGAGATGAAGCGACGAGAGAAAGAAGTGTAAAAAGAACGATAACAAGAACTATACATACAAGAGAGTTCAGATTTGATTGGAATCTGAACTCTCTCTTTTTCTATGTTATGTTAGATCGGAAGATAGCTTAGTCAATAACGCCTTTTTCTCTCAATTTTTCTTCCATTTCTGGTGCGGACATAATGTTTCTAAGTCCAACTACGATAGTACCTTTCTTTTCAGCATCTGCGAACATATTTGTGAAGTTTTGTGCACATAGCACTACTTTAAATCCAGAAGCAGCACTTTTTCCTTCAGACAGTGCGCAGTGGTGAATTTTTGTTGGCTTTACACCTACTTTAGTTAAAACTTTCTGTAGTGTCATTTTCATCATCATGCTTGAACCAGCTCCGTTTGCGCAGCAAACTAATAGTGTTAAGTTATCCATTGCCATAATTTTTTCCTTACCTTTCTTATTCTATACCCTTTAATTTCTTGTATGCTTCATAGTCTTCCGTGATTAAGAAGTAACCTTCTTTGTCTTTTTTGTATTGGATTTGAGGAATTGCTATCAATGCGATAAATACTAACGCGATACCTGCGTAGCTTAAGTATTGCATTGTTACAGTCATCACTGGCCAAATTACAGCCCAGTCCCACATTCCTAAGTATCCACCGTATGCAGCCATTCCAACCCATCCAGCGATAAATGCAGAACCAAATACTTGGCAGATTCCTGAAATAAATGGAAGAATAATTGCTGCCTTGATTCCACCCTTTTCATTTGCAAAGATGCCGATTGTTGCGTTATCAAAGAATACAGGAACGAATCCGCAGATAACGAGTACAGGGCTTTGTAAAAAGATTAATGCGACGATTGCAAGAATCTGTCCTGCAAATCCAGCTAAAAATCCGATTGGTACCGCATTTGCTGAACCAAATCCAAAGATTACTGCACAGTCAACACCAGGGATAGAACCAGGTAATAATTTATCTGCAATACCTTGGAATGATTGTGTTAACTCTGTTACGAATGTACGAACACCCAATTGAAGAATTGCTAAGTATACTGAGAAGTACAAACAAGTCTTAATTACGTAGAATACCATACTTTGACTTTCGCCAAGGAATCCACCGCCTACTAAGTAATCGCGTCCTAATACTACAAGAATCGCGCCAAAGAAAATTAACATAAGTAATGAAGTACAAACCATATTTTCGTTGAAGATTGACATGAATCCTGGTAATTCAAAGTCATCAATTTTCTTGATTTTTTTATCTTTGCTTGCACCTTTTCGCTTCTCGCCAAAGAAACGTTCTGCAAGCCAATAGTTTAACGCAATACCAAACATCTGTTGATGTGCAAGACAGAATCCAGCACCATCTGAAACCTCTTGGCAAGGTTTAATAGTTAAGTTAGAACCAACCGCCCAATATGCTCCGAGAATAACTGCCATAACAATCAATAATATGAAGTCACTATCTGCTAAGAATGGGCAAGCGAATAGGAATAGCCAATAAGCTGTTGCAGCTTGTTGTACTTGAACGTGTCCTGTTGTAAATAGAGCTCTCATTTTAGTGATTTTACTAAAGCGAACCAAGAGAATATTTACTATAAATGCGATTAATAAAAGAATCATAGCCTGTCCAAAGCTTTTTCCAAATACCTCTTCCACACCTGCAGTTACAGCGTTTTGTCCAAAGTATGGGTCTATAACCATTGCATTTAAGTCAAATCTTTCCTTCAGTCCAACAAGTACAGGTCTAAAGTTACTAACCAACCCTCCTGAACCAACAGAAAGAATTAGATATCCTACAATTGCTTTGATTACACCGGCTAGTACATCATACCATGGTTTTTTTAATAATATGTATCCAAGTGCTACTATAAGTCCGATCATAAATGCAGGATCCATTAAAATGTTTGTTGCAAAATATTCCCATATCGTTAATAATATATCCAATTTGTTTTCCTCCTGATTGTGTTTATATTTTTTTATACTGCTTTATTGTGTAGTTCTAATAAATCTTCTGCACATGTCGCCTTAGCTAGCTTTTCTAAAAGTTCATCATCGGATAGAAGTTCTGCCAATTTCGACATGTTATTTAAGTGCTCATCTGGATTACAAGATGCTAATGTGAAGAAGAGTTGGGCAGTTTTGATTTCGCCTTCTTCATCTTTTTCGAATGCTACAGGTTTTTCTAACTTCATAAAAGAGATTGCTGTTTTAAATACGCCTTTTGCACCTTGTTGAGAGTGTGGCATTGCAACATTTGGAACAATTACAATGTATGGACCATATTCTTCGACACAAGCAATAATCTCCTCTTTGTATGATTCGTCTACCGTTCCATCTAATTCTAGAACCTCACAACTCATACGAATTGCCTCTCTCCAGTCTTTTGCCTCTTTTGCAAATTTATAATGTTTGTTATCTACGAATTGTTTTAGCATCTGATATTACCTACCTTTCTTACTTATAGACAAGAGCGGAAAGGAATGTTCTGAGGAGCCTCAAAGCAATCTTCGAATCCACGTCTGTGGTGGTATGCTTTCTTGTCTTTGTCTGCAGGGTATGTGTACTTTCCTCCAACTTCCCAGAAGAATGGATGGAATTTGTAGTCAAGGCGATCTTTCTTCATATCATAAAGCACTCGAATTTCATTGATGTCTGCCATAAAGTTTGACCACACATCGTAATGAATCGGCACAACTACTTTACATCTAAGTGCTTCTGCCATGCGCAAGATATCGATAGAAGTCATTTTGTCTGCCATACCGATTGGGTTCTCGCCATAAGACCCGAAAGCAACATCGATATCGTAATCTTTTCCATGTTTTGCAAAATAAATAGAATAATGTGAATCGCCACTGTGGTAGATGTTTCCACCAGGAGTTTTTACTAAGAAGTTTACTGCTTTATCATCCATATCAGTTGGGCAAACTCCAGTAAGTTCTTCACGATCTGGACCTGTCTTGTCTGTTGTTACAAGGCAAGTTCTATCAAAAGAATCAAGTGCGACAATTTCTAAGTCTTTAATCTTAATGGTATCACCAGGTCTAACGGTTATACATCTGTCTGCTGGTACTCCCCAAGCTTGCCATAATTCTACTGATTTTTGTGGTCCGATAAATGGAACTGGAATTTCTTTTCCATTTTCATCTGTTGTTGTCAATCCGCTTTGGATTACGTGAGCAGCATATTCTGCACTCATGTGGTCTTGATGATAGTGTGTTGCTAATACTGCATCAATCTTTTTGATTGCAAATGGGTCAATTACAAATGGTACTGCTCTCAAGTTTGGTTGCATATTCCTTGCACCGCACATATTTGCCATCTGATGACCTACTGCCATTTTCCCATTTCCATGTGTACGCTTTCCGTTACCACACCATAGGTCAATTGTGATGTTGCAATCTTCTGGAGTTTTAATCCAAAGACCTGTACATCCCAACCACCACATTGCTACATTCCCTGGTGCTACTTGTTCTGCTTCAATTTCCTCGTTTAGCCAAGTCCCCCATTCAGGAAATGTACTCATAATCCAACTGTCTCTTGTGATTTCTGTTACTTTGCTCATTCTTATACCTCTCCTATTACTAAATTAGTCACCGGTGTTTCTATGAATTTACTGTAACATGTTGCAAAAAAAATGTGAAGTCCATTAAATGTTTATAAAGTGTGCAAAGAATTGTACTACGCTCTAAATCTTGGATTCTAAAAATTTTAAAACTACTTCAGCAACATCGAGGGAGCCAATGAAGTTCAATTCCGATTCCTCCATTTCAGAAAATATATCCATAATATCTTTTAGGATAGTCAGATGTTTTTCGTGATCCACTGTTGAAAGTGTGAAGATGATACTTGCACTTTCTGTATCTGAAAAAACAACGGGTTCTGAAAAAACCGTCATAGAGACATCGACGGTATGAACACCATCTTCGGGTTTTGCGTGCGCAAGCACGAGACCAGGGATAATCATCATATAAGGTCCAAATTCATGTGTTTTTTCAATGATTGCATCAACATAACGAGGATCAATGCTATGGGCATTCAAAAGAGTAGTGGCTGCATAACGAATTGCGTCTTCCCAATGCATCTTTGTATCTACAAAAGAAATTCTATCACTTTGTCTTAAATAATAAAGTAGACCATTGGCATTATATTGAAGTAATGCATCTAGTTCCTGACCACTTTGGAAATACTGGATTAAGTCACTTCTTAAATCATCGAGAGAGTCTTCTGACACATATTTTTTTACTAATTGGAACAGACTTTCACCTTGTTGCCAGCTCTGAGTTTTTGAGAGCAGTGGGTGATTGATGATTAATCGCCTATCATAATTACTGAGGATAGGGTGTACGACAAGGAGTGGCAATTCTGTATTGATTTTAACAGTAGATATAATTAAATCACAGTTTTTTTCTTTTTCGGGCAGATACTGTGCAGCAATTACATCTGTAATAATGCAATCAGGAAGAAGTTTTTGGATTTCTCGCTTCAACATATAGCCACTAGAAATTCCACTACCACAGACGATCAGTATTTTTAATTTATTGTGGTTGTCGGCAATTTTCAAGTGAGCGCCAAAGTGTAGAGCAAAGTATGCCGTTTCGCTATCAGAGATACTCAAGCCTATCATCTGTTCTAGTTGTTTAGAAACTTGTTTTGTGATGTTATATAATTGAGGATATTCTCGTATAATATCTTCGTACATGGAGTCGCCGATTTGAATACCATACTGATATCGATACAAAGAGGCATTGATATGAAGGAATAGTCCTCGCTCCAGCTCTTCCTTGTCCTCAAAAACGATACAAGCTAGTTTTTCAAACTCAGATACAAGAGCTTTTGTAATTTCGTATACGGATTGATTTGAGGAGTTTTCAAATATTTTATCACTCACAATGCCCACTCTTGAACCGAGTAAATGCAAGGCTAAATAACGTTGCTCTGAGTTAGGCAGGTCAGGAAAATATTCAACGGCTAATTGGTATTCGGCGGTTTGCTCAATCTCTTTTTTATTCAAATCGATAAAGTAGGGTTTATCTACAGAGCGTAACATAACAGGCATAAGAACGGAAAGGGAAGTAAGGACTCCATAGACATATTGCGTGTTTAGTTGGTGTTCCATTGCGGTTAGGGTTTCTAAATAAGTATTGGTCTGATGCTTAGGAATAAAGGAAAGAGCGCCTCTATCATAGAGGGGTAAAAGTTGATTAAAGGTTTGGAGAAACAATGTTCTAGCTTTCAAGACATCACCTTCAATGTAATAACCACTTTTTGACTCATAAGCTAGGGTAAGACGAAAATCTTGCAACTTACGAACAACAATACGTAAATCATTGAAAATAGTGTTTCTACTCACTTGACAAAACATTGAAAGATGTTCAATATTTACAGGTGTTTCATTTAGGAAAATGTAGCAAATAATCAACTGCACTCGCTCAGAGGGCGAAAAGATATATTGTTCATCAATAGTCTTAAGTTCGAGATTTTTACGTATCAGCTGCTTATCTTCTTTTGGAATCAAAAGCCCCTTGCCTCTCATAACTTCTAGTTCTGGGATGTCATAACAAGCAAGCCATTCGTTAATCTTACAAAGGTCATAATAGAAGCTTCTTTTGGAAACTTTTGTTGCTTCAAGAATTTGCTGAACAGGAATATAGTTATCGTCAGAAAGCAGTAGATCTAAAATGGCTTTACATCTAGCATTTGTATAGATACTTTTCATAAAACCTCCCTTTTTTCTTAATATTAATAATATTGTATCAACGAGGGGAAATATTTGCAAGTGCTTTATC
>CAYJGW010000020.1:0-24995 GCA_964369425.1 uncultured Lachnospiraceae bacterium
AAGAAAATGTGGAATCAGAAGAGACTGAGGAAGAGCTAGTTGAAGAAAATGTGGACTCAGAAGAGGTAGAGGAAGAGCTAGTTGAAGAAAACATGGACTCAGAAGAGGTAGAGGAAGAGTTAGTTGAAGAAAGCGTGGACTCCGAAGAAACTTGGGAAGAGCCAGTTGAAGAAAACGTGGACTCAGAAGAAACTGAGGAAGAGCTAGTTGAAGAAAACGTGGAATCAGAAGAGACTGAAGAAGAGCTAGTTGAAGAATGCGAAGACTTAGAAGAAGCTGAAGAAATGGTTGAGACTACACCAGAAGTAGAAGAAGGAACGACAAGTTCAGCCGGAGATACAGGGGAGTGGGTGATACCATTTCACGATGAATCCTCAGAGAAGGAAGCGATTGCAAATGAAGAAATCGATAACTTAGAGTCTGATATTGAAGGTATGCTAGAAGGTCTTGAGGAAGATTTAGAGTTAGAAGAATCTTTTGAAAAAGATGTGGAAGATATCGAAGGTATGTCTGAGGTTGAAGAGTTCTTTGATGAAGATGAGACATATCATGAGTATGATAATGGCTTAAAAGCAGATGAGTCTTTTGGAGATGAGAATGATTTCATGGAAGATGATGATGAGAGAATGCAAGTCTTAGAAGAAGAAAAAGAAGCACCTACTCGTATGGAAAAAGCAAAAGCAGTTGCAACAGGAAAGACAGCAAAACTTCCGACAGCAGAGATTGCAAAAGCAGTAGCAGCAGGAGGAAGCATTGGGCAAGATACAGGATTTATCGTTCAAGCACGCTATGACTTAGATGCGCAAAGTGAGGTTGGTCTACGAGCAGGTCTTACAGAGGATCAAAAGAAATTATTCTCTTATTTCGTTCCAGTTCGTGGAATGAGTGAGCAATTAGTAGAAGTACTAGAAAAAGATGAGATGTGCAAAGATCGATATGGAACTTCTAAGACAGGAAACCTACTTGTGATTGGTAGAAAAGGTTCTGGAAAGACTGTGCTTGCTGTAGATGTAGTGAAGGCAATACAAAAAAATCGACACATCAAGCAAGGAAAGGTTGCAATTGTAACCGGTGAGTCTTTGAATAAAAAGAAAATCAGCGATATCGTTGATAAGTTATATGGCGGTGCATTGATTATCGAAAAGGCAAACGGAATGAGTGAAAAGACAATCGTTCGTCTAAACAAAGCGATGGAAAGAGAAACTGGTGAAATGCTAGTAGTCTTGGAAGATGAGAGAAAGCCATTAGATAGAGTCCTGACAATGAATATGGATTTTAGAAAAAAATTCACATCTAGATTAGAAGTGCCAATCTTCATTAACGATGAACTCGTTACTTTTGCACAGACATATGCAAAGGAGAATGGATATAAGATAGATGAGATGGGAATCTTAGCGTTGTACAGCCAGATAGACACAATGCAAAGAGAAGAAAGCCCAGTTACTGTTGCAGTAGTAAAAGACATTATGGATGAGGCGATTAACCACTCAAGAAAGCTAGGAGTAAAGAAGATCGCAAAGCGCCTGTTTGGAAAAGGCTTAGATGAGTCCAAACGAATTATATTGACAGAAAAGAACTTCAATATGTAATTAAATAGTTATAAATTGTCGAAAGGTCTGACTTATAATCTGAAAAGGTTATAAGTTGGACTTTTATTTTATAACAAAAAAAGGTATAATGAAGTGTAATGCATAAAAGGGAGGGTACCGAGATGGGAAGAAAGAAGAAACTAGGAATTCAAATTAGTGAAATTGACCAGTACTTATTCGGTCAAGGGACTCACTATGAGATATATAACAAATTAGGGGCACATGTGGTGGATAACAATGGAATAATGGGAGTTTATTTCGCAGTATGGGCACCAAATGCAAAATCAGTTTCAGTAGTAGGTGATTTCAATGAATGGGATATGCATGCACATGGAATGGAAAGGCAAGAGCCAATTGGAATCTATACCTGCTTTATACCAGGAGTGAAGGAAGGTGCATTTTATAAATTTCACATAGAAACAATGTATGGAGAAGGAATTTATAAAGCGGATCCTTATGCGAATTATGCAGAGTTAAGACCAGGAACAGCTTCGAGAGTCGCGAATATTTCAAATCTAAAGTGGACAGATGCAGAATGGTTAGAAAAACGTGAGAAATGGTGCAGCAAAACAAGTCCGATGTCAGTATATGAAACCCACATCGGCTCATGGAAGAGGCACGAACATAGTGAGGATGAAGACGGATTCTACACTTATCGTGAATTTGCAAAAGAAGCTACAAAATATGTAAAAAAGATGGGATATACGCATATAGAATTGATGGGAGTTGCGGAGCATCCTTTTGATGGTTCGTGGGGATATCAGGTGACAGGATATTATGCACCGACAGCTAGATATGGAACTCCAGAAGATTTTGCGTATATGATTAACTATTTTCACAAGAATAATATTGGAGTTATTTTAGATTGGGTACCAGCTCATTTTCCAAAGGATGCTCATGGACTAGCGAATTTTGATGGGACTTGTGTATATGAGCATGCAGATCCAAGGCAAGGAGAACATCCAGATTGGGGAACAAAAATCTTCAACTATGGTCGTCCAGAAGTAGGAAATTTTCTGATTGCCAATGCATTATTTTGGATTGAACATTTTCACATTGATGGTTTGCGAGTAGATGCGGTTGCATCTATGCTTTATCTAGATTATGGAAAGAACGATGGACAGTGGGTAGCAAACCAACATGGCGGCAATGGAAATATTGAAGCAATGGAGATGTTTAAGCACCTCAATAACATTGTAAAAGAAAGAAATCCTGGAGCGCTGATGATTGCAGAGGAATCAACAGCATGGCCTAAAGTTACTGGAGACGTAGAAGATGGTGGCTTAGGGTTTGGTATGAAGTGGAATATGGGATGGATGCACGACTTTTTAGAGTATATGAAACTAGATCCTATCTTTAGACAGTATAATCATCATCAATTAACGTTTGCAATGACTTATGCGTATAGTGAGAATTACATGCTTGTGTTGTCTCATGATGAAGTGGTACATTTAAAATGCTCGATGTTGAACAAAATGCCAGGGATTGGTGTAGATAAGTTTAAGAACTTGATGGTAGGATATGCTTATATGATGGGTCATCCAGGTAAGAAGCTGCTGTTCATGGGGCAAGAATTTGGACATCTTCAAGAGTGGAGCGAAAAACGCCAATTAGATTGGTACTTATTGGATGAGCCAGAACATTTGCACATGCAAGATTATACGAAAGACTTGTTAAAGCTGTATAAGACAAATAAAGCGATGTATGAATTGGATTGCAATCCAGAAGGGTTTTCTTGGATTAATCCAAATGATAACTCAAGAAGTATCTATAGTTTTACTAGACATTCAGCAGATAAGAAAAAGAATTTATTGTTTGTATGTAATTTTACTCCAGTGGAAAGAGCAGATTACTGTGTAGGAGTGCCAAGAAAGAAGCAGTATCGATTGGTTCTGACAAGTGATGATGTAAAATATGGAGGAACAGGAAGGATAACGAATAAAGTATTTAAAGCAGCGCAAGGAGAGTGTGATGGACAACCGTATCACCTTGAGTATCCGTTGATGCCGTATGAAGTAGCGATATTTTCATATTAAAGGACAGAAAAAAGCCCCCATTTCGAAAGGGGGTTTTTTTCTTAGTTATCTAAAGGAATGAGGGGGGGATAATTAAGATTTCTTCTTAACTATCTAATTAAAGTATATACAAAAAAAATGTCTAAAATATGTATTTAGAATAAAAGAAAGCTTAAATTCCTTAACAAGTCCTTAAGATATCATTTTGCTAAAGAACGTTTTTTGATTACTTTTAGGCGTGTAAACTCTTCCCGCTCTTTCTCTTCTAAAGCGTTAGTGATGTTGATAACCAATGTGGTATAAGTTGGTATAGTGATATTTTTAAGCGCATTGGCTCTCTTTTGCGTCTTCTTGATATTATTTGCCAAGCGATATGCCGAGTTTTCGATTGCAGATAGCCGGATAGTCAAAATTTTCACATCACGAAAAGCAGCCCTTGCGATATCGATGGATTCATTGGTATCGCTAAAGGAATAAGATGGTGCATTGCTACTCTCTATAAAATCAACGAGAGGAATCTCCGTTCCCATGATACTCCTTGTCTTGATTCGTATAGAAGTTTCGATAGGGATGGTATAAGATAACTGCGCAACTGTGTTGATTCCATGCTCGATATTAGCAATTTGTAGACAGCGATAGGCATTGGTAAATGTGGTATCAATCTGTTCTTGAATATCTTTTGCTTCATCGATTAATCGCATCAGTTCTCTTATTAATATATTCCGCTTTTTATCCATCAATTCATAACCTTGCTTGGCAAGTGTAAGAGAGTTTTTTGCTAATATCAAGTTACCCTTAGTGGGAAACGATCGTGGATCCATTTTGGCACCCCCTTTTATTTGATTAGTCTTGTGGCTTGTAGAATTGATCCAAAATCTTGGTGTCAATTCGGTCTAATTCTTCTCTAGGAAGTGTGGATAATAGTTCCCATCCTAGATCTAACGTCTCTAAAATAGTACGATTTTCTTCGTGTCCCTGACCGATAAATTCATTCTCGAAACGCTTTCCAAAAGCAAGATATTTTTTATCGATTGGAGAGAGTTCGTCTTCTCCAATTACAGAGGCTAGATTCCTTGCTTCTCCCACTTTTGCATAGGCAGAGAACAATTGGTTTGCTAACGATTGATGATCTACGCGGGTGTATCCTTCTCCGATACCATCTTTCATCAGACGAGAAAGGGATGGCAAGATGTTAATCGGTGGGTAAATAGATTGCCCATTGATATTACGATCTAGAACTACCTGCCCTTCTGTTATATAACCTGTTAAGTCAGGAATTGGGTGAGTGATATCATCATTTGGCATGGTTAAAATAGGTAGCTGTGTTACAGAACCCTTTGCGCTTTTTACAATTCCGGCACGTTCATAGATAGTGGCTAATTCACTATATAGATAACCTGGATATCCTTTACGGCTAGGAATCTCTCCTTTTGATGAGGATACTTCACGCATGGCTTCTGCAAAGGATGTCATATCTGTTAAGATAACAAGGATATGCATATCTTTTTCAAAAGCTAGATATTCCGCCACTGTTAGGGCCACTTTAGGCGTAATGAGACGCTCTACTACTGGATCATTTGCTAAGTTTAAGAACATAATAACGTGGTCAGATACACCGCTCTCTTCAAATGTTTTTTGGAAAAAGTTGGCTACATCGTGCTTTACGCCCATAGCGGCGAATACGATTGCGAATTTTTCATCTGAATTCTCGCCAAGAGAAGCTTGACGGGCAATTTGTGCAGCTAATTGGTCATGTGGCAGACCGTTTCCAGAAAAGATTGGGAGCTTTTGCCCACGTATTAAAGTGGTGAGTCCATCGATTGCAGAGACACCAGTTCGGATGTAGTTTCGTGGATACTCACGCTCTACTGGATTAAGTGGAAGTCCGTTGATATCTCTTTTAGTGGCACCAGCAATTGGACCCAAATCATCGATTGGTGCGCCGATTCCGTTAAAAACTCTTCCTAACATATCTTCTGAAAGGGAAACCTCCATTGCATGACCAGTCAGTTTAGTATGTGTATTTTTCAAGGACATATTCTCGGTACCTTCAAATACCTGTATAACCGCGCGATCTTCGTATACTTCGATAATACGTCCGATTTTCTTTTCTTTACCGTTTACTTCAAATTCTACAATTTCATCGAAAAAAGCGTCCTGCACACCCTCAAGAACGATTAGAGGGCCGTTGATTCGGCTTAGTCCTAAATATTCAATTGACATTGAAAAGCTCCTCTCTATGCGTTTTTGATCATAATCTTATCGTAGAAGGAATCGATATCCCTCATATAAGATGTGAACAGTGATAATTGGTCGTTTGGAATATCATACTTAATTGCAATGATACGCTCGAAGATATTTTCTTCTTTTAAAATAGAGATAGGCATGTTCATAGCAATTAATTCTTTACATTTTTTGTGTAGATATAAGATGACTTCCATCATTTTTTCTTGCTTTTCCATCGATACACAGGTGTCATCTTTGTGGAAGGCATTTTGTTGTAGGAAACCAAGTCTTACGACACGTGCAATCTCCAGTGTAAGCTTTTGATCATCTGGTAATACATCACTACCGATTAGTTTTACAATTTCCATCAGGCTGCTCTCTTGATTTAAAATTGCCATAAGTTGGTTACGATTGTCAATAAAAGTAGCAGAGACGTAATCGTTGTACCAAGGTGCAAGGTCGCTTAGGTACTCGCTATAGCTAGTCAACCAATGGATAGCAGGGAAGTGACGGGCATAAGCCAAACTTTTATCCAGTCCCCAGAAGCAACGAACGAAACGTTTTGTGTTCTGCGTTACTGGTTCGGAAAAATCTCCACCTTGAGGAGAAACCGCACCAATAATAGAAACAGAACCATCTGTTCCATTTAGGTTATGCATCATTCCAGCGCGCTCATAAAAAGCGGAAAGCCTAGATGCTAAGTATGCAGGAAAACCTTCCTCGGCAGGCATCTCTTCAAGACGACCAGAAAGTTCACGTAAAGCCTCTGCCCAGCGAGAAGTAGAATCTGCCATAATAGCAACGTCATATCCCATATCGCGGTAATATTCAGCCAACGTTAAACCAGTGTAGATACTTGCTTCTCTGGCTGCTACAGGCATGTTAGATGTATTAGCGATTAGGGTAGTTCGATCCATCAGTGGATTCCCGGATTTTGGATCAATTAGTTGAGAAAATTCCTCTAAAACTTGAGTCATCTCATTTCCCCGTTCTCCACATCCGATATAAATAATAATATCTGCATCAGACCATTTTGCAATCTGATGTTGTGTCATAGTTTTTCCAGTACCAAATCCACCAGGAACACAAGCAGTTCCTCCTTTTGCAATCGGGAACATCGTATCGATGATTCGCTGTCCCGTAATTAGAGGTTTGGACGCTGGGAATCTATGGTGGGTAGGTCTAGGGATGCGAATTGGCCATTTTTGTGTCATGGTAATCTCTTTGACAGTTCCATCATCTAAATCTAAAGTCAGAAGTACATCGTTGATGGTGTATAGACCATCCTTTACAACGGAGCGAACGATTCCATGAACATCAGGTGGTAGCATTACTTTGTGTGTAATTGCTGTAGTCTCTGGAACGGTGGCGATAATGCTTCCACCTGACAAGTACTCACCGACAGCAACAGTCATAGTAGTCTCCCACTTCTTGCTGATATCGAGTGAATGAACACTGACTCCTCTAGAGATGTAGATGCCAGAATTCTCTGCGATACGCTCAAGAGGTCTTTCGATACCATCAAAGATATTATTCAAGATTCCAGGTGCTAGTGTTACAGAAATTGCATTTCCTGTAGTTACAACTGTTTCGCCAGGTCTTAGTCCTGAGGTTTCCTCAAAGACTTGGATGGTGGTACGATCTTTATCTAGGGAAATTACTTCACCTACGAGGCGTTCTTCCCCCACATAGACCATCTCACCCATTTCAAACCCAGTATTTCCTTTTAGGTAAATAACTGGACCATTAATGCCGTAAATTGTTCCTTGTTTATTCATTGCTGCTTCCTCCTGAGAAAAAGAAATTATCTTGCTCATCGGCTATTGCAGAGGCGAAAGAGCGATCGATTAATACGTTACTGTTGCGTAAGACGGCACGTGTTCCACCAATAAAATCTTCTTTACTAATTGTAGGCGTGATGCCTGTCTCTTTGGCTAAGTATGGGACTTTTGCCTCATCAGATGCATTGATGTACACCTGAAGGGGTTCATCTTTTGCAAATGCGATTGCTTGCTTCATATAGCTTACTAATAAGTCGGCATAAGCAGGGGATTTCATGTAATCATCCACTAGATTTCGAACCTTTTGAAACAACTGGTTCTTTAGTTGAGACTGGGTACGCCCTTGCTCCCGCTTTAATTCTACTAAAGTAGTAGAAAGTACTTTGTTCTGTTGTTGTTTTGAGTTGTTTTCCTCAGTCTTAATCGAGAGCTGCGCCTGTCTAAGAGCAGTCTCTTTGTGGTCCTCAAATATTTGATCGATTGAGGCTTTGTGTTGATCGAGAATTCGATTGCCATCAGCGCGAGCATCTTCCATTGTTGCTTTGCGCAAATGTTCTATTTTTTCTTCTAATGTCAAATCTGTCACCTTCTTTTTACATTTTTCGCTTACAATTTCAATCCTATAGCTTCATTTACATATGAAGTGATAAAGTCAGGTCTACGACCGGTTCCATGCCTGTCTGGGATTTCGATGATAAGTGGAAGTTTACGGTTTAGTTTTACATCGTTGATTAATTCTGGGAATTCTACACCAAACTTTTCGGTCAGGAGTATGATTCCGTTCTCTGGATCAGCGATGGCGCTGTCTAAAGCAGCACGTAATTCGTTCCTTGTGTGAACGACACAGCCGTCCACTCCGGCAAGGCGCATACCCGTATGAGTATCCACGTTATCGCTAATTAGATACATTTTCATAGGCTTACAAGCTTCCGAGAATCATGAAAGAGATAACAAGTCCGTAAAGACATACACCCTCTGCCAGACCAACGAAGATTAAGGATTTTCCAAGAATGCTAGAATCTTCACTCAAAGCACCAAGAGCAGCACTTGCAGCACTAGCTACGGCGATACCACCACCGATACAAGAAAAACCAGTAACAAGAGCGGCTGCGATATAACCAAGACCTGTAGCAAGACCAGCATCTGCAGCAACAACTTCGACTCCTTCAGCAAGTGGCACATTTTCAGCGTGAACAGGCTCACCAGCAAACAACATAATAGTGGCAACTAGAATAATGCTAAAGAAGAAAAATGTATTAGTTCCGATTGCTCTTTTGTAACGTCCTTGATTCTTTTCTCCGATTAGATAATATCCAAATGGTAGAATAATACTTAATAATAATGCTACGATTAATGTGATTGATACTGTTAATGTCATGGTAATTGACCTCCTAAAAGTTTGATATTTATTTTTTTTCTTTTTGAATATAAGGTTTGAATTCTCGTCCAGTTCCTTTGTAATAACGAGAGAAAAGTTCGTAATATTCAAGGCGAAGCACTTGAATACCAACGATGAGTCCTTCTAGACCAGAAACGAATAAGTTTCCAAGTACAACAACAACCCAGTTGATTTCGCCACCGGCAACTTCAGCACCGGCCAACATTAGCACTACTTGCATCATAGCTGCGTGGATAATCGCAAATGCACCAATTCTGATAAAGGAAAGGGTGTTTGAAAAATATGTGAGTAGTACTTCGAATAATTCGAAAAATCCTTCTACGATAAACAGTCCAAGACTGTCGGTCTTGTAGGTTTTCTTTTGTAATTTTTTAACCAATGGCTCTTTGAAGAACATTAGAATCAAAGGAATCACAAACATGATTACTAAAACAATAGTAGCAGGTAAAGGATTTTCTGTCATATACAACACAATTGTGACTACTAGGGAAAGGTAGAATACAAAACCTGCCACTCCACTTGGTTCAAATAGGACTTCTTTCAAATCGTGTGCCTTGATTGCATTGATAATGTTAAATATCATAGATACCAACATGAGGATCATACCAAAAGCGACTGCGACTACAAGGATAGTGTTTAGGTTACCCACAAAAGGTAATTCAGTCATAGCTGCTGTTGGGTGTAGCCAAAAGGCAGGAATGAGATTCTCAAATCCAAAGACACTACCGAACATAAGGCCAAAAAACATAGAGAAGATACCAGCAATAGAAATGATAGCTGCTAAGTTATTCTTCTTAAATTTATAGATTAAGGCGCCACCAATGAAGAGCATTGCTCCTTGTCCAAGATCTCCAAACATGACACCGAAGATAAAGGTGTATGTAAGTGCGATAAAGATGGTAGGATCCATCTCGTTATGAGCTGGCATGCCGTACATCTTGGTAAGCATTTCAAAAGGTTTGAAGATTCCTGGATTTTTTAACTTGGAAGGAGGCTCGCCAAAATATTTGTTCTTATCATCCTCTACAACGACAAATACATTTGGGTCATCTTTTACATCTTCTAAGAAATCTTCCACATCTTTTTCAGCCATCCAACCACATAAAATGTAAAAGTTATCATTCTTATCCTCTACGCAAGCAGCGACTTTTCTCAATTCAAAGTTCGCATTTCGCTCATGTAAAGCATCTCTAGCACTTAAGATTTGTGGGCTTTTCTTTTCTAGCATCTCAGCAATGATGGAATCCATAGAGTTTAATTCTTCTTCAATCTTTTGGATGTCATTTTCCAATCGAATTGCTGCTTCATAAGGATTTCCATCGTATTCATCCGGAAGGAATAGTCGTTCAAAGTGCATAGATTTAAAAATTGCATCTTGGCGCTCTGACTCTCTTTTTGATACGAAGTATACACCGTATACGTAGTTCGCATCGCGACCACCTTCTAAGAATATGATGTTTAAGTCCTCATAGATATACTTTTCTAATTTATGATAATAATCTAATAGTACTCGTCCAAAGCGAAACTTTACATACTTATATTGTAGAACAGAATGTAAGTCGAATTGAAAAGCTCGGAATGGCTGAATGATTTGCAATTTTTCAACCAACTTTTCTTTTTCTGCCTTTAGACGGTTTTCACGCATACGAATCTCAGTGAAATCGTGATTGGTATCACGTATTAATTGAAAGAGTTCTTGATCGGTGCGTTCCACCGAATCTGGTTTGATCTTTGACTCGTCGATATGAGCGCAGAATTCTTCCGCTTTTGCTAATGCGTCTTTGTAAGGGTTGTGGTCTGTAAAAGGTGTTAGATTATCTACAGTTTTTAACTCGGACAACGCATTTTCAAGTTGAGTTTCGTATTTGGAGAGATAAGTGTTAGTCACTCGGTCAAAATCCCATTTGGGACCTGTAATACTTAAAAACTTCATCTTTACAATCACTGCATATTACCTCCAATGTAGTTTAGTGTTTCAGTTGGGCCAATTCCGTAGCGAATGCATTCGAGTACGGTTGTGATTTTCATAATCTCATGCTCTTTGACATAAAGATACCGATTAATTGGGGCTAAAGAATGGGGATGCTTTCGGCTGTCAGTCGCATATAGGCGAGAGAGATAAGCGTGATACATCTTTTCTAAATGAAAACCATCTTTTGAATCTTGCCCAGCAAAATGTTCACCCATCTTTTCAGGAGTAATTCTTTTGCCGTAATAAGTATCGTTATAAAGCTTGATGAAATCAGCTACGGTTGGCGTTTCTACCAATTCTTTTATCACCTGTCTACTGACGTGATAGTGAATCGGAATAATCATAGCGTAGATATCGCTCGATGAAATACTATAGTACTTTTTTGAGCGATAGATCCACTGGAAGTTCAATAAATCAATCTTAGTTCCTATATCTTTTGTGAAAATTTCTTGATCTCGTTCCTTTAAATGTTTCTTTTGTTCTTTCCACGTTGACTTATAATAATAGAGATCAAGTGCTAGGTTATAATCGAACAAAGTTGCAGCACCGGTTTGATATACGGTGTATAAAGGCGCAAAATATTCCGTGTCACGAAGCTGATTAATAAAATCTTCCTCGCTGACAGAGGCGATTAATTTTGGAATTGATATTTGGGAATACTTGTGAAAGAAATCTGTTTTGTGGTTCAAATCAAAAGGTTCAGCATAGTGATTTGAAACAATTCTCAAACAATAAGTAATCAGATCAATCTCATATCGCTTCATGTATAACTTAAGAAATTTACGAACGTGGCTATCACCAAAATTGTAAAGTTTACTGTAATCGTGATATAACGATTGTATCAGTTCTTTTTCTACATCGCCTCGGTGAAGCAGCTTTTCGTCATAGGGTTCAAAGACTTTGCTGTAAGAGGGATGCTCTTTTAAATAGGTGATAACTTCTAAAACAGTAGAAGAATTGGCCAAGGTAGTATAATCTTCTGCTGAGAGAAATCGTGAGCTCATGGCTCGAATTTTTGTGGAGAGTCCTCCGTACTTTAATAGACCATTCATACGTTACACCCTGATGATCCGGTTGAAAATTTGTGCAGCATACGCTTCGTTTTGTAACCGATATTCTTGCTCGATCGCCAAGATGGTCTGTTGACTTTTAACCTTGAGTGAATTCAAGTCATGATCAAGTGTCTTTTGCATATCTTTTTTAATCTTAGAAAGTTCTACTTCGGTTTTTTTTGAAAGTTCTTCATCAAAGGCGCGTCTTTTTTGCTGAATCTCCTCTTCGTATTCCTTCTTTGAAACCTCAGTGTGATTAATAATGGATATGGCTGTTTGCTCAATTTCAGAAAGTGTTGAAACAATAGCTTCCATAACACCTCTCCTTTCCTATTAAATATGAAATAAATCACATATACTTTATCATACACCCATTTTTTAAAATAACATATAGTAAAAACTTACAAAAATTTAATATAATTTAAGAATTAATTAGTTATTGTATATACAGTGGTCATAAAATATAGGAGTAGGTGGAGGGAAGTTAAAGCGTATTAAAGGGATAACATTGACAAGCTATAGGGTTTATCATATGATATTTCATAGTAGAACATTTAGAAATGGAGTTAAGCAATATGAGATTAAGAAACATCCCAGGAGCAGAGGAGTGTATAGCTAACCATAAGTTTGCGATAGAGGAAGAAGATTCACCGAAATTAAAAGGAAAATGGGCAACTGTTTTTGGAAATGAGCAACCAATTCACATAGAAGTGGGCATGGGAAAAGGGCAGTTTATCTTAAGCCTTGCCAAAGAGAATCCAGAGATTAATTATATAGGAATTGAAAGGTATTCAAGTGTGCTAGTAAGAGCACTTGAAAAAAGAGATTCAGATGAATTTGCATCGGTGAGCAATATTCGTTTCATCTGCATGGATGCTAATAATATAGAAGAAGTATTTGAACGTCATGAAGTGAGCAAGATATACTTGAATTTTTCAGACCCATGGCCAAAGGCTCGACATGCGAAGAGAAGGTTGACTTCAGGGACGTTCCTAGAGCGGTATGATGAAATCTTAAAGCCAGATGGTGTTGTAGAATTTAAGACAGATAACCGAAAATTATTTGATTTTTCATTGGAAGAAGTGGGGGAATCAAAGTGGGATATCATCGCACATAGCTATGATCTTCACAATGATGCAATATTAAATGAAGGAAACATTATGACAGAATATGAGGAAAAATTCTCATCCATGGGAGATCCGATTCACAAGATGATTATAAATCGCATATAATAAATAGTGAACAAAAATGAGGGGGCAAAGCAATTTTGCGAAAACTAAAGCAACTATTTTGTCAACATTTATATGATAAGCCACAGCTAAATCAGATACTGGTTCAGATGAGAAGATCATTTCACGAGGTCTGTAGAATATTAGAACCAAGGGAGTGACCCTTGGTTCTTTGTAAAAGAAAGGATGTTTATGATTATAGAAGAAATCGTTGAATTTAACCGAGCATTTGTACAAGACGAGAATTACATTGATTATGAGACAAGCAAATATCCAGATAAAAAGTTGGCGATTGTATCTTGTATGGATACAAGGTTGCTAGAATTACTACCAGCAGCACTTGGGTTAAAGAATGGGGATGCGAAGATTATAAAAAATGCTGGGGGAGTAATCACCCATCCATTTGGTAGTGTGGTAAGGAGTCTTTTGGTTGCAATTTTTGAACTAGGGGTGTCTGAGATTATGGTGATAGGACACACCGACTGCGGAGTGAGGGCTCTCAATAGTAAAAAGATGCACGAAGCAATGTTGAAAAGAGGGATTAGCGAGAAAGATATTAATATCTTAAAGTATGGTGGAATTGACTTTGATAAATGGCTTGGAGGATTTGAAAGTGAAGAAGCATCGGTCAGAGGTTCGGTGGATATGCTGAAAGAGCATCCATTGATACCAAAAGATGTGAGCATTCAAGGTTTTATTATAAATTCAAAAACAGGGAAACTGAGAAAAGTGGATTAGGAGGGATAAGATGAAGACATTATTGCAATCGTTACAGCAAATTGAGAGAAAGAGTTACTCGGCGTATAAAAGCTTGAAGGGAAGTTTTTCGTTTCATGGATATCAACTGAACATTGAACACGTACAAGGGGATCCATTTGCAGCACCTTCTAAGTTAAGTATAGTCATTAGTTCAAAGTATGCAAAAATTCCGCAAGAGTTTTACAATACAAAAGAAAAGCGGATTGCAACGCAAGACTTTCTGTTGAGAAGCTTTTATAAAGAGATTGGAAAATATTCAAACCGAGCAAAGGGGTCAGGAAAAAGCGGAGTGATGATGGTTACAAGATGTGGACAAGAGGTACTAGAGCGGACAGGTTGTCAGATCAATCCATCTACAGGTGATGTTATTGTACGTTTTGAAGTAGGATTTCCAGCTAACGGAAGAACCATCAATGCATTAGAATTTCAAAAAATCGTATGTGACTATTTGCCGATTTGCGTCGAGAAAGGTTTGCGTTTTCAAAATATTGATAAAGCAACTTTGAAAAGTTTTGTAGAGTTGGCAGTTGATCAAACTTACATTCGTGAAGAACTAAAGAAAAGAGAGTGTTTGGCATTTGTAGCGAATGGTGCGATATTGCCGAGAATTGATGGTGTGCGCCAAACAATGCTAAAAGAGGGGATTCCATTTGTAAGTCCCAAAAGTATGGAATTAACATTGGAGTTACCACACAGAGGAAGTGTAACGGGAATGGCGATTAAAAAAGGCATCACATTAATAGTGGGAGGTGGATATCATGGGAAATCCACCTTGTTAAAAGGCATGGAAAGAGGTGTTTATAATCACATTCCAGGAGACGGTAGAGAGTATGTGATTACAGATGCAGATGCAATGAAAATTAGAGCAGAAGATGGACGTTCTATAAAAGATGTTGATATCAGCCTATTTATCAACAACCTTCCAAATGGAAAAGACACGATTTCATTTTCAACAGAAGATGCTAGTGGAAGTACATCGCAAGCAGCTAATGTGATAGAAGCGATAGAGGCAGGAGTCAGCGCCCTTTTGATAGATGAAGATACCAGTGCAACAAATTTTATGGTGAGAGATGAGTTGATGCAGCGTGTGGTACACAAAGAGAAAGAGCCGATTATTCCATTTATCGAAAGAGCTAGACTATTGCACGAAAAATTCGATGTGTCAACAATTATGGTGGCGGGAAGCTCTGGGGCATATTTTCATATAGCAGATACAATTTTGCAGATGGATGAATACGAGCCTATTGATATCACAGCAATGGCAAAGGCAGAGGCAGAAGCATTTCCTTATCAGATTAGAACAGCAGATGATGTAAGTGTGCAGTTAGAAAGTCGCAAGCCTAAGCAAGTGATTAGAGGTGAGCGCGTAAAGACGAAGACCTTTGGGACGGATGGATTTATGATTGATAGAGAAGAAGTGGATCTAAGACTGTTGGAACAAGTGGTGGATCGAGAACAAGTGGAATGTTTAGTAAGTATCCTAGAGTATTTGGACAGAAAAGTATTCGATGGAAATAAAAACATTGCAATGGCAATAAATGAGATGCTGAACTCTATAGAAAAAAGAGGAATCAAAGCGATTTTGAAGGGAGATAGAATACCAGGAAATCTTGTACTCCCAAGAACGGTAGAAATCTATGCCATGCTGAATCGATATCGAGGGCTGCGGTTGTAGTCGCATCAAATGTGCAATAAAGCGTAAATCTTGTATAGCAAGGGATAAACATATTATAAAAGAAAGAAAATTGAGGAACGAGAAGAATTGAATGCAAAGATAAGAAAAAAATATTGGGTCTGCCTTTTGCAGGCGATAAAAATAGCGATAGGAAGTAGTATTGCGATTTTTATCGCAATGTATTTGGAGTTGGATAATGCAACATCGTCGGGAATTATTACAATGTTGACGCTTGTGACAACTAAGTTGGAGACTATACGGCTGTCCGCATATCGTATTTTGACCTTTTATGGAGCAACAGTTGTAGCATTTGTCGTGTTTCCACGTGTAGACAACATAGTGATTGCATTTGGAGTTTTTATGCTGATTGTAGTATTCTTTACAGAGATGGCGGGAATCAAAGCCACATTATCTGTAAATGCTGTAATTGGTACGCATTTTTTAATCACTCATGATTTTAGTCGAGAATTTATTCTAAATGAATTCTTACTTGTTGTTATCGGAATATCGATTGCAATGTTATTGAATAGCTTTGGGAATAATAACAATAGCGAAAAGCGATTGATTCATAATATCAAATACACAGAACATTACCTAGAGGTGATTCTTGGATTGATTGCAGATTATTTGCGTAATGGTAAATTGGAGAGAAATGTGTGGAATGATATCAAGATTTTAGAAGCACATATCGAACATTTTCTAGAGTTGTCATTTGAGTATAAGGAAAATACATTTAATAAAGATAAAGAATATTACGTTCACTACTTTGAAATGCGCTTGATGCAGTGTGAGATTTTAGAAGGTCTACATTATGAGGTGAAGAAGATTAGTAAAATGCCAAAACAAGCAGAAATGGTGGCGGAATGTCTGTACGAGATTAAAGGGCAAGTACTGGAATTGAATGATCCAATTGATGCTATTTCGTCTTTTGAAGAGATGTTTGAGAGAATGAGAGAGCAAGAGTTACCAAAAACGAGAGATGATTTTGAGGCAAGGGCGAAATTATATCACATACTGATGGATTTAGAAGAGTTTCTATACTTGAAAAAGCGTTATGTAGAGTCGGTTGTGACTTCTGCGCAATATATCAAACGACTAGAACAAGAAACAAAATAGTGGATATAGAAAGAATAAATAAAGAAAGAATAAAATGAAGAAAAATAGGAGGATTAGAAAATGAAATGGATGATAGCATCAGATATACATGGTTCAGCGTATTATTGCAAAAAAATGGTGGAAGCATTTAAAAAAGAAGGGGCAGATAAGTTGTTGTTATTGGGCGATATTTTATATCATGGACCAAGAAATGATTTTCCAAAAGAGTATGCGCCAAAAGAAGTGTTTGCCATGTTGAATGAAATGAAAGAAGACATACTATGTGTAAAAGGGAATTGTGATTCAGAAGTGGATCAAATGGTGTTAGAATTTCCTATCATGACAGAATATGCAACCATAGGTGTAGAAGGAAAGCGTGGGAATACTCGATTAATCTATGCAACACATGGACATACGATTAACCCAGAAAATTCAGGAACGCTGACAAAAGGCATGATTTTACTAAATGGACATACCCATGTGCCAGCGTGTGAGGATTGCGGTGATTTCATCTATATGAATCCAGGATCAGTATCTCTTCCAAAAGAAGAAAGCGAACATGGATATATGGTGATATCAGAAGGGTTGATATCATGGAAGAGCATTGAAGGTAAAGAATATAAAACATATGAACTATAATAGTTTACAAAATCTACTATAGCATCTGGTAATGGTCTAAATCTTTCAAGAGCTTACGATAACATAAAAAGAAGAAGATGCAACTAAATGCCCAAGTGATTGGATAGGCCCAGTACACTAAGATGATGTTATCTGTAAAATGCGCAACTAGTTCGATATAGGTGACCCTAAGTACACACCAAATGCTTAACATGATTAGCATTGGTGTCTTGGTTCGGCCAGCTCCTCGTAGGATGCTAGAAATAATGTGAGCATAGGCCAAAAAGCAATAGAAAATTGTAGCGATAGTAGAACGCTCTACTCCCATCTGGATAACAATTTCACCGCCACCAAAGAATCCTAGGACGTAAGGTGCGAATAGCAAGTATAATAAACCGAAGGACTCAGCACATAGGCAGGAAAAAATGATGCCAAAACGGCAACCTTTTTTAATACGCTCGATATTACCAGCCCCTAAGTTTTGGCTTACAAAAGTAGTCAAAGCTTGGGAAAAGCACTGAATTGGAATAAAAACAAATCCCTCCACTCTGGCATAGGCGCCATTACTAGCCATTGCGGCGGCACCAAAAGAGTTGATGCTAGATTGGACGATTACATTAGCAAATCCAATTACAGAATTTTGTACACCTGCAGGGAGACCTATCTGAATAATCTTTCGCAGAATCACTGGATCGAATGCAAGACTACGAAATTGAAAATCGATAGTATCTTTCACTCGGCATAAACGAACAAAAGCCAATACAGTACTCAGTAATTGCGCTAAGATAGTTGCTAGTGCAGCACCAGCAATTCCAAGTCCCATAGGACCTACAAATAGAAGGTCTAGCAAAATATTAGCAACAGAGGATACGAACAAGTAATACAAGGGACGTTTTGAGTCGCCAAGCGAACGAAAGATTCCACAGACAGCGTTGTACAAGGATAGGAATAGAATTCCAGCAAAATAGGTACGAAGATAAATAAGTGCGGAATCGTATACTTCAGCAGGTGTATCCATAAAATCAAGAAGCAGTGGCGCTAGTGCAACTCCTAGTATGGTAAGTATAACTCCAGAAACCAAACCGAACAAGACACCAGTATGCACCGTCTTATTGATGCTACTGGTGTCTTTTGCACCGTAATAGGTTCCAACAAGTACGTCGATACCACTGTATAGACCGAGTACAAATCCAGTGAGTAAGAAAATTAAGGATCCAGTTCCTGTTACAGCGGCGAGTTCTACATCGCCAAGAAAGTTTCCGACGATGATAGCGTCGATGGTGTTATATAATTGTTGAAATAAATATCCAAAAAACATAGGAAAGGCAAATCTGAGAATCCCAGAGTGAATCTTTCCTTCTAATAAAGAGGGTGTCATATAAAAACTCCTAAGTATGTAAAAAATATAGTCATAAATATGAGTATATAGGGAAGTGGAAGAAAAAACAAGAGGCGAGAAAATAGATATTAAAAATAAATTGTAAAAAAAGATGAAAAGATGATATAATTATGAGCAGTACGATAGAGGAGAATTGAATAATGGAGAAGACTATGGATAAGACATGGAAGCGTTATGATGAATTGCAATTAGAAGAATTAAAGCAAGTGAATGAAAAATATAAGAAGTGCTTGGATTTAGGGAAAACAGAACGTGAATGTGTAAATGTTACAGTTACTATAGCAATAAAAGAAGGTTATGTATCTCTTGAAGATGTTGTGAGAGAGGGGAAAGCTTTGGTACCTGGAGATAAGGTGTATGCAGTGGGGATGAATAAGACGATTGCTTTGTTCCATATAGGAGAAGAGCCGCTTACAAAGGGAATGAATATCTTAGGAGCTCACATCGACTCGCCGAGAGTGGATTTGAAGCAGAATCCATTGTATGAGTCGGACAGTATGGCGTACTTAGATACCCACTATTATGGCGGAATCAAAAAGTATCAGTGGGTGGCAACGCCGATGGCATTACATGGAGTTGTGGCAAAGAAGGATGGTACGGTAGTAGATATCTGTATCGGTGAAAAGGATACGGATCCAGTGTTTGCGTTTACGGATCTATTGATTCACTTATCGGCTGATCAGTTGACGAAGAAGGCGAGTGTGGTAATTGAAGGCGAGAAGTTGGATCTGCTGATAGGAAATCGTCCGCTAGTAGAAGAAGTGAAAGACGGAGAGAAGAAAGAAAAGGCAGAAAAGAGTAAAGAAGCAGTTAAGGAGAATATTCTGAGTATTTTAAAAGCGGAATATCAGATAGAGGAAGAAGATTTCTTGTCAGCGGAGATTGAGATTGTTCCGGCAGGGAAAGCAAGAGATTGTGGACTTGATAGAAGTATGGTTATGGGGTATGGACACGACGATAGAGTGTGTGCATTTCCATCGCTATTTGCCATTTTGGATATGGAGAAGGTAAAGAGAACGAGCTGTTGCATCCTTGTGGATAAAGAGGAAATTGGTAGTACGGGTGCAACGGGGATGCATTCAAGATTTTTCGAGAATGTAGTTGCAGAGCTTTTGGCGTTGACAGAAGGGGATTCACAGTTGTTAGTGAGAAGAACACTTGCGAATTCGCTGGCGTTATCTTCAGATGTAAGTGCGGGATTTGACCCGTCTTTCCCAGAAGTGTTTGAAAAGAAGAATACAGCATTTATAGGGAAAGGAATGGCTCTTAACAAGTACACTGGTGCAAGAGGGAAGAATACAACGAATGATGCCAATCCAGAATTTGTGGCAAAGTTGAGAAGAATATTTGATGATGCCGAGGTTGCGTATCAATTTGCAGAACTTGGAAAAGTGGATGCAGGAGGGGGAGGTACAATCGCTTATATTTTGGCACAATATGGAATGGAAGTGATTGATAGTGGTGTGGCAGTGCTCTGCATGCATGCACCGTATGAGATTTGTAGCAAGGCGGATATCTATGAAGCGTATAAAGGGTATAAAGCATTTTTGGAACAAGCATAATGCGTAATAGGTTTTAAAAAGAGAGGGAAGTATAGAGATGAATAAGGTGGCATTGATTACAGGGGCTTCTAGTGGAATAGGGAGAGAATTAGCGGTTTTACATGCAAAAAATGGTGGAGACATGGTGCTGGTGGCTAGAAGTAAAGGAAAGTTAGATTATATAAAGGAAGAACTAGAAAGTGAATACGGCGTAAAGGTGTTGGTGATATCAAAAGATTTATCCATGCCAGGAGCAGCAAAAGCGATTTATGCAGAAGTAAAAAGCAAGAACATTCAAGTGGAGTACTTGATGAACAACGCTGGGTTTGGCGGACAAGGATATTTTCATGAGAGGGACTTGGATAAAGATATGGCGATGATTCAAGTGAATATCACAGCCCTTACGGAACTTACAAGGTTATTCTTGCCAGAGTTTGTGTCATTGAATAAAGGTAAGATATTGAATACGTCATCTATTGCGGCAAAGACACCAGGTCCATTGCAAGCGGTGTATTTTGCGACAAAGGCTTATGTGACTTCATTTACCCAAGCAATTGCACAAGAAGTAGCAGAGACAGAAGTGACGGCGACGGCTTTAATGCCTGGAGCGACAGAGAGTGGATTTGCGAAAGTGGCAGATATGGGGAATACAGAAGCGTTTAAAAAGACGACACCTGCAGAGGTGATAGCAAAGGCTGGATATGAAGGAATGTTAGAAGGAAAGCTGACGGTAATAGCAGGTGTTTCAATATTCCAAAGGATTATGCTAGGGATTGCACCATTTTTACCAAAGGATTTTGTATTACGCACAATGATGAAAATGCAACTAAAAAAATGAGAAAAACGATGTTCGAGTGACTGCCGTGTGACAATTGTGAGATATGATAGTAACAGGAATCGTAGGCGTTCGAGTGTAAAAAGAGCGATAATATATATAGAAAAGGGATAAAGCGTATGAAAGAGAGTGTTGCATTAATCAAAGACGAATTAAATTTAGGCGATGTCAATGGCGTGTTTATCTGTGATTATGAGGTGTTTAAAAGATTTTACCAATTACAGAGGCGACGCGCAAAACGGGATGGATCTACAGGATACATCGTATTGATTTCGTTGGAGCTAGAAGAAGGTAATACAGAAGATGGTATGAATTGCATAGAATGCTTATTAAAAGAGTGTTTTAGAGAAGAAGATGTGGCTTGCCGCTATTCAGAATCACAATTTTTGATGATATTTCCAGATTGTCATGGAGATATTGAAGAGATGTTGAATAGAAGACTAGGAGCAAAATTAGAGAAGAACGATAAGTGGAAAGATAAGATTCGATTAGGTTATGGTGTGAATCGAATGACAGAATAATGAAATTGAGGTAAGAAGATGCTACAAGACATAGGAAGTTCTGTCTATAGCAATGAGTATACACCGAGAAAACCAAAGGCGTCTGATCTTGTGTTTTTATTTCAGCGCAATCAAGTGTTGATGATGAAAGGGCAAGAAGGGCAAGCCAAACAAATGATTAGTTACGAGAAGATGCAGGAATTTTTTAATAAATCCCTGCATCGACTCGTATATTTGTTTGCAGTGGATGATTGTGGTGTGTATCTGCTATTAGATAAGAATAAAGTAGAGTTAGAGAATGAAATAGAGATAGAAAGAATTGATAAAGTTGCTTTTGAGGATGTAAAAGTTCTGCGAGAGTATGAAACACAGTGGGTTAGATTTGCAGCAATCACTGCATTACACTTGTATCAGTGGTACAACAGCCGAGTATACTGTGGGGGCTGCGGCGAAAAGATGCAAGTGCATGAAAAAGAAAGAGCGATGCAGTGTACGAATTGCAAAATGGTCGATTACCCAAAGATTTGCCCAGCTATCATTGTAGGTGTGGTGAATAAGGATAAGATATTGCTAACGAAATATGCCAATCGCGCATTTACCAGATACGCTTTAATAGCAGGTTTTTGTGAAATCGGTGAAAGTGTCGAGGCGACGATACATAGAGAGGTGCTAGAAGAAGTAGGTGTGAAGGTGAAGAACCTTCGTTATGCAGGAAGTCAACCTTGGGGATTTTCCCAAAGTCTGTTATTAGGATTTTTTGCTGATTTGGATGGAGAAGATGAGATTTCACTGGATGAAGAAGAGTTAGCAGAAGGTGTATGGGTTAAGCGAGAGGAGATTCCAGCAGACCAAGAAAATGAATTGTCTTTAACCTATACAATGATGAGGATGTTTAGAGAAGGAAAGGAACCAAAACATGGAGAGTAAGAAACCAAGGAGAGGTAGAAGGAATAAAGGGGAAAAAAAGTCCTACTGGCATATTCCCATACTGCTCATCTGTATTGGTGTGTTTGTGTTTTCGGCATTTCAGCTATTTACTATGTGGCAAGAGTATGAAAAAGGGGATGCTACCTATGAAGAAATCAATGCAATTGCGATTGATGAACAAGAAAGACCAATAGAAGCGTATGAGACTTATGTCTATGACTTTGAAGCTTTAACAGCTATTAACCCAGATACAGTAGGGTGGCTTCGTTTTGATCAACCAGAGATTATCAGTTATCCGATTGTGGCAGGTGTAGATAATCAAAAGTATCTAAAGACTGATTTTAATGGTGGAAGAAGTAATCATGGAACCATCTTTTTGGATATGAGGAATGCACCTACATTTACAGATAAGCATGCAGTGGTATATGGTCACAATATGCAAAACGATTCCATGTTTGGTGCGTTGAATGAGTATAAAAGTGAAGAGTATTATAAGGCGAATCCTTATTTCTATATTTATACACCAGATGGAAAAGTGAAGAAGTATCAGATTGCAAGTGCTAGAGTGGTTGCGGAAGATGCGCCATGCTACAACCTTCAATTTGCTGATGATGCCCAATTTATGGCACATCTAGATGAAATGAAAAGTGGATCCCTTTATGATACGGGAGTACCATACGATCAATATTCACAGTTAGTCACACTTTCAACTTGTACTGCCGCCGATGATGATCGATTTATCGTGCAGGGCATTCTAATAGAAGAAAGAGACGTAGTAGCACAATAAAAAAAGTTGGGATTTTTATCAAAAATGACCGTTTTTTTGCTTTCGTGTGACTGCGGTATGACTGAAGAAGTTTAAACTTTTATTAAAGTTAGAGATATAATACCACTTATGTAGCAAAAAACTACATCATATAATAAAGGAGAAAGAAAGTTATGAAATGGAAAAGAGTGTCGATTATTATTCTTAGTGTAGCCGTAGTATTCGGCTTGGGAAGTACTTATGCGGCGTTCAGAGGGGCGTCAAATCCGATTAACCAAGAAGTGTCAGCAACGAATATAGGGGTAGGAGCAAAGCAATTTGTACCAGAACCTGGCGAAGGAGATTCATGGAGTCATATTGATGGGGTGTTTATGGGAATGGTTCCTGGTAGTACAGTAGATATGACAATTGCAGCAGAAAATACTGGAGATACGGATGGGTATATGAGAATTCGTCTCAATGGAAGCTGGCAAAAAGATGGGGAAAAGTATTTCGATGTTGAGTCTGGAGTAGAATATACGCTGAATGATTCGGACTGGTTTGTTATTGAAGAGGTGAATGCAGATGGAACAAAAGGGGAAGATGTATATGGTTATTATAAAAGTCCAGTATCTGTAGGTGATAGCACAAGCGACTTTTTGACAAGTTTTTCAGTATTATCCGATCCGACAGAGAACAGTAATGCATATGCAAATCTAAGTTTTATCATGGACTATGAAGTAGAGACAGTACAGACATTAGCGGCTGACGAAGCGATGCTAGCTCAATGGGGTATGGAAGCTACATTTGATGGTTCAGGAAATATCACAAGAATAGCAGAACAGCAATAAGAGGGGGTAAAGAGATGAAGATAAAAAAATTAATAACAGTCTTTACAATCGCTGTAATGTCGTTGCTGCCTACTATGAATGCAGGAGCATCGGGAACCACAAACGGAATTGTATTTGATGGAAATTCACAGCAATTTGTAACAGATTTACAAGGAACTGGTTTTACAGGATTATTACCAGGTGAGACAAAAGAAGTAAGTTTTACAATTACAAATCAAGATCCAAATGAGCTACGTTTTTATATGAGTACAGCGTTACTAGATAATATCGCAGCTAGTGGAGATGGAAATGCGGTGTATGATTTTAACATCTACCGTAACAGCGAAGCGGCACCATTCTTTTCAGCAGTAGTAGGAAAGACAGTGGAAGTATCAGCAGGGGCGGATCTTATGACCGCTAACAACAAGATTTTGATTGATGCCTTGAATCAAGGGGAATCAGGAAGTGTTAGAATCGTATTACATCTTGATGGTGCGACAAACAGCACTTATATGAATCAACAAGGAAGTATTCAACTTCAATTCAGTGCTGAGACAATTGATCCAGCACCGACAGTAACACAGACGACAAGTAGTTCAATTAAGACAGGAGATGAGAACAACATCTTCTTGTATATGGGATTAGCAATAGGAGCAGCAGTAATTATGGGATCTTTATTAGTAGCGTTAAAAAAGAAAAACAAAAAGAATAAAAACAATATGATGATGATTGGTGTATTGGTATTGGGACTTGGAATGTTACTTCCATCTAATGTAGCATCAGCATCAGGAACACAGATGTATGAAGT
>CAYJGW010000020.1:25095-32796 GCA_964369425.1 uncultured Lachnospiraceae bacterium
GAATGTTACTTCCATCTAATGTAGCATCAGCATCAGGAACACAGATGTATGAAGTGTCTTTCAAAGCAGGAGTAAATGGAGAATTCGAAGGTGGAAGTAAAAGTTTGCAAGATTTGCAGGTGAGTTATAATGGAACTATAGCAGATCTTGGATATTACTCAGGGTTAGTAGATGCAGAAGACGGTTATACATTTGCAGGATGGTCAACAGGGCACACAGGTCTTGAGACACAGGTTGTTGTAACAGAGGATATGAACTTTGTAGCACAATACAACAGAATCGTTAATGAAGCATCTTACTCAGTTAATTACGTAGATGACTTTGGGAACATCATCTTAACTCAAAAGGTTGCAATGACAGAACTTGGAACTCAAATCTTTGAAAGTGCACCAGCGATTGAAGGTTATACAGCGACAGTTGCAACACAAAGTGCTGTAATTGATGAGAAGAATGGTATTGAAATTACATTTGTATATAGTACAGATCCAACAATTGTAACAGAGACAACTACAGTAGTTGTAGCAGGAGCAGCAGCGGCAACACCAGCAGCGACTCCAGCGGCAGCAGCAGCGCCAGCGGCGACTCCAGCAACACCAGTACCAGATGGTCAAGTGCCATTAGCTGATGGAGCACAGGAAGATGAAAATGCAGAGCCAGAAAATTTAGAAGATGATGAGGTGCCACTTGCAGAAGGAATTGGGCAAGAGGCGGAAGCTAACACATTGCCAATCATTCTTGGGATACTTGCAGGAGTGCTTGCAATCGGAGCTGGAATTGCAGTATATGTAGTAAAAAAGAGAAAAGCGAATCTATAAAAGATAAGTAAATGTTAACTAACCCTTGCTTTTAATGTGAATAAGACAAAAATATTTGTTGAATTTACATAAAAAAGCAAGGGATTTTTATGTAAAAAATAGCAAAAACATAAAAAAGTATTTTGCGAACTTCTCATTTTCGTAAGAATTGGTCACAGAGGGATATACGTATGCTATAATATATCTAAATTATATTAAGATTTCAATGGAAATAATTGGTAACAGCGTTGAGGAACAGGGAAATTGGAGTAAAAAGGATATAGTTGGTAAATGTAAGTGTGGGGGAGAATATGAGGAGTGAAGGCATGATTCAAGGGGCTGAGAAGCTAGAAGTTAAGACCTTTGTACGTTTGGTGTTGTCTTATAATGAGGTGCAGTTAAATGAAGAAGATATTCGATCGGATATGCTAACGAAGTTGTTGGTTTATTTTATCTGCAACAGAAATCGAACTATTGCGGTGCAAGAATTGGTAGATGCCCTGTGGGTGGATGAAGAAAGTGATAATCCGGCAGGGGCACTTAAGAATCTCGTGTATCGCTTACGCGTCTTTTTGAAGAAAAAGTGGGGCGGCGTAGAATTTGTCAAGACAGAACGTGGAGGGTATCGTTGGAATAGCGATATGGAAGTGGTGCTTGATGCAGAAGAGTTCGAGGTGTTATCGAAAAAAGCATCGACGCAGAAGAATGAAGAGAAGAAGTTATCCCTTCTACTAGAAGCAATTGGCAAGTATGAAGGAATGTTTATGCCAAAGCTGTCGGATGAGTACTGGATATCTACATTAAAAACGTATTATCATTCGATGTATTTAGAGGCAGTTAAGGATGCAGTGGTGTTACTGGAAAACGAAGGCGATTATGGACAGATAGAGGAGATTGTAAGTGATGCCCTTCTATTAGATAACTTAGATGAAAATTTACATACGTATATGGTCAATGCGCTTGTAAAGCAAGAGAAGTTCAATCTTGCAAAAGAACAATATGAAAAAGCAGAGTCTTTGTTATACGAGAATCTAGGCGTGCGACCATCAGTTCAGTTGAGGGAAAGTTACGAAGAGATACATAAACAATTGAATGTAGTAGAAGAGAACATTGGAGTAATCCAAATGGATCTTGACATTGAAGAGGATGTGGAAGGTGGTACTTTTTTCTGTGAATATGGGGTATTCAGAAAAGCGTATCAACTAGAAAAGCGTCGGATGAAGAGAATCAACTCTACTAGTTATGTGGTTTTAGTATCTTTAGAGCCAAGAGCCAATATTAAGAGGGATTCACAAGCTTATCTTAATATGATGCAAAAAGGCATGGATACCATGAAAAGAGCGTTATTAGCTACCCTTCGAGAAGGAGATGTGGTTGCAAGGTACAGTGGAGTACAGTACATTATGTTGATTTCAAATTGTTCAGGTACTGCGCTGGATAAGATTGAAGAGAGAATTGAGAAGAAGTACTATAAGGAAGATAAATTCCGAAAAGTAGAATTGTCATTTTCTGTAAATGAGGTATAAAAGCTGTTATAAGCCAAGAGGATGGAAATCTGTTGATTTATAACAGTTTTTCCTATAGTAGCAGTATTGTGAACAAAGGGAAACGCTGGCGTTAAAAAAAGATTGAAAAAGAGTTAATGAAGTTAATTTTTGTGACCGGTGTGTGACTGGTAAGTTTTATAGTAATGGTAATGAATGAGAAATATGCATGTATTATAGATAGAAAGAGAAAGGAGTAGGGTGTATATTATGATTAAGAAGAAACTACTTAAAAGGTGCGTAGCACTGTCTATGGCTCTAGTACTAGCGGTTGGCGCAGGTTCAGCTGGAATTATAGATTCGATTGCGACTGGTGGTTCGGGAGATGCAAAACTATTAGAAGCAGTGGAGGATGCACAGGATGCACTTACAGTAGCAAACGAGGCACTGAAAGCAGCACAAGATGCGCTTACAGCAGCAAACGAGGCGGTAAAAGGACCACAAGCTACTTATGATGCAGCAGTGGCTGCGTTGAATACAGCGAATACAGAAAAAGCAACAGCTGATGGAGAGGTAACAAGACTAGGTAATGAGTTGGCAACTGCACAAGCAGCAGTAACAACAGCACAGAATGCACAGTTGACAGTTGACGAGGCTGATGAGGTTGCAGTTCAAACAGCAGCAACAGCGGTAACAGAAGCGCAAAATGCAGCAACAGCGTTAAGTACTCAACTAGAAGCAGCGAAAGCAACAGCAAGTACAGCAGGTGCTAATGTTACAACAGCAGTAGCTAATGAAGCAACAGCAAAATCAGCATTAGAGCAAGCAATAAGCGCAGCGACAACAGCAGCGAATACAGTTACAGAAAAGACAAATGCAGCTGCGGCAGCGCAGACAGCATTGACAGCAGCACAAGATGCTTACAATAACTCTGTAGAACCAGAGGATCAAATTGTTGCAAAAGAGGTTTCGGTAGATACAAGAACAGAGTATGCTACACAAAAATATGAGGGTGTTACAAATCAAGTGGATAACAATACATCTTCTATAGAAGTAACAGCAACTCAAACAGCTGAGTTTGTAGAAAATACAAGCGGGCTTTACAATGTGACGTTAGATGTAAATGCAGCACAGACTACAAAGACTGAAAAAGGTTCTGAGACAGTAATCGTAATTGATGAAAGCACTTCAGTAAGTGGAGTAGCATTAGAGTCAATGAAAGCAGCAGCTACAGCAATCATCGCAAATATGGATGAAAACGATAGCGTGGCAATCCTTCATGTAGCAGATGAAGTAGAAGGTACAAAGAACGCAAGTAAGAAAGTTGTGTTTGCAGGCGTGAATGATAAAGATGCTTTAATCAAATATGTTACTGAGGGAATTGAATCAGCAAACAGAACAGAGACAACAAATACAGATATGAATAAAGCTTTAGTGGAAGCAAATAACGCATTCACAGGAGCAGACGTTAGTAAGAACATCGTAGTATTAACAGATGGTGGATACAGCCAAGTTGAAGATGAAACCGTAAAAGCGTTAAATGATAATGGAATCAACTGTTTTGCAATCGGATATGGCGCTGGATTAGATGTAAATGGAAATGTGTTAACATCATTAAACTACTTCGGTGGAGATGATGCACAAATGGCAGAGTCATTAAAATCAGCTATGAGTGAGACAGCGGTTACAGAAGTAATCAATGCAATCGATGCAAAATCAATGGTAGTAACAGAAGCAACACCAGTTGCAGTTACAGCAGAAAGCATCAAAGCAACACTTACAGAAAAGTTTGAGTATGTAGGTGAAACAGATGAAAACGCAACAGCACCAGTAATTACAAACTTTGCGGAAACTGGAAAGAGCTCAGTAAACTATGGAGCACAAGAAATTCCAGCAACAGGGTGGTCAAAGACTTTCCAAGCAGGATTACTAGATACAAATGCAACAGGATTGATTGATGTGATTGATGCAACAGCTTCAGGAGTATATGGAGTGAATGGAATGGATGTGGCATTTGTAACTTCACCAGTTGCAGTAGAAGTAAGCGAGATTGCTTCACTTTCACTACAAAATAGAGCAGTAGAGACAGAGAAAATTACTTACAGTGAAGATGATATAGCTTTTACAAAGACATCAACAACAAAAGATATTAACTCATATAACAAGAGAGAGTATGACATAACACTTACAGCTGAATCATTAATTGAAAAGGAAAGAGAAAATCCAGCTAGTATTATTGTCGTATTCGATCAAAGTGGTTCAATGTCCGGTGAAGATACAACGACATCGAAGAAAGATACAATATATGATACAGCACATACAGCCTTAGAAGGATTTACAGAGGAGTTGGCTACAGCAGAAAAAGATGCAGATAGCAAAAGCCAGATTGCAATTATTGGTTTTCATAATACAGCAGATGAGATACAAGGTTTTACAGAGTTAACTACGACATACGATTTGCCAGAGGAAAAAATGAAGCCATATGGAACAAATGGTAGTGGAAATCATACGAATCTTTCGGCAGGACTAGAAGCGGCGGAAAAATTAATTTTAGAAGATACAGAATTGAAGTATCCTCAAAATATACATGTAGTAGTGTTTTCGGATGGTAAGCCAACTGCATATGTAAATGAAAAGGGAACTATAGTAAAAAGTTATAACGATGCAAATGCAGCTACTTATGCAGCAAATGCAGCAAGTGACCTAAGCATGATGAGTGCAGGAGCAAGTTATAATGTTAATATGTATGCAGTAGGTTACTTTACATCAGGAGATGGTAAATCAAAAGTTCCTATGTATGATGAAAATGGTGAAGAATTTAAAATTACGACAAATGAATTTTTCGAAACTTATGTAGCACCAGGGTACACCTACGAAGGTACTAAGGCATCAGCACTAGGAGATATTTTCTCGCAAATTAGTAAATTGATTATGGAAAGTACAACTGTAGATGCTGAGAAAATTGTTGATCAGATTTCAGAAGAGTTTACAATGACTGCTGAGCAAATGGACGAAGTAGTAAAACAATTCTATGCATCAATGGGTGGAGAGTATAGTAATGCGGCAAAAGCAACAGAAGTAGGTGGAACTTGGGAAGTTAATGGAGGGAAACTGGAAATTGTTGTTAAAGATGGCTTGGTTGATATTATCTGGAGTGGAAAGGCAGCGGTTCTTCCTAATAGAGAAAAGAGTGAAGAAGTATGGGAGTATATTATTCCAGTAACTGCAAAAGAAGACTTCCTTGGAGGAAACCTTGTTGAAACCAATAGAGAAGAATCAGGAATTACAATTACAACTGAAAATGGAAGTGATTTAGTAGAATTCCAAAAACCATTAGTAAATGTTAAGACAAATGAAATTGCTATTACAGATGAAAACACAGTATTTGTTGGTGATAATATGGGTGTGCAAACGTTTGTAACAGACAAAGTAATTGGAGATAGTAGAATTAGTTTCATTGATGCATTAGTTGATGACGACGATGATGACGACGATGAAAGTAATTATATTTGGAACGAAGACGCAAAAGAATATCAATATATAGTTGACGGAGTAGTATATGGAACTATAGAAGTTACTAGTATTAAGAAAGTTACGACTATCAACGGAAAAATAAACACAGAAACAATCAAAGCAGTAGATGACGGATATGATATTCAAGCGCTTTACGAAGAAATCGCTAATAAAGAAGCGGATGAATCAAAATCTGTTGAATATAAGTTTGAATTTACGTATACACCAAAAACTGTTGAGGTAAGAACAGATGACAGTAAGGTTGATGAAAATCCAGATATGTATGTGGATGATAAATTCAAAACAGACGCAGCTTACTCAGCAAGCACATATGCAGTAACAGCAGATTATTTGGTTAATATCCTCGCAGGAAGCATTGATATTAATAAGGTTGTAACAAGCTTGCTTAACACAGATCAAGCAGGGGACGGTATCTTCCAGTTTACAATTGAGAGATTAGATGACCCTAGTACAACAAATGTCGATGAAACTACAGTATGGAAGCGTGAAGTAAGAATTGATAAGAATGACGGGTTGGAAGAAGCTGCAACAATTTTACAAAACTTACCTAGAGGAACTTATAACATAACTGAAGAAAGTGCTTTGCGCTATGATTTACAGGGAGTTGCATTGGTAAATACTACTGCAACAGAGAGTGTGAAAGAGAGTAGTGAAATCACAGATGGTATTCAAATTGTTGTAGGGATGGATGAAGACGCAGAAGGAAACTTGAATATTTATAAAGATGCAGATGTTGAGTTTACAAATAAACCAGATACTAGAAACAGCCAAACTGATACAGATATGGTGAGAAATGCATATGTGTGGACAGATAATGGATTAGTAGTAAAACAAGAAACTTTAGAAGATGGTGATGTGGTTTCAAGCAGTGTAGTAACATTACCAAGAGCAGAAGCTAATTAGGAGAGGAGGTAGACGAAATGGAAAAAATAAAAGGTATGAAGTTAAAAAGCCTACTTCTCTTTGCTTTGGTGGGAGTAGTGTTAGTATCAGGAACTTGGGCACTTATATCAGCGAGTACTTCGCCAGTTACAAATACTTTTGATGTAGTAGAGCATGATACAGAGATAAGAGAAGAAATATCAGCAAGTGGTCAAAAAGTGATTCGGATTGAAAATATGGTTGAAGATCCAGCGTATGTACGTGTTCGCTTATCACTTTCACCAAGTGATGTAGGCGTTACAACAAGTGCAGCAGGTGCAACAGGTGAATGGACTGAAGGTGATGATGGTTTTTGGTACTATCTGGGTCAGTTAGATGGGAAAGCACTTACATCAGAGGTAACTGTAGCAGTAGAAGCTACAGGGGATTATGCAGATGAGCCATTTGAGATTAATGTATATTCGGAGTCTTGCTTTGCAGGAAATAAAATTCCAGCAAATGCAACAGAGGATGAAGTTTTGAGTTTTATTCAATCTGAGTTTGATAAGATAGAAGTTGATGAGTAAGCAGCATTAAATTGTGAGGATTTAAAATGTTAAAAACAATATGTGGAATTATATCCACAATACTAATAATAATTTTAGCAGCTTTGGCAGGAGTATTACTCTTGCCAAGGGTGTTCGGATATGAAACAATGGCAGTACTCTCAGGAAGTATGGAACCAGAATATCCAGTGGGGTCCATGATAGGAGTAGATACGAAAGTGGAGCCGACAACGTTGGAAGTAGGAGATATTATAACCTACTATATAGGCGAAGAAACAGTGGTAACACATCGCATTTTTGAAGTGCAGACGGAAGAACAGCAATTTATTACAAAAGGTGATGCAAATGCTACAGAGGATGCGAATCCAGTAGCCTACGACAACATTATAGGTGAGTCAACGTTTTGCATACCTTATCTAGGTTTTGTGTCAATCTATGCAACTACACCGATAGGTATTGGTG
>CAYJGW010000020.1:32896-40948 GCA_964369425.1 uncultured Lachnospiraceae bacterium
ATACCTTATCTAGGTTTTGTGTCAATCTATGCAACTACACCGATAGGTATTGGTGTGATATGTGGATTGTTAGTAGTAATTATTTTGGTAACATTTTTACCTGATATCTTTTCAAAAGAAGAAACAGATAAGTCTGAAAAAGATTTGAAGAAAAAAAGCAAACTGGATAAAAAAGAAGAATAAATGTGACCATTGTGTGACTAAGAGGAATTATAATAGTAATATAAGTTGGTAAAACATATTAATACCAAGAAATATAAACTAAAATAACAAGGGAATTCAAGAAAGGAAATTAAGATTATGAACAAGAAAAAATTAGGAACAATGTTAGCAGCGATGGGGCTAGTAGGAGTAGTAGCAATTGGAGGAACATTAGCGTATTTATCAGCAAGTACATCACCAGTAACAAATACATTTGCGATGGGACCTGATTATGTTGATGGAAATGATAAAATTAAATTAGACTTATATGAAACACCAGTTAAGCAAGTAAATGAAGTGTTTTTAAAAGATGACGAAAATCCAAAGACAGTTGATGAGACTAGATATAATACAGATCCTTCTGTTGACCCAGTGACAAAAGTTCCAGGCAGTGATACATCTGTAACAGAAGGAATTGACTATGTGAACGTATTGCCAGGTCAGACACTTCCAAAGGATCCAACTGTAAGTCTAAGAGGAGAATATCCAAGTTCTAGAGTGTTTGTTAAAGTTTCGGGAATTGATGCTGTGAATGCTTTGAGTAATGAAACAACAGTTGGTGAAATAAGTTCTGACTGGGTGAGAGTTGGTGGATTTGGTGATGATTCAGCTGAGCAAATCTTGGATGGAGTATACATGCTAAAAGCAGTTGTGCCAGCAAGTGATTTGGATGATGAAATGTCTGAAGCTGAGAAAGATGCAATGATAACATTTACAAGTGCACCACTTTTTGAAACTATTAAAATAGGAACTGATGCAACAGGTACTGTAGGAGAGCCTTCAACAACATCGAATGCTTCAACAGGTGTTGAGATTCCACAAATTGATGTAACAGCAGGAGTAATCCAAGCATCAGGAACAGATACAGCAGACAATTCTGTAACTGTGGGTGGCGTAGAGTATAAAGGTGCAAAAGCATATACTGAAATTAGTGGATTTTAATATTGAAATCAAATAATAAGAGAATAGGTGGGAAATATGAATAAGAAAAAAGTATTGATGTTAGTAACATCACTAGGATTAATTGGTGCTATAGGAATCGGGGCTACTCTTGCATACTTCACAGATCAAGATACTCGTACTAATACATTTACAATGGGTAATGTAGATATTGACTTAGATGAGTATGAAGATTTAGATAAAGAAGAGCCAGCAGAAGAAGGTATTGATTATGAAGATGTCTTACCAGGAGATGAGTTAATCAAAGTAGCAGAAATTACAATGCCATCAACATCATCAGATGCATATCTTCGTATGCAGTTTGATCTTGTGATTTCGAAAGAAGTAAACGGAGTTTCAACAACAGTAACAGATCAAGAGGTGATTGATAAAGTAGCAGCACTTGCGTTTGATTCAGTAGAAGATGGATGGGTTATGGCACCTGGAGATAGTTTTGCAGGCGATAACAGTGCAACATTTTATAGTGTAGAAGATGGAACTACAACTCCAAGAGTATGGTCGGCTACAGGATTTAACAATGATTTATTCATGGAAAAAGTAGAAGTCCCAGAATTAGAATGGACTAATGAAATGGCAGATATTAATTTCCATTTCGTGTTTACAGCAGAAGCAGTTCAAGCAGATAACTTTACCGTAGATATGACAGCAGCAGATCCATGGGGTGGAGTAACAGCAGAGCCTTACCCAGCGCCTTAAGGATAGCAATAGGTAGAGATGAAAAATTAATATATTAGTGTGACCATTGTGTGACTGTAAAATAATATGATACAAAGGTACATAGTCAATGAGCAAAAGAGCAAAAAGAAAGGAATGAAAATTATGAATAAGAAAAAATTAGTAACCATGCTTACAGCAATGGGATTAGTAGGAGTAGTAGCAATTGGAGGAACATTAGCTTGGTTGACAGCATCAACAGAGCCAGTTAAGAACACATTTGCAATGAGCGATGATTACTTTAATGAAGATGGGGAAATTAAATTAAACCTATTTGAGTACCAAGTAAGAAGAGATGCTAATGAAGAGTTTAACACAGTTATGGATGGAGATAACAAAGTAAGAACAGAAGATGGAACTACTTATCATACTGTACAAGAAAATACAACAAGTTGGTCTGAAGAAGGGATAGAAGGGGTTGAGTATACCCAAGTGCTTCCTGGAAGTGTATTACCAAAAGAGCCTACAGTTGAACTTGCAGCAGACTCTCCACTTTCAAGAATTTATATTCAAGTAACAGGTATTGATTCTTTAGAAAATATCGCGACAGTATCAGGATATAGTGAGAATTGGGTGAAAGTTGATCCAACTACAGGTGATACAGCAACTACACAAACAGGTGATGGAATTTATTTATATGTAGGAGATTTATCTCTTGGAAATTTAGAGGGAAGTATTGTAGATGGCGGAATTGGGGTGACTACACCAGCATTATTTACAACCGTAACAGTAGCACCAGAAATCACTTCTAAATTAGTTGAAGGAGCAGAAGTATGGGTGGATGCAGCAGGAAATGAATATACTAAAGCAGAGTTTGATGCAGCGTTCAATAGTATAGATATAGATGCAGCAGTAATCCAATCTACAAATATCAATGATTTAGCAACATCTATTGATGGACTTGTATGGAACTAAAATAAACTGAACGACTATAACTAAAAAATGAGAAATCATTTTGCAAGGATTGTAAAAAGAAACTGAGGCTTTGTTGAAGCTTCAGTTTCTTTTAGTCGTTCATATTTTAGTTACAGATAAAAGTAAAAAAGGTATATCTTGATAGCTGTGTGACTGTTGTATGACCGTAAAAAAGTAAAATATATATATAATAGTATTCGTATATCTTGCGTGGTGTGATTTGAAGAAAAAAGATGGAAGTATACGTGCATCATAAGTGAAAAAGGGGAAAGGATAGAAAGCAAATTATGATAAGAAAAAATTTGGTAAAGAGATGTACAGCGTTGACGATGGCTTTGATTTTGGCAGTTGGGGCAGGATCATCAGGAATTATAGATTCTTTTGCAACAAATAGTAAAGAGGGGAACCAGTTATTTGAAAAAGTGGAGGATGCAGAAGATGAAATCACTATCGCACAAAACAATTTAGATACGGCAACAGTGGTGCAAGCAACAGCAGTAGCTGAGGAAGCAGCAGCAAGAGTATCTTATGAAGCGGCAGTGGCATTGGTGTCTGAGAAAGAGAAAAAGAAAGTAGAAGCAGAGGGATATGTAGCAACGTACACAGCCCAATTATCAGATGCACAAGTAAAAAGGGATGCAGCACTAGCAGTAGCGCAGGAAGCGCAAACAGTAGTGGATCAAGCGAGAGCAGCTGTGACAACTGCGCAAGGTGAAGTTGACGGAGAAGCATCAGCAGAAAAACAAGAGGCACTGAGAATTGCACAAGAGAACCTAGTTAGAGCTGAGGAATCTCTTCGAGTAGCAAATGACAACGTTTCTATTACAGAGAAAGCTGTTGCAGATTTACAAAAAGCAATTGAAGATTGGAGTCAAGTAGCTAAAACAGCAGAAAACACAATAAAGAGTGCAGATGTAGATGCAAAATTAAAGATATTAAACGATGCAGTAGCGGAATTGGAAGAGGCAAACAGTGAGGTGAGCAGTAAGTCAGCCGCATTGGTTGTAGCTCAAACTTCGTACGCTGAAGCTGTGAATGCCTATAATGAAGCAGTGAACAGAGGAGAAATAGAAGGGGCTGGAGAACTTACAGTTGATGCAAGAGAGTACACAGCTGTTTATAAAATGGATGGATTATCCAATCAAGGAACAGATTCGCTAACAACTACAGACGTGGTAGCTAATCAAACAGTAGAATTCGATACAAACACAGGATTTTACAATGTGGGATTAAATGTAAATGCGAAGCAGAACGAGACAGAAGAATTACCATCACAAACTGTATTTATAGTAGATGAAAGTACTTCAGTAAGTGATGCAGCATTACAAGCGATGAAAGATGCTCTGCAAATATTCATCGACAATATGGATGAAAACGATAGCGTTGCCATCCTTCGTGTAGCAGATGAAGTAAATGGTACCAGAGACAATAGAGACCAACTCGTATTTGTTGATGATAAAGACTATTTAAAAGACTATGTTGAAAATGACATTGTTGCTGCCGATAGAAAAGGAACTACTGTTACAGCAATGGAGACAGCCTTAACAGAAGCAAACGATGCATTTGAAGCAAAAGATACGAGTAAGAATATCGTGGTATTAACAGATGGTGGATACACAGCAATTGGAAAAGATACAACGCAGGCTTTATCAAGTAATGAAGTAAATTGTTTTGCAATCGGTTACGGAAATGCATTAACAGCTGATACAAATGAGGCAACTACAGTATTGAATTACTTCGATGCTAGTAATGAGCAAATGGCAGAATCATTCAAGTCTTCTATGAGCGAGACAGCAGTAGTAGAAATCTTGAACTTAATCGATGCAAAATCAAAAAGATTAATCGAAGAAACACCTATTCAAATTACTGCGAATGATATTGCTGTGATAGTAAAACCAGAGTTTAGTTATGTAGAAAATGGTATACCACAAACCAAAGAGGTAGATAAAGAGACTGTAATTTCCTTTAAGCCAGTAGATGGAAGTCAGATTACAATTCCAGCAGACGGTGGATGGAGCAATGAGTTCCAAGTTAGCCTTCCAGAAGGAAGTGTTGCATCAGGAACCGAGCTAGATGTAATAGATACCACAACATCAGGTGTGTTTGGTGTTAATAGTGATCAAAATGTAAATGCAGGATTTACATCAATGAAGGCGATAGTGTCAGAACCAAACGTAGAACAGTATTCAATGGCATCACCATTGGATGGAGGTGTGGATGATCCTACGGGGGATATTGTGACTGGAATAGTCCCATATGCAGGGACAGGGGACAGTCAGCCTCAAAAAAATGAAGATCATGTAGAAGTATCAAAAGAAACTAGCTTACAAATGGATGAAGCGGGTGAAGCTGTTACAGATGCATTTGAGAATGGTGAATATAACATAAACTTACAAGCGTGGTCAACAAAAGTTACAAAAGAAGAAAACCCAGCAAGTATCGTGTTAGTGCTTGATAGTAGTGGTTCGCTAGCGACGCAAATGAATACAGTAAAAAGTATAGCCAACAATTTCATAGCTCAAATGGCGGGCACAAATAGTGAGATTGCAATCGTCGATTTTGATTGGCAAGACGATGACGCAAGAATGAGTTTAGAAAATAATGCGGGTAGGGAAAATTACGTTGCTGATGGAGAAAAGTGGAACGGTGGCGATTACGCAAATGGAACAAGGCATAGTGGAAAACTTGATTGGGGAAATGCTGAGGATTGGATCGCTGATGAAGGTGAAGAAGGCGTGGAATCAAAAACAGATAAGATTGTAATGTATGACACTACTGTAGCAAAAGAAGATGGTAGAGCACTTGAAGAACCAAAAGATATTGGAACTATAACACTAGACTCATCGATTAAAGATGCTTTTCAACCAATGTCGGATACAGAGAGTTCAGAATATCTAGGAACATTTATAGATAGTATGAAAGCCAGTGGGGCGACGGCCTTGAATGATGGTCTAAAAGCAGCAGAAGAGATATTAGAATATGCAAAATATCCAAACCAACATGTAATTGTGTTCACAGACGGATTGCCAACGATATATAATTCAGGTGGTACACGTGAACGACTTGCAACTTATACAACAGCTTATGAAGCGAACTATTATGCACAGAATATTGCAGCAAATAATGGAGAACTATTTGGGACTACAGGCGAAACAAAAAGTGTGCAGATTCATGGTGTAGGTTATGGAAATGACTTGGGTACTACAGTATTTACAGATAGTCCAGTCGTGGTTAATAAAAACTTAGATGAGACTAAGATAGATAATAAAGGCGTTAGAGAAATAGATAAGATGCCATACGATTTTCATAGTGATGTGCGATATTATGGGAATGATTTTACAGCAGTCAGTGCAAATGGATTAACAGGGAATGAATTCTTAGAGAGTATATCACATGTGTATAAAAGAGCAGGTGATTTGGATGACCTTCAATCTATATTCGATTCAATTTCAAGCGACATTGAGAGTTCGGTAGGAATAGCGAGCACAATAACAGATGAAATCGATCCAAGATTTACAATGGACGATGAGCAAATGAAAGAAGTTGTTAAGCAATTCATGACAAAGCAGAACAGAAAAGAACCAACAACAGGAGAGTTAAATGAGTTCTGGAATAAAGCAACAGTAAGTGGAGATAGTAAAACTTGGATGCTGAAGGATGAAGCAGAAGTAGAAGGATATCTAGAGATTGCTAAAAATTCAGAAGGAAATGTGACGTTACAGTGGAGAGGTTCTGCAGCTGAATTAACGCGTAAAGATGATGCAGTGGTAGCAGGAGAAGTGCCAGAAGGCAATGAAGCAGATGAGTATTACTTTGCATATGATATTCCAATCACTTCAAAAGAGGATTATTTGGGAGGAAACATAGTACCATCAAATGTTGCAGATAATTCGAAAGTGAATTATAACGATAGTAATAGTGCGAGTGTGTCAACAGCATTCCCAGAGCCATATGTAAACGTACATGAAGCAACACTTGATAAATATGATGATACAAAAACCATATTTGTTGAAGAATTCACAGATGTAGCAGACTTTATTGAAAATGCGCTAGTTGATTGGACAGGAATTGAGAGTATAGCACATGAGAGTAGTACAATAGGGGAAGAGATATTAAACGGGGCAGATTATATCTACCAATACCCAGGAACGACTCATGCGGATGGAATCATACAAGTAAAATCAATTACGTTAGATAACGGAGAAATAGTTACAGAAGAATCTGCGATTAAGGCAGTGTTAAAAACTTTAGAGAATCAAGTGGCCACAAAGACTGATATAGGAGAAACGAAAGTGTATGCACTTGAATTTGAGTATGTGCCTTATACAGTAGAAAGTCAAAAAAATTCCGGATTAGGTATTGGTGAAAATCAGATAATACACAATAACTTTATACCAAATGTTGAGGCAACCAATATAGCTAACCCTATAGTTGGCAAAGGAGAGTATGAAGTCTCGGTAATTGCAGGAACAATCGATATCACAAAAAAGATTACTGAAATCATAAATACAGATCATGCAGGAGATGCAATCTTCCAATTCAAGATTGTTAAGACAGATGATACAGATGCAAATGATACGACGGGTAGAACTTGGTATCGCGAAGTTAGGATAGAAGATGTAGATGATAAGACAGGAATTGCAACTATTCTAGAGGATTTGCCAAAAGGTACATATCAAATTACAGAGTTGAGTGCATTACGTTACGACTTTGATAGTGCGGCATTGACAAATACAGAAGCTTCAGAGAGTGTTGTGCAAATTACGGATAGTGAAATAGCGCAAGGTCTTGAATTCATTATCGGTCTTGATGAGGATCAAGAAGGAACAGTAGTGAGTATATATAAAGATGCAGATGTATTGTTCACAAACTCACCAGATGACAAAATTAAACAGACAGATACAGATATGGTGACGAATAAGTATGTGTGGGAGGCAGGAGAGTTAGTAGTTAAGCAAGTGACATTAGAAAATGGAAACGAGACAGAAGATATAACAAAAATTCCAGTTGAAAATGGCTTGCCAAATGCAAGTGTACCAGTAGAATAGGAAAGATGGTAATTTAATTATCAGATAGTTTATATGGCGTAAGGGAGGAGCAAAAATTCTCACTTGCGCCATAATGTATTATATCTAATTTTAATAGAAATAAATTAGGGTTTTTCATTAAAAAAGTTTTTGCTATAGTAAGTACGTTTTTGCTATGGCGTGTAGAGAAAAAAATTCAGATATGTTATCATCAAAGTAACAAGCAGAAAAGTTC
>CAYJGW010000021.1:0-39971 GCA_964369425.1 uncultured Lachnospiraceae bacterium
CTAGATAAATACATTATTAAGTTTAATTAAGAGGAACAAAAGGTATCAAGTAGATTTGAAAACGAATAGCTAGTTAAGATGAATTTAATAGAAATAAAGAAATATTTTTTGGTAAATAGCTATGGTTCATATTATACTGTATATATAGAAAAAAGACAAGAAATGAAGTGGAGATTATTATGGCTTACATAGAGTTTAAGGATGTGAAGAAAGTGTATCACATAGGGGAAGTGGATATAGAGGCGGTAGCTGGGGTTAGCTTTGAGATTGAAGCTGGGGAATTTGTGGTTATTGCAGGAGCATCTGGTGCAGGAAAGAGTACGATTCTGAACCTTCTTGGTGGGATGGATACGGCTACATCGGGGAAGATTATTGTGGATGGTAAACGTGTAGATACGATGAATGACAGAGAATTGACCCAATATAGGCGTCATGATATTGGGTTTGTTTTTCAATTCTATAATCTCGTACAGAATTTGACTGCACAGGAGAATGTGGAATTGGCCACACAAATCTGCAAGAATCCATTAGATATTGATTGGACGATGGAGATGGTTGGATTAGACGAGCGAAAGGCGAATTTCCCATCCCAGTTATCAGGCGGAGAACAGCAGCGTGTAGCAATTGCAAGAGCACTTGCGAAGAACCCGAAGCTATTATTATGTGATGAGCCGACAGGAGCACTAGATTATAATACGGGCAAACAGATTTTGAAATTATTGCAAGATGCTTGCAAGGAACAAAACAGGGCTGTGATCATCATTACTCATAATCTAGCTCTTTGTCCGATGGGGGATAAAGTTATTAAGGTGAAGAGTGGTAAGATCTCTTCTATAAGAAGAAACGAGAATCCATTACCAATTGAAGAAATCGAATGGTAATAGAGCGTTGTGAGAAAGAAGCTTATGGAGGTTAACGGATGAAAAAAATCATTTGGATAGATGCGCTACGCACAATCAGAGGAACCTTTTCTAAGTTTATTGCGTTGTTTGCAATTGTTGCACTTGGAATTGCTTTTTTTGTAGGAGTGAGTGCTTCGGCGCCGATTATGGGGCAAAGCGTAGATATCTATAACGATGAAAATAAATTATTGGACTTTCAGATATATGGAAATTATGGTTTTGATGAGGCAGATTTGAATGCAATGCAAAGGGTTGAAGATATTGAGTCTGTTATGGGGATTCATTTTATAGATGCGATAGCCACATCAGAGGAAAAAGAGCAACTGGTACGCGTGACTTCTTATGATGCTGACCAAGAGATTAATCAACTGACATTAGTAGAGGGAAGGTTACCAGAGCATGAAAATGAATGCCTGGCTGAAGAGGCAGCATCGATTACGGATGGCTTTGCAATTGGAGATAAGGTTCGAGTTTTGCTACCTAGTGATGAGATTGAAGAGGCGTTGAATGTAACAGAGTTTACAGTAGTTGGACTTGCAACCTCACCGGATTACCTAGCTACAGAGAGGGGAGAGAGTACCCTAGGTAATCGAACGTTAGAGAGTTTTCTTATGGTACCTGAATCAGTGTTTGAGAGCGAGGTATATGGAACCGCACTTCTTTTGGCAAAAGGAGCATCATCATTCAATGGATATTCCGATGAGTATAGTGAGTACATAGAACCGATAAAAGCAGAATTGGAATCATTTGTCGATACACAGCAAGAGGTGCGAGAGGCTCAGATTAAGGAGAATGCTACAAAAGAATATAAAGAAGGACTGGCAGAATACGAGGAGGGTGTGAAGGAGTATGAGGACGGCCAAAAAGCATATGAAGACGGTCGTATTACCTATGAAAATGAAATAGCAGACGGGGAGAAGGCATTGGCAGATGCTTTGCATGAAATTGAATTAGGAGAAGGTGAACTTGATTCGGGGCGTGCGAAATTACAAAATTCTCAAAATGAGTTAGATACAAGTATCAAGAATGGACTTAGTGAAATTGCGGAAGGGGAACGATTACTACAGATTGCTCAAGAGGAACTGAATCGAAATGCACAAGCATACGAAGAAAGTAAACCACAGTTGTTACAACAACTGGCAGAGCTGGAATCACAGAGAACCACACTGGAAGCTATTTTGCAAGGACTTCAAGATATCCACGCTGGAATCAATCAGGTGGAAGCAGGACAAGTAAAGCTTCAAGAAGAACTGAAAGAAATCCAAGAATCCCAACTTACAGAACCAGAAAAGGCAGCGGCAATCGCAGCAGTTCAAGAACAACAAGCGTTACTTGAACTTCAGCTAGATGCGTTATATCAACAATACGATGTAGTGATTGCTATGTTGCAAGGGCAAGGAATAGCAGATGAAGCCCAGCTACAAGCAGTGCTTGGTGAAATACGCGCAGGAGAACAAGAGATTCGAGGAGTGATGGGGTCTACAGAACAACAACTGGTAGCAGGTCAATCACAAATTGATAGTGAGCGAGAAGCAGTGACAGTAGGTAGAACAGAACTAGAAAGTAAGAAAGTAGCAGCACAACAAGAGATAGATAAGGGATATGCAACTTTACGAGAAAATGAAACCAAACTAATAAATGCAAAGGCAGACTATCAGCAAGGTGTAAGTGATTTAGAAAAGGGACGTCAAGAAGGACAGCAAGAACTAGATGAGGCACAAGCGGAATTAGCAGATGCTAAGGTAGACTTAGATGAGGCACAAGTAGAGCTCGAAGATGGGAAGGCAGAAATCGATGATTTAGAAGCAGGCGAGTGGACAGTGCTTGATCGAGAGATGCACAGCTCAAGTGTACAGTATAAGGATACCATCAGTCAGATGGAGGCTATAGCAGCAGTATTTCCTATATTTTTCTTTTTGGTTGCAGCACTTGTGTGCTTGACAACTATGACCCGTATGGTTGATGAGCAACGAGGGCAGATGGGAATACTACGAGCACTTGGATACAGCAATTTTGATTGCGTATTAAAGTTTTTATTTTATAGTGGAACGGCAACGATACTAGGAGGAATTGCGGGAACGATTGTAGGGATGTTAGTATTTCCACCAATCATTTATAACACATGGGGATTACTTTTTGAGTTACCCAAGCTTCGTTATGAAATGCCAGTGAACTATATCGTAATTGCAAATGTTTTATTTTTGCTATTGATGTGTGGGACTACATTTAGTGTGGCGTGGAGTCAATTAAAAGAGGTGCCTAGCCAGATTTTAAGACCAAAAGCACCAAAGATGGGAAAGACGGTTATCCTAGAAAAGATTGGATTTTTATGGAAAAGAATGTCATTTACATCAAAGGTGACAGCGAGGAATTTGATTCGTTACAAGCGAAGGTTTTTTATGACGGTAGTAGGGATATCTGGATGTACTGCACTTTTGGTTTCAGGATTTGGAATTCGAGAATCTGTTTCTGATATTATTAGTCTACAATATGAAGAGATTACTAGATATGACGGATCCTTACGACTTTTGGAAGGAATCCCAGAATCAGAGAAGAAAGAGACATTAGAAGAGGTAAAGAGTATTGCGGGTATAGAGGTGGCCAAGTTAGTTCCAGAGTATGATTTTATTGTTTCATCAGAAAATGGAAAAGAAGACTATGTAGCACAGATACAGATAGTGGAAGATACCACAGCTCACCAAGACTTCAATCTCATTCGTGAACGGGACAGTAAAACAAAATTGGAATTAACAGATGATACGGTGATTATTAGTGAAAAATTGTCAGAGTTGCTAGAGGTAGAAGTTGGAGATTCCATTGGGATTGAAAACCAAGATGAAAGAATAGAGCAGTTTATTATAGGAGGAATACACGAGCGTTATATTAGTCATGAAGTATTTTTGACACAGAACGCGTACAAGGCTTCATTTGGAGAGGAGGCAGAGTCAAATACCATTCAATTAGTGTTAGAAGAAGATGCCAAAGGGGTACGAGAGAAGCTAGATGAAATCGACGGGATAGAGAATAGTTACCTATTCGAATCGACGATTGATGATTTGACAAAGCGTATCGAGGGAATCAATGTCATTGTATACTTGATTATTGTATGTGCAGCAGTACTTGCATTTATAGTGCTTGGGAATTTGACGAATATAAATATTTCTGAAAGGCAAAGAGAGCTTGCAACACTGAAAGTATTAGGATTTACCAATCAAGAAGTTAATGTGTATATGTTCAAAGAAAATATGGTTTTGACATTCTTTGGAACATTACTGGGGCTGCTTTTAGGAACAACGCTACATCGATTTATTATTACGTTAGTAGAGATGGAATTTGTTATGTTTATACGAGAGACAACCTTTATTAGCTTTGCTCTAGCAGCCGTCATTACATTTGTATTCTCATTTACGGTCAATGCGATTGTGACTAGGAAGCTGAGAAAGATTCAGATGGTAGAATCTTTGAAAAGTGTGGAATAAGAATTATGGTCTGGGCTTATTACAGGCTAGACACTGGATATCTGTCTGGCGATTCTTTTTTCCACAATATGGGCAGTACCACATGCCATCTTCTAAAGTATATCTAGTTCGGACAATCGCTGTAGAAGTGGAAGCACTATTGTTTTTATCGATTGTCATTCCGACGAGAGGGGCTATAGAGGTCCCTTTTTGTCCAGCGCCTGCAATGCTACCAAATTCTAATGAATTCAAAAATTTTTTCAACTGCTTTACTGGAAGTTTTGCTCCACATTTTTGACAGTAGAGAGCAGCTGTATCATTTTCAAAATTACAATTACTACAAAGTCTATATTCCATAACTATCACCATACACCTTTCTAAAAATGAATATGTAAAATCAGAAGCCCGAAGGCTTCTGAAGGAAAAGGATGAAAAAGAAAATTTATTATATAAACAAAGTAGGTATTGCGTTATGCATTGCCTCTTTGCTATATTTGTATTATAGACATAAAATGTGATGAAGTTGTGTTCTTTGTCTGAACAAAGTATGAACCATGAGTAAAAGAAACATAAAGTTTGATTCAAAGAAAGCGGGGAAATAGAATATGGAAAATAGTAACAAAACATATCCTAAAGTCATTGCAATTTTTTGTGTGACATCAGTGATTATCAATACAGTAGCAGGATTGTCGATTGCAATCTTACAAAAAGATATAAATTTAAGCACAGGAATCGTAGATGCAGTGGAAACAGGGATAAAAGCGGTGGCGCCATCATTATCATGGATTAGCGTGGTGATTGCATTCGTGTTGACATTCAGTACGATTGCAAAGATTAGTACTTGGGTAGTTGCACCTTCTGAAGGAATTCATATGACAGCAAAAGAAGGGATATTTCCGGCGTATTTTAACAAGACAAATAAGCAAGATATTCCGTACAGGATTATTATATTGCAAGGCGCAATAGCAAGTGTATGGTGCGTCGTGCTTACGTTATCCTCGAGTCATGGGAATATGGCATTCCTCCTATCCCTTGCTTTAACAGTATTGATTTATCTTATGGCATATTTCTTTATGTACCTCGCATATTTTAAATTAACATTAAAAATGGAGAACACAGATAGAAGCTATTATGTTGCAAAGAAAAAAGGTGTACGATTATTGGTTGCAAGTGTTGGTTTTATCACAACAATATTTACGTTTGTTGTCTCTTTTTGTCCACCTAATGGGTTATCAAAGAGTGAAGAGATAACATATTTTGCAGTTTTGCTAGTGAGTTTTCTTGTAACAGCGGCAGTACCATTTGTGATTTATCGAACCCAAAAATCATCTTAATTATAGACTAAAAGTGAAAAATAATGCATAAAATGAAATACAAAAAGGGATAATTCTTGACAAAACGCTTTATCATGCTAATATGGTACAGTAATGCACTATATTAATTGGGAGGATGATTTATGATGGAAATGATTGCAGAAGTTAACAGTGTGGTTAACGGATTGGTGTGGGGTGTTCCTGCTCTCGTGCTACTTATTGGCACAGGAGTACTGATGACGATTCTTACGAAAGGGTTTCAATTCACCCATTTCGGTCACGCCATGAAGGAGACAGTTGGGAGTCTTTTTAAGAAAAAAGATATTCTAAAAAGTAAGGATAAAGATTCGATTTCACAGTTTCAAGCATTGTGTACGGCATTATCGGCAACGATAGGAACGGGGAATATAGCAGGAATTGCTTTTGCGATAACCATGGGAGGTCCTGGTGCAATTTTTTGGATGTGGGTTGCTGCAATTTTTGGAATGATGACAAATTATTCAGAAAATGTTTTGGGTATTTTCTACAGACGAAAAAATGCTAAAAATGAATGGTGTGGTGGTGCTATGTACTACTTAGAGCATGGGCTTGGTAGTAAAAAAGGATTTGCGAAGATTGCAAAAATACTTGCAGTATTATTTTCAGCATTTGCGATGTTGGCATCATTTGGAATCGGAAACTTAGGGCAAGTTGCATCTATTAGAGAAAGCGTTTTAAGCATGTATTCCTTAACTGGAAATGGAACGTCAGATGCTTTGATTTTAGGTGTGGTAGTAGCAATAGCGGTAGCGCTTGTAATCTTAGGAGGTCTCAAACGTATTGCTAGTGCCAATGAAAAGATTGTTCCATTTATGGCAGGGTTTTATATTTTAGGAGCACTGATCATTGTTATTATGAATGCGGATATGATTCTCCCTGCATTTGAGGCAATTTTTAAAAATGCGTTCAGTTTTCATGCAGCAGCAGGCGGTATGGGTGGTGCTGTGATCATGCAAGCAATCACATGGGGATTTAAGCGAGGGGTTTTCTCAAATGAAGCTGGTCTTGGATCATCTGTAATGGTTCACTCGGCATCAAACGTAAAAGAGCCAGTAGTTCAAGGACTATGGGGAATATTTGAAGTATTCTTTGACACAATGTTAGTATGTACATTAACTGCACTTGTGATACTTACAACCGGAATTGTAGATTTAGATACAGGAGCATCTATCAGTGGTGCATCTCAATTAGGGCTTGCAACTGAGGCATTTGCAAAAAGTTTTGGTACTGCAGGTGGAATATTTATAGCAGTTGCCGTTACACTCTTTGCATTTTCAACAGTGCTAGGATGGAGTTATTACGGAACAAAAGCATGGGAATACATATTCGGAACCAAATCTATTGCAGTTTATAAGGTGATATTTGTAGGTGTAGTAGTAGCTGGTTGTACATTGGATGCTTCACTGGCAATTGATTTATCAGATACATTCAACGGTTTGATGGCGATACCAAACTTAATAGGAGTTCTTTCACTTTCAGGAATTGTATTAAAAATTACAAAGAACTACAGCGATAGAATCTTCAAAAAGAAGCAAGGTGTAACACCAATGCTTTCGGCGGTACCAGAGATACAAAAGATGCAACAAAGAGCATTAGAAGCTGAAAAAAGTGTATAAAAAAACAACTCACTAGAATTGCCTAGTGGGTTGTTTTTTTAGAAGTATCAGAATAGAACCGCTCAAATTCATCAATTGGCATAGGTTTGGCAAAATAATAACCTTGAACCGCTTTACAATTTATTTTCTTTAGAAACTCAACTTGATGCTTTTCTTCAATTCCTTCAGCGATAGTATTGATACCTAGCTTATTTGCAAGAGCTATAATTCCCTCAACAACTAAATCACCACGTTGATTCTCTTTCGTATTATCAGTATCTATGAAAAAGCTACGGTCCAACTTTAGGGTATCTACTTTAAATGTTTTGAGCATACCAAGTGAGGAATACCCAGATCCGAAATCATCAATGGATACGAGGAAGCCAGATTCATGTAATTGCGTTAAAATAATTTTTAAATCGTTTTCATTTTGCAAAATGGTACTTTCTGTCAATTCAATCTCTATGTATTTCGGCTCCACCCCATAAGAAGAGACAATATCATTCAGCTCTTGTACAAACCCTTGGTTTAGAAGATGCAGACGCGAGAAGTTTACGGATATAGGCAGATAGTCTTTTTGGCATTTTTTCCATGAAGCTAGTGTTTCGCATACCCCTTGCAACATATATTTGTCCAGTTCTACAATGAAACCATTTTGTTCAAACAAAGGGATGAAATCTGCTGGAGAGATGATGGCACCGCTTGAGTCAACCCAGCGAACGAGTGCTTCAGCTCCAGATATTTGATTAGTGGTAAGGCAGAATTTCGGTTGTAAATATACTTTAAACTCTTTGCTTTCTAAAGCTTGGCGCATTTTATTAGCGATTTCGGTATCGTGTAGAACTTTTTGTGTAAAGGCTTTATCATAGTTCCAGATGTTATGTAACGCATCACTTTTTGCAAAGGAATGAGCGATGTTGGTTTTGGCAACAATAGCGTTGACATCTGTTTCACCAGGTTCTAAAAAATAACGACCGTATCGAAATTTGAAATGATGGTCTTTTAGGTGAGGTATCATCTGTTTAAACATGTCTTCAAAATCTTTTGAGGATTTGTCTAAGTGTTCGAACAGCTTACTGTCTGAAAAGAGCATAAATTCTTCGGAAGAAACTCTGGCTTGTATAAAAGATGGATCAGTTACCGTTTTTCCAGTGTCAGCAATGGCTTGTATTACGCGATTTCCCTCTTCGAATCCAAATAGCTCATTGACTGCCTTGAAATTTTCTATATCCATTTTTACCATAGTGTAATGGGTGTTAGGATTTTTTTTGATGGCTTCACTTACCAATATTTTGAACTTTAATAAATTCGGTATTCCTGTTAATTCGTCGAAATAGGCTGCTTGTTCTAGTATTTTTGCAGATTTATTCTTAGATAATACGATATATACGATGACCGCAAAAGCAAAGGCGATTATTACACTACTGATAATAATCATGCGCGAAGATATATTAGTCGTACTGGTAATCACACTATCTTCTGATATTTCAAAGAATAACATCCAATCGTTGATTTCAATAGGGCGAAATTCTCCTAACTTTTTTACACCATTTAACGTATAAGAGATACTTCCAGAGTTGCCATCCCTAAAGTCAGCAACTACTTTTTCAAATGTAATTTCTTCTTCGAATTTAGCGTTTTTAAATGCTTCAAAGCTGATTACGTATTCATTAGTGGTAAATAGGATAGTACTGTCTTGATCTACAATTAAATTGAGTCCACGCTCATTTGTAAAAGAAGTCAACAGTGCATCGATATAATCTGTATTATATTCAACAGCTAATACACCTGTTATTTCGTTGTCTGAATAGATTGGAACAGCTACAGTCAGCACTTCTTTATCCACATAGGGAGAAAGATGGGGGGGTGTTGCATAAGTATCACCAGTTATGGCAGCTTGAAAATAATCAGTCTGAGATACATCTAGAATTTCTTTTGTCGATGAAAATGCAGAACCGCCGCTATCAATGATTAACACAGTTTCAAAACCAAAAAGCTCTTGTTTATTCCTAGTGTACTCAAGGATCTCCTCCTGATCGCCAATGACAGAGATGGTCTCAGCCATATTTGTCAAGTTTGAAACCATACCATCTAGCTGACGATTCACAGATATTTGTTGTTGGTCAGCCATATCTACCAGTGTTCCCCTGATCGAATTTTCCAGTTCATAATTTACAGTATTATAAAAGAGGATGGTACTGTATACGATTGCTACAAAGAAGAGGATGCCAATCAAAACGGTTCCTATAAAATTTTTGTTTTTCGTTTTCATAATAACAAATCCTTACCATTTAAAATTTAATAACTTGCACTTTATAATATATCATAGGAAGTTGCTGAAATCTATACACAAATCATCCCTATTTTGCATTTTTGTTTCATATTAAGTAATTGTAATTGTGAAAAGTTTACAACAATATCTGCTCGTGCTACACTGAAATCGTTAAAAAGAATAAAGTGATAAAGTAGGTGATTTAATGATAACTTTTGAAACTAACAGTACCGATCCATATTTTAACCTCGCTTTTGAAGAGTTCGTATTTACACACTATTCAGGAGAAGAGGATATTTTTTATCTATGGCAAAATTCTAGTGCAGTTGTAGTTGGGAATTACCAAAACATCTGTAGAGAAATCAATTTGCCAACTGTAAATAGGAAAAATATTCCGGTTCTTCGAAGGTTCAGTGGTGGTGGAACAGTTTACCACGATTTGGGAAATATTAACTATACATATATACACCAAGCGGAGTTCGTAGATTATGATAAATGTCTAAAAGTAATGATAGATGGATTGAATAAACTGGGAATTAAAGCAGAAAAAGGTGGCATCTGCGATATTATGTTAGATGGTAAGAAAATATCAGGTAGTGCACAAAAAAAGACAAGAACTCATGCACTACATCATGGGACCTTGTTATATGATACAGATATCGAACAGTTGGATTATATTACAACAAAGCAAAAAAATGACTGTTTCCATTCCAAAAGTACAGTTTCAGCAATATGTAAAGTGAGAAATATTAAAGAATATCTCGATGAGTCCACAGATATAACTTCCTTTAAGGGAAAGTTGGAAAAGAGTATCTTAGGTAGTGAGTTTCAGCAAATAAAATTAGCAGAAGATGAAATTGAAAAAATCCAGAGATTAGCAGATGAGAAGTATCGAACATTTCATTGGACATGGGAAAGAAATCCTCAGTTTAGTTATGAGCGGACAGGAGATATAGCTGGAGAAGAAGGGACTGTATCCTACCGAGTAGAGAAGGGGATTATTACAGAATTTAAAATGAATGCTTCAAATGTTGATGAAGGAAAAATAAAAGAGCTTTTAGAGGGTAAAAGATTTGAAGTGGCGGTTATTGAAGATGCCTGTAAAATGGTATGTGAAAAAAATCATCAAGAGTTATTTGAATTTTTATTATAAGAACAAGAAGTAAAGAAAGAAGGACAATACCAAATGAGTAAAGAATTAGAAATCAAAATGCCAAAATTAAGTGATAAAATGGAAAGCGCAGTTATCTGTGCATGGTTAAAAGAAGAGGATGAGCGAGTAGAGGCAGGAGAGTGTCTATTTGAGATTGAAACAGATAAAGTGGTAAATGAGGTAGAAGCTACAGAGTCAGGAATTTTAAAAAAGATATTAATAGAAGAAGGTGAAGAGGTAGCTGTACGTGATACAGTTGGAATCTTATTGGTATAAAAGCTGTGGAAAATAAAAAGAAGAAACCAGATTGGTTGAAAGTAAAGTATAATCAAGAGTCTGTCGATGAGATTGCAAACTTAATGAAAGATTTAAGATTAAATACGGTCTGCAAGGAAGCGAGCTGCCCAAATATGGGGGAGTGTTATAAAAAGCACACCGCAACATTTATGTTGCTTGGAAGTAATTGTACAAGAAACTGTAAATTCTGTAATGTGACAGATGGTAAACCACAGCTTGTGGATAAGAATGAACCTGAAAATGTGGCACAGGCGGTGAAGAAATTAAAACTAAAACATGTGGTGATTACCAGTGTGACACGTGATGATTTGGAAGACGGAGGCGCAATGCATTTTGCAAAGACGATTCAGGAAATCAGAAAGGTGTCTAAAGATGTAACGGTAGAGGTGTTGATACCAGATCTACAGATGAATAAGGAAGCTTTGGATAGTATTATTGAGGCAAAGCCCGAGGTGTTGAACCATAACTTAGAGACAATCAAGGAATTTCAAGAAGAGATTCGCCCACAAGCGAACTATGAAAGATCTTTGAATGTACTTTCATACTGTAAAGAAAAAGATCCGTCTATTATCACAAAGACAGGGTTTATGTTGGGGTTTGGTGAGACGAATGCACAAGTAGAAGTTTTAATGGATGATATATTGGCGACAGGATGTAATATTTTGACGATAGGTCAATACTTACAACCATCCAAAGATCATATTGAGATGGTAGAGTATGCCTCGTTAGAAGACTTTAAACGATACAAAGATGTTGCACTAGAAAAAGGGTTTTTATATGTTGCTTCAGGCCCTTTTGTGAGAAGTTCTTATGAAGCATTAGATATGTTGGAGGTATGCAATGATTTACATTGAAACAAATTCTACGGACGCATATTATAATTTTGCAGTAGAGTATTATTTCACTACAGAAAAACAATTTGAGGAGACTGTATTTTTATTTTGGAGAACGACACCTACACTGATGGTAGGTAAGTACCAAAACGTACTAGAAGAGATTAATAAAGCTTACGTAGATGAGCAAAAAATGAATATTGTAAGAAGAATGTCAGGCGGAGGAACCATTTATACAGATATGGGAGGATGGCAATTTACGTTTATTCAAGAGAATAAAGAAAAGATTGAGTTTACAGATTTTATTGCTCCAGTTGTTTCAGCAGTCCGAGAATTAGGCGGCGATGCGACATTTACAGGAAGAAACGATCTCACAATAGCAGGAAAGAAATTCTCTGGTAACGCACAGTATCGATTAGGCAAAAAAACAGTGCATCATGGTTCCTTGCTATTTTCCACAGATATTGAACAGATGGTAAAGTCTACGACGGTAGATGAACAAAAGATTATATCAAAAAGTATCAAATCAGTGCGAGAGCGTGTGACGAATATTTCAGAGCATCTAGATGCAGACTTAGATGTGGACACATTCAAAACTTGTATGATTACACATATCATGAACGGAAGCAATAAACGATATGAAATTACAGAAGAAGACCATAGGCGAATCAAGGAGATAGCAGAGGAAAAATTTAGGAACTGGGAAGCTATCTATGGAAAGAATCCGAAATTCAATATTGAGCGTGAAGGCAGATGTGCAGGAGGAAAGATGCAATTTAAGATGGACATACAAAAAGGCATCATAAAAGAAGCATCTGTGTATGGAGACTTTTTCAGTACCTTAACAGCACAAGAGATTGGAAACGCAATCGTAGGAGCTAGATATGAAAAAAAAGAAATAAAAAAGTTTATGCTAGAGCATAAACTAGAAGATGCAGTATTTAAAATCAGTATTAATGAGATGGTAGACATCATAATTGGGTAAAAAATAAATGAAAACGGTAGCACCTGATACGAAGGACTACCGTTTTTTTATCTTAATGTAGAGATTCCATATATTCAATGAATTCATCTGTAGTTTTGGTGAACTCAACATCTGCTTCTGTGTCTTGTAGCACAAGGAATTCAGTTAAGCCGTAATCTTGACCGTTATCAGCCCAGTCATACGTATAACCGAGGCGAGTCCAAGGATACATGTATTCTCCAAAGTAGGAAGATAAAATATTATCATCTAGCCAAGTTTTATGAGATTCTTCGAGATCCTCAGGATAAGTAGTGTCCATGCTATCTATTGTTACATCTGCATTGTATGCAGGGCGAACAATATCAGATGGATTAACCCATAAAGCAGTAAAGTGAGTCTTTTCATCATCTGGATGAAGACCAATCAGTTGAAGAAAACGCTCCTCATAGTCTGTTACATCATCTCCATTTTCTTCGAACCATTCATACATCTCCTTATCAGTAAATGTCCATACGGGTCCATAACTTAAGACAGTCGATTCTCCTTCTATATAACTATCAGGATAACTATGCCAGGTAAGGAGCAGTACTTCATCCTCTTCATTCCATGTTGTGAGTTCATCTTCGGTTGTGAGGGTCACAAGGGATTCGATTTCGTCATCCTCGGCAAAGACTGCATCTTGAACAGCCTCTTCATAGAGCGATTCGCTAGAAGGTTCCTCGGGGAGAGTTTCGACAGAAGGTTCTTCTTGTGAAGCGCAACCAGAGAATATTGCAAAAGTTATCACTACGGTCAAGAAGAGGGGGAGTTTCTTTTTTCTTATTATTTTGTATTTAATCATTTTTTACCTCATATTTTCTAAAATCATGTTTGCTGTATCTATTTATTAGAATACCACAAATTCTTGTGAATGTAGTAAAAAATTGCTATAATTTGTCTTTAAGAAAGAAAAATAGGGGGTAAAGATGCAAATGTTGCTCTTGTGGAGGAACTGGTAACAGAAAATGGAATGATCATTTTGGAAGATGAATCCGTTCTGATAGAAGACAGCTTTTACATAGTGGGAAGAAGCGATACAGAAGTAACAGATGCACAGATGTCTGTAGAAGAATTAATAAAAGAACTAGATCATGAGAAGCCAATTATTATGGTAGAGCATAAGCCAATCGATGTAGAATCCGCTGCTAAATATGGTGCAGATGTATATCTAAGCGGCCATTCCCATGGCGGACAGATTCCCCCAATTGCATTAGTGGAAAATTTCTTGTTTGATCATGTGTATGGATTGAAACAAGTGGATGATTGTTCGATGATTGTAACGGGAGGGTTTGGTACGTGGAATACAACGATAAGGTTAGAAGGGCATTCAGAGTTTGTAATTGTGAATATAGAAGGCGCGAATTAAAAATAAAAAGTTGCTTTTGCGAAGGTATAACATCGCAAAAACAACTTTTTTTATAGCCCGATACTCCAGATATTTTTCATCTGAGATTCTAGAGTTGTATATGGCCACGTCTGACTGCTGACTTCGTAGCTATTTGGATCAAGGATGGTAAAGCCGGTATCATCATAACCAGATATAACCATATAATGTCCAGAAGAAGTAAAATCTCCAGGGCCTACAACAATAATGATAAGACGTCCAGCATCCAGAGCTTTTTGCATCTCGGTTTCAGACAAAGGCACTTCTTTAGAAGATAAACCTAACATAGAAGATCCAACGCTAATTAACTCCCAAGAACTACCGCTTCCGGCAACGCTATATCCTTGCTCGGTAGAAAATTGAGTTAAGTATTCAGGTGAGAACTCAGGGTTATCAAGGAAGTAAAGAGCAACCATAGATAAGCAAGTTGGTCCGCAACCTGTGTAGCCTACTAAGCCATCCCCATAAGGAATATATCCCCATCGTTTATCCCATTGCATAAGTAAAGGAACTTCCTCAGAAGTAGCTTCTTTAGATAAGTCAATTGGGAACTCTTTATCTTTGTATTCAGGATAATGATAAACATAGTCTACAGCATCAGGATTTTTTTTGGCAAGTTCCTTTAATGCTGGTGTATAAGCAGAACTAGATTCGATAACTTTTAAGTTTTCGGCATTTACGACAACTGACGTATGTGTATAAATATCGACTACAGAACTAGAAACAACACTGGTAACACTCTCAGAAGCAACACTCTTTGCAGCTTTAGTGCCAAATATAAGGTTAAAAATCCAAACACAAGTAGAGAGGATTAAAATAACGATAAGTAAAAGGAGTGATAAGCGAAGTAACAGCACTCTCCTACGTCTTTTTAGGAGATTTAATCTTCGGTAATTGCGAGCTTTGCGTATAGAATCCATAAAATAAACCCTCCAAAATATAAAAATCAATATACGGATTATATCACAAAATAGTTCGCGCGTGATAAAAAAAGCGTAATTTATTATTGTTTAATACTTGTTGTAACAATTTTACGCATAGCCCCTTGACTTTTTCAAGGATTCGTTGCTATAATCAGTAACAGAAATGAAAGACGTTGACGAAGACAGTAGAAGATATCTGAAAGACAAAGCGAATTGGGGATGGTGAGAGCCCGATACGATTAGGATGTTTTTGAAAATCACTTCTGAGTCGCATCCACTGAAGTGGAGTAAGTGGTGCCGTAGTTCCCGCGTTAAGGGATAGCATATGATGGTATGTGTAATAGGTGGTTAAGCGAAGAATATACTCGTCCTTTTACAAAAGAGGATGAGTTCTTTTTATTTTATTTAATAATTAATTAAAAAATTAAGAAGCGATACGTTATAAAATGAAAGTGACACGCTTTATGATTATAGGAGGAAGAGATGTACAATAAGGTTTCGACAGATTTAAAGTTTGTAGAGAGAGAAAAAAATGTAGAAAAATTTTGGCAAGAGAAGGATATCTTTAATAAGAGTTTGGATGCTAGAAAAGAAGGGGAGACGTATACATTCTATGATGGACCACCAACTGCGAATGGTAAGCCACATATCGGACACGTTTTGACACGTGTTATTAAGGATATGATTCCACGTTACCGCACAATGAAGGGTTACATGGTTCCAAGAAAAGCTGGATGGGATACGCATGGACTTCCTGTAGAGTTAGAAGTTGAGAAGTTATTAGGAATCAATGGAAAAGACCAGATTGAAGAGTATGGGCTAGAGCCATTTATCGATCACTGCAAGCAAAGTGTGTGGAAATACAAAGATATGTGGGAAGACTTTTCTGCAACTGTTGGATTTTGGGCAGATATGGATAATCCATACGTAACGTATCACGATGATTATATCGAGTCAGAGTGGTGGGCACTAAAACAGATATGGAATAAAGACTTACTGTATAAAGGATATAAAATTGTACCTTATTGCCCACGTTGTGGAACACCTCTGTCTAGTCACGAGGTAGCACAAGGGTATAAAGATGTAAAAGAAAGATCTGCAATTGTCCGCTTTAAAGTAGTAGATGAAGATGCGTATATTTTAGCTTGGACGACAACGCCTTGGACTTTGCCGTCGAACGTGGCACTTTGTGTAAATCCAGAAGAAGTATATGTAAAAGTGAAGAAGGATGAATATACTTATTATATGGCAGAAGCCTTATTGGAGAAAGTATTAGGTGAAGGATACGAAGTTCTTGAGACTTATAAGGGAAAAGACTTAGAGCATAAAGCCTACGAACCGTTATTCACATACGATGTAGATGTACTTGGTGGGAAGAAGGCTCACTTTATTACTTGTGACAATTACGTTACGCTTACAGATGGTACTGGAATTGTACACATCGCACCAGCGTTTGGTGAAGATGATGCTAATGTTGGTAGAGCGTATGACTTACCATTTGTTCAATTAGTAGACGAAAAGGGTGAGATGACAGATGTGACTCCATGGGCAGGACAGTTCTGTAAAGCAGCAGATAAAGCAATTCTTGTAGATTTAGAGACAGCAGGTTTATTATTTGATGCGCCAAATTATGAGCATAGCTATCCTCACTGTTGGAGATGTGATACACCACTGATTTATTATGCACGCGAGTCTTGGTTTATCAAGATGACAGCAGTAAAAGAAGACCTAATCCGCAACAATAACACAATCAATTGGATTCCAGAAAATATTGGGAAAGGACGTTTTGGAGACTGGTTAGAGAATGTTCAAGACTGGGGAATCAGTCGTAACAGATATTGGGGAACACCGCTGAATATCTGGGAGTGTGAGTGTGGACATATGCATGCTATCGGTAGTAAAGAAGAGTTGAGAAGTCTGTCGGATAATTGTGGAGAAGAAGTAGAACTACACAGACCGTTCATAGATGAAGTTACAATTAAGTGTGAACAATGTGGTGGACAGATGAACCGTGTACCAGAAGTAATTGACTGTTGGTTTGACAGTGGAGCGATGCCATTTGCGCAGCACCACTATCCATTTGAGAACAAGGAAGTATTTGAGAAGCAATTCCCAGCGAACTTTATTTCTGAAGGTGTAGATCAGACAAGAGGATGGTTTTATTCGCTACTTGCAATCTCGACTTTGATTTTTAATGAAGCACCATATAAGAACGTATTAGTTCTTGGACATGTACAAGATGAGAATGGTCAAAAGATGAGCAAATCCAAAGGAAATGCAGTAGATCCATTTGAAGCGTTAGAAGAGTATGGCGCAGATGCAATTCGTTGGTATTTCTATGTAAATAGTGCACCTTGGTTGCCAAATCGATTCCATGGGAAGGCTGTAGTAGAAGGACAGCGTAAATTTATGGGAACACTGTGGAATACGTATGCATTTTTCGTTCTCTATGCGAATATAGATGAGTTTGATGCAACAAAATATTCGTTGGAGTATGATAAGTTGACGGTAATGGATAAATGGTTACTTTCTAAACTAAATACGTTGGTGAAGTCTGTTGATCGTAATTTAGAGAATTACAAGATTCCTGAAAGTGCAAGGTTATTACAAGACTTTGTAGATGATATGAGTAATTGGTATGTAAGAAGAAGTCGTGAGCGTTTCTGGGCAAAAGGAATGGAGCAAGATAAGATTAATGCATACATGACATTGTATACAGCACTTGTAACAGTGAGTAAATTAGCAGCACCATTGATTCCGTTCATGACAGAGGATATTTATCAAAATCTTGTGTGCAGCATTGATAAATCGGCACCAGAGAGTATACATCTTTGCGATTATCCAGTAGCGGATGAGGCAATGATTGATACAGATTTAGAGAACAACATGGATGAAGTGTTGAAGCTAGTCGTAATGGGGCGTGCGTGCAGAAATACTGCAAACATTAAAAATCGCCAGCCAATCGGACAGATGTTTGTCAAGGCTGAGTTTGAACTTCCAAAGTTTTATCAAGAGATTGTAACGGAAGAGTTAAATGTAAAAGGAATCAAATTCACAGATGACGTAAGAGATTTTACAACCTATTCATTTAAGCCTCAGATGAGAACAGTTGGACCAAAGTATGGTAAGCTTTTGGGACAGATCAAAGAAGCATTGTCATCACTAGATGGCAACAATGCAATGGATGAGTTAAATGACTCAGGTCTGTTGAAACTTGTAATTAATGGAGAATCAGTAGAATTATCAAAAGAAGATTTGTTGATTGATACAGCACAGATGGAAGGGTATGTATCAGAGAGTGATAATGGAATTACAGTAGTACTAGACACAAACTTAACGGAAGACCTACTAGAAGAAGGATTTGTAAGAGAGATTATAAGCAAGATCCAGACGATGAGAAAAGAAGCGGATTTTGAAGTTATGGATAAAATTAAAGTTACTTATGAAGGTACAGATGCAGCGAATACTATATTTGATAAATTTGGCTCACAGATTGGTGACGAAGTTCTTGCAAATGAAGTTACAAAAGGAAACCCAGAGGGATATGTTAAGGAATGGAAAATCAATGGGGAAAATGTAACATTAGGCGTGATGAGATAAAGTCAAAGGAGCGGATAATCATGGAAGTTATGAAGTTTGAAAAAGAAGAATTTAAGCAAGCAGTAGAAGATAAAGTTATGGCCCTCTATAGAAAATCTATAGAGGAGGCTACTAAGCAACAATTGTTCCAAGCAGTTTCACATACAGTGAAAGAAGAGATTATTGACAGATGGTTTGAGACACAAAAAAAGTACGAAGAGACCAATCCAAAGACTGTATATTACCTATCTATGGAGTTTTTGATGGGAAGAGCATTAGGGAATAGTTTGATAAACCTATGCGAATATGCACAAGTAAAAGAAGCGCTTGATGAGATGGGAATCGATTTGAATATTATTGAAGATGAGGAACCAGATGCAGCACTTGGTAATGGTGGTCTTGGAAGACTAGCTGCATGTTTCTTAGATTCTCTTGCGACTTTAGGATATCCAGCATACGGTGGAGGAATCCGTTACAGATATGGAATGTTCAAACAAAAGATTGAAAACGGATACCAGGTAGAAGTTCCAGATCAATGGTTAAAAGACGGCAATCCATTCGAGCTTCGTCGAGAAGAATATGCAAAAGAGATTCGCTTTGGTGGAAATATCGTAGCCAAAAAAGATAAAGATGGAAGAATGCAGTATGTACAAGAGAATTATTCATCAGTAATGGCGATTCCTTATGATATGCCAATCGTGGGATATGGAAATGGAGTGGTTAATACTTTAAGAATCTGGGATGCAAAACCAATTGTCAACTTCCAGTTAGACTCTTTTGATAGAGGAGATTATTACAAAGCGGTTGAACAAGAGAACTTGGCGAGAAATATTGTAGAGGTACTCTATCCAAATGACAACCATATCGCAGGGAAAGAGTTGAGATTAAAGCAACAGTATTTCTTTGTATCAGCAACCTTGCAAGAAGCAATTGCAAAATATAACAAACAGAATTCAGACATCAAGAAACTCTATAAAAAAGTGACATTCCAGCTCAATGATACACATCCAACAGTAGCAGTAGCAGAACTTATGAGACTATTGATGGATGTAGAGGGACTTGATTGGGAAGAAGCGTGGAGTGTGACAACTAAGACGTGTGCATATACAAACCATACGATTATGTCAGAAGCTTTAGAAAAATGGCCGATAGATTTATTCTCAAGATTATTGCCACGTGTATATCAGATTATTGAAGAGATCAATCGTCGCTTTGTAGAAGAGATAAAGGCAAAATATCCAAACAATGATGAAAAGATTCGAAAAATGGCAATTCTTTATGATGGTCAAGTGAAGATGGCACACTTAGCAATCTGTGCAGGGTATTCGGTAAATGGTGTTGCTAGATTGCATACAGATATTTTGATGAAACAGGAATTACGCGACTTCTATGAGATGATGCCAGAGAAATTTAATAATAAAACAAATGGAATTACTCAGAGGAGATTCCTACTTCATGGAAATCCGCTGCTTGCAGAGTGGGTGACAGGGCATATCGGAGATAAGTGGATTACAGATTTGACAGAGATGGATAAATTAAAGGCACTTGTAAAGGATGCAAAAGCTTGCGAAGAATTTATGGCGATTAAGCGTAAGAATAAAGTTCGCCTTGCGAATTATATTATGGAACACAACGGTGTGGAAATTAATCCAGATTCTATCTTTGATGTACAAGTGAAAAGACTTCATGAGTATAAAAGACAATTACTCAACATCTTACACGTTATGTATCTGTACAACAGAATGAAAGAGCATCCAGAGGAGAACTTCTACCCAAGAACATTTATTTTTGGAGCAAAGGCAGCAGCAGGTTATCGAAGAGCGAAACAGACGATTAAACTGATCAATTCAGTAGCAGATATGGTAAATAATGACTATAGTATTCACGATAAGATCAAAGTAGTTTTTATTGAAGACTACAGAGTGTCAAACGCAGAGTTAATCTTTGCGGCAGCAGATGTAAGTGAGCAGATTTCAACTGCATCGAAAGAGGCTTCAGGGACAGGAAATATGAAATTTATGCTTAACGGAGCACCGACTCTTGGAACTATGGATGGTGCAAATGTGGAGATTGTTGAAGAAGTAGGATTAGAAAATGCATTTATCTTCGGATTAAGTTCCGATGAGGTTATCAAATTCGAGAACTATGGTGGATATAATCCAGCAGAGATTTATCATACAGACCATGAATTGAGAAAGGTTATTGATCAATTAATAGATGGTACTTATTCAAATGGCGATACAGAGATGTTTAGAGAACTATACAATTCGTTACTCAATACGTATAGTACAGATCGGGCAGACACTTACTTTATATTAAAGGACTTCCGCTCTTACGCAGAAGCACAGCAAAGAGTAGAAGAGGCCTACAAAGATAAAGAGAGATGGTCGAAGATGGCATTGATCAATACTGCGTCATGTGGAAAGTTCACTTCGGATAGAACGATACAACAGTATGTAGACGAAATCTGGAAATTAGAAAAATAATTAATACCGTAGATATGAAGTGGAGGCGAGAGAAATCTTGCCTCCATCTGTTTTCCCCTAGGAATATATGAGATAGGACAAACATATATTAAACAGGGGGGAGACATATGAGGGAGCAGTTAAAAGTATTTGCATCAATATTAATTATTATTTTTTTGGCACCATTTATTTTGACTTTGTTTTTAAATGGAGAAGGAATTGCATTTGGCACAAAAAGAGAAGAGGAAACGGTAAATAATGTAAAAGTTATGAATGATAATATAACATCCTATCTATCATGGGAAACCTATTTTATAGGTGTGCTGGCCAAAGAGATACCAGTAGAATTTGTGGAAGAAGCAATTAAGGCACAAGCGGTAATACTGAGAAACAGACTTGCAAAAGAGGCAGAAGGGCAGACAGAGGTTTTGTTTTCAGAAGAGTATTTAACAATGGAAGAGATACAAGAGAAGTGGCAAGGAATCGAAGCAGCAACCATGTATGAGCAATTACATGTTGCGATGAGTGAGACAGAGAATGAAGTCTTGATGATAGAGGGTGAGATTATTTATACACCGTATCACTATTTAAACAACGGAGATACAAGAGAAGGCGGTGAAGTGTTTGGCGATGACAGTTATCCATATCTATGCAGTGTTACCTGTCCAAGTGATGTGCAATCCGAACAACAATTTTCAAGTAAAGAGTATGAATACAGCTCACTTGCATGGCTACTGGGAATAGAAGAAACATTAACTTTTGAAGATTTAGAGATCATTGAAATCGATTCAAAGGGGTATATTCTGCAGATAAAAATAAAAGACCAACTTTTCACAGGGGAAGAATTTTCAAAAAAACTAGAGTTGAATTCTAGTTGTTTTTCATTTCAAGAAAAAGAAGGACGGTTAAAGATTACGGTGGTAGGGGTCGGACATGGTCTAGGGATGAGCCAAAATACAGCAAATGAGATGGCGTTAGAAGGGAAAAACTATGAAGAAATCTTAAAATACTTTTATTTGAATAGTACAATTGAAGAAGATAGTACTTTTTTGGAATAAATATTTACATTTCTGGCAAAAATATGTTCAGAGGTGATGAATATATGAGTAAAGAGACGAAGCCGCAAATAAATGCAAAAAAGAATGCGGTAATTGGATTGACAGCAAGTTTTATTGTAGTGGTAGCATTGATTGTAGGTTATGCTTACACAAGTTATCAGACTGATGTGAGAAATGAACTAGCAAAACAAGAAGAGAAAGAAGCAGAAGCACAAGAACTATACCTAGAAGAAGCAAATACAGATGATATCTTAAATGAAGAACCGACAGATATGATGGAAGAGACAACAATAGAATCAGAAATGATGGAAGAGGTTGTGCAAGAGGCAGAAGTAGTAGAACAGGGAAATGTGATATCAGAAGCTGTTGCATTTAGCGAAGATGAGTTATTAAAATGGCCTGTGCTAGGTGGCGTTATTATGAACTACAATATGGATACTACAATTTATTTTGAAACTTTAGATCAATTTAAAGTGAACCCAGCTATGATTATCGACGGAATCGTAGGTGAGGCTGTGCATGCATCTGCAAGAGGAATTGTAAAGAGTGTAGAAGAATCAGCTGAGCTTGGAAATGTAGTGGTTGTAGATATCGGGAATGGCTACGAAACAAGATATGGACAACTAACTGAGATCAATGTGGAGGCAGGACAATTAATTGAAGCGGGAGAGGCGATAGGAGTGATTGGGGAGCCAAGCAGATATTATACAGTGGAAGGTCCAAATCTCTATTTTCAGCTTTTAAAAGACGGACAACCAGCAAATCCATTGGATTATTTAGAATAATTCAGTTATAATGAACACAAGAGATGGAAAGGTACAAAAGATAATGAACTATACCTATATTGTAAAGTGTAGTGACGATTCGTATTATACAGGATGGACAAACGATTTAAAAAAACGTTTAAAGATGCACAATGATGGAAAAGGCGCAAAATACACAAAGACGAGATTGCCAGTAGAGCTAGTGTATCACGAGAGTTTTTTAACAAAAGAGGAAGCCATGAGTCGTGAATATTACATTAAAAAAATGACGAGACAACAAAAAGAAAAAATAGTTTTCGCAAATAAAAACCCTCAAAACATCAGTGAGTCATAGATGTTTTGAGGGTTCTTTTATAAAACAAATGAATAAATTAAAACGAAATGGCAGAAGCTACCACCCATTACAAATAGATGAAAAACTTCGTGATTACCAAAGTGTTTATGCATATTTTTGAAAATCGGAAGCTTTATTGCATAGAGGACTCCACCCACTGTATACAAAATACCACCGATAAGTAGCCACAAAAAGGCAGTAGATGACATATTCTCAATTAATTGAGTGATGGCAAAGATACAAGTCCATCCCATTCCGATATATAGCACCGAAGAGAACCATTTAGGGCAGTGAACCCAGAAGGCTTTGATTAAGATACCTATAATTGCAATGCCCCATACGATGGATAAAAGTGTAATACCTAGTTTGTTATGAAGTACAAGTAGGCAAATGGGGGTGTAGCTACCAGCTATCAATACAGAAATCATCATATGGTCAAATTTTTTCAATCGCCGGATTCCATCCTCCTTCAGTCGGAAAGAATGGTACATCGTACTAGCGGTATAGAGTAAAATAAGGCTGAGCGCGTAAACGGATACAGAGATAATATAAATAGGGTCTAGCGTATGGATTGCTTTCAAAATAAGAGGAACAGCAGCTATGGTAGATACAACTGCACCGATAAAGTGGGTAATTGCACTGCCAGGTTCTCTTAAAAATTCAATTTTTGATTGTTTCTTTTTAGTTGACATGGATACCTCCCAAAATAAAAAGTTGCATGTAGTATTCAAAACTACTTGTTATGATATCAATATATACTATGGATATGAAAAAGGCAAGGTAATAGTACAAAAAAAATAGTATTTTATTATGTGCAAAAAAAAGATTGACAAGAAGAAAGAAAATTGATATGATAGAAAAGTTGTATGTTAGACCCCTTTTGCTTAACTTGCTAAAAGGGGTCTTATTGTGTCTAGGATGCTGACCGTTTCGGGCGGAGTGTGTGCGAAGACACACACTATTTAAATAGAAAGAGGTAAAAATGGAAACTGTAAAATTTGAAGAATTAAATCTATCAAAAGAAATTAAGAGAGCGGTAGACTTTATGGGGTTTGAGGAGGCATCACCGATTCAGACAAAAGCGATACCAGTTATAAAAGAGGGGCATGACGTAATTGGTCAAGCACAAACTGGTACAGGAAAGACTGCGGCTTTTGCAATTCCAGTATTAGAAAAGGTGGATCCAAAGAGTAAGAAACTTCAAGCAATTATTCTTTGCCCAACAAGAGAACTTGCGATCCAGGTCGCTGGAGAAATCCGTAACTTAGGAAAATATTTGCATGGAATTAAAATCCTTCCAGTATACGGAGGACAAGAAATTGTCAAGCAAATTCGTTCTTTGAAAGACGGAGTACAAATCGTTATTGGAACACCAGGACGTGTAATGGATCACATGAGAAGAAAGACGATTCGTATGGAGCATGTGAATACGATTGTCCTAGATGAAGCAGACGAGATGTTAAATATGGGATTTCGTGAAGATATTGAAACAATATTAGAAGGAATGCCAGAAGAGAGACAGACAGTGTTGTTCTCGGCTACAATGCCAAAGGCAATCATGGATATCACAAAAAAATATCAAAGAGATGCGAAAGTGATTAAGATTACAAAGAAAGACCTAACGGTTCCAAATATCGAGCAATTTTACTATGAAGTAAAACAGCGAAATAAAGAAGAAGTATTATCGAGACTGTTGGATGTGTATACACCGAAGCTATCTGTAATCTTCTGTAATACGAAAAAGCAAGTAGACTTACTTGTAAATGGATTACTAGGAAGAGGATATTATGCTGCTGGACTTCATGGAGATATGAAGCAGACGCAAAGAGACCGCGTAATGCAAGGATTTCGAAATGGAAAGACAGATATCTTGGTAGCTACAGATGTTGCAGCAAGAGGAATTGATGTAGATGAAGTAGAGTGCGTATTCAATTATGATATTCCACAAGATGAGGAGTACTATGTACACAGAATAGGAAGAACAGGAAGGGCAGGGCGTGTAGGAACTGCATTTTCATTTGTAACAGGAAAAGAAGTATATAAGTTGAAAGAGATTCAACGTTATTGTAAGACGAAAATTTATGCGAGAAAAATTCCTTCGATTAATGATGTAGAAAATACAAAAGTAGAGAACCAATTATCACAAATAGATAAGATTCTTGAAAAAGAAGATTTGACAAAGTGTATTCAGCTTATTGAAGAGCATATCAACGATACAGATTACACAGCGATGGATATCGCAGCTGCATTTTTGAAAGCTTCACTTGGGGCGAAAGAGGAAGAAGAGGAGTTCGGAGATACAGGAGCACAAGACCCTGGTATGGTAAGATTGTTTATTAACATAGGTAGAAAGAACAATGCGAAACCAGGTAATATCGTAGGTGCAATTGCAGGAGAAAGTGGTATTGCAGGAAGTGAAATAGGAACGGTAGACATGTTTGATAAGTATACATTTGTAGAGGTTCCAAAGGAAAGTGCAAAGACAGTAATTATTGCAATGCAGAATGCAAAAATTAAAGGAAAACAAATAGCAATAGAGCCAGCTAATCAGAAATAGTGCTAGAAATTTTCTACCTGTCATGTTATAATATTTTAAGCGAGTAGAAAAAAGATAGATAAGGATGATGGAACGATGCATATAAATGAATCAGCTGAAAACTATTTAGAGACAATTTTGAGATTAAGTAAAGAGCTACCAGTGGTACGTTCTGTAGATATTGCGAATGAATTGGGATATAAGAAGTCTAGCGTAAGCATAGCGATGAAAAACTTACGTGAAAAAGAACATATTACAGTAACAGATGCAGGATTTATCTATTTGACGGAGACTGGGAGTGCAATTGCAAACGAAATGTATGAAAGACATGAAGTGTTATCTAGCATGCTGGTGAAATTAGGTGTTTCAGCAGAAGTTGCATCGGAAGATGCATGTAAGATAGAGCATGTTATGAGTCAAGAAAGTTTTGATGCGATTAAAAAGTATATAAAAAATATTTAAAAAAGATAAAAAAAGTTCCCTTTATGGGAACTTTTTTTTATCTTTTTCTATCCGAAGTATCTGTTTAATAGACCAGCAAAAGCTTTTCCATGTCTAGCTTCATCTTTAGCCATCTCATGAACTGTATCATGGATTGCGTCTAAGTTAGCAGCTTTTGCACGCTTAGCAAGATCAAACTTACCAGCAGTTGCTCCATTCTCTGCATCTACGCGCATTTCAAGGTTTTTCTTAGTGCTATCAGTTACAACTTCTCCTAATAACTCAGCGAATTTTGCAGCATGTTCTGCTTCTTCAAAAGCTGCTTTCTCCCAGTATAATCCGATTTCAGGATATCCTTCTCTGTGTGCAACTCTTGACATTGCAAGGTACATACCTACTTCTGAACATTCTCCTTCAAAGTTTGCTCTTAAATCAGCGATGATATCTTCGCTTACGCCTTGTGCTACTCCTACTTCATGCTCAGTAGCCCAGCTCATGTCTCCTGTCTGCTCCTTGAACTTATCTGCTCCTGCCTTACATACTGGACACACCTCTGGTGCTGATCCGTCTTGTGAATAACCACATACTGTACATACAAATTTTGCCATAATAATAATCTCCTTTGAAATAATTGAATTTAATAATAGTAATTGTTACTGATATTAACTTAACACAGATTCATCGATTTGTCAATACTAAAAAGATAATTTTCAGTATTGACTTTAAAAATAATACTTATTCTGCTTTTGACAAACAACTCTTGCATTTTCCAAAGAAAACTGTAGAGTGACTTTCGATTGAACCATCAAATGCATCACCAGATAAATTTTGAATCCCAGTGATTGGAGTCATCATCAAATCAGTAATTGTTCCACACTGATCGCAGATGAAATGATTATGCGGTGTTAAGCGAGCATCAAATCGATCACCACCAGAAGGGGTAGTAATTTTTAAAACATGCCCCATATCGGTGAGTAGATTCAAATTGCGATACACTGTTCCTAAACTAATCTGTGGAAAAGTCTTCTTAACATGACTGTATACCATATCTGCAGTAGGGTGTTCGTAAGATTGACTCAAATACTCTTGAATTGATGCTCTTTGCCTACTATATTTTAATGTTGCCATAGTTCCTCCTAACAATAACAATAATAATTACTATAATCAATTTAACATAGTTTACAAAAAGAGTCAAGTATAAAATAATATAAAAAACGATAAAAAATTATTAGGTTAATATAAATATTTGTTGAAGGGTGTAGGAATTAAGTATATTTCGTAGTACGAAAACCATAAAAAAAGGATAAAAACCATTGACCTTTATAAAAGTTATGTTAGAATGATTGTTGTAACAAAATTAACAAAAACGTAACAATTGAAAAGGATACGATACAAGAAAAATAAAAGAGAACATTTCTTGTATAACTACAAAAGATAAGAGAACATAATAGGAGGTTCATTATGAATTCGAAAGATTTTGTAGTAAGGTTAGCCGTTTCAACAGTAATTGGCGTGGTGACGTTTGGTAATGGTGGAATAGCTTCTCGGGCTATAGACGTGGATTTCTATGACATTGGAGAGGTGTCCATAGAGCAAGACATACCAAAAATACAAGGGGAGTATTTAGATATTGTCTTTGGCAATGCGGATGCATTCGCCTATATACTAAGCGAACCAAATTTTGAAAGCGAATGGGTAGGAAAGCTATATAAAGATAACGCAGCACGTATTTTAAGCGTATCAGGAGAGTGGGTTGAAGTCTCATCAGGGGCAGTGACAGGGTATATTCATGGATCACAATTATTATTAGGAGAAGATGCTGACAAGAGAGAGTTAGAATTACAGCAACTAATTGTTCAGGTGAATGCAGATGCGTTGAATGTGAGAATAGGTCCAAGCACAGAATATGAAATTATAGATACTGTTTTGAAAGATACAGAGTTACTATTTGCAGGGGAGCAAACAGGTGGATGGTATCCAATTGTGCATGAAGGAATGAATGGCTATGTATCAGGCGCTTATGTTACAGAGAAAGTAAAATACACATATGCAGAATCAAAAGAAGAGGAAGCACAGAGATTAGCAGAACATGAGCAAGCGACAGCCGTAGCTGCAGTTGCTGTAGGAGAGCCGATTGGGTCAACGATTGGGAGTCAGGTTGTGAACTATGCGAATCAGTTTATAGGAAACCCTTATGTATGGGGAGGGACGGATCCGGTAAATGGAGCGGATTGTTCGGGGTTTGTACAAGCTGTATATAGAAATTTTGGAGTGGAATTGCCAAGAACATCTAGTCAACAAAGGTCAGCGGGAGTGGAAGTTCCATACTCACAGGCTCAGCCAGGTGATATCGTTTGTTTTGATGGTCATGTTGGAATCTATGTGGGGAATGATGAAATGGTAAATGCGCTAAATTCAAATGCAGGTATTGTCATATCATCAACCCAGTACCAGCAGATATTATCGGTACGAAGAGTAATATAATTAGGAAGAGAGCATTCTAGAAATAGGATGCTCTTTAATTGTGTAACAATTATCGAGTGAAGAAGAGAAATTATTTTGATTACCGTAGCAAAATGCACAAAAATGTAGAAAATTGTAAAATGGCTTGACAAGGTAAAAAAATACTTATCCACATTCGATTTAATGAAAATTGGCTAAAAAACGAGTTTTACACAGAGTTATCCACGTTATCCACATTAAAACAGGGAAAAAAGGTGGATTACTTTCAAAATAAAAAGAACAAATGTTTTGTGAAGTAGTAATAAAAAAATTTTTTTGTCGAAAAAATGAAGAAAAATATTGATTTTTTTGTAGTCTAAAAATAAGGAAAATTGTAGAAACAATTGAAACAATTCAAGAGCGCAAGGAGATTTTTTTATGCGAATTGTGCTTGCTAATGTGTAGTGGAAGGATTATAATAAGTGGAGATTCATTCTATCAAAGAAGAAATGGAGGAAGAAACATGGCGAATACAATCACAAGTGATATGACAATAGGGTCGTTATTAGCAGAAAACCCAGCAGTAGCACCAATTCTTATGGAAGTGGGAATGCATTGCTTAGGATGTCCATCAGCTCAAATGGAAACATTGGGAGAAGCAGCTATGGTTCATGGTATGGATCCAGAACTGTTATTGGCAAAGATTAATGCATTTGTAAATGCACAATAATAAAAAAAGAGTGATTATCATCACTCTTTTTTTATGCGCTAAAGTGCGCTCAATTGTTGCACCGCGTCATTAGATACAATTACATTACAGTGTTCTTCTAAATAAGCTAGAGACACACCAGATGCTCGCTCTAATGATCCATATTCAGAAAGCATATTGCAAATTCGATTAAAATCGATTCCTGAATGTTGATCTTGAGATAACGCCAAAATATAGTAGTCGTTTATCTGATCCTTATAAAGTGTATTCGAACCAGAATACATCCTATCTAATAATTGAGTTGCGTTTATCACACTATCAAGATTAGCAAAGGAGAATAAACGAACACGTAATTCTTCTGGAGTTGCCTCTTTGGTAGGTTCTTCTGCTGAGACAGAGTCTTTTACTTTTTCCAGTAAATCAAGGAACTCATCTGCTCCTTCTAATTTATCTAAGACTGCACTCTTCTTTGAATCGGCATCCCCTAAAGGTGCGAACTTTGAAAAGCGAGTATCTAATTCTTCAGGATCCTCTACTTTTGTAATAATCAAGACGATGGAACCAGATGTCGAAGGAATTGCCTCAATCATCAATGGAATATCCTCTGCCTCAAATCCAAACTCTCTAGAAGCTTGACGCATCATATCATGGAATAGTGATTTAGCTTTTTCTGTTCCGTAAGCGAGTTCGCTTAGTTTTAATTGCCTTGAGGCTAAATCAGCACGCGTTAAGGTGCAACGAATCTGATTGTCATTCAGTTTTTCAATCTTCATATCATCACTTCCTTATCGAAAATATTAGTTCTTAGTATCAGTATAAACAATAAACGAAAATATGTAAAGAAATTAAAAAATGGAAAGTATATTAATTTTATAAAAAAAAACTTAACAAAACATTGGGAAGTACGAATAACACAACAGGTTGACTAGTGTAGAGTTGAATGTACAATATATAGAAAATGTAGAATTTGATGAATTACAAGGGTTATATAATAATATTATAGCATATTGGCAAAAATGTCTATAAAAAACAAAAAATACTTGCGTAAAAAACGAGAATTTACTATAATGATTTTAGTGAAAAGATGAATTCCCTAGAACAATGAAAGGAGAATAAGGTGACTATATAGTCGCAGGTGCAGTCATATTACAAAGTCTAATGTGCAAAATCTATACAGTAACAAATCTAATATTCAAAGGCGATAATTATCGCGTTTATGCTTATTTCAAGCAAACATCAATACAACTATAATTACGAAAGAAGATATAGAGAAATCTTTTTACGTGGATATACAAGGAAATCTTGTATTGTTTCACAGCCTTACGGTGTATCCGAAAATAGTCAGGGAAGGCTCTATTTAATGAGGTGAAAGAAGAATACATTGGGAAGAGAATCAATGGAAGAGTTATATAATGAACTCGAAAAACTTGAAGATAATGGAATCCCGATCAAATTGGGAGGAAGCTACTTAAATGCCAAGAAAGTAGTAGAAGCACATAAAATATGTGAAGAAGGAACCTATATGAAAGATTATCTGGTTGACAATGAGGGAAAAATTAAAGAAGTTCATTTCCATAAGATTAAGCTATAAATCCCCCTCTAGCTGAGTTTGGAAAAAATAACAGAGATTTGAAAGAAAAATCGCTAAACAAAAGAAAGTTATGGTATAATAGGTTCGACAGGAGGGACAAAATGAACGGTAAGAGAAATGAGTCATCAATGTCGGACGCAGAGATTATGATGCGACGTAGAAAGAATAGTGTGCTAAGAAGAAAAAAGCGAAAAAAAAATAGACCTAAAATCATCGCTTTGATAGTAATGCTATTGCTGGTATTAGCGGCGGCAGGAATAGGAACAGCAATATACATCATAAAATACGCTCCTACAGATGAGGTAATGAGTTTAAATGAATATTATGAAATTACGGATGAAAATTCCAGTGTAATTATTGTCGATAATGCGATTAATACAGGCGCAGGGGTAATCGATCAAAATATACCATATATTTCCTATGATTTGATCAGCCAAGATTTAAATAGCAGGTTTTATTGGGATTCAAATGAAAATTTATTATTATACACTTTGGCAGAAGGCACAATTAAAGTAGGCATCGGAGATACGCAATATCAATTAGGGCAAGAAGTCGTAGATGTAGGATATCCATTAGTAAAGACAGAAGGACAAGCTGTGTATATTGCAGCAGAATTTGTACAACAGTACACCAACATAGAGTATCAGATGTATGAGAACCCAAGCAGACTTGTGGTAACGAGTCAATGGGGTGAGAAGCCTACTGTAGTGGTTGAAAAAGATACTCAGATTAGATATAGAGGTGGTGTAAAAAGTCCGATATTAGAAGAAGTAACAGCAGGAACTGTATTACCAGTTCTAGAGCAATTTGATGATTGGATAGAAGTATGCTCAGAGGATGGAGTAATTGGTTATATCAATGCAAAGCATGTAGAAGCGCCATCGACGACAGAGTTTACAAGAGCTTTTGAAGAACAGGTTTATCCAAATATTTCAAAAGAGTATACGATTAACATGGCATGGCACCAGATTACCGGAAGCCAAGCGAATAACACATTGTTAGAGACGATTGCAGATACAAAAGGGTTGACTACTATAGCGCCTACGTGGTTCTTTATCGATGATGTAGAGGGTAATGTCAAATCTTTAGCGAGTGAGCAGTATGTCAACTATGCACATCAATCCAATATTGAGGTATGGGCGACGGTGAATGATTTTGATGGAGGAATTGGATCACAAGATGAGACGTTCCAAGTTTTAAGTCACACATCAAAACGTGAAAAAGTTATTAATACAGTTATTGCAGAAGCGTTAAAGACAGGAATTGATGGTATCTGTCTAGATATCGAGCTGGTATCAGAAGAGACAGGACCTCATTACTTACAATTTATTAGAGAGATGTCAGCAAAGTGTAGACAAAATGAACTGGTTTTATCAGTAGCGAATTATCCGCCGAAGTCTTTCAACGAACATTTTAACTATGAAGAACAAGGAAAAGTGGTAGATTATGTCATAATTATGGGATATGATGAACACTATTCAGGGTCGCCAGTGGCAGGTCCGGTATCTTCTATCAGTTATGTTATAGAAGGGATTGAGTCTATGACAGAGATGGTTCCTGCAGAAAAGGTAATCAATGCAGTTCCATTTTATAGTAGACTTTGGAAGGAGACGCCAAAGACGGAAGCTGAATTGGCAGAAGATTCAGAATATACAGTGAACGTTTCTAGTCAAGCTTACGGCATGGACGACGCAAGAAATGTGATTGCACAAGCTGGAGCAACAACGACTTGGGATGATGAGACAAAACACAACTATGCAACATGGGAGAGTGAAGGTGTCACATATAAGATGTGGTTAGAAGATAATCAATCTTTAGAAGAGAAATTAAAGGTGATGACGGAACATAACATCGCAGGTTCGGCAGCATGGAAATTAGGCTTTGAAGATGAGAGCACATGGAATGTAATAGAGAAGTATATTAATTAAAAATCGACGATACATGAAAAGACCTCGCAAGTCATATAGATAATTATATATGATTTGCGGGGGTTTTTTATGAGAAGAATTGTTTTTGTTGGATTCATGCTGTGCCTATTACTCGGAGGAACACTGTATCATAAGAGGGGGTCAAGTGTAGTCAATGAGGCGAATGTGGGCATGAAAGAGGAAGAGGTTCAAGTGGTTATAGATGCGGGACATGGAGGAATGGATCCAGGGAAAGTAGGGATTGGGGGAATCCTAGAAAAAGACATTAACCTAAAAATTGCAAAACAAGTAGATGAACTATTGAAGGAGAAAGGAATATGTGTAATAATGACAAGAGAAGAGGATGTAAGCCTTGGTGATCAAGAGGGAAATAGCAAAAAAGTTACAGACTTGAGAGCACGCGTGGATTTAATCAATGAGATAGCCCCAGAACTTGTGGTAAGCATACATCAAAACAGTTATACATCCGAGAGCATTAAAGGGGCACAAGTATTTTATTTCAATGGATCAAAACGCGGCGAGGAGGCTGCGGTTCTCATGCAGAACGCCTTGAAAAGTATTGATAGTGAAAATGATAGGCAACCAAAAGCGAATCAGACATATTACATGTTGAGTAATACGGAGGTACCTACAATTATTGTAGAAAGTGGCTTCTTGACAAACGGTGAGGAAGCAGAATTGCTTGTGGATGAATCATACCAGCTAAAAGTTGCGGAGGCGATTGTGGAAGGGATCCAGAATTACTTAGAACAGTAGAAACATTGGGACTATGCCATGAGATATGCAGGAAAGACAAAGGAAGTAAAAAAAGAATGAACACAGAGATTGTAAAGATAGAAGAAAGTCCCATAGAGGAGCAGAAAGTAGAGCAGATAGAAAAACAGATAGAAAAACAAATAGAAAAGGCAGGAGCAATCCTGCGAAATGGTGGCTTAGTAGCAATTCCCACAGAGACAGTTTACGGATTGGGAGCAGATGCTAGGAATAAAGATGCAGCGTCTAAGACTTATGCTGCAAAAGGGCGTCCATCAGATAACCCCCTTATTGTTCATATTGCAAAGATAGAAGCTATTGACGAGATTGCCGTTGGTATATCGGAGAAGGCAAGACGTGTGGCAAAGGCCTTTTGGCCAGGTCCGTTGACTTTGATATTTGAAAAAAATAATCAGATTCCATTTGCAACAACTGGCGGGCTTAACACAGTGGCAGTGCGTATGCCAAATCATCCCATCGCTCAGAAGATTATTGAGTGTGGTGGAGGATTTGTATCTGCGCCTAGTGCGAATTCATCAGGACGGCCAAGCCCAACTACAGCAGCCCATGTATACGAAGATTTATCGGGGAAAATTGATATGATTGTAGATGCAGGGGCAGTAGAAATTGGTTTGGAATCTACTATATTAGATATGACAGTGGAACCCCCTATGATTTTAAGACCAGGTTCGATAACAAAAGGGATGATAGAATCCGTTATTGGGCCGATTACGGTTGATCAGGTAGTGATGGAAGGTGATTCGAAAGAGGCGCCAAGGGCACCAGGAATGAAGTATAGACATTATGCACCAAAGGGAAAGCTTATAATAGTGGAAGGATCCGATGAAGAGGTGGTTAGTGCAATCCAAGCACTGTGTCAGCAGCGTCAAGAAGAGAATTGCAAAGTAGGGATTATTGCAACGAAAGAAAATGTTGATAAGTATGAGCAAGGTGTGATAAGGTGTATAGGATCGCAGAAGAATCGAGAATCGATTGCACAAAATTTATATAAAATATTAAGGTCTTTTGATGAGGAAGATGTAGAGTATATCTATAGCGAAGCTTTTTCAAGCGAAGGCATAGGAAAAGCGATTATGAATCGATTGATGAAAGCAGCAGGTCAAAAGTTAATACAAGCGAAAGTGATTTTGGAGGACAAAGAAAGATGATAGGAATAGGATGTGACCATGGAGGTTATGCATTAAAATTAGAGTTGATAAAGTATTTAGAGAGTCGTCAAATCCCGTTCATAGACTACGGATGTAACGGTGAATCTACAGATTATCCGATATATGGAAAAAAGGTTGCGCAAGGAATTTTAACAGGAGAGTGTGAGAAAGGGATTGTGATCTGTGGAACTGGAATCGGAATTTCTATTACAGCAAATAAGATTAAAGGGATACGTTGTGCATTGTGTTCGGATTGTTTTTCGGCAGAAGCTACAAGGTTGCATAACGACACCAATATGCTGGCGTTAGGAGGGCGTGTAGTAGGTCCAGAGTTGGCAGTGAAGATAGTGGACACATTTTTAAATACACCATTTTCTAACGATGAGAGACATAAGAGAAGAATTGGAATGATTGAACAAGAGGGCTAAAGTACAAAGGAGGTAGCTATGGGGAAACTTCACGTAATGGATCATCCATTGATTACGCACAAGGTAAACATGATTCGAAGAGAAGAGCTAGGATCGAAAGAATTTCGCTCAATTATCGGTGAGATTGCAATGCTCATATGTTATGAGGCTACAAGAGATTTAAAGTTGCAGTCAGTCAAGATTAAAACACCGATCTGTGAGATGGAAGCGCAGGAGTTAGCAGGAAAGAAAATGGCTATTGTACCAGTTTTAAGAGCTGGGATAGGAATGGTTGATGGAATGCTTGCTATGGTACCAGCAGCAAAGATTGGGCATATCGGATTGTATAGAGATCCTGAGACATTAATGCCTGTGGAGTATTATTGTAAGTTGCCAGCAGACTCAGAGGAACGAGAAGTGTTTGTGGTAGATCCGATGCTTGCAACGGGAGGTTCTTTAGTAGCAGCCATTGATTTGTTGAAGAAGCGAGGGGTGACTCATATCAGAGCACTTTGTATCTTAGCAGCACCAGAGGGGATTGAGAAATTGCAAGAAGCACATCCAGATGTTGCTTTGTATGTGGCAGCTGTGGATAGTCATTTAAATGAACATGGATATATTGTACCAGGGTTAGGAGATGCTGGAGACCGTATATTTGGAACAAAATAAGGTGGTAGATCAGTAAGATGAAAAGAGACGATTATATTAGTTGGGATGAGTATTTTATGGGAGTGGCCCTATTATCAGGGAAGCGATCAAAAGATCCAAACACGCAAGTGGGATGCTGTATTGTAAGTGAAGATAACCGGATATTATCAATGGGGTATAACGGATTTCCAAGAGGTTGTTCGGACGATGAATTTCCATGGGAAAGGGAGGGAGACAATGAACTAGAGATGAAATACGTCTACTCTACCCATAGCGAGTTGAATGCGATATTAAATTATACAGGTGGAAGCTTAAAGGGTACTAAGCTATACGTATCCTTGTTTCCTTGCCATGAATGTGCGAAAGCAATTATACAATCAGGAATAGTAGAAGTTATTTATGGCTGTGATAAATATGCAGATACTCCATCGGTGATAGCTTCCAAGAAGATGATGAATGCAGCAGGTGTTGCATATCGAGCATACGAAGCATCCGGTAGAAAGCTAGTAATTGAAATATAGAAATTAAAAGATAGAAGAAAAGTAGGAGACGAGAAGTTTCCTACTTTTTTTATGAATATAATAATGACCAAGCAATATATATTAAATAGATACTTCTTATTTTGTGAAGGGAAAATGAGTCTAACAGTAAGGAGGGAAATCAGTGGAAAAAGAAAAATGGAAAATGTATGTGTTAAGGTTTGTCATTCGTGCAATGATAGGGCTTGCAACAATCTACTTAGTGAATGGGTACTTAGATACACGAGAGGTAGCAGCGCAGGTAGGGATGAACGGTGTATCTTTTGTTACAACAGGATTGCTAGGAGTACCAGGAATTGCACTTCTTTACGGAATTACATTTTATCAAATTCTGTGAAAAAAATGTCAAGTCTCAGAAGGTTTCACGATTAGAAAAGAGACTTGACAATTGTCAGAAAAATATATATAATGAATGAACAAGAAGTGCAAATGAAATGAATTTTCAGTTTTGTCTAAGAATCTTAATTATCAAAAGTTTTATCTAGTTATATCAAACTATGAATATTCCAGCTATGAAGACAATTAAAAAGGGGGTTAGAGATGAGTGATTCAAAAAACACTTGTAATTTGTGACCATGAGGAAGTATACGCTGATTTTTTAAGTAAGCAATTACTTAGAACGTATAGCAAAGATTTAGTAATCCATAATTTTAATACGCCAGAGCAGATGATAGACTATGCCAAGAGAGAGCAGATTAGTTATAGTCTCATTGCGGAAGAGTTCCAAGAATCATTGCAACATCTTTTAAAAGGGCAATATTATTGGATTACGACAGCAAGGGAAAAGGAGTATGAAAATTATATTTATCGATATCAGCCAGCAGAAAAGATCTATGAGAAATTATTTGGACAAACAGGTTGGGAAGAGCGAAAGCAGAGAATACAAAAGGAGGCGGATAAAAAAATAATAGGGGTATATAATCCATTACATAGATCGGGACAGACTTCATTTGCAAAGGCGCTTTCGGATCTATATGGGAGCAGTGGAAAAAATGTGTTGTATCTCAATTTAGAGGAATATGCAGGAATCAATGAATACAGCGAAGAGAATCTTGCGAAATTACTGTATTATATCAAGCAAGAAAAAAAGAGTATTAAGCTACGTCTTACTGGTATTGTATCAAGTGGAGAAGATCATGATTACATCAAGCCTATTTTTGTGAGCGAGGAACTAAAGCGAATCACAAGAGAAGAGTGGATGCATGTAATTCAACGAATACAAGTAGAGACAGGGTATGAAGTTTTGGTGCTTGATTTGGATAGTTGTATCCAAGGATTTTGGGAGATATTAGGAGAGTGTAGTCAGATTTTAGTACCAGTGAGAGAGTCTTTTGAACGGGATAAGATTGAGCAATTCCTTCAGAATTTAAGGATGACACAGCGCACGCATCTAATTGATAAGATAAGAGAAGTAAGGATACCAGAATATGGAAACGTAACGAATCGGGAGTGTATCGCATCCATTAAAAAGATGCTTGAAGGGGTGAATTTATATGATTCACATGGATGAACTGTATCAAAAAGTGTTGGAGCAATTGGATCTCACTTCGGAGATTGAAGACAAAGACTTAGAAGAGCTTATCTATAGGGTGTTGAGTAGGGAATGCAAAGAACACTATATCGCATTAGAGGAACGAGCTAGAATAGGAAAAGAATTGTTCAATTCATTTCGAAAATTAGACCTTTTACAAGAATTGCTAGAGGATGAAGATATTACAGAGATTATGATTAATGGAACTGCTAATATTTTTGTAGAGAAAAAAGGCAAGATCGAATGTCTTGAAAAGCGGTTTTGGTCAAAAGAGAAGCTAGAAGACATCATACAGCAGATCGTAGGGCGAACCAATCGCTTGATTAACGAATCGAATCCGATTGTGGATTCCAGATTAGAAGATGGTTCAAGGGTCAATGTGGTATTGCAACCAATCGCATTGAATGGACCGATTCTAACAATACGAAAGTTTCCAAAAGAGCGTATTACCATGGAACATCTATTACGGTTTCAAAGTATCTCGCATCAAGCAGCAAAGTGGTTAGAAAAAATCGTAGCATCCCGTTACAACATATTTATCAGTGGGTCAACCGGGTCCGGAAAAACCACATTTCTAAATGTATTATCTGAATTTATATCTGAGAAAGAACGTATCATTACCATTGAGGACAATGCAGAGCTTCAAATCAAAACAATTCCAAACTTAGTAAGTCTAGAGACACGAAATGAAAATGTAGAGGGGGAAGGTGGGATTACGGTTAGAGATTTAATTAAATCAGCACTACGAATGCGACCAGATCGCATTATCGTAGGAGAAGTGAGAGGACCAGAGGCGATTGATATGGTTATGGCCATGAGTACGGGTCACGACGGATCTATATCAACAGCCCATGCCAACACTCCGAAAGATATGTTGAACCGGTTAGAAACTATGATATTGATGGGGATAGAGATTCCGATTGAAGCAATCAGAAGACAGTTAGTATCCGCCATTGATGTAATGATTCATCTAGGACGTTTGCGAGATGGGCAAAGAAAAGTACTAGAGATTGCAGAAGTAATCGGGTACAAAGAAGGAGATATACAATTACAGACCATATTTAAGTTTGAAGAAAAAGAGGTGGAACATGAGGCGGTTAAAGGCGAATTGGTTTACATGAACCAATTGTTGCATAAAGAAAAGCTTATGGCAGCAGGATATAAAGAAGTATGAATATTGGGTCGCAGCTGCAAGGGGGGTGTTGCTATTAGGGGGTATCGGACAACTTTTTTACGGATCTTTTTTGGGAAGTGTGATATTAGCTCCAGCAATGATACCTTATATGAAGCTTTGGATGAGAGAAAAAGAGAAAAGGATTAAGCAGAAGTTTTATGGAGAATTACAAGATTATCTACAAGCACTAGCGACTTTTTTAAAGGCGGGGTATTCCGTTGAAAATGCAATTAGACAAGGGAGAGAAGAGTTGAAAAGTCAGTATGGTGAAGGTGCTAGAATTATGCAAGACACTGAGAAGCTGATTAGAAAATTAGAGTTTAATCTCTCTATAGAAATAGCCTTAAAATCGTGGGCGAAGGATATAGAACTTGAGGAAGTGAGTCAGTTTGTTACGGTGTTTTCGGAGGCGAAACGATTAGGTGGAGATAGCGTAGAGATTACAAAAAAGACGATTCGTCATATCTGTGAAAAAATGGAAGTGAAAAGAGAGATTGAACTAGTACTTACTGCAAAGAAGATGGAGTTTCAGGTAATGTCTATGATACCCATAGGGATTCTCGTTTATATGAAATGGAGTTTCCCACAATTTTTAGACGTATTATATCAGAATGTATTTGGAGTAATCATGATGACTCTTTGTTTGGGGGGGTATGGTGTTGCTTATCTATGGGGGCGGCGGATTGTCGAGATAGAGGTATAGGAAATGGTAAGAAGAATTAAGGGTGTAT
>CAYJGW010000022.1:0-2293 GCA_964369425.1 uncultured Lachnospiraceae bacterium
CGTAGGTTTTATCCTCTATCGATACAATTCTAAGATTATTCAGTCCGGTAAATATACTTTCCTTACTGATTCTTAGGCATCCTGTCATTATAGCAAAAGCTAAGGAATCATTGGTTTTTAGAGCCATAGATAAGGTGCCTCTTATAAAAGAGGTCATCTCATTATAAAAGCCTTCAAAATGAGCATTTTCAAGAGGAACATCGTATTCGTCGATTAGTATGACAGTTTTTTTATTATAGGCTTTTTCTAAACATTCAGAAAGAAATTTTACAGATTCCATAACTAGAGCAATATTCGGTGCATCGTTTTGTATCTTCTTATACTTTTCAATATCTCTTGCGCTTAATGTATCTAATTCAAGTATGTTTTCGTGTCGATCGAATTCTTTTGAGATGGCTTGACTTCCATAATACAAGGCGGTTTCGAAGTCGCGTTGCTTCATTTCCTTAAAATTCAGCATGATTACAGGATATTGTCCCATGTGTTTTAAGTATTCTGCACCTGCATCCATAATTTTGAGACCTTGAAATAAATCACCGTTTGCAGTGTTAGTAGTGGAATCCATTTCAAAGAAGTATTTAAGCATACTTAAGTTGAGACTTTTTCCAAACCTTCTTGGTCTTGTGAATAAAGTCACCTTTGCTGAGCTTTCTAATATTTGTTCTATGAGCAGACTTTTGTCAATATAGTAGTATCCTTTGGTTATCAGTTCTTCAAAGTTGTCAATGCCTATTGCAAGTGGTTTGAATTTCATCTGGCTTTTCCTCCGTTCTAAGTGTTCTTTATATCTTTATTTGTATATGAGTAGAAAGTGTATCAAGTAGAATCTTAGTTTCACTTCTTGTGCCATTGTTAGGGAATATAAAGGGGATGCTCCGAGTGGAATAGGTGGAACATGTTCACAAGCTTATCATGAAAGTAAGAATAAATTGATATCACTTTAGGTGATAAAGAATTGATGCAATTAATTGAGTAAATCATAACATAGTCAATATTCGAATGCAACTCGATTTCGCATATTTATAAAGGGAATAATTCACCTTAAATACCTTGCATAGATTACTACCTTCCGTACTCTACACTTATCTGTACTCACTGTTTTACGTACTCACAAAGAAAAAATGTCGAAAACACGTAAATTCTACATATAATTTGAATTGTAGGTCGCTATTTTACGTACTTATAATTAAGAAAGTGTCCAAAACACGTAAATTTCAAATGTAATTTGAATTATAGCTTTCTATTTTACGTACTTACAATAAGAAAGTGCAAAATAATACGTAAATTCAAAATATGATTATAAGTAGGGCACTCGATTTTACGTACTTATAAAAAGAATGTTCTATAAACACGTAAACTATAATTCGGAGGAAAAGAGATTATTAAGAAGGAAGAATTTGTAGATTCTAGTGTAATATCGGTAATTTCAAATGCCATTAAAATTTAAGGGTGAACTGTTGTTACAAGGCTGAATTACCATGAAAAATAAATTGTAATCATTGCATAGATTTGGTAAAATAAAAAGGAATATGAAGTAGAGAAGAAACAAAGAGATAGATTAGGAAAATAAAGGAGACGACTATGAATTTACAAAGGAAGAACTGGAAGAAAGTAGGAGCAATACTCTTAGCAGCAGTGCTAATGGTTGGAAGTATTCCGATGAACACACAAGCAGGAGAAGTGGAAAAACCAGAGGATACAACAGTGATATCCCAATTTGGACAACTAGACGTGGAGGTAGCAACTCAAAATTTCACAGTAGGTAGCGAAGAAAGTCCAGTACTACCAGAGAAATTACCAGCAACTTTAACAACTACAACATGGGAAGCGGTGGCACCAGAGACAGAGGAGAATCTAGGTGCAGGATGGAATGCAGTAACGGAAGATAGTTCATTAGAGCTAGGAGTAGAGTGGAAGATAGAAGAAGGAAAGAACTTCTCCACAGATGTAGCAGAGACTTACACCTACACAGCAAGTACAGATGAGTATCCAGTCTTAGATGAGGTACCAATGCCTACTATTACAGTGGTGGTGGAAGATGCAGTTGCCCCAACTACCCCAAGCAATACCAACGAGAAGGCAGAGGAACCAGCACCAACACCTGTATCTGATCCAGGAATGTTAATCAATACGCAAGCAACAAGTTATGTTGATGAAATAGGTGCATCTCATTCAGCAAATGCAACTGTGTTAACAAGTGACACAATAGACTGGAATGCAACGAATGGTGGATTCTATGTAGCAACAGAGGATATAACAATTAATACACGTGTTACAGTGACAGGAGATGTAA
>CAYJGW010000022.1:2393-17195 GCA_964369425.1 uncultured Lachnospiraceae bacterium
CGGAGGAGGTTCTGGAGTCGGAATCGGCAGTGGTCCTGGTGGAGAACTAGGAACATTCACCACAACGTCATCTGGGAATGCATTTATCATGGCAAGTAGCGAAATCGGTTATTTATATATTAATGCTACTACAGATGAAGATGCTTGGTCTGGTATTATCTTTAAGAGCAATACCGGACAACAATATGGTTCACAAATTGTACTTACAACTGATGCAACGCTACCTGAAGATTATGCATTAACTATTGGAACGGATCAGACTTTAGTTATATCAGAAGGTGTGACCTTAACCAATAACGGGACGATAACCAATAATGGAAGTATAGTATATAGTGGAACGATAAAAGGAACTGGAACAATAAATGGAAATACCCCTACAATACCTACCGGTGAAGGTGTATATGCAAATTATGTGGATGAGAACGGTGCGATAAAACCAGTGAGTGCAACAGAACTAAAAGTGGATTCAGACATATGGAATGCAGATGCAAATGGTGGATTCTACGTAGCAACAGGGGATATAAAAATTGATACTCGTGTCGAAGTGACAGGAGATGTAAAGCTAATTCTAGCAGATGGTGCAACATTAGAGATACCAGAAGGAATCACAGTACAAGATGATGATAACGACCTAGTAACACCTAGTCCGAATAGCCTAACAATCTATGGACAGATAGGTGGAACAGGACACTTATATGCTGGAAGAACGGCAGATGATGAGACATCAAAGGTGGCGAACCGTTATGCTGGAATCGGCGGAGGAGGATATGAAGGAGCCGGAGGAAGTATAGAGATAAGTGGTGGAAATGTAATAGCAACTGGTGGTCGATGGGCAGCAGGAATTGGCGGAGGTGACGAAGGAGCCGGAGGAGAGATAACGATAAGCGGAGGAAGCGTGGTAGCAACAGGACATACTTCAGAAGGAGCAGGAATTGGCGGAGGTTCTGGAGAATCTGGAGGAAAGATTACTGTAAGTGGAGGAAGCGTGGTAGCAACGGGGGAATCTGGAGGAGCAGGAATCGGCGGAGGATATGGAGGAGCCGGAGGAAGTATAACGATAAGTGAAGGAAGTGTGACAGCGACAGGAGATTATGGAGGAGCAGGAATCGGCGGAGGTGATTCTGAGGCAGGAGGAACCATAGAGATAAGTGGAGGAAGTGTGACAGCGACCGGAGGTTCTTATGGAGCAGGAATCGGCGGAGGTAATGAAGGAGCTGGAGGAAGCATAACCATAAGTGGGGGAAGTGTGACAGCAACCGGAGATGACTGGGGAGCAGGAATCGGTGGAGGTCATAGTGGAGCTGGAGGAAGCATAACCATAAGTGGAGGAAGTGTAGAATCGACCGGAAGAAATGAAGGAGCAGGAATCGGTGGAGGATATAAGGGATCCGGAGGAGAGATAGAGATAAGTGGAGGAAGTGTGACAGCCATTGGAAATTTGGGTGCGGGAATCGGTGGAGGATATAAGGGATCCGGAGGAAGCTTTCACACAACTGATACAGGGAATACATTTATTGTAGCCAGTTCTATTTCTGACCTATCAAAGAAAGACGACTGGTCTGGGATCATATTCTACGAAAACTATAATGGAACAGTGTATACTGGAAATAGTGCTAGTAAGTCTCTCGCATTAACTACCGATGCTACTATTCCAGAAGGAAAGAAACTTGTAATTCCAAGTGGAGTAAAGTTAGTACTTGCTGCTGATGTAGAACTTACGAATGCAGGAACCTTGTATATTAGTGATATGACTAGTATTGAAGGAACAGGAGTCTTATTAGGTGAAGGAATATTCACTATCTCACCAACTGACGGTAATATTACTATTCCGGAACAATATTATACAGGACAGGCTTTAGTGCCTCAATATACACTTGCTGCAGGGATACAAACAGTTCTAGGTAAAACATTTAATGTTAATACAGATAGTGAAAATTATACGCCAAGCTATACTAACAATACGAACGTTGGAAATGGAACACTTTCACTGACAGATGCGATTACCCAGAAAGTGGCTGAAAAACAATTTACTATATCACAATCAGGAATGGAAGCGACAGGTGGTATCAAGACATACAAAGATGAAAGCGAAACAGGCACATTTACATACGGCGATACGATTACCATAAAATTAACACCAAATGTAACAGGATTGGCACCGATAACAACTCGAAGCATATTGCTCAATAGTTTGAATAGTAATACACAACAAGCAAAAAGTATAGCAATCTATTATGGCGATCAAATGTTAACAGAGGCTCAGACAGTTGTTACATTCGGAGAAGAAATGACCTTTGATATTTTAACTGGAGGAAAAGGACTTGCAATTGGTAACAACACCCTTACTGCAAGATACACAGGTGATACCAATACTGCCAATACAGATATGACAGTAGACATTACATTAAATGCAAAACAACTGACATGGGCAACTGGTGGAACAGCAAGGGGTAAGACTTATAATGGAGACGAGGCAGCAACACAAGAAACCGCACCAACACTAGCTGGTGTATTAACGGAAGATACTGTTACCGTTTCAAGTGGAGAACTAACCTTTGCAGATAAGAACATCGGAATTGATAAAGCAGTAACAGCAACTGGTTATGGAATCGAAGGAGACGATGCAGGAAATTATGTGGCACCAGTTGAGCAACCAAGTTTTGAAGCAGCAGATATTACAGCGATTCAATTAACATGGGCAACGGATGGAGTGGTATCTAATAAAATTTATGATGGTAACACGAATGTGAAGATAGAATCACAACCAACACTAGGTGGAGTGCTACAAAATGAAAATGTAACGTTAGTGAATGGAACCGTAAGCTTTGTAAATGAAAATGTTGAAGTGGATAAACAGTTAACAGTGACAGGCTATGGAATCGAAGGAGGCGATGTAAGTAATTATCTAGCCCCTATAGTACAACCAAGTTTTGGAACAGCAGATATTACAGCTAAGCCACTAACATGGACTAGTGGAACAGTAGAGGACAAAGTCTATGATGGAACTTTGAAGGCAACTGTAGTAACCGCACCAACCTTAGAAGGTATTGTCGAAGGAGATGCGGTAACTATTATAGAAGGACTGCCTACTTTTGCAGGCAAAGACAAAGGCGAAAGCATTGCAGTTACAGCAACTGGTTATGGAATCGCAGGAGCAGATAGTGGAAACTATTCATTGCAATCACCACAACCAAGTTTTGTCAATGCAAATATCACTGCAAAAGAGTTGACATGGACAACAGGAAGTGTTGACGATAAAGTCTACGATGGTACCACAGCAGTAACGATTCAGACAGCACCAACCTTAATTGGCGTAGTAGCATTAGATGACATAACAATCACAGTGGGAACTACACAGTTTGAGACAGCAGATAGCGGGGAAGACATTGCAGTTATTGCAAGTGGCTATGGAATCGATGGAAGTGATGAGGACAACTATACGTTACAGACACCACAACCAAGTTTTGAATCAGCCAATATTACTGCAAAACCACTGACTCTTGAAATGGTATCGGATATTTCAAATCAGACCTATGAAGGAGTTGCAATCGAACCAAGCTTTACGGTAACTGATGGCAATAAAACCTTAGTAAAAGGAAGAGACTATACCGTAACATTTACGAACAATACAGATGCTGGAAGGGCAGAGATTGTTATCACAGGTGCTGGTAATTATTCGGGTGAACTTACAAAAGCATTTACCATTGAAAAAGCAGAATATACAGCTACTAAGACAGCAGAAGGAAGGACCGTATATGGACTACGTGGCAGTGTAGATCTATCTACGTGGGCGGCGTTAACAGATGCAACCTTTGGTGAAATCAGACTGACTGATGCAGAAGGAATTATAGTACAAGATAGTTATAAAATAGAAGAGAATCAACTGATGTACACATTGGTGGATGACAAAGAAAAGGCTGGAGAAAGTGCAACCCTTACCATTCCAGTAGAAAGTAAAAATTATGAGGATTTTGATATCGTTGCGACTATAACAGCAGCAGATAAAAAGGTATCCGAACTTTCTGTAGAAGATATTCAAGTAGTATTTCAGAATACAGCTCTAACAGCAGAGGCGATTAAAGGAACTGCAACTTATGAAGGGGAAGTGGTGACAGGAAGTTTCGCATTTGCAGAGAACCAAGGTCTTACAAATGTTGCTGATAGTGGAGCAAAAACAGTGATTTTCACACCAGAAAACACAGATGAATTCGAAACGGTAAGTACCACAATTCAAGTGACAATCGAAAAAGCACAACCAACAGGAATGGCGACCTATCGTATTTTAACGCAACAAGGAGAAACACTGGAACGCGCGCTTCTAAAGGGAGATGCGATTCTAGGAGTAGACGGGAAACCACTAAAAGGAACCATTACATGGGACGCAGGTGCATCCACAGTTGCAGAAGCAAATGTGGCGTATGGTTGGACATTTGTACCAGATGATGCAGGTAACTACACAAATCTTACTGGGGAACTAACTCCGTACGAAGTAAAAGCAGATGGAACCACACCAGAGATCAAAGAACCTACAACAGAAGGGACTACAACCGATGTAGAAATAGAGGTAAAACCTTCTACAGAGGATAAAGAGTCACAGGTGACAATTCCAAAGGAATACTTAGAAGATGCAGTAGAAGAAGCAGTGAAAAAAGCGGAATCAGAAGGAACCACACCAAAAGTCACCATAAAAGTTGACACACCAGAAGGTGCAACTAGCTTAGAAGTTGAGATCGATTCAGCTACATTGGAAGAATTAAAAGATGTAGAAGGTGGAAAATTTGAGATTGAATCAGAGGTGGGAACCCTTACATTTGATCAAAAGGCGATAGAGAGCATTGTGTCAAAAGCAAATGGCGAATCCATTTCCATTGTTTTAAGATTTACAACCACAATGACAGAAGAACAAGTAAAAGCAGCAGAAGGATTCCCTGTATTTGAATTACTCATTGTCGTAGGAGACCAGCTTATTACCGATTTTGATGGAGGAAATGTAACAGTATCTGTTCCGTATACTTTAAAAGCGAATGAAGCTGCAGATAGTGTAACGGTGTACTACATCGATGAAAACGGTAAGTTGACAAAACATGAAACAACTTACGATAGCAAGACTCAAGTAGCAACATTTACCACGACACACTTTTCTCTTTACGTAGTAAAAGCAACGGCAGTTACAGTGCCGAGCACTTCAGGAACTGGTAGTGTACCAAATACCAGTGATGCGAATCATCCAATGAAACCAATTATGGCAACGGTACTTGCAATGATAGGGATGAGTGCAGTGATGGTAATGAGTAGAAGAAAAAAAGAGAATTAAATCAAAAAGCTATATAAAAGTAAGAAGACCACCTTGCAAAGGAATAAATGCAAGGTGGTCTTTTGATCGATTATAAAGAAAGAAGACACTGAATCAATTTCGAATTTTCTTTGGGGGTTAAGATACAAAAGCGTATAAACTCACCACTATTTCCAAAGAAAGAAGTACAATCGCGAATCATCAAATGGTTTTCGATACAGGCATCAAAAACAGCAGATGCGGTTAAGTGAGGCGATTCTATTTTTGCAAGAATAAAATTGGCGTCAGAAGGATATAATTTGAAATTATTTGATGCCTTTAGCTCTTGATAGAACCGTTGTTTTTCTTCTTGGATAAGGGTATGTGTCTGTCTGATATACTCCTTGTCTTGAAACATGATTTTCCCAGCTAATTCCGCAATACTATTGAGGGACCAAGGGGTCTGGTGTGTCACTAAATCATGTAAAAATTGACGATTGCTCGTAAGACCATATCCTAGACGAAGTCCGGGACTTGCAAAAAACTTTGAGGTACCTCTAAGTAGAATGAAGTTGTCATAGGAAGAAATCAAACTAGAAGCACTTACAAACTCAATATCTGAAGTGAATTCTACATAGGTCTCATCAATCATCACAAAAATTTGGTGCTTTCTGCAAAATCTAAGTAGCGGTTCTAATTCATTGAGTGGAATAGAACTACCAGTGGGATTGTTAGGGTTGCACAACATAAAAAAATCATAGCCTTGTGCTAAAGTTTTATATAAATCTTGATAATCAATTGCAAAGTCATTAGAAGCTTGTAATCTATACTCTGTAATACTACCACCTGTTAAAGAAAATTCGCGTTCGTATTCCGAATAGGTAGGGCCAAGTAAGAGTGCTTTTTTAGCTCCTCTTGTGGAGATTAAAAGAGAAATTAACTCAGAAGTTCCATTCCCTACGATGATATAATCCTCCATTACGCCACAATAAGTAGAAAGTGCGGTCTTTAAAGATTTGTAGTTTTTATCGGGATACTCAGAGATGACATCGATATTTTTTAAGAGAATCTGTCTTAAGTAATCTGAGATACCCAAAGGATTTACATTGGAAGCAAAATTGCTGATTTGGCTTTGTTCTATATTAAATTGTGAAGCAATGATTTCAATATCACTGCCATGGAAAACTTTATTTGTTGACATATAGTACCTCTCTGTATTTATAGGGAAAAGAATGATTGCCTTTACCCATATAATAATGATATAATTCATTATAACGTGATTAGAAAAAAAATCAATAAAGAAACATAAGTAGGTGAAAAACTTGAAAGATAAAATAAAACACTTTTCGAAAGGTGATTTTCAAATTGCAAAGCCAGATGTAGTATTTCCGTCCACACACTTAGTATTAAAAATAGGGGAAGGTGAGATATACAGAGGAAATTTTAAAATCGAAAATACAAATAAGGGAGATATAAGAGGGTTAGTTTATTCCTCTTCTATTCGTATGCAGTGCATAGAAAATGGCTTTCATGGGAATCCAGTCCATGTAGAGTACTCCTTTGACGGCAGTGGCTTAAAACCTGGAGATGTAGAGAAGGGAATATTTTCCATTGTTTGCAACGGAGGAGAGTATGAAGTTGGATTTACAGTGATTATAGAAAAGCCCTATATTCAGACAGAATATGGAACAGTGCAGGATTTAAAAGGATTTAAAAAAGTTGCATTTAAAAACTTTAAAGAAGCGAAAAGAATATTTAAGTCAAGAGATTTTTATGAGATTTTAAAGTATGAACCAGCAAAGATCACATCCTTGTATGACAATATGAGAAGATGGGATTTAAACGAAAGTGGTTTAGAAGAATTTTTAGTTGCAGTAAAACAAAAAGAACGGATTTTCTTATCTTTTGAGGATACGGAGAGATATTATGGAAAACCAGACGGAATTTTAAAAGATAGCATTAATATCACAAAAAATACATGGGGATACCTTGCGGCAACCGTATCCACAGATTCAGAATTTATAGAACTACCTATCACTACTTTTTCGACAGATGACTTTGTAGGTGCCCAATACGAATTAAAATATTCGATTAGGAATACACAACTACATGCTGGAAAGAATTGGGGAAGGATATTTGTTGAAACGCCTTATGAAAAGATAACTTATACCATTGAACTTGGAGATACGAACATTGACAAGATAGATAGAAGAAAAGAAGATTATATTAAGGCGCAATTTCTAAAGTCTCTTTTTCAGTTGGAACGTGAAAAAATCTTTCGTGATGAATGGGTGAAAAAAGGAATAGAAGCTTCTTTGGAATTACAAGCGGCTAATCCAGATAGCGAGATGCACAAATTGATGCAAGCCCATATCTATATTATTGGAAAGCAGTTTGATGAAGCAAAGTGGATTATCGAAAAATATAATTATAGCAAATTTCCTTTAGGGAGAGATATAGAGCAAGATGCATATTATCTATTTTTAACAGCACTACAAAGGGGAGAGTCTACCCATACGAAAAAAGTGGTTGAAGATTTGCAAAGACTCTATCTTAAAAATCCGAAATCATGGAAGATATTATTGATGTTGATGCAGATTGATCCGTATTACAATGACTATTTCGAGCGAAAACATGCACTAGAGAATCAATACAATCTAGGTGCGAATCACCTTTTGTTCTACTTAGAAGCTAACAAATGTTTTAATCGAAAATATAGTAACTTGAAGAAAATTGGAAAGTTCGAGGTACAAGTATTACTTTTTTCTGTAAAATACAAACTTATCACAAGAGAGTTAGCGTTGTATATGGCTAACCTAGTTACCCAACATAATGGGTTTGACAAAAAGATTTATACGGTACTTACTATGACTTATGAGCTTTATAAAGAACCTATGATTTTACAAGCGATTTGTACAATACTGATTAAAGGGAATCAGACAGAACACAGATATTTTAAATGGTATGAAATTGCTGTAAAAGAAGAGTTGAAGATTGCGAAATTATTCGAATACTATATGCTAGCGATAAAGCCAGAAGATGTGACCAAGCCATTGCCTAGAGCGATACACTTATATTTTGCACATGGTAATACCCTTCCGTATGAAAGTGTAGCGGTACTTTATTCCAATCTTGTGATGTACGAGCAAGAGAGTTCTGATTTATATTCTTATTATAGGGAGAATATAAAGCAATTTGCAATGGCTCAATTAGAAAAAAGAAGAGTTAGCCCACAGTTAAAAGTACTATATCGTAGGTTCTTAACTTTGAATGAGATGAATAATGAAAAAATAAAGGCTATTTATGACGTACTCTATTCTTACCTAGTAACCACAAAAGTAGCCGGAATCAAAGAAGTGCTAGTGATTGAAGAAGGCGGAGAAATTGTTCAAAGAGTACCTTATACAGAAAAAGGTGCTCAGATCATTCTAGACTCTAAAGACGATATTATCGTTTTTGAGACAAGAGAAGGAAAATACCTAGTCGATTCGATTAAATACGATACCAAACGATTATTCTATGATCTTCAATTTATAGAGATGTGTAAAAAACATTTCGAAAAATTAAACCCATCACAAGATGAAGAAAAGGAAATTGAAATATCATTAGAAACGTTACAAAAATATGGAGTTGGTGGAAGCGAATTTGAAGAGGAAAAAGTACGGAAGTATTGTAGTGAATTAATTGGGAATAATCCAGAAGAGAACGATGTACTGATCCATATATGTTTTGAATTATTTACAAAAGAATGCTACGACAAGAATATCTTGGAATACTTGGCAACATTTTACTGTGGACCAACAAGGTGTATGAAAGAAATTTGGAATGCGGCAGATGATTTTGAGGTAGAAGTATCAAAATTAGGCGAGCGGATTATTTCACAGATGCTGTTTTCTGAAAATGTATTGGGCGAAGAAGAAATATTTGAATCTTATTATAGGAGTGGGGCTTACTTTAGACTGGAAGAGGCATACATTGTCTATATGTCAAGAGAGTATGTAGTGAAGGAAAGAATTCTTACAGAGCGGATGATAGATATTTTTATAGATGAAATCAAAAAGAAGCCACAGATTGTAGATATCGTAAAGGTTGCAGTAGTAAAGTTCTATGCGAATCATGTATATGGAAGTGAAAAAAGACAATTCTTGCAGCATCTATTAGAAGAGCTATGTGAAAAGCAGATATACTTTGATTTTTATTTAAAATACGAAAAGGAGCTACTGCGATCGGTTCTATTATGGGATAAGACACTTATCACTTATAAAGGTAAAATTGGCGGAAAAGTAACGTTATATTATCAAGTTCATAAGGAGCAAAAAGACACGATAGAGTATGTGTGTGAACCTATGATTCCGACTTACGAGAATATCTATGCGAAAAAGTTTTTAATATTCCAAGATGAAATATTGGAATACTACTTTGTAGAAGTAAAAGATGACAAAGAAGTAAAGGCAGATAAAGCAAAACACGTAATTAGTGCAGATGAGTTTGTTGGTAAGTATGGACGGTTAAATGACATCACAAGTGAAGTGACACTGCGTGATGAAAAGATGAAAAGCTATGCGCTTGAAGAAGCTTTGGCGGATAAAATATTCATGCCATATGAATAGAGGAGGAAATAAACTTGCTTAGTGGTAAGATAATCGGTTATGACATCAGCAATGCAGCATGTCTAATCAGTTGCTATAATGAAGAACTGAATGAACCAGAGATGTATGAGGCATCTCCTGAAAATAATAAAATCCCACTTGTGATTGGGAAGAAGAACGAGATTTGGGGAATCGGTGTGGAGGCGAAAAGAATTTCTATTCTACACGAGGGAAAATTAGCGAATGATCTAATGAATAAAAGTATCTTAGGACAGCAAATTGTGTTAGGAGAAGAAACCTACGATGCAGTATGGCTTTTATCGAAGTTTGTACAGATGTCATTAGAAAAGTTTGAAAAAATTGATACGATTTCCTTTACTGTTCCAAATATGAATGAGGATATTGCACAACTTCTTAGAGGGGTAGCAGTTCGAATAGGTATTGAAAAGCATAAAATCTTTATTCATGACTATAGAGAGAGCTTTTGTAATTATATGTTCTATCAACCAAGAGAATTGTGGCAATACGATTCCGCAATGTTTTATTGCGATAAAGATGAAGTGAGAGCATACATGCTAAAACGGATACAGACAAGCGCGTATCACCAAAAAGAGGTATTTGTGTCAGTGGATGATGTTGCAAATGCAAAAAAAGAAGAAATGGATGTAATTTACCCATTGATTCATGGAGAGAAGGCGCGTAGAGCAGATAGTAGATTTAAAATGTTTATAGAAAGTGTATTTGAACAACGAATGGTTTCTTCCGTATATCTTACTGGGGAAGGTTTTGAGAATAATTGGTACCCAGAGTCACTAAAAGTACTTTGCAATGGAAGGAAGGCTTTTCTGGGAAGTGAACTCTATAGCATCGGGGCTTGTTATCTAGCATACAGAAAGATAACAAAAGTGAGAGACGAATTGATTTATATTGATGAGCATAAATTGACAGAACAAATCAGTATCGAAGTTCGAAAGGATGGAGAACTTTTGTTATACCCAATTGTTCCATGGGGAAATCACTGGTATGAATACGATGAAAAAGTAGAGATTTTATTAGAGGATACGGAAGATATAGAATTGCATGTAGATTCCTTATACAAAGGAAAGGTGCAGATTCATAGGATTTCTCTAGATGAACTACCAGAAAGAGAGTCTTACTCTATGCGTCTTAGGATTCATGCGATTTTTACAGGACCAGATACTTGTAAGGTCACAGTGAAAGATGTTGGGTTTGGTGAATTCTATCAAGCAAGCAAATTTGAAGAAGAAGTAATTATAGATTTAGGAGGAAATCATGGGCAGCATTATTCTTTGTCATAGTGTAATTGCAAAAACTCCATTTGAAATTACGAGAATTCATAAAAAAATATATACAATCGAAGAACTGTGTTATTATATTACGCATAACTTATATTTGGTTGACAACACAGTGATTAATGAACAGCTTTGTACTTGGATTGAAGGCGAATTAGAATTGCGAGAGTTGTCATATCAATTGAGAAATATTCTTCTTGATCATATTGGAAAAGAAGAGTTTATCATGACTTTGATGAAAGAGTCAAAGATTTATATACAGAGCGAATTGAATCATCTGCAAGATGTGTTAGCTAGGTTGAAGGACTTACCAGATGTAGAGCGTCAGAAAAATAAAGGCGATAATTTGCTGAAAAATGGAGAGACGGAAGAAGCGATTTTGGTGTATCAATCCATTTTAAGAGGCCTAAGAGATGAGAATCTAGAAGAGAGTTTTTACGGAAAAGTCTACGCTTGTATGGGGGCTGCATATGGTCGTATGTTTTTATACAAAGAGTCAATGGCAATGTATGATAAAGCCTTTCAAATCTGCAATGATCCTGCATTAGTAAAATGTTATCTGTATGCAGCAAGCCGTTGCTTAGATGAGACTCAGTATCGTTTGATTTTGTCAAAAAGTGAAGTGTTTGAAGAAATTGATGAAATGCTAAAAACTGAAATTTCATTTGTGAAGTCACAAGTAGATTTTCTACCAACACAAGAATTATTAGACCAATGGAAGCAGACTTATAGGATGGATCATGTAGGATAATACCGCATTTGAATGAGTGTGGCTTATAAATGATATAGTGATTATTAGTTCAGCTTATCAAAGACAGTAATTTTTTTAATGAGGAAAGAGCAAGTTATATCTAGAGGAAATATTGATTTTACAATATTCATGTATTATACTTGCTATGTAAAAGGTCGCAAGATAAAAGTGACTATGAAAAGAAATTCAAAAGGATAGGTGTACACATGGAAAAATTAGAGCAATTATACGAAGGTAAGGCAAAAAAAGTTTATAAAACAGAGGATCCAAGTTTAGTAATCGTTGATTATAAGGATGATGCAACAGCATTTAATGGTGAGAAAAAAGGAACGATAGTTGGAAAAGGTGTAGTTAACAACCGTATGACAAATCATGTTTTTAAGCTTTTAGAAAAAGCCGGTGTTCCAACTCACTTTGTAGAAGAGTTAAGCGATAGAGAGACAGTGGTAAAGAAGGTTGATATCGTTCCACTTGAAGTGATTGTAAGAAATGTTGCAGCAGGAAGTTTTTCAAAGAGAATGGGTGTAGAAGAAGGAAAAGAGCTTTTGTGTCCTATCTTAGAATTTAGTTATAAAGATGATTCATTGGGAGATCCATTTATCAATGATGATTATGCACTTGCATTAGGATTAGCTACACAAGAAGAAATAGATGAGATTAAAGCTTACACACGTAAAGTAAATGAAGTGATGAAAGAGTATTTTCTTCAAATGGAGATGAAACTAATCGATTTTAAAATTGAATTTGGTAAAGATGTAACTGGTAAGATTATCCTTGCAGACGAAGTATCACCAGATACTTGTAGACTATGGGATGTACATACAAATGAAAAATTAGATAAAGATCGTTTTAGAAGAGATTTAGGAAATGTAGAAGATGCGTATAACGAAGTCTTCAGTAGATTAGGAATCCAATAAGGGGTTAGAACATGCAGAATAATGAATTGATCTCTAAAAAAGAGATGACAGGATTAGGGGAAGAATGCGGTGTGTTTGGTGCGTATAACTTTAGATCAAGAAGTATTGCACCAGATATCTACTATGGACTTTTTGCCTTGCAACATAGAGGTCAAGAAAGTTGTGGTATCGCGATTACGGATACCAATGGAAAGAGAAAAGTTCGATCGAAAAAAGGGCTAGGTCTTGTGAATGATGTGTTTAATCAAGAGACACTAGACTCTTTGCATGGAGACTTAGGAGTGGGTCATGTTCGGTATTCAACGGCAGGTGCATCAAGACAAGAGAATGCGCAACCACTCGTTATTAATTATGTAAAGGGAACGCTTGCCATTGCGCACAATGGAAATCTCGTAAATGCCATTGAGTTACGAAAAGAATTAGAAAAGACTGGGGCGATTTTTCAGACTACAATTGACTCAGAGGTAATTGCATACCATATAGCTAGGGAGCGATTGAATGCAGCGACTGCTGAAGAAGCTGTGAAATTGGCGATGAGAAAGTTAAAAGGTGGTTTTGCGTTGGTTGTAGCAAGTCCTCGTAAGCTCATTGGAGCAAGAGATCCTTTTGGACTGAAACCACTTTGTATTGGGAAAACAGAGCATACGTATTATTTAGCGTCTGAGACTTGTGCACTTAATGCAGTTGGAGCAACTTTTGTACGAGATGTAGAACCAGGAGAAATTGTAACAATTTCTAATAAAGGGATTGAGTCAGATAGAAGTCTTATGATTCCAAAAGATGAGCATGCAAGATGTATTTTTGAATATATCTACTTTGCTAGAATGGATAGCCAACTAGATGGAGTCAGTGTGTACAATGCTAGAATCATTGCAGGAAAAGCTCTTGCAGAGTCTTATCCAGTGGATGCAGATTTGGTAGTAGGAGTTCCAGAATCAGGACTTGTTGCAGCAAAAGGATATTCAGAGCAATCAGGAATTCCATATGGTATGGCTTTTTATAAAAACAGTTATGTAGGAAGAACTTTCATAAAACCAACACAGTCAGAACGTGTGACAAGTGTAAAGATTAAATTGAATGTTTTAAGCGAAGTTGTGAAAGGCAAACGTATCGTAATGGTGGATGATTCAATTGTTCGAGGAACCACATCTGCAAATATCATAAAGATGTTAAAAGCAGCAGGTGCGAAAGAAGTACATGTTCGTATCAGTTCACCACCGTTTTTACATCCATGTTATTTCGGTACAGATGTGCCATCCAATGAACAGCTGATTGCACATTCACATACAACGGATGAAATTCGAGAGATGATAGGTGCAGATTCACTTGGTTATATGGAAGTGGATAAATTGAAAAACATGGTAGGGGACTTAAAGTTCTGCGATGCATGTTTTACTGGTAAATATCCAATGGATGTACCAGATGAAGACATTAGTCTTGCGTTTGAAGATTAGATGAGGCGAATGAGGTGATGCTCATCGCAAATTAGGAGGAAATACATGTACGATAGATATCAAAGCCCGCTTTCAGAGCGTTATGCAAGCAAAGAAATGCAGTATATTTTTTCACCAGATATGAAATTTAAGACTTGGAGAAAATTGTGGGTTGCACTTGCGGAGACAGAAAAAGAATTGGGGTTAAATATTACCCAAGAACAGATTGATGAATTAAAAAGCCAAGTGGAAAACATTAATTACGATGTAGCAAAAGAAAGAGAAAAAATCGTAAGACACGATGTAATGGCTCACGTATACGCATATGGAACTCAGTGTCCAAGTGCAAAGGGGATTATCCATTTGGGTGCAACTTCATGTTATGTTGGAGATAACACAGACATGATTGTAATGAGGGAAGCTTTAGGTTTAGTTAAAAATAAACTTGTAAATGTAATTGATAAGTTGGCGAAATTTGCAGATGAGTATAAGGCACAGCCAACCCTTGCATTTACGCATTTCCAACC
>CAYJGW010000022.1:17295-20138 GCA_964369425.1 uncultured Lachnospiraceae bacterium
TCTTCAGCAATGGCATATAAGCGTAATCCTATGAGAAGCGAAAGAATTGCATCGCTTGCAAGATATGTAATGGTGGATGCGTTGAATCCAGCAATTACATCAGCAACACAGTGGTTTGAAAGAACCTTGGATGATTCGGCGAATAAACGTCTGAGTGTGCCAGAGGCTTTTCTTGCAATTGATGGAGTTTTAGATTTGTGCTTAAATGTAGTGGATGGACTAGTTGTATATCCGAAAGTTATAGAAAAGAGATTGTTATCAGAACTTCCATTTATGGCAACAGAAAACATTATGATGGATGCTGTAAAAGCAGGTGGAGATAGACAAGAACTACATGAAAAAATTAGAGAATTGTCAATGGAAGCAGGAAAGAATGTGAAAGAAAAAGGATTAGATAATAATCTTCTTGAATTGATAGCAAATGATTCTGCATTTAACATGACACTAGAAGAGTTACAAGAGACAATGGATCCTACAAAATATGTAGGTAGATCTAAAGAGCAAGTAGACAACTTCTTAGGGAATGTTGTAAATCCTATGATGGAGCAGTATAAAGAAATCTTAGGTATGAATGCAGAAATTAACGTATAAAAACATAGCATTTTATAAGAATAAAGATTATAATAGGGCGTGTACGAATGTACAGGCTCTATTTTGTGGAGTAGAGAGATTGTATGAGGAGGGATAAAGTGACACAAAATGACAATCATGAAATGTTGATGAAAACGTCTGTATTAGCAGGTGAATTGTTAGCAATTAGTGGTGCAGAAATATATAGGGTAGAAGAGACGATACAAAGAATATTAGAAAAAGGAGCGTTCAACTCTATTCAAGTAGTTGCAATGATGACAAGTATTGTAGCTACAGTGGAGCGAGAAGGAATGGAACCTTTAACTTATGTAAAGTCAATTCATGAAAGAGGGATGAATTTAACAAAGATTATCGCGGTTAATCAAATTTCGAGAGATTTTTGTGAGGAAAAAATAACGTTAGAAGAAGCAAATATACAATTGAAACAATTGACGTGGAAACAATATAAAAGAGATTACTATAATCTGGCGATTATAGGTATTGTGGTGGGGTTTGCACTATTTCTAGGTGGAACTATGCTAGAAGCAGGTCTTGCTATACTGGTAGGTGCTGCGCTAGCAGGAACGATTACATTGTGTAAAAAATTAGGAGTGAATGCATTGATGTCCAATATTGTAGGTGGACTTGGAATCGCTCTGGTATCTAGTTTATTAGCGAGAAGTTTAGAAGGCGTGTCACAAGATATTTTGATTATTAGTGGAATCATGCCATTGGTACCAGGGGTGGCAATCACCAATGCAGTTAGGGACTTGATTCATGCAGATTATGTATCGGGCAATGCACGTATTTCAAAAGCTATAATGGTAGCGGCTGCAATTGCAATTGGTATCGGAACGGGATTGTCCGTATCATATACTTTATTATAGTGAAAGGGGAGGCAAAATGTTATTTCAAATATTAGGTTCAGCATTAGCAATATTAGCTTTTGGTGTAATTAATGAAACACCTAAGAAATATCTTTGGTGCTGTGCGGTGATGGGCGCAATCAGTGGAGGCGTATACTTGCTAGTAGTAGGAGTGAACCAGAATGAAATATTCGCTTATTTTTTATCGGCACTTGTGGTTACTATAGTGTCTCATGGGGCTTCAAAGATTCTAAAAGTTCCAACACTTGTTTTTCTAGTCGCTGGAATCTTGCCAACAGTACCAGGTTCAAGCCTTTATAGAAGTGTATACTATATCATAAATCGAGCAGATAATTTAGCTATTAATTATTTTATAGAGACATTAGCAATTGCAGGAGTCATTGCACTTGCAATCTTCGCAGGCGAATCGATATATAAAGCAATTAATATGTGGAAGTAGAGGATTACCTAATTAGGAGGTATTATGTTTCGGTCAAGTATAAGTCAAATTATTAAATATTTGAATAATCCAATATTTATACTATGCTTCGTTACCATGGGAATAGGTGTATATATAAGAAATCCTGGTGATTTGAGAAATTTTGTTTTCTTTGTATCTTTTTTAGTAGAGACATTGTTTATGTCACTTGGGATTTATTTCTTGGCAAAGTTTTTCTTTTCGTTAGTAGAAGTATATGAATCATTTGTAAGGAAGAAGGCGGCATACCAGATTAACCCAGTAGTTGTGTATATGGAAGGACATTGTTTTAAGTTATTAGCCTGGCGCGCTGTATTTTATTTAACAGTAGCAATGATTCCAATAACCGTATTTGTCATTACTTCGACAAGTTTTGGTGCATATATGAGTGATGACATAATTACACTACTTATAATGGTTACATATTATCTCTACCCAATAGGCGTATTTACGATTTATCGGTACATCAAGAACAAGGAGTTTCGTTTATCAGAGTGGTTTAAAACAGCACTCGTTACGGAACTTTTGGAGGAAAAGTTTACTGAAGTTCATTTTGAACCACGCAGATATCTATCCTACTATGAGCTTAAGAATTTATCTCTCTTTTATGGCTTTAACGTGGTAGAAGGAAATGATTTAATAACAGGTAAAAAAGATGGAATAGACTTTTTGTATTCGGATTTACACATACAAAAGGAGAAAAACATTGAAACAGAGAAGGGTGCTTATGGAACTTATGAGAAGTTGTTTAGAGGAGCCGTTTTGCGTATAAGAAACAACGGTGAGAAGGGACGACTGTTAGTTGTATCGAAGGGGATTGGACATTTAATGGGAACATTAACTTCATTCGATAAGATGGTGGGCATGGAAAAGGATGGAAATATTGAAACGGAATCATACAGCTTTAATATGAAGTTTGATGTGTATGG
>CAYJGW010000022.1:20238-39835 GCA_964369425.1 uncultured Lachnospiraceae bacterium
ATGGTAGTCGGATTTGGTTGGAGAGTGACAACGGAAAATCGAATTAAGAAGATTGGTGTGAAGGTGGAAGAAAGTAAATCGGATATTGAAATCGCGTTATTGCGGAGGTTTGATGCACTGACAAAGATGAGAGATATTTGCAAACAATATCTAGCGCATGAAAGAACTACCCTTACAGAAGTTGTAGGTCTAAGAAAAGGATTGAATCCATCAGAAGAGAAAACTGTGAGTAAGAATGCGGAACAAGTGTTGAGTGAGATGAATTTGGTAGTAGAGGCTTACCCAGAACTACAGTCCCATAAACAGTATCAAGACTTACAAAAAGCGGTATGGGATATAGAGATGCAATTACAATCGGCTAGAAGGATATACAATCGTAATGTAAGTGCTTATAACAATTATATGGCCCTATTTCCAGCACGCCTAGTGGCAGCAGCACTTGGTCTTAAAGAAGAACCATATTTTGAAGTGGCAGAAGTGCATAAACTAAATGATGTAGATATGAAAGAATAGTAGGAAGTAGTTAACGGTTTTTTTTATGCAAATTATGTGATATAATGTCAAGCAGAAGTAATGAAGAGGAGAAAGTATACTATGAATAAAGTAAGAACAAGATTCGCACCAAGTCCAACGGGACGTATGCACGTAGGAAATTTAAGAACAGCGCTTTATGCATATTTAATTGCAAAGCATGAGGGTGGGGATTTCATTTTACGTATCGAAGATACAGATCAAGAAAGACTTGTGGAAGGTGCAGTGGATATCATCTACAGAACTCTTGAAAAGACAGGATTAATTCATGATGAGGGTCCAGATAAAGATAAAGGTTTTGGTCCATATGTACAAAGCGAAAGAAATGCAGAAGGAATTTACCTAAAATACGCAAAACAATTAATTGATAAAGGGGAAGCATACTATTGTTTTTGTGATAAAGAGAGGCTAGATAGCTTAAAAGTATCTGGTTCATCAGATGAATTTGTGGTTTATGATAAGCATTGCCACAAGTTGGATCAAGAGACGATACAAAAAAAACTTGAAGATGGGGAACAGTATGTAATCCGCATTAATATGCCGCACGAAGGAGTTACAACGTTTCACGATGATATATATGGAGAAATCTCCGTTCCAAACTCAGAGTTGGATGATATGATTTTGATAAAATCAGATGGATACCCAACTTATAACTTTGCAAATGTAGTAGATGATCATTTACAAGGTATTACTCATGTGGTACGTGGAAATGAATACTTGTCATCAGCACCTAAGTACAATCGTGTATACGAAGCATTTGGTTGGGAAGTACCGACTTATGTACATTGCCCATTGATTACAAATGAAGAGCATCAAAAACTCAGCAAAAGAAGTGGGCATTCATCTTATGAGGATTTGATAGAACAAGGTTACTTGAATGATGCGGTTATTAATTATGTAGCCCTTCTAGGATGGAGTCCAAGTGATAATCAAGAAATCTTTTCATTAGAAGAATTGATACAAGCCTTTGATTACAAACATATGTCAAAATCACCTGCTGTTTTTGATATGATTAAATTAAAGTGGATGAATGGAGAATACTTAAAAGCGATGGACGATGAGGCGTTTTACGAACTTTCAAAGCCATTGATTGAAGAGGTAATCAGTAAAGATTATGATTTGAAAAAAATTGCATCGATGGTAAAATCTAGAATAGAGATTCTTCCAGATGTAAAAGAGCAAATAGATTTCTTTGAAGCAGTAGGTACGTATGATATAGAATTATACACCCATAAGAAAATGAAAACTAATCCAGAAACTGCATTGGAAGTGTTAAAAGAACTCTTAGTAAAATTTGAAAGTCAAGACGATTATTCAAACGATGCATTGTTTGAAGTGTTGAAAAATTATGTAGCAGAAAAAGGTGTAAAAAACGGCTATGCAATGTGGCCGATTCGTATTGCCGTATCTGGAAAGCAGAATACTCCAGGAGGAGCGACAGAAATCATGGAGGTTCTTGGGAAAGAGGAATCTGTAAAGCGAATCAAAGACGCGATAGAAATATTAAGTAAGTAATAGAGGAGATATCTAAGTGTTATCAAATAAAGCACAATCTGAAGCAATCTCTCATAAAGATGGTCCCATGCTAGTGTTAGCAGGGCCAGGTTCGGGGAAAACTCATGTTATAACAAAAAGAATAGAATACCTGATAAAAGAGTACGAAGTAAGACCAGAAGAAATTCTGGTCATTACTTTTACTAAGTATGCAGCGAATGAGATGAGATCAAGGTTTTATAAAAATGTTGGGGAGAAAAACTCAGTTACGATAGGCACATTCCATGGAGTGTTTTATGGCATACTAAAGTGGGCATATAAAATTGATGGTTCTAATATATTGTCAGATGAAGATAAGTATAGATTGCTACAGCAAATATTAGGTAGTTTAGAAGACGCTTATGAAATAGAAGAGGATGAAAAAGAATTATTAGCGTCTATTAATCAAGAAATCGGTGTGATTAAGAATAATGGTCTCTCAATTGAAGAATATGAAGGGGATAAAGTTCCCACCAATTTGATAAAAGAAATTTTTATAAGATATGAAAAAGAGCGTAAAAAATTACGTAAAATCGATTTCGAAGATATGATTATTCAATGCTATCTCTTGTTTCGAACCAATGAAAAAGCATTACAGTTATGGCAAGGAAAGTATCGCTATATTTTGATTGATGAATTTCAAGACATTAATCAGATGCAATACGATACAATTAAAATGCTTGCAAAACCGGAGGATAATCTATTTATTGTAGGGGATGATGACCAAGCAATCTATGGCTTTCGAGGAGCAAAACCGAGTATAATGTTAGAATTTGAAAAGGAATACCCAAAGGCAAAGAGAGTCTTACTGGGTGTGAATTATCGTTCCACAAAGAATATCATACAGTCTGCTTCTAAGGTTATTAAAAATAATAAATCTAGGTATGAAAAGGAGATTGTTGCCAAAAAAGATGTTGGAAAGTCGGTACATGTACAAGAAGTAAGAAATCCTATAGAAGAGTGCAGCTATTTGATTGCGCAAATGCAGGGGTTAGTCAAAACAGGTGTTGAGTATTATAATATTGCGGTTTTGTTTCGTGCAAGTTTAGATGCACGATTATTAGCTACAAAACTTATAGAGCTAAATATACCGTTTCAAATGAAAGAGTATATCCCTAATATTTATGAGCATTTTATTGCTAAAAACATGTTGTCATACTTAAAATTGGCAGATGGAAATATCAATAAACAATCCATGCTTGAAGTAATGAATCGACCAAAACGATATATTTCTAGGGAGTCAATACAATCGACAGAGTTTTCATTTGAAAGTTTGCGTAAGTTTTACTGTGATAAAGAATGGATGCAAGATAGAATTGATGAACTAGAGGTTGACTTAAAAGTAATGAGTAGATTGGCGCCGTATCCTGCTATTCAGTATATTAGGAAAAAAATAGGATATGACGATTTCTTAAAGGAGTATGCAAAACAAAGAAATGCAAATTTAGATGAGTGGAAAGATTTTTTGTTGGAAATCGAAGAAGAGGCGAAAAATTATAACACTACAAAAGAATGGTTGGCATATATTGAGGAATATAGCATACAGCTAAAAAGAAAAAACAATCAAAAAACAGAGACGAAAGGAATTAATTTGTTGACAATGCATGCTTCTAAGGGATTAGAATATGATCATGTGTTTATCCTTGGGGCAAATGAAGAGGTTATTCCTTATAAAAAAGCAAAATCTAGAGAGGAAATAGAAGAAGAGAGAAGAATGTTTTATGTTGCTATGACAAGGGCGAAAGAGCGAGTAATTATCAGTTATCCAATTGAAAAAAACGGAAAGGACATGTTCCCTTCCCGTTTTGTGTCAGAGTTACTCGTCTAAGTCAAGGCTCGCTTGTATCTCGTCAAACTCTTGTGCATCAAGCCATTCATCGAATGCCTCAGAGGCTAATTCGTATTCTTCATCAGATTCAATGTTATCAAGTGTTGGTTGTCCATCTGATTCTGAAAAACGATAGATGAATACATCGCCGTCTTCATTAGCTTCGCCTGATTCATCTAAAGGTAGAAGCGCAATGTATTCTTGAGAAGAAACTGCATAGGTGCATAGTACCACGCAAGTAACCTCCTCGTCATTATCAAGTGTCAATGTAACAGTCAATTCCTGTTCAATCTGTTCGTTAGTAAGTGTGTCCATATGATATACTCCTTTCTCACAACTTATACTTTATCAGAGAGAAAGAATAATTGCAAGCAATGGTAGTCAAAAAATGAAAAGTATAGTAGAATAGAAGAAGTGCTTATAATTATAGAGATGATTAGAATAGATTGTAGTATAGGAAGGACAGTTGGATGAATGTACATTTAGGGAATCCGTTACCACAAGGAGCAACAGTTATAAATAGTAGTTGTGTGAATTTTGCAATAGAAGCAAAACCAGGAACAAGCTGTACACTGGTTCTGTATAACAAATCGAAACTAACTGAAAAATTTGAATTTCAAATGCATGAAAATGCATATTTTGCAGGAGTGTATCATCTTGAATTACAAGAGTTTCCTTACAGTGATTATGAATATCATTATAGGATAGACGGAGAACTCTATATGGACTCATATGTCTCAACTGTGAGTGGTCGAAAAAAATGGGGGCATCCACAAGTAGATTTCACGAGAGGACAGATACACCCACTTTCGTATGGTTGGGAAGATGCATACCCTTTACAGATTGAAGAAGAAGAGGTTATCGCTTACCGATTGCATGTAAGAGGGTTTACAAAACATACAAGTTCAAAAGTGAAGTCAAGAGGAACTTTTCAAGGAGTTATAGAGAAGATCCCATATTTAAAAGAACTTGGAATCAATCAAGTTCATTTACTTCCAATTCATGAATTTTTTGAAGAAGGAAAATTATTGAATTATTGGGGGTATACAAGCGGTTATTATTTTGCACCAAAGAGTGCATATTGTCAAAGTGATAATGTGGTTGAAGAATTTCGAGATGTTGTTCGCACGTTACATCAAAATGGAATCGAATTGATTTTAGATATGTACTTTGATGAGGAGTGTACATTTGAATACCAACTACAATGCTTGCGTTACTATGCTTTGCAATTTCATGTGGATGGTTTTATATTGCCTTACCACTATGAAAGGCTACAAGTGATTAAAAATGATGTTGTCCTTAAAACATTAAAAATCATTGTACTAAATGAAGAGTTTCAAACGACCAGTCGTAGATTCCTAAAAGGTGATGAGGGAATAGTTCCAGATTTTATGTGGAAAATTCGCAACAAATCGCTGAGAGAGGGAGTACTGCATTATAATTATATTACAAGTACCAATGGATTTACACTTTGTGACTTAGTCTCTTATGATGGAAAGCGGAATGAACAAAATGGTGAGCAAAATCAAGATGGTCCTATTTATAATTATAGTTGGAATTGTGGAGCGGAAGGAAAGACTAGAAAAAAAGCTGTAATAGAGTTGAGAAAACGCCAGATTCGCAATGCTTTTGTGCTATTATTGTTATCACAAGGAACACCATGTATCTTAAGTGGGGATGAAATGCTGAACTCGCAAAATGGCAATAATAATGCGTACTGTCAAGATAATAGCACTAGTTGGATTAATTGGGATAATCTAAAAAAAGAGAAGGATACTTGGAATTTTGTAAAAAATCTAATTGCGTTTCGAAAAAAGCATCCGATTTTTAGACAAAAGGATTTATTACAGGGAATTAATCGAACAGCGAAGGGGCTACCTGATATATCTTTTCATGGGGATGAAGCATGGCATGTAAAAAATGATGTTGCTAGTAGGCAGTTGGGGGTTCTGTATAGTAAAAAGAATTTAGAAGATTATGATTGTTATGTGGCATACAATATGCATTGGATTGAGCACGATTTTGCTCTTCCGATACCTTCGGCAGGGAAGTTATGGTATTTGGCACTTGATACAAGTAAAATAGATATCGTAGAAGAAGAGATTGCGATAACAGAGAGAATAATAGAAGTAGAGGCAAGAAGCATATGTGTATTCTTTGCAAAATAGGAGAGGGTTTATGAATGATTTAAAGTTGCTAAATGGATTTCAGTTAAAAATGATTGCAATTATAACCATGCTAATTGATCATACAGGAGCAATTTTGCTACCACAATATTTTGGATTGCGAATTATAGGGAGAGTGGCGTTTCCTATTTTTTGTTTCTTGTTAGTTCAAGGTGCATTACATACGAGAAATATAAAAAAGTATATGCTACGACTTGGTCTATTTGCGCTAATATCAGAGATACCGTTTGATTTAGCTTTTAACAGAACTTTATTTTATTGGCAAAGTCAAAATGTGTTCTTTACATTATTAATCGGAGTGTTTACAATATGGATTTCAGAACAGTTTGCACAAAAATCAGAAGAGTTTGACTTTGGCTTTAAACAAGGTATTGTGTTTGGTGTGGCTTCCATACTCGCGCATTATTTAGGGTCTGATTATGGGGCATATGGTATTTTGATTATTGGAGCCATGTATGCATTTCATGATAAATTGTACTTAATGATGATTTCGTATGGTGTTCTTACATATTTCCTATCAGAGGGAATCCAGAGATACTCTGCGTTAGCATTATTACCTATTGCAGTGTATAATGGGGAAAGAGGAAGGCAGATAAAGTTATTATTTTATGTATTTTATCCGGTCCATTTACTAGTATTACTGGGAATACGATCGATTATGCTATAAAGGAAGAGGAGTAAAGATGAGTTTTTGGGGACATTGTAACACAGTGATGAAACATAAGTGCATCGTAATGAAATATTGTTTTAAAGTAGGACTCTATCGACAAGGGATTTTGCATGATATGTCTAAGTTTAGTCCTACAGAGTTTCGGATAGGATGTAGTTATTACCAGGGAAATCGAAGTCCCAACAATGCGGAAAGAGAAGAAAAAGGTTATTCTACTGCTTGGCTTCATCACAAGGGAAGGAATAAGCATCATTTTGAGTATTGGATTGATTATTCACAGGATAAAAACGGAGTTTTAGCAGGTATGCGTATGCCAAATAAGTACGTAGTAGAGATGTTTATCGATCGAATTGCAGCATGTATGACCTACGAAAAAGAAAATTTCTCCAATGATAGCCCTTATAGATATTATGAAAAGGGAAAAGGATATCATTTGATGCATGAAGAAGTTTCTGCACTACTTGAGACCTTACTGATAAAACTAGCCAAAGAAGGGGAACAAAAGACCTTTTGTTTTATAAAAGAAGAAGTATTGAAAAGAGAGTGAAGAGGATGAAATTATATTTAATCAGACATAGTGAGACTGACTGGAATATAGAAAGACGTTTACAAGGTCGTTCCAATATTCCATTAAATAAAAACGGACAAGATGTAGCTGAACAGACAGCGAGAGGGATGAGTCAGATACCTTTTCACATCATGTATACTAGTCCTTTGCTGAGGGCAAAGGAGACAGCAGCGATTATTTCTAGAAATCGAAAAATTGAGATAAGAGAAGAGGAAGACATTCAAGAAATCAGCTTTGGTGTATATGAGGGGTGCTACGTTTCGAAAGAGAGATACAATGTGCCAGACGAATCATTTCGCAATTTTTTTGAAGATACAGATAACTACAATCCTCCAGAAGATGGAGAGTCTGTTGAAGAGCTAATAGAACGAGTGCAGCATTTTTTAGATGAAATGATAGCCTTGTATCAAGATACTGAAAAAAACATTGCTGTTGTTTCTCATGGCGCCACAATACGTGCAATGTTAACAGTGATTGAAAATAAACGAGTGGACCAATTATGGGATGATGGAGTTCCGCCCAATTGTGGAGTGTCTACAGTAATGTATGCCGAAAAAGAGTGGCACGTTTTAGAAAAAGATAAAGTATATTGGAGGGCAAAATAAAATGTCGAATGAAAAGAAAATCCTATATAGTGGAGCACAAGCGACGGGAAATTTAACAATAGGAAATTATTTAGGAGCATTAAAGAATTGGGTAACATTAAGTGAAGAGTATGAGTGCTTTTATGGTGTAGTAGATATGCATTCAATTACAGTAAGACAAGATCCTGCTACTTTGAGAAAAAGGGCAAGAGCACTACTTACACTTTATATTGCAGCTGGATTAGACCCTAAGAAAAACTGTATTTATTATCAATCACATGTACCAGGACATGCCGAGTTGGCATGGATTTTAAATTGCTATACGTATATGGGTGAGTTAAACCGAATGACGCAATATAAAGATAAGTCCTCAAAAAATGCAGAAAACATCAATGCAGGACTATTCACATACCCTGTGCTTATGGCTTCTGATATTTTATTGTACCAAGCATCCGTAGTTCCAGTGGGAGCAGATCAGATGCAACATTTAGAGTTGACACGTGACATTGCTCAAAGATTTAATCAAATATACGGAGATGTATTCACCGTACCAGAGGCATATATAGCTAAAGTAGGTGCAAAGATAATGAGCCTTCAAGATCCGTCAAAAAAGATGTCAAAATCAGATGAAAATCCAAATGCTAGCATATATTTAACAGATGACACAGACACCATTATCCGAAAATGTAAACGAGCAGTTACAGATTCGCAAGCACAGGTGGCATACAGCGATGAGCAGCCAGGAATTAAGAATTTGATTGATATTTACTGCGCATGTAGCAATAAGTCAGTAGATGATATTGTGTCAGAATTTAGTGGAAGCGGATATGGAGAATTTAAGTTGGCAGTGGGAGAGGTAGTGGCTAGTACACTACGACCAATTCAAGAAGAAGTTGCTAGACTAGAAAAAGATAAGGGATATATTGATAGCATAATTAAAGAAAATGCAGAAAAGGCAACTTATTATTCTACTAAGACATTGAGAAAAGTACAACGAAAGGTAGGGTTTCCAGATAGGATTCGTTAGTGGGAGTGTGATAAAATGGATCAGATGAAAAAGAATAAAAACAAGAACAAAGCAGTGGAAAAGATGTATCAGTTTTTATTTAGTAGAACAGCAGTTGTAGGGATTTTGCTTTTTATCCAAGTATTCATTATTACAGACCTATTGATTATGTTATCAGAGTACTTTATTCCTCTATTAGCAATTTCGTGGGTAGTAACATTTATAGTTATTGTGCAAATGTTAAATAGAAGAGGAAATCCTGCATTTAAACAGACATGGACAATAATCATTCTAGCAATCCCAATCGTTGGTGTGTTCTTTTACTTGTTTTGCCGTTTTCAAGTAGGAGAAAAGAAAATTCATGAACGTTTGGATGAATTGTGGATTCAAATTCGCCCAATTTTGACACAAGATGATAAGACTATAAAAAGGTTATACGAGAAAAAAACTCCTCATATAAAGGTTGCTAATTATCTTTATAAACAAGCAGGATATCCTATTTACGATAATACAGAGGTGGTATTTTACCGATTAGGAGAAGAAAAGTTAGAAGGATTACTTGAGGAGTTAAAAAAAGCTGAGAAATTTATTTTTATGGAATATTTTATCATCGAGTTTGGATACATGTGGGATTCCGTATTGACGGTGCTAAAGCAGAAGGTAGCAGAAGGGGTTGAAGTCCGATTGATGTATGATGGGACAAATACGATTTCATACTTGCCCTATGATTATTATAAGCAAATGCGTAAGCTGGGAATTAATTGTAAAGTATTTAACCCAATTCAACCGATACTTACAACTTCGCAAAATAACCGCGATCACAGGAAAATCTGCGTAATTGATGGTAATGTAGGATTTACAGGTGGAATAAATTTAGGTGATGAATATATCAATAGAATAGAGCGTTTTGGACATTGGAAAGATACAGCAGTGATGCTAAGAGGTGAAGCGGTAAAAAGTTTGACTATGATGTTCTTGCAGTTGTGGAATATGGAAGAAAAAACAAGTGATAACTATAAAAAATACATCCCAACAAAAAATGGGGTGAGTAGTAGTCAGACTGGTTTCGTACTTCCATACGGTGATATTCCGATGGATAGCGAAGATGTAGGAGAGCAAGTGTATGCTCATATTATCAACAATGCACAAAGATACGTTCACATCATGACACCTTATTTAATACTAGATAATGAGATGCTTACGAATCTAACAGGTGCAGCAAAGTCTGGAATTGAAGTGATTATTATTATGCCACACATTCCAGATAAAGGTTACGCTTTTGCGGTTGCAAAGACCTACTATGAAGAGTTGATACAAGCAGGGGTTCAGATATACGAATATACTCCAGGATTTGTGCATGCTAAAATCTTTGTAAGTGATGATAGTGTTGCGACTGTGGGAACGATTAACTTAGATTATCGAAGCCTTTATTTACATTACGAATGTGGTGTGTTTATTTATGAAAATCCAATAGTAAGAGATATTGAACTTGATTTTCAGGAAACCTTATCGAAATGTGTAAAGATTTCTATTTTAGATATTAAAAGCAGGGATATTAAGACGAAAGTTATAGGAAATGTGTTGAGAGTATTGGCTCCGTTGATGTAGTAGGGGGAGTTTCTGAGAGGAATTTCGATTTTTGTATTGTGCTTTTTAGATAAGTTTAGTATAATACACTTTGTTCATAATGAATATGTAGTGAAAAACAATAATAATAAGTGATAAATGCGCACAGGAGGAATAAATATGGTAAAAGCAGTTGTAGGTGCAAACTGGGGAGATGAAGGAAAAGGAAAGATCACAGATATGCTTGGTGAAAAAGCAGATATCATAGTTCGTTTCCAAGGCGGTGCCAATGCTGGGCACACTATAATTAATGAATATGGAAAATTTGCGTTACATACATTGCCTTCTGGTGTGTTTTATGATCATACAACAAGTGTGATAGGTAATGGTGTAGCTCTAAATGTCCCAGTTCTTTTTAATGAGATTCAAGATGTAGTATCACAAGGTGTTCCAATGCCTAAAATATTGGTGTCTGACAGAGCACAGATGGTAATGTCTTACCATATTTTATTTGATCAATATGAAGAAGAACGATTAGGAAAAGCTTCTTTTGGTTCGACAAAATCTGGTATTGCTCCGTTTTATTCAGATAAATATGCAAAAATAGGGTTTCAAGTAAGTGAATTATTTGATGAAGAGATTTTGCGTGAAAAAGTTACACGTGTGTGTGAGTTGAAGAATGTATTGTTAGAGCATTTGTATAAAAAGCCAAAGCTTGAAGAAGATAAAATATTTGAAGAGTTGATAGGATACAAAAAAATGGTATCCCCATATATTTGTGATGTGTCACTTTACTTGCATGAAGCAATTAAAGAGGGAAAAGAAGTTCTATTGGAAGGTCAACTTGGTTCACTAAAAGATCCAGATCATGGAATATATCCGATGGTAACATCTTCTTCCACATTGGCAGCTTACGGTGCAATAGGAGCAGGGATTCCAGCAGCTGAGATTAAGGATGTAATTGTAGTGTGTAAGGCATATTCGAGTGCAGTAGGTGCTGGAGCGTTTGTTAGTGAGATTTTTGGTGAGGAAGCAGATGAACTTCGCAGAAGAGGTGGAGATGGTGGAGAGTACGGTGCTACAACAGGAAGACCACGTCGCATGGGATGGTTTGACTGTGTTGCTTCGAAATACGGATGTCGTATGCAAGGAGCTGCACAGGTAGCATTTACAGTGCTTGATGTACTAGGATACTTAGATGAAATTCCAGTATGCGTAGGATACGAGATTGATGGGAAGGTTACTACAGATTTTCCTACAACTAACTTACTTGAGAAGGCAAAGCCTGTTCTTGAAGTGTTACCTGGTTGGAAGTCTGAGATACGTGGTATCAAGAAGTATGAAGACTTACCTGAAAATTGTAGAAGATATATCGAATTTGTTGAAAAACAGTTAGGATATTCAATTACAATGATTTCAAATGGTCCAGGAAGAGATGAAATCATCTATAGATAAAAAATTAAGTTTCTAAAAAAATGACAGGATTTTAAATCCCGTCATTTTTTTTTGCTGTTGAGAGCATTAATTTGATTCTATTTAATTGGTTTACTTCGCTAGCTCCTGGATCATAATCAATGGCAACTACATTGGAAAGAGGGAATCTCTTTCTTAATTCTTTTAAAACACCTTTTCCGACAATGTGGTTTGGTAAGCATCCAAAAGGTTGCGCACATACAATGTTATTGGCACCACAATGAATCAATTCAAGCATTTCTCCAGTTAAAAACCATCCTTCCCCAGTTTGGTTACCGATTGAAACGATTTCTTTGGCCATTGCAGCCATTTTCTGAATTGGAACCGTAGGAGAAAATCGCTTGCTTGCTTTTAATGCTTCATTTGCAGGTTTACGAACCCATTCAACTGCACGAATTCCAAGATTACATTTGAAAGCAGTGAATTTGCTCATTTTTAAAGTTTCAGCCTTAAAGTTAGCATTGTAGAAGCTGTATAGGAAAAAATCCAATAAATCTGGAACTACTGCTTCAGCGCCTTCAGCCTCTAATAAATCGACTAGATGATTATTTGCCATAGGTAAAAATTTGACTAAAATTTCGCCTACGACTCCTACGCGTGGTTTTTTTACTTCAATTAATGGTAGAGTATCAAAATCATTCACTATATCGTAGCATAGTTGTTTGTATTTATTGCGTGGAATTATCTTGTTGGATATAAGTTTTTGGCACTCCTTCTCCCATTTGAGATGCATTTTATTAGCTGAATTCGCTACTTCTTCATATGGGCGTACACGATAGAGACACTTCATCAATAAATCACCAAGTGCAATGCTGTATACGGCATTTTGTAGGATCGGAAGTGTTACCTTAAAACCAGGGTTACTTTCTAATCCGCTTAAATTCATTGAAATTACTGGGATATGCGGATATCCTGCTTTTACTAATGCTCGTCTGATGAAGCTAATGTAATTGGATGCACGACAACCACCACCTGTTTGTGAAATGATTAAGGCTAATTTATCAGTATCATAGCGACCAGAGGTGACTGCTTCCATTAGTTGTCCTACTACAATAAGAGAAGGATAGCAAGCATCATTATTTACATATTTTAAACCGATATTTACAGCATCTTTGTTATCGTTTTTTAGAATCTCAAAATTATAACCATTAGCATTGAACAACGTTTCTACAAGTCCAAAATGAATTGGTGACATCTGCGGGCAAAGGATTGTGTATTCTTTTCTCATTTGCTCTGTAAAAGGAACGTGTTTTAAGGCTGCAGATTCCACTGTTGGCTCGATGTTTTTTTCTTTACGGGCACGAATTGCAGCAAGTAAAGAACGAATTCGAATTCTAGCAGCACCAAGGTTGCTAACTTCATCAATCTTAAGTGATGTATAAATTTTATTAGATGAAGTTAAAATATCTGAGACAGCGTCCGTAGTAACGGCATCTAGTCCACATCCAAATGAGTTTAATTGAATCAGATCTAAATTTACACGTTCGCGGACAAGATAAGCAGCACCGTAAAGCCTAGAGTGATATGTCCACTGGTCGAGTACGTTAAGTGGGCGCTCAATTGGCTTCAAGTGAGAGATAGAGTCCTCTGTAAATACTGCAATATCATAAGAATTAACTAATTCTGGTAATCCATGGTTTACTTCTGGATCCACATGATAAGGTCTTCCAGCTAAGACAATACCATGTAAATCATGAGAATCTATGTATGCCAGTGTTTCTTCGCCTTTTCTTTTTAAATCTGCTTTACATTTTTCAAGTTCTGCCCAAGCAATTTCTACAGCTTGGCTAATCTCAAGCTTTGTGATAGAATGAAAAGCTAAAAATTCCTCTTCCATAGAGTGCTTGATAGCTTCTTTTGAGTGGAAGGAAAGGAAGGGGCTTTTAAAATCTACCAATCCATTGGTAATAGAGTCCACGTTGTTCTTTATGTTTTCAGCATAAGATGTCACAATAGGGCAGTTATAATTATTCGTAGATTCTTCGTATTCTTTATGCTCGTAAGGGATACAAGGGTAAAAAATAAATGGAACCTCTTTTTTGATTAACCATTCAATATGACCATGCACCAATTTAGCAGGATAACATTCAGACTCACTAGGGATGGAGTCGATTCCCATCTCATAAATCTTTTTTGTAGAAGTTGGAGATAAGAGTACTTGAAACCCTAACGTGGTAAAAAAAGTATGCCAAAATGGATAGTTTTCATAAAGGTTAAGTACACGAGGGATTCCGACGGTTCCTCGTGTAGCAGATTCTTTTGGTAATGGTTCATAGTCAAAAAAGCGATTTAGCTTATAAGCGTATAGATTTGGCGGTCTATCGATAGCTTTTTCTAATCCAACACCTTTTTCGCAGCGATTTCCAGTAATAAATGTGCGATTTCCAGAGAATCGATTGATAGTTAAACGGCAATTATTTGTACATTTTTTACATTTTGCCATAGAAGTCTCATACGTTAAATTTTCAAGAGCTATCGCATCCAATGTAGTTGTTTCTTGTGAGGCAAAACGCTCTTTAGCAATCAGTGCAGCACCAAATGCGCCCATAATACCAGATATATCAGGTCTCACAACTTCAGCACCTGATAAAAGTTCTAAACTTCGTAGTACCGCAGTGTTATAAAAGGTACCGCCTTGCACAACGATATGGGAGCCTAATTCCGCTGCACTAGATACTTTGATTACCTTATAAAGTGCATTTTTTATAACAGAATAGGCAAGACCAGCTGAAATATCTGCAACAGTTGCACCCTCTTTTTGCGCTTGTTTCACTTTTGAATTCATAAATACGGTACATCTGGTCCCTAAATCGATAGGGAATTTAGCAAATAAAGCCTCTTGAGCAAAATCTTCGACACTATAATTCAAAGATTTTGCAAAAGTCTCAATAAATGAACCACATCCTGAAGAGCAAGCTTCATTGAGTTGTACACTGTCTACTGTATTGTTTTTGATTTTGATACACTTCATATCTTGCCCACCGATGTCTAAAATACAATCAACACTAGGGTCAAAATAGGAAGCAGCATAGTAGTGTGCGATAGTTTCTACTTCACCTTCATCTAATTGCAATGCAGATTTTATAAGTGCTTCACCATAGCCAGTTGAACAAGAATAGGAGATGGAAGCAGCTGGTGGTAGTTTTTCGTAAATTTCCTTTATCGCTTTGATACATGTACCAAGCGGATTGCCTTCGTTTCCTTGATAGAAGGAATAAAGTAATTGTCCTTCTTCTGAGACCAATGCTACTTTTGTAGTAGTGGAACCTGCATCTATTCCAAGGAAACATTTTCCTGTATAAGATGATAAATCACATACAGGTACTTGTTGAGTTTTATGTCGTTCAGTAAAGTTCTCGTAGTCACTCTCTGTGTGGAAAAGAGGCTCTAACCTTTCTACTTCAAATTCCATTTCTACTTTATCCAAAAGTAAGGATTGTAGAAATTGTAGGGGTGTTTCAACAGTTGCATCGGTGTTTAATGCTGCACCAATTGCGGCAAATAGATGAGAATGTTTTGGGGCGATAATGTGCTCGTCATCTAATTTCAATGTGCGGATAAAAGCTTCTTTCAATTCAGAGAGGAAGTGTAACGGGCCTCCTAGAAAAGCTATATGTCCACGAATTGGCTTACCACAAGCAAGACCGCTAATTGTCTGTGTAACAACAGCTTGAAAGATGGAAGCTGCTAAATCTTCCTTTTGTGCCCCTTCATTTATGAGTGGCTGAATATCTGATTTTGCAAAAACGCCACATCTTGCAGCAATAGGGTAGAGTGAATTATATTTTTTTGCATATTCATTTAGACCAACTGCATCTGTCTGTAACAGAGATGCCATTTGGTCGATAAACGAACCTGTACCACCGGCACAGATTCCATTCATGCGTTGTTCTACATTACCACCTTCAAAATAAATGATTTTTGCATCTTCTCCACCTAACTCAATTGCTACATCAGTTTCGGGTGCAAAATCTTGTAACGCGGAGGATACGGCGATTACTTCTTGTATAAAGTCGATGTTTAATTGCTCTGCGAGAGCTAATCCACCAGATCCTGTGATTTTGGCATTCACTTTGATGGAACCAAGTTTATAGAGGGCGCGTCCCAATAAGTCTGCTAATGTTTCTTGAATATTTGCAAAATGTCTCTCGTAATCAGAAAAAACGATTTCATTGTGATTGCCAATGATTGCAATTTTTACAGTGGTAGATCCAATGTCTATACCAAGTCGATATAAAGTATCTGTATTCATGACTTGCTCCTTTATCTTTGTCAAGGAATCGTAATGATATGATTCTGCTTGTACCAATATATTTTGTTGTAGTCTAGAAAAAAACATACATATTTGATTATACGACAAAATAGACAAAAAAACAAACAATATTATCGAAAGTTAAAAAGAAAAGTAGAATAGATAGAGTTTTGTGTGGCTACGTTGACAAAGGCTATGTACTACGTTACAATACAGATGGTTAATGTAAAGTTAGGAGAGAAGAGTATGGATTGGATTAACAAATTAGAACGAAAATTTGGAAAGTATGCATTTACTAATGTAATGAAATATGTAGTAATACTTCAGTTAGGTGGCTTTGCCATTTTCTATATTTCCCCTGAATTTTATAGTCAATATTTGAGTATGAATGCACAAGGGATTATGGAAGGCCAGATATGGAGAATTGTTACTTTTTTAATGGAACCACCGTCTTACAATCCAATATTTTTGATGTTTGCACTTTATTTATATTACATGATAGGGCAGTCATTAGAAACGGTTTGGGGGGCATTTCGACTTAATTTGTATCTGATATCAGGTGTTTTGTTCCATGTGATTGCAGCATTTTTAGCGTTGTTAATTACAGGATTTTCGTTTCCGTTAGGAACAACATATCTGTATTTATCCATGTTTTTTGCGTTTGCACTCTATTTTCCAGATACAAAGTTTCTGCTGTTATATATTTTACCGGTGAAAGTAAAGTATTTGGCACTGTTTAATGCTTTTTTCTTTGCACTACCAGTAATTCAGGCATTTATACCGACGGAAAACCCTTTGGAAGTAATCGTCTATAGGTATAATGCAATTGCCTCAGTAGTATCTATCTTAAACTTTTTGATATTTTACTTTTCATCAAGTGCATTTAGAGGTAGATCACCAAAGGAAATGGCAAGAAAAAAACGTTATCAAAATGAAGTTCGAAGGAATACCAGACCAGCGACCAAGTATCCAAATGGGGCAAAGCACAGATGTGCAACTTGTGGAAGAACAGAATTGGACGATTCAACTTTAGAATTTAGATACTGTTCAAAATGCAAAGGCAATTTAGAGTATTGTCAAGAGCATCTATTTACACACGAACATGTGAAATAAAAAGAAAGAGGAAAAAATAATGAGAAAAACAAAAATTGTATGTACAATGGGACCAAATACGAATGATAGAGAGATGATGAAAAAAATCATAGAGGGCGGTATGAATATCGCACGTTTTAATTTTTCACACGGAGATCACGCTGAACAAAAAGGGCGTATGGACATGTTGAAGGAATTGCGAGAAGAGATGAGCTGTCCTGTAGCAATTTTATTAGATACAAAAGGACCAGAGATTCGAACAGGTTTATTAAAAGATAAAAAAGTCACTTTAGTTGAAGGGCAAACATTCACTTTAACAACAGAAGAAATTGAAGGCGACAACGAAAAAGTTTCTATTTCATATCAAGGGCTAGCAGAAGATATTCAAGCTGGAAAAAGAATATTGATAGATGATGGATTGATTGAATTAGAAGTAAAAGAAGTTGGTGCAACTGATATTATTTGTACTGTACTAAATGGTGGAGAACTAGGATCTAGAAAAGGTGTGAATGTACCAAATGTTCCAGTGAGATTGCCAGCAATTACTGAGAAAGATAAAGAAGATATCTTATTTGGAGCGTCACAAGAAATTGATTTTATCGCAGCATCTTTTGTACGTAATGTTGAGTGTATTCTTGAAATTAAAGCGTTGCTAAGAGAAAATGACTATCCTTACATTCCAATCATTGCCAAGATTGAGAATGCAGAAGGAATTAAAAATATTGATGAAATTATACATGCGGCAGATGGAATCATGGTTGCTCGTGGTGACTTAGGTGTGGAAATACCTGAAGAAGAAGTGCCTTATATTCAAAAAATGATTATCAAAAAGTGTAACGAAGCGTTCAAACCAGTTATCACAGCGACACAGATGTTGGACTCTATGATGCGTAATCCACGTCCTACACGTGCAGAAGTAACAGATGTTGCCAATGCAGTATATGATGGAACAGACGCAGTAATGTTATCTGGAGAGACAGCACAAGGGAAGTATCCTGTAGAAGCTGTAAAAATGATGGTTCAAATTGTAACAAATACAGAAGAGCATTTAGATTATGCATTATTATTAAATAAAGCACATGAAAAAATTGGAAAGAATATTTCAAGTGCGATTGGATACGCTTCTGTATCAACTGCTGCAAGAATTGAAGCGAAATGCATCATTACTCCTACGGTATCAGGTGCTACAGCACGAGTTGTATCGAAACATAGATCAGCAGCTCCAATTATAGGAGTGACTCCAAATCCAAGAACATTAAGAAGACTTCAAATTTTATGGGGAGTATACCCAATGCTTTCAAGAGAATTCCATACATCAGAAGATATTTGCAACGGTGCAATAGATTTGGTTTCAGCAAAAGGTATTGTATCAACAGGAGATGTTGTTGTATTAACAGCAGGTATTCCTTCACCTAATGTTGAAAAGGCGCTAGGAAGCATTAGCAATATGATGCAAATTACAGTAATCGATTAATTGAGGAGAAGAAGACTAAATGGCAAAAGAGACATTTGTAAGCAAGGAACAATTAACTGAAATCATAAAACAATATCCAACACCTTTTCATTTGTACGATGAAAAGGGAATAAGAGAGAATATAAAAGAGTTAAAAGAAGCATTTTCATGGAATAAAGGGTTTAAAGAATATTTTGCTGTAAAAGCGACACCAAACCCATTTTTGATTGAAATCCTAAAAGAGTATGGTTGTGGAACAGATTGTTCTTCTTATACGGAATTAATGCTATCAGAAGCTCTTGGTATGAAAGGAGAGGACATCATGTTCTCTTCGAATGAGACACCAGCAGAAGATTATGCTTATGCAGCAAAACTGGGTGCGATTATTAACCTTGATGATATTACACATATTGACTTTTTGGAAGAAACAATTGGATATATTCCAGAGACGATTAGTTGCAGATTTAATCCAGGTGGTCTCTTTAAAATTAGCAATGATATCATGGATAATCCAGGGGATTCTAAATATGGAATGACAACAGAACAGTTATTTGACGCATTTCGTATTTTAAAGTCAAAGGGTGCTAAAAACTTTGGAATACATGCATTTTTAGCAAGCAACACAGTTACAAATGAGTATTATCCAACTCTTGCTAAGATCCTTTTTGAAGTTGCTGTACAACTAAAAGAAGAAATTGGTGTAAATATTCAGTTTATTAACCTTTCAGGGGGAATCGGTATTCCGTATACACCTAACCAAGAAAAGAATGATATTAAAGCGATAGGTTCTGGAGTTCAGACGGTTTATGAAGAAACATTTGGAAAAGCGGGAATGAACGATGTAGCAATTTATAC
>CAYJGW010000023.1:0-39600 GCA_964369425.1 uncultured Lachnospiraceae bacterium
AATTTGGAACATATTCCTTCAATTCTTTTGGTATATCTCCTAACATCTCTTGAAAACTTGTAGGTCCATCCCAAGGTTTTTCACCATAATAGAGAATAATCGTCACAATGGGTGTCAATACATCATCTATCCCAAATCCTGATAAAAATTCATCCCTCGTTTCTGCAACATCACTTTCTCTTCTCTGGTTCTTGATTTTTCTTGCTTCTCCTATGTAACCAAGCACATCGTAACTCAAAGTTCGAAGTGGCATAGCGTAGTGGATGCTGGCTTGATTTTCTATTCCTACAATCGTGATGATTGTCCCATCCTTCACTTTCTTTGTGATATCTCGCCTTCTCTCTAATGATTCGTTTCCATGTTTTCCTTGAATAGTTCCTGAAATATCCGAATCTAATTCTTCAAGATCCGCTTCACGAATTCGTTGTTCTCCATTATACAGGGTGCCATTACACACATCCGCAAAATGTACATGGGATCGAAAAAATTCTTTCTGAGCTACATCATCTTTTACAGGTTTCTTTTTACTCATGAAATTCCTTCCTTTCTGAAATTGTAAGGAAGTTTCATCGCAGTTTATTCCAAATAACTCTGTCTATTCACTTCCTGCCTATTGTTTGGTTTTAAGCACGAAGTTACTAAGATTTGATGTCTAGATTTGACATTAGATTCACAATTATTGTGAAAGAAGTAAACACTCTTACTATTAGAACTTTCTTGCTTGAAATCATTTTATCAAAGAAAGCTAGGAATGTCTATAGAAAATATTTCTCATGCATGCATACACTCAACCACTCACCTTCCCTACATTCGATTTTTGCTCATATCCATATCCTTTCATCACATAATGCAACTGATGAATATCCTGTTTTATTCGTTGCTGTTTTGATTCCTCTTCATAGATAACAATCTTTGAATCAAGCCTATATTTTTTTTCATCTATTTGAAACCGTATACGCCACCCAACTACTTCTAAGCTTCTTCCACCATACCTAATTTCTTTTATTCCTAGCTCTTTTATCTTGTAAAAAGGAACCGCAATGTCACACTTTGAATTCTTCAGCATAAACTTTCCATCAACAATACCATAATTCGTATCATATGTTCGTCTAAACCTTGTACCATATTCTATAATTACACCGATCACAATAATAACTAACTCAGCAAGTAATATTATCAGTTCTGTAGTTTCAATACTTTTACCTGTAAATATCACCCCAAGCGATACAATACCAAGAATTGCAAACAATGACCACGTAACAAACCTACTGATTCTCCAAAAGAGAATGTCCCCTAGTTCAATTTTATAAGTTTCTTTCACATTTGGATTTCTCATGCTCTCATCTCCATAAAGAATGCTACTACACCAACTATTACCATCAATATGAACAGCACCATTACGCTCTTTATTACAGTAGGAGTATTCGTATATGGAAGGTGTAATCCTTGTTCTATATTTTTCTTCGCCTTATACTTCCATGCAAAATGGTTCGCAAATAAAAGTACTCCAATAGCTATCAAAATACTGTGTACTATGATTAAAGCTTTATGGCTATACCCTGCTATTATTGCTACATCTGTTAAATGTGTTGTTACAATCGATACTGATGGCATGACTATAAGTATCGGAACAATCCATACCATTTTACCAACAATCTTTTCAATACTTTTTACTTTAATCTTGTCATCTATTTCAATTGGAGGAATTCCTGTTTTCTCAGTTACAAAAATTTCCATCAATCCTATTCCATCAATATGCTCCCACCCAAGCGTTTCACACCTACTAATTTCTTCTTTCCTCTTTCCGGTCGTCTCACTATTCATTGCCTTATTTTCTGGCAGATAAAGGAGATCATAATATAACGGTTGGGGATTAATCTTTTCGTAATGCCAGTGACTTCCAATTTTTTTGAGTTTATAACCCTTCAATGCCATTCTTTCTAAGTGTCTTATTATTGAACTGTAGTCATAGACTGTAAACAATTCCCTTCGTTTCATAATACGTGTCTCCTCAGTATAGTTATATATACAATTATATCAGAAAAGTTTGTATTCGAAAATAAGCCACTAAGAAATATTGATTAACTTCTCAGTGACTCATACTATACCTTTTAATTTTCTCTTATTCTACAGCAAATGTATCGGCATCTCATCGCCAAGTCCACACGTGTGTTTCTTCACCTGAGCTGCCTTTGTAGTTGTTACTTTTTGTACTGGCTTTTTTGCCACTGTTGTAGTTCGCTTTCTAGTCACCTTTTTCGCTGGTGCCTCTTCGATTACTGCCACTTCCTCCACTACCTTTTCTTCCACTGCTTTTGATACCCGATTGATACTACCTTTTCCCACTGCCATATTTTTGTACCTCCTTTGCTAAACTCATATATTCTTTTGCGCTTCTACTACTTTTCTTATAGGCTAGCACTGGCGTGCTGTTATCCTGCGCCCACTCGATGGTGCTATCTACTCTTATAAAAGATTCAAACACCCTCACACCCTCTAATTCTTCTAATGTTTCCATGGTCTGCTTGAAGTAATTCTTTCTGGTATCTACTTTTGTGATTGCAATGCCAAGTAGTGATAATCCTTCTTTCTTTTGTCTTACTTTAGAAAAGAATTCAAACATGTTTGCTAGACCAAATAGTCCCCAAGGGCTTGCCTCTACTGGAATAATCATATGATCTGATGCTAGCAGTATATTCGTTACCATACACCCTAGTGTGGGTGGTGCATCTATTAATATGTAATCGTAGGTGCCATTTTCTTTTATTTTTTCTAAGGCATGATTTAAGATAGATTCTCTCTGTTTCTTTTCGTATAATTCAAACTCGATTCCACTCATAAGTGTGGAAGATGGTACTAAATCTAATCCTTTGTATTTACTCTTAATTACACAGTCTTCTATCTTACAATTTCCTGTCATCACATGATATAAATTATGTTTACTCTCTGCAAATGAAAGTACCTCTTCTTCATCAAACAGTGATAAGGAGAGGTTTAATTGCATGTCAGCATCAATCAACAATACCGCATATCCTAATGTTGAAAGTGCATAACCAATATTGGAACAGGTAGTGGATTTTCCACTACCACCTTTATTATTTGTAAAACATATGGTTTTTGTATTCTTTTTCATTATCAAACTCCTTATCTTATGGATACAAGCATTTGATATTTTCGGCTTGGAATCTTTCTAATGTTTCTGCATCTGGTTTTTTATCTGTTACAATTACATCAATGTCTTTTAGATTTCCCACTTTTGCAAATGCAAAACGGTTTAACTTTGTCGAGTCTACCGCTAATATACACTCTTTTGCACCTCGTAACATAGCTTGTTTCGCCCTCGCAAAATCCTCATTTGAATCTGAAAATCCCTTTTCCAAATCAAAAGCTTTACAAGAGATAATCGCTTTTTCTACATTATAGGATTGTATCGTTTCAATACTCCTAGGTCCGACAAGTGCAAGGTATCCTTCCTTAATCTGTCCACCACTTGAGATGATATTCCAATCAGACACATCCGATAATTGTATTAAAATTTCTATGGAATTTGTCACTACTGTTAAGCGTTCTTTGCTTTTTAGTGCTTTTGACACAAACACTGCTGTGGAACTTGCATCTAGCATGATATGTTCTCCATCATTAACTAGACTTGCTATCAATTCTGCAATCCTTTGTTTTCCTATTACATTGCTTTTACTACGGATGTTAAAAGGCATATCTGTATTGTTGTTTTCATTGATTATCGCTCCACCATAACTTTTGATGCAAAGACCTTCTTTATGCATCTTTTCTAAGTCTCGGCGTATGGTTTCTTCTGAAACACCGTAATGTTGGCTCAATTCGCTAACTACTACTTTTTTCTCTTCTTGTAGTTTTTCTAATATCTGATTTCTTCGTTCTAACGCTAACATTGCGACACCTCCTTGCTGAAACTATTATAAAATCTTTCTTATCATCTGAATATCTGGGTTTGCAATCACAGATGAGTCAAGGTACATCCCTTCCTTTGAAACTTTTGCAATTGCACTGTCTATTGCTGCTTCTACTGCTGAAATTTCTCCTGTTAAAAGCACATATGATTTCCCGCACATCCCTTTGGCAATTCGCAGTTCTATAAGTTCTACTATTGCTGTCTTTGCAGCGATATCTGCTGCTACAATAATGGATGCAGCATCGTAAGTCTCTAAGATTCCAAGAGCGCTTACCTTTTCTACATGAGAAGATCCATAAATTGCAGGGAAGATATCATCGTGAGGATTTCCTAGCACAAAACTTCCAATTAATTGCTCTGGAAATCTGTTTTTTGCCACTTCTACTGCTGCATCTACCGCACTTAAATCCCCTTTAACAATTGCAATGTACTTTCCTGGACATACGGCTTGTGCTTCTATAATTTCAACCCCTGCTGTCTTTACCATTAAATCTGCAGCCGTAATCCCTTTTGACACTGTCTTAAATTCTATCATTCCTATCGCACTTTTCATAGTAATTACGACCTTTCTAACTTATTCGAGTAATAGTAATACTTTCTTTATCAATGGCTGTCACCTTACCGCTTATAGAGGCATGGATTGCTACACTTAACCCTTTATTAGGCTTTGCAATCATTTGACCTTCTTTCACTAAATCTCCATTCTCCACAATTGGCATTGCTGGAGCACCAATGTGTTGGCTCAGTTTTATACGTACTTTTTTAACAACCACTCTTTCCTCTTTTAATGGTGCTTCTTCCTTGTACTTGGACAGTCCTAACCTTGCTTCTAATCGCTCCTCTGGAACTTTTCTATATTCACGAGAAATATCCACCTCTAGTATGTCACTTAACTTCTCTGACCTAATTCCATTCTTTTGTAATCCACCTTTGTATTGCGCCATTAAAGTACGCGGTGCCAAACTCTGTGGGCAGGCATATAATTCACATACTCCACACGCAGAACAATACATTGTGTTTAAAAATGGACTCAAATCTTGAAAATCTTCATTCGCTGCCGCCCTCATAAATAAATGAGGATTCACAGGATGCCCAAGTGCTGTTCTTGGACACAAGTCTGAACACATAGAACATTGACAACAGATTGATGCTGCCCTTTTCATACTGATAGACGCATTATTTCCCTGTCTTTGTATCAATAAATGATTTTTATCTAATACCAAGATTGCATTTGTGGTCTTAGTAATTACGTCTTCCTTCTTCTGTAGGCGTCCCATCATCGGACCTCCTACAAGGTATGATGGATCCTCTACGGTTGCTCCACCTGCTAACTCAACCACTTCTTCTATAGTTGTTCCAAGAGGTACCTTAAGGGTAACTGGTTGATTCACCTCTGCAACTACAGATACATACTTATCCGTTACTGGTTGATTTTCTACTACCGCTCTATATACATTGTAAATTGTCTCTACATTAAATACTGCAATTCCTTCTTCAATTGGCAAGCCTCCTGGCTTTACTACTTTTTTGGTAGCCTCATAAATAAGCACTACTTCGTCTCCCATTGGGTATACTCCATCTAAAAGATGAATTTTTACTTTAGGAAACTCTTCTATATATTGATTTAACGCTACAATTGTAGCCTTGTATTCTTTTTTAATTCCTATAATCGCTTCTTTTGCTTCTACTAAATCTGCTATGCAACTAAAGGTCTGTAATATCTCATATGCGCGAATCTCTAAAAGCTGTCTGTGTAGCTTTAGTAAAGGCTCGCACTCTGCACAGTTCATAATAATCGTCTCTGCTCGTTTATCTAATTTTACATAGGTAGGAAATCCTGCTCCTCCAGCACCTACTACTCCAGAATTTTGTAGCACAGTGCTAAGTTTATTTATGTCTATATTCATCGCTTCCATGTGCTAGTTCACTCCTTTTACGCTTCATCAACTATTCCTACAATCGCTGCATCTATTGGGGCATTCTCTACTTGGCAACCGACTCTAGCAGCACTACCTTGTGCTACTAGAACGATTTCACCTATTCCTGCTCCAATGTGATCGATGGCAACTAATTGGTTTTTTCCACCTTGCATAGATTCTAACGGTTCTACAACCATTAACTTATTTCCAACTAGTTTTTCATGTTTTCTTGTGGAAATTATACTTCCAACTACCTTTCCAATTATCATAGCCATCCTCCATTCGAACGTTTAATTCTTAATGATTGATACCGTACTACCTTGCATAATGTTGCTTCCATTTGCCTCGTCTGTATCGATATGCATTTCCATTGTAAAACTTTCATCTACACGAATTTTAACGTGATTTAAAATCGTGCCTCTTTCATTGTCTGCTTTTACAGATACAATTTCTCCATCTGTTACACCAGCAGCCCTTGCATCTTTTGGGGACATATGGATATGTCTCATAGCCACAATACATCCCTCTTGTAGATATATAGCTCCCTTTGGTCCTACAATTGCAATTGGAGAAGATCCTTTTGTATCTCCCGATTCTCTAATCGGTGCTTTGATTCCAAGCTTAATCGCATCTGTTTTTGAAATCTCTACTTGTGATGCTTTGCGAACTGGTCCTAAAATCCTAACATTTTCAATTGCGCGAAGCTTTACTCCCACAATTGTTACTAGTTCATTAGATGCAAATTGGCCACCCATTAACTCTTTTTTCTTCGTTAATTGATATCCTTCTCCAAAAAGTGCATCTACATGTTCTTGTGTTAAATGGATGTGGCGTGCCGATATTCCAATCGGCACTACAAATCCATTGGTTTTTTCTTTGCTCTGTTCAAGACTTTCTAGTACTAATTTTGTAATTAATTCTATATTTTTTGTCTCCATAGGTCACGCTCAACTATTTCACTTTTGGTAAAATCACTTCAACGTCTGTATGTGGTCTTGGGATTACATGTGTGGCTACTAATTCTCCAAGTCCAGAAGCGCTGTTTGCTCCAGCTTCTACTGCAGATTTTACAGCACCAACGTCTCCTCTTACCATAATTGTTACTAGTCCAGATCCAATTTTCTCAGTTCCTACTAAAGTTACATTTGCCGCTTTACACATTGCATCTGCCGCCTCAATCGCTGCAATCAAACCTCTTGTTTCTACCATTCCCAATGCTTCTTGTGCCATGTTTTCTTCCTCCTTAAAATCAACTTTATTTTGTTTCCTTCTCTGTGCTTTCTTGTTTCTTAAACCTACTTGCACTTAAGTTCACTAAACGCCAAATTTCTTCGTGTGGATTTGCAATTACACCTGCAACTACAGGTTCTTTTATTGCTCTTGTTTTCACAACTTCAACAGCTTCTGTTACTGCGGAAACATCTCCACTGATTATCATCGTCACGAGCCTACCACCAAGTTTTCTCTCCCAAGTCTCTACTTCAACTCCCGATGTCTTACACATGATATCTAGTGCATCCACTCCTGCAACTACACCTTCTATCTCTATAAACCCTAATGATTTACCCATAGAATCATTCTCCTGTCATCTACCTCTATACAGTTGGTAAAATTTTCTCTACATCTGTGTGTGGTCTTGGAATTACATGAGTAGCTACTAGTTCTCCAAGTCTTGAAGCTGCTGCTGATCCGCTTTCTACTGCTGCCTTTACTGCACCAACATCTCCTCTTACCATTACTGTTACAAGTCCAGATCCAATTTTCTCAGTTCCTACTAATGTTACCTCTGCTGATTTTGTCATTGCGTCAGCTGCCTCTATCGCTGCTGTTAATCCTCTTGTTTCGATCATTCCTAATGCTTCTTGTGCCATGTTCTTATCCTCCATTTTTCAATTAATTTAATTTATTAGTTTTTATCAAATGCGTTTAATTTCAGCATCTTTGCTGTATCATCTGTGGGTCTTGCTATAATATGGCTTTGTACCACTCCCGATACTTCTTCTGCTTTTTTAATGCCAGCTTCCATCGCCGCTTCTACATCTGTTACACTTCCTCTAAACTTTATCGTTACAAGTAGTGGTACCGGTAGTTCATCTGCGTTTGCTGGTTTGTTCTTATCAAAATTTTCCAATCTTACATTGGAAGCTTTGCATCCTGCATCTGCTGCCATAAAAGCACATGCTAGACCAAATACTTCTAAGATTCCTACTGCCTCATTCATAGCTCATCACTCCTATTTTATCTACTTATTGATGATAGCGATTTTTAGGCCTGTCATCTCTAGATTTTTTCTATGACCTTCGTTAATCTCTTCTAATGAATATGTATCTGTAATCAACTTCTCTAGTGGAAGCCCGATTCCTTTTGCTCTCTTTAAGAAATCAAAAGTTGTAGCGTAATCTCTCAAGGTGTACACCCAAGATCCTACTACTGTCAATTCTTTTGCACAGATATCAAAGTGTGGATTAATTGTTGCATCTCCTCCATTGATAAAGAATCCAAGTTCACATAACCCTCCACCATTTCTGATGAATTTATAGATATTAGAGTGTGCCACTGGGTTTCCAGTACATTGGAATGCAAAGTCTGCTAGGTGTCCATCGAATTGCTCTGCTACAGCATTTGCAAGTGCTTCTGCGCCTTTATGCTCTCTAAAGTCAACTGATTTCATAGCCCCCATCTCTTTTGCAAATGCGAGACGACTTTCATTTCCATCTACTGCCACAATATTTTCAATTCCCATTGTTCTAAGAATTGCGATACAAAGTAATCCAATTGGTCCACATCCTTGTACTGCTACTCTTGAATTAAACTTTAGGATTCCTGTTGTTTTTGCTCTCTCTACCGCATGAATCAACACTGCTGCTGGCTCTATTAAAATTCTTGAATATAAATCCAATTCACTTACATTAAAGATTGTAGAACCTTCACGAATCAAGATATAATCTGCAAACCATCCATTAAAGTGTACATCATCGTCAGGCAAAAGTCCATATACATCTGCCCCACCTACGTTTTGTTTATTCATGTCAAACATCGTGATATCTGGGTTATCTTTAAAGATCATACAAGAAACAACTTTATCTCCTAATTTCAAGTCTTTTCCTGCACTATCTTTCTTAACATTTTTCCCCATCTTTACAATTTCACCAGTTCCTTCGTGCCCAAGAACTAATGGAATGATACCAAATGGATCTCTCTTAAACTCATGTGCATCTGTTCCACAGATTCCACATCCCTCTACTTTTACAAGGATATCACCATCCCCAACTTGTGGAAGAGGGTATTCTTGAATCTCATATTTTTCAAGTTCTGTTAGCATCGCTACTCTTGCTGATTTTGGAATATCTGTTGACGTTCCTACAGATGGCTGTCCTGTTGTCATATTTGCAAGCACTTGTTTTACAATTTCTTCTATGTTGATGTTTTTATTATCCACTGCTTCTCCTCTCTTAGCGTATGCAAAGACTCTCTGTCATTACGCACTTTCTTCTTTTTGTGAAAGTGGCTGCACTTGTGAGCCCCTCTCCTGTTCTACTGGCAATCGTAAATGTACAGATTCCTTCTCCTCCAAATCCAAGTGCGGCGTAGGATGGTCCATTCTTTACTAAAATTGCTGTATCTAATTTCTTTGCATATGCTGTGATACGATCCACATTTTTTGAATGGATATGAGCGGAATGCCTGTTCCCTTGCTCTAGTTCATATGCAGCTTCTAATCCTTTTTCAAAGTTTTTGACTCTTACGATTCCTAGAATCGGCATCATCAACTCTTCTGCAATCAGTGGATGCTCTTTTGCTCCTTCAAAGATAATGCAACGAATGTTTTCTGCTACTGATACACCAATCATTCCTAATAATGTTTTAGCATCTCTACCTACACAATCTCTGTTTAATCTTCCACCTTTTAGAACAACTTCTGTCAATTTTGTCTGTTGCTCTTCGTCGATTACATAGCACCCTTGCTCATTGACCATGTAATGCATCAACTCGTCTACAATCTCTGTAATTGCCACTACTTCTTTTTCCGCAATACAAGGTAAGTTATTGTCAAATGTACATCCGTTAATGATGTCCTCAGCTGCTTTTCTAATATCAGCTGTTTCATCTACTAGAACCGGTGGATTCCCAGCTCCTGCTCCAATTCCACGCTTCCCAGAAGAAAGAACTGCTGTTACAACTCCTGGACCTCCAGTTGCTGCAATCAATGGGATATCTGGATGTTTCATCATCTGATTACTTGCTTCTATCGTCGGATTTTCAAGTGCAACTGCTATATTATCCGGTCCCCCTACTTCAAGAGAAGCTTCGTTAATCATATTAATTGCATAAAGAGATGTCTTTACTGCTGCTGGGTGTGGTGCAAATACTACTGTGTTTCCTCCTGCAATCATTCCAATAGAATTACAGATTACAGTCTCACTTGGATTTGTAGTTGGTGTAATTGCTCCAATCACTCCAAATGCTCCCATTTCTATCAATGTAAGACCTCTATCTCCAGATAGTGCCTCTGTTTTAATATCTTCTGTACCTGGCGTTTTTTCTGCTACAAGATGGTGTTTTAGTATCTTATCGCCTACATTTCCCATCTTTGTCTCATCAACCGCCATACGCGCTAATATTTCGGCATTTTCTTTTGTTTTAGTTCTAATTTTTCGTATAATGCGCTCTCTGTGATCCATAGATAAGTTGCGCATAATCTCTTGAGATTTTTTTGCCGCTGCAATAGCTTCATCCATTGTTGTAAAGATTCCATGCATATCAGATGCTGGTTCTACAATCTGCATCTTAGCAACTACCTGCTGCACAATCTCTTGAATCATATTTTCATTTACAGACACAAGATTTCCTCCTCGAATACTTTTCTCGCAAACTCTGCTAATTGTGTGTCTTGCACTGCACTTCCACCACTTATTCCTACTGCACCAATGATCTCTTCTCCGCTTTTCAGTGGTTCCCCACCTCCAAAGATTACAATTTTTCCTTCATTGGTAAATTGTATTCCGTAAAGAGATTCACCTGGTGCTGCTAGTTTTCCAAGGTCTTTCGTAGACATCTGAAAAGCAATTGCTGTATAAGTCTTATTGACTGCCACATCATAACTTCCCATATAAGCTCCGTCCATGACATGTACTGCAATCGGTCTTCCCGATGAATCCGATACTGCCACCACAATCTTCATGCCCCACTCTATTGCTTTTTCTTCTACTTTTTGCATCAGAATTTTTGCTAGCTTTAGGGTCATTTTTCTCTGTGGTCTCCCTTGTTTTTCCAGTGCTGCTTTCACAATCTGCTCTATTATTTCTGTCTTGATATTTTCTTTCATGAAAACACCTCTAATTCTCTATAGTCCTAGTTGCTCCATTACTTTCTTTGTAACTGCTGCAACTACATCTGCTTGGCTTGCTCCAGTAGTCGAGTTACTTGTTCCGCAGCTACCACCACAGTTATGGCAATTTTGTCCATCTTTATTCTGGCAAAGGTTCGCTGGATGCTTTCCTGGGATTCCCATTTGTCTTCTGATTTCATACAGTTTTTCAATTTGCTCTTTATCGAACTCTTTTGGTCCACCAAGCATCTTAGACTTGTACAACAACTCCGCATAGAATTCTAACGATTCCATCTTGTGGTAAGCTGACAACAAATCACAGCTCCAAGTAAGTGCTCCATGGCTCTCAAGAAGTACTGCATCATAATATGGTAAGTATTTCTCTAAGTTATCTGGAATCTCATTTGTAGATGGTGTACCATACTCAGCGATTGGCACGCATCCAAGTGCGATAACTGCTTCTGGCATAATTGGTTGTGTCAATGGAATTCCTGCAATTGCAAAACTTGTTGCAAAAGATGGGTGAGCATGTACAACTGCTGTTACGTCTGGTCTCTCTTGATATACACGCATATGCATCTTGATTTCTGATGATGGACGGAATCCTTTGTTTGCTTGGATTACATTTCCTTTTGCATCTACTTTACAGATATATTCTGGAGTCATAAATCCTTTTGACACCCCTGTTGGTGTACATAGGAACTCGTTATCATTTAATTTTACAGAGAAGTTACCATCGTTTGCCGCAACCATTCCTCTGTCATATACTCTTTTACCAATTTCACACATCAATTTTTTCATTTCGAATTCATTTACCATTTTTTCTTTCCTCCTAAGAAACTTTGTTTTTTGTTGAATTTATTTTATTATATTACATACTTCACAAAAAGTCAATATTATAACCTTTGCTTTTATTGTTTTGTATTGGTTTTTGTTGGTTTTAAGTTCTCGTCACTTCACTTACTTCAAATTTTAACTTATTCCCAACATATTCCACAACCGCCTCTACCGATGATTCCACTTCCGAAACCGTCCCAGTCACAATCACAGACCCACTGAACCTATCCAAGAAACCAATCTCCACACCTGCTGCCTTCAAGGCAATATCACTGATAATAATCGCAGTCTCTGGTGGTGTTACTGTAATCACTCCGATTGCTCCTTTTGGGTTTTCCTCTGCTGGTAATCCCACCTTTTCATACAATGTAGCATCTGGGTTGGCGATAATGTGAGCCAGTGTAATCTGTTTACCTGGAACTAATTCTTGTACAATTCTTTGCTTTGTCTCAAAGGACATCCCATCTGTATACCCCATCTTATCCCCCTATCTGACACTCAATCTTTGTAATGGATTGAACAACTTTCTTTAATTTCTCCATATGCTCTTTTGTAGGTGGCAGTATATCTCCCATTTTGTATTCACGCTTGAGTCCATCGTATTTGTCTTGCCCTAACCTGTGATAAGGCAATAGATGAATTCTTCTGACATTTGAAAGACTATCAGCAAATTTTGCTATCTGCGCGATTTCTTCTGGCGTATCATTAAATGTTGGAACTACTGGCACTCGAACACTTAGTTCTGTCTGGTTTGAATCTGCAATCTTCTTTGCATTCTCCAAGATTCTTTCATTAGACTTGCCTGTGTATTCTTGATGCTTTGTGCGATCCATATGCTTGATATCCATCAGATATTGATCTAAATAAGGTAAGATACTTTCAATCACCTCATAGTTTGCATATCCTGTGCTTTCAATCGCTGTCGAAATGCCTCTTTCTTTTGCTGCTTTGAACAAATCTCTTGCAAATTCTGGCTGACAGAGGCTTTCCCCGCCTGAAAGTGTAAGCCCTCCACCTGTCCTTCTGTAATATGCCCGATCTTTCTCCACAATTTCTATCACTTCTTCTACTGTCACATCTTTCCCCATGACTTTTGGCTTCCCTTGTACCATTAGGGTTTCAATCTCATGGGATTGGGATTCTGGATTGCAACACCAACGACATCTAAGGACACAGCCTTTTAGAAATACTATGGTACGAATTCCATATCCATCATGAATAGAATATCTTTGGATATCAAATATTCTACCTTTCGTTTTTAAATGTTCCATACGCTACGACCCCTGTTCTGTTCTTCCAATGATATCATCTTGTAAGGATTTTGATAAGGTTGTGAACAGTGCACTGTATCCCGCTACACGTACTACCAACTGCTTATACTTTTCTGGATTTTTCTGTGCGTCCATCAAAGTCTTTCGATCCACTACATTAAACTGCATGTGACTTCCTTTTTGATCAAAGAATGCACGAATCATATTTACAAAGTTGTTGATTCCACTTTCCCCTTCTAATGCGGTTGGATGAAACTTCTGATTGAATAGCGTTCCATTGGATGCAATTCCATGATCTAGTTTAGATACAGAGTTTGCTGCCGCTGTTGGTCCATTGATGTCTTTTCCCGATGACGGCGATACTCCATCCGCTACTGGAGTGTGAGCTAGTCTTCCATCTGGTGTGGCACCTGTTTGCGCTCCTAGTGGCACATTTGCTGACACTGGATATAATCCTGCTTGGAAGATTCCTCCTCTTGGATTTTTGTATTGTTCCAATGGTCTAGTGTATGTATAGGCTACATCACGAGCAAATAAATCCACTTCTTCTACATCATTTCCAAACTTAGGAATTTCATCAATCCAATCTAATAGTTGTTGGTATTCTATCTTTTCTTGTGGCGATACTTCTGTACTCATCACCGTCTGAATAATTCCTTCCACCATTTCTTCTGTGACAGTTTTTCCAGTATCTGCTAATTCCTTAATAATTCCAAGTGCTACTTCCGATGCCGTAATCGAATCAAATCCTTTTCCATAGTTCATTGCAAGTGCTTTTTTTAATTTACCCATAGAAATTTTTTGCTCTTCAAACACTAATTTCTTAATGGCATATAAGGAATCTGCCATATTGGCAACGCCAAAACCTTGTGGTCCTGTAAAGTTATATACCGCCCCACCTTCTTGCACCGATTTTCCTCTCTTGATACAATCGTCTACCATACAAGACTGGAACGGATTAGGACACCTTTTGGCATGAGCCAAATCAATTGCATTATTAGCATTGACTAGTAGTGATATCTGGTATTCTGCCTGTGCTTTATAAGCATCGTACACTGCTTCAAATGTTGACATCTGTTCTACATCACCTGTATCTACACCGATTTTCACACCTTTATCCATACCATTTGAAAATACCAATTCTAACGGTCTACACATATTAAAAAATGCTGCATCGTGCCACCCTTCTGTCTTACCAGGTTTTTGTGGCTCTACACATCCGATAATGTTATAGTCTCTTGCATCTTCTAGAGTCACCCCTCTACTCATAAGAGATGGAATAATCACTTCGTCATTATAATAAGCTGGAAGTCCAATTCCCGTCTTTGTAAGCTTTGCTGCCTTCTCTAACAGTTCATATGGAGAATTGTTCCACACACGAATCGAAAGAGATGGTTGCGGTAAGAACACATGGTGGGATGCTTGAATGCACATAAAGGATAAATCATTGGTAATATCCATTCCCGCTTCGTCTTGTCCACCTACAATCAAGTTTTGGAATAAACTATACCCAGCAAATCCTTCTGCACTGCCTGCATCTCTACATTTATTCAAGTCATTTAACTTCACCCAAATACAGTCGATTAACTCTTGTGCCTTTTCTCTCGTGAGATTTCCTGACTCCATATCTTTCTTATAATAAGGATACATATATCGATCAAATCTACCTGGGGAGATAGAATGTCCGCTCGATTCTACTTGAAGTAACTGCTGTACAAACCAAAAACTCTGACATGCTTCATGGAAATTTGTAGCTCCTTTTCTTGGAACATTTACACAGTTTTGTGCAATCTGAAGTAATTCCAACTTTCGTTGGTCATCTTTGCATTTTCCAGCTTCTTCCAATGCTAATTTCGCATAACGCTCTGCATAGCCAATCACTGCTTCACAACTAAGAATTACTGCTTGTAAAAACCTTGATTTCGTTCCATAATCTGCATCGCCCACTTGACAACTTGCTAACTCTGCTTTTGCTTTTGCAATGATTCCCTCATATCCAATTGCTAACACTGTGCCGTATTGAACAGTTACATGTCCCACTCCATTGTAGAAATAATTTCCTGGGGTAAAGATATTATGCTCAATAGAGAGTAATGCTTCTGGAGCCATATAGGAAGTAGCCAATTCACTAGTAGTCTTTCCTTTCCAGTATTTATGTACTTCTATCAACTCTTTTTTCGTTTGCTCTGCTATAAAAAATGGATCCGCACTTCTCGTCTCCACTGTATCAAATTCTGCTTCTAACCACTCAAAAGAAAACTCTGGATATGTCTGGCACCCTCTTGGAGCAATCGTGGTACTACCTACGACTAACTCATCTTCTCTGATTATAATTGGGATGTTCTTCAAGATATGTGCAAAGGCTTTCGCTCTTCGCATCACAATCGGTTCACCTTCTGTCTGCTTGTAGGATTCTGTGAGTAAAATAGCTCTAGCCGATTCAATTTCTGGTAACTTTTCAAATAGGTTATCCACTAATCTAGTGATACGCCCACTCTTCACTACATCTGTACTGTTGAAAGCTTTCATAATTCTCCTTTCTTATAATGCTTGTTTTTATTTGTTTTAAGATTATTATATTTGTTTTTCTAAATAATGTCAATACATTCCACACTTAATATGTTGTTTTTTGTTGTTTTTCTTTTGTTTCAATAACCAACTCGCATCAAAAAAGACAGCTCTTTTGAGCTGCCTTCTCCGTATCCTTTTATTCCATTAAAATTCATAAGGTGTTACTTGATATACATAATAGTTAAGCCAATTGGTATATAAATTGTTGGCGTGTGATCTCCATGTCAACTCTGGACGTTCTTCACAATTATCTTCTGGGTAATAGTTTACTGGCATTTTTATATTCATACCCTTTCCCAAATCTCTTTTATACTCTTTATCTAATGTGATTCGGTCATATTCAGGGTGCCCCGTTACAAAAATTTGTTTCCCTTCCTTAGCTAACACTAAGAAAACGCCTGCTTCATCTGATTCTGCTAATATTGACAACTTTTCATTGCTCTCGATGTCCTCTTTTGAAACAGTGGTATGACGTGAATGTGGTGCTAAGAATACATCATCAAACCCTCGTACCAATGGCACTTTCCTATCTAGCACTTTATGTTTATAAATTCCCGAAACCTTACATTCTACAGGTTCTTTATTTATTCCATGGTGGTAATAAAGCCCTGCTTGCGCTCCCCAGCAAATATGTAGTGTGGATGTTGCATGTGTTTTCGTCCATTTCATAATTTGCTTTAATTCTTCCCAGTAATTCACTTCTTCAAAGTCCATCTGTTCTACAGGTGCACCTGTAATAATAAATCCATCAAAATTTTTCTCTTTCACCGATTCAAATGGCACATAAAATTTATTCAAGTGACTACTTGAAGTGTTTTTCGATACGTGACTAGAAACATTCACAAATGTCACATCAACTTGAAGTGGTGTATTAGACATAGAACGAAGTATCTGAAGTTCCGTCTCTTCTTTTAATGGCATCAAATTTAAAATTCCGATCCTAATGGGACGGATATCTTGATGCACCGCTCTATTTTCGTCCATTACGAATATATTTTCTTTCTCTAGTATCTCTTTTGCTGGTAAATCATTTTGCACTCGTATTGGCATTGTTGTTACTCTCCTTTTCTTCTTTCGCCTCATCTTTATAAGATTGTATAAATTTCCCTGTTACGGAATCAACGTAGCTGTTTTCTGTATACTTATAGGTTGCAATAGGCAGACTCTTTGCATCTAGTTTTTGTGTGATAAACAAGGACGCAATATAATAGATAACCCCAAATATCGGCACTCCAAAAATCATACCTGCAAATCCGAATAATCCACCACCTAACAATATTGAGAATAGTACCCAAAATGCAGATAATCCGGTAGAATCTCCTAAAATTTTCGGTCCGATAATGTTCCCATCCACTTGTTGTAATATCAATATGAATATTGTAAAATACAAACATTGAACTGGATCATTTAATAGGATTAAAAATCCGCAAGGAATCGCTCCTATAAACGGTCCAAAAAATGGAATAATGTTCGTCACTCCAATCACTACACTGACGAGCAATGTATATGGCATTCCCATAAAACTTAATACCACAAAACAAATCGTTCCAATAATTAGGGAATCAATCAATTTTCCAATGATGAACCCACCCATTATATGATTTGTTTTTTGCGTGATATGCAGAAGTAAGTTTGCTCGTTTTGTATTCAATATTGCATATACTGTTTTTTTTGCTTGTGATGAAAACAACTTACGATTTGACAGCACATATACTGATACAATTAGACCAATTACTATATTAAACACTTCTCCTACAATATTAAATACACCCGAAGTAATATCTGCCATCATCTCATTCACATCCGAAAGCAAGTCATTGTATAACCAGGTATTAAAAAATCCAGAAATTCCACCCAGAGCTTCTTCCACAAAATTGTTCAACTCTTCATTTTCAAATGTGTAGGATTCTATATCCGCAATCAAAGCATTCACCTGTTGAGGTAAGGTCTCTATAATTCTCGTGATACTCTCTATCAACTCTGGCAAAATCAAGCTCACCAACAACACAACAATCAGCAACAGCGTTACCAGACTAGAGACGATTGAAATATTCATCGCCCACTTTCTTGCAGTCTTCCCTTTTTTCACCCTCCGCTCCAATATAGGATATACCGTCTTTTCTACGAATTTTGCAAAGGGATTTAAAAAATATGCAATAATCGCTCCATACACAAAAGGTTTTAAAATATCAAAAATCTCTGCAACTCCATTTCCAATTATATCAATCCGTAAAAACAAAAAGTAAAACAAGATACTAGCTGCAATGATTAAGAAAATCCCAAATCCCCTTGTGATATGAGACTTCCATTGAATCGGTTTCTTACTTGTCAGTTTTGGTGTTTTCCCGTAATATCCGCTATTATTATCTTCCATTATCAGTATTCTTCTCCATGCTCTCTCTATTTCAAGCCTATAGCTTTTCTTTGCTATCACTCTCTACTGATTATACCTTTATTTTGCCAATATCGTCAACAACTTCTAATTTAAAACTCTCCTTCTTTTACCATTTCTCTTTTTAACCTTTGCATTATTTTCTTTTCTAACCGCGAAATATAAGATTGGGATATTCCCAAATAATCTGCCACCTCTTTTTGCGTTTTTTCTTTACCTTCATATCGATTCAATCCATATCGCATTTCTATTATCATTTTTTCCCTTATTGTCAACTTACTGATAGCATGATTCAATATTTTTCGTTCTACTTGCATCTCTAAATCTCTATATATCGTATCCTCTTCTGTTCCCAATATATCTGAAAGCAACAACTCATTACCATCCCAATCTACATTTAGTGGCTCATCAATAGAAACTTCTAGTTTCGTCTTATTATTTCTTCGCAAATACATCAGTATTTCATTCTCTATACACCTCGATGCATAGGTAGCTAATTTGATGTTTTTCGTAGGATTATACGTGTTAATTGATTTAATTAACCCTATCGTTCCAATGGAAATCAGATCTTCCACCCCTACTCCTGTGTTATCAAATTTCTTTGCTATGTATACAACCAGCCGTAAATTATGCTCTATTAATATCTTTTTGGCATGTTCGTCATATTTTGTCCCTAAATCATCGATAACTGCTGCTTCTTCCTTTCCATCTAACGGCGCTGGTAGCACCTCTGTTCCTCCGATATAGTGAATATCTCCTCTACCTGGAAATATAATATTTTTAATATTTGGCATCATTTTGAATTTAAATCGATTTGGTACTGCTACTTTTATAATCATCTTTCTTCCTCCTAAAATACCTCTGGGTTTACTATCATCTGATACGAGCTACTCTTCGATATCTTTTCATTACTAAATGCGATAATTGGCTCCTGAATCCAAGCTTCTCTCATTCCAATTATATGTATTTTTTTTGCTTTAAATGCTATCATTACCCCTGATCCACCTATAGAATGATAGGGTATATATCTAATATTTTCTTTTAACGCATCCACTTCAATAATTTTTTTGTATTTCTCGTCTAATATACTAACTGGTTTATTCGTATAAGGATCTACTAATGTATTACCTGTATCGATTATTGCTTCCACTTGTATATTGGTGTTCGCTAAGTATATTGTAACCTTACACCATCGCTCTTGATTCAATCGCAACATACAAATGAACCTCCAGATTACTTTCACTAAACAATAACTAAAAATTACCATTGCAAAATATAAACTACCAAGCCTTATATACTGATTAAAATACTGAATAATCCCGCCTAGCAAAAAACTACCTATGTACAGCACTGCTATACTTTTAAAAAACATTACACAGTCACGAACCTTTAAACCTATCGTAACCATCACTACATTAATTACAGTGTGCGAGAGCAATAATCTTACAATTGGATATAGCGGAATTATGTAAAGAAGACAGACCAGCCCTGCTCCTAACATAGCTCCTATGGCAATATTCCATACTTTCGTATTGCACTTTAATATTTCTCTTGCTATTAACAATATGAGGAAATCCATCATAAAATTAACCAGAAATAATACATCCAAATATAGCTCTATATACACGCTCCACCTCTTCTCTTTAGATACTCCATCGATTTTGTACTTAAGCAAGATTCATTATATAAATTCCACCTTATGAAATTTGTCGGAATAGAAGAAGCAAATTCCAAAAAAAACGACAAAAAAATGACATACTTTTTACAGCATGTCATTTTTTTACAAAATATTATATTTTATACGCTACTCTACATCGTCCGACTGATACACGCCCCATAAGTATAATGCTGGCAAAACCAAATCCAGAACTCCTATAATCCCATAAGCTGTAGACGTGAATGTAATCACTATATTATAAACCGAGTATATTACATAAATCCCCATCATTCCATAGCAAAGCTTTTTTGATTTTCCAAGTAAGCCCATAATACCAGTTGCTAAGCCAAAGATTGCAACTACCAATCCTAATATCATCATAGGCATGGAATAAGCTTCTTCCAGTCCTTCTAATCCTGTACTTTCCAAAGACTCTAGTATGGTTGGCAACGCTGCGATAGTGATTGCTGTACTAACCAATGAAATCCCCATAAATACGATAAATATAATCGATACAACCTTCAATAATTTTCCTGTCTTAAACATCTTTCTTCCTCCTCTTTCTCTTTCAAATTTATAATTGTCTTAATGCTTCTATCGGATTCATCTTGGCTGCTTTTCTAGCCGGATAAATTCCAAACACAATCCCAATACCACACGAAAAACAAGTTGCTATGATAATCGCTTCTACTGACAAACTTGCCGATAGTCCCCCTACACCTGTCAAGGATATCAGTTGGGCAACTCCTCCACCAAGTGCAATTCCTATCACACCGCCTAAACCTGATATAATAGCAGATTCGCAAAGAAATTGAATGACTACTGAAGATGTCTTTGCCCCAAGTGCTTTTCGTATTCCTATCTCTCTTCTTCTTTCTGTAACGGATACTAACATGATGTTCATCACACCAATTCCACCTACTAAAAGCGAGATACTTGCAACCAATGCAACAAATGCCGTAACACCATCTAAGAGTGCAGAAATCGAAGATAAGTCGAATAATTCGTCTCGCAGGAACATACTTTCACCTTCCCTATTATCGTGTCGATAATTCAAGATATCAATGGCTTCTTTTGCTACTGCATTTTCATCTGCTCCATTTGGCAAATATAGTGATACAGAGGAAAAGTTATTTAACTCTTCTCCCCAATATTGGGCTGCTGTATAGGGCATTTCCATCATAACATATGGTGATATGCCAAACATCTCATAACTTTGTCGATTCGCTTCAATCATCTCTTGTTCCATGTCTCGAACCCCAATGATACGAACCGAAACAATCGCGCCTTGAATTTCCATATCTAATGTTGTTCCAATGACATCCGTATTTCCAAATAAATACCCTGCGGCCTCACGATCGATTACTGCAACCGGCGATCCATTATCAATGTCAGTCTGCGAAAAATATTCTCCTTTCAGAATCTTATCTTTCATCTCGTCTGCTTCTGCATCAGGTGTCGTTAAGGTTAAGTATGCATCAAAGGATCCTTTTCTCGTCTCCACTGTTCCATAATTATTAAACACTCCTACAACGCCTTTTATCTTTTCACCGAGTTGCACTTTCAACGCTTCCATATCTTCTGGGGTAATCACATAGGGATCACTTACAATCTCTTGATTCACTGAAACACTCACACTTGATAAACTGGCACTTTCCAATACATCATCGCGTAGTCCATTACCGATAGAGACAATTGCGATTACTGATGAAATTCCTATAATAATCCCCAACATTGTCAAAAATGATCTTCCCTTATTTTGTCTAATGTTGTAAAATGCCATTTTTATGTACTCAATCATCTGTGTCATAGGCTATCCTCTTGTCTTTCGACACCTACAACCGATTGATTTTCTATCTCTTCTGTCGCATCAAAAATAACCTTATCACCGTCTTTTAACCCTTCCACCACTTCGCTGTATTCATAGTCAAATATGCCAAGCACAATTTCTCTTTTCACCGCTTTTCCATCCTCTATTACATACACAAAATCTCCATCTGTTGATACATTAATAGCAGATGTCGGTATTTTCAATGCATTTGACTCTTTTGCAACTTCTAGATTCACTTTTGCCTCTACACCAATAAATATATTGTCATCTGGATTTGTAATATTCACCTTTGCACCAATAGAAGGTGTTCCTTTTTCATTTAGTAGCGCAATCTTATCAACAGATTCTACAACTCCTTTGTACTTATGGCTTCCTAATTGAATCTCTGCTTCATTGCCTTCAATCACCTTATCAAAATCACTAGTAGGTACCGATAGGGTGACTTCTACATTGTTGTTGCTTACAATAGTAACTATCGGCGTTCCTTGTGTTGCCATTGATCCTACTGGAATCAACACTTCCTTTACTACACCATCATACTTTGCTACAATTCCCGCTTTTGCAAGATCCAAACTTTCTTTTGCTGTCAAACCTTCTATTTTTGCTAACTCTTCCGAAATCGCCATATTATTAGCCTGCGCCTGACTTACTCCACTTGCGGAATTGCTGGCTGCTACTTTTGCATCTTCTATGCTATTTTCTAATGCACTAATCTCCTGCTCAATCTGATACTGTTGTGTCGCTGTGTCTGGAATTTCACCATTTCCCAACTGATCTAACTCTGTCTGAATCCCTCGTAACTCGATTTCCAATTCACTAATCCTTGTAGTCGCCTTGGTTGCAGTGTCTAATAACTGTGCATATCGAGAATCAGCCTCAGACAATTTTGCTAACTCTAGCTCTGCATTTTCTTTCAATGCTTTTTGGCTACTCTGTTCATTTTGATTACTAGCCTTTAACTGCTCTAACTCTTGTATTCGAGCTGCGATCTTAGCTATCTCTCCTGCACTTCCTTGACTGGCCACCTTCAAAGCTTCTAACTCCGCCCGTTTCTCATTCAACTGCTTTTCTAATTGCGCAATACTACTTGCACTTGCCGCTGCTGCTTTATTCGCTTGATAATACACATCCGCATTCGAATTTTCCACCGTTTGTTCATTTAATTGCATTTGTGTATACTGTGTTTCTAAATCTGACACATCAAAACTAGCCAAAAGATCTCCTGCTTTCACAGTCTGACCAACCTCTACATTCAGTGCAAAAACTGGCACATTTGCTGGTGCATAATAAGTAACTTCGCCTTTACTTTCCACAGTACCAGAAGTCATGTACTCTTGCGATATTTCACCTTTGCTCACCGTAATGTATTCCACTTGTTCTAAAGATGCATCCTCACCACTTGGAACAAGAAGTGCCACAACCACCACGATTCCTACCACAACTAAAAGTATAGGAATAATCACCCATGGTGGTAGCTTTTTTTTAACTTTTTTAACCTTTACTTCTACTTGCTCTTCAATTTCAAAATCCACTTCCTGCTTATTTTTACTCATCTTTCCCCCTCGCCACTTCTGCATCATTCTTATAGTCTCTTACGATTTTTCCATCCTTTAATGCTACTACTCTTTCTGCAATATCTGCTATCTCTTGATCATGAGTAATCATAACAATAGTACTTCCATCCTTATGCAACTGCTTCAAAATTTCGATGATTTCATCTGTTGAGGCTGAGTCTAGATTTCCAGTGGGCTCATCTGCTAGAATGAGTGAAGGTCTCGCCGCTATCGCTCGTGCCACCGCCACCCTTTGCTGTTGCCCCCCCGACAACTCGGACGGCCTATGTTTTACCCTCGCTCCAAGACCAACCTTTTCTAAAGCTTCCATCGCTAGCGTACGCCGCTCTGCCTTTCCCATTCCTCTATAAATGAGGGGAAGTTCCACATTACCTACTGCATCCAAATTCATAATCAAGTTAAATCCTTGAAAAATAAATCCTATCTTCTGATTCCTAATTACCGATAATGCATCGTCCGATAAACGCTCCACTTCTTTTCCATCTAATACATAACTCCCTTTTGTCGGAACATCCAAGCACCCTATCATATTCATAAGGGTTGATTTTCCCGAACCCGATTGACCAATGATTGCGACAAATTCACCTCTACCTACCTCTAAAGACACATTGTCTAAGGCTCGCACTTCATTTTCTCCGGGGTTGTAAATCTTTGACATCTCTTTAATCCTAATCAGTGCTTCCATTCCCTCTTCACCACCTTTAGCTAAACACCTATTTTTAATCATACTACTTCAACTATTAAATTTCAACAAAAAAAGATGAATTGCGTCACACAATTCATCTTTTTGTTTATTATTATCGCTTAAAAAAGTCTGGAATCTTAATACTTTGTTCTTTTACTTTGCTTTGAGGTGTTCTAGGTTGCTGTTGCATCCCTGCTCCATTTGGATCAAATCTTGGGAAAGGTGTCGCTCCACCTTGCATCCCCATCCCAAAGTTTTGTCTAGGCATCTGTTGTTGTGTTCCCATCTGCATTCCGTATCCTCTATTTGGTACAGAATCTTCTGGATCCAAATCTAAATCAGAGTCTAAAGTCGCCATAGTCGCTTTTTGTCTCTCTAATCTTTCTTTCAACTTTGATGCTGCACCAGTAGCATTGTGAAGCCCTGTCGCTATTACAGTAATAGTAGCTTCATCAGTCTTGCTATCATCAAACTTCGCACCAAAGATGATGTTTGCATCTTCTCCTGCTAAATCTTGTACATATTCCGCTGCATCACTAGCATCCATAAGAGTGATATCTCCAGAAATATTGATAATAACGTGGCTCGCCCCAGCAATTGTAGTCTCTAACAATGGACTTGCTACCGCTTGCTTTACAGCTTCTAATGCTTTATCATCACCCTTTCCTTGACCGATACCGATATGAGCAATGCCTTTATCATACATTACTGTCTGTACATCTGCAAAATCAAGATTGATTAATGCTGGTACGTTAATCAAGTCTGTAATACCTTGAATACCTTGTTGTAATACTTCATCCGCTTTTCTCAAAGCATCTGGCATAGTTGTTCTTCTATCTACAATCTCAAGAAGTTTATCATTAGGAATCACAATCAGTGTATCCACATTCTCTTTCAACTTCTCAATTCCTTGTTGTGCATTATTCATACGAGCCTTTGACTCAAATCTAAACGGTTTTGTGACAATACCTACTGTCAATGCCCCTACTTGCTTTGCGATTCTTGCAACAACTGGGGCTGCACCTGTTCCAGTTCCACCACCCATTCCACAAGTTACGAACACCATGTCCGCACCTTTCAATGCTGCTAATATCTCTTCTTCGCTCTCTTCTGCTGCCTTTTCTCCTACTTCCGGCTTTGCTCCTGCACCTAGACCTTTGGTAATCTTTTCACCTATTTGCATCAATGTCGGAGCTTTGCACAATTGCAATGCTTGCTTATCTGTATTAATTGCAATAAATTCTACACCTGCAATTTGTTCATCTATCATTCGGTTCACAGCGTTATTACCGCCACCACCAACACCTACAACTATAATTCTTGCTGCTGCATCTGATTCGTTTGTTTTAATTTCTAACAAGAGTTTTTCCTCCTTTGTCGTCCTATTATTCTTATACTCCCGTATACATAGACCATTCCATATAGTACTATAATATATTCTTTTGCCTAAATAATCAATACATTTTATTCATTTTCTACACTTTTTTTCTTGAAATTTGTAACTGTATCAGTGGATGTATAGCTTCTCAAATCCAATGTTCCTTCTTGCCCCTCCAATTTTTCTAACATCGGATGAATCTGCATCATCTTTTCCTCGTAATTATCATCACCTATCTGTACCACAATTCCACCAAACTTAAGTTCAATATTATCCGCGTCACTATTCATAATCGCTTCCGGTTCTAATTCATTTCTTTCTAATAGCTTTGTAACCTCTAAAATATTTTGAAAAATATCTATATTTTCCACAGGTAATGGTTCATACAATGTACTATCTGTAACCGTCATCCCCTCCACCAAAGGAATCCCCTCTACTTGTAGCGATGTATTGCTCATTACAATTCCCTCTTCATCAAAATATACGTATTTATCTGGCAACTCTACTCCTCCTATTGGCTGACGCTCCACTACATCCACGCGTACAATCCAAGGCGCTCTAAGTGATACATTCACATCTGTCGCATACGGTGGTAACTCTTGCTCTGCAACTAGAAATTTTACCCATAAATAAATAGAGTTTGTCGCCCAATCATCTTCTTTAATCCAATTCACTGTTTCTGTTGATGCACTGTATTCATTGCCTCTCACTTCAAATTTCTGAATATGAAAAAGAAGATACAATGTCATGAGCCCTATCAAAATCGCAAGAACCACAGATAATCCACCTAGAAATCCCAATTTTGGCTTCTTCTTTTCTGTCAACACTTCCACAGTCCTTATACGTTCTTTTGCCCTTATCCTCTTTTTATAGTCCCTTTCATTCATTTCACTTCCTCCTTAGCAGCCCCTTTTCATCTTACCTATATTGTGCCTGCCTTGATACATTTAAAACCAATCCAATTTCCATCAACAAAAACAACACCGATGTACCTCCATAACTGATAAACGGTAGTGTAATCCCTGTATTTGGAATGGTGTTGGTAACCACTGCAATATTTAACACTACTTGAATCATAATATGTGCTAGCGCTCCACCTGCTATTAAGGTTCCTCTTAAGTCTTTTGCATGAGATGCAACCACATAAAACCTCCACAGCAAAAGCAAAAATAAAAATATCACTGCACTTGCACCCACAATTCCTAATTCTTCACAAATAATCGAAAATATCATATCGTTTTGCGCTTCAGGAACAAATCCTAGCTTTTGAATACTTTCTCCTAGCCCTCTTCCAAATACACCACCAGAACCAATCGCGTAAAGTCCTTGAAGTGTCTGATATCCTTTTTCATACAACTCTGGATTTCGCCAAATTGCAAGACGCTCTAATCGATAACTTTCCAGACCTAAAAAGATAGCTAAGAATCCGCCTCCTATTCCTCCCATCCATATGAACTGTGCATATTTGGGAGTTGCTAAAAATATTAATATAATCGAAATGCCAAGTATAATCACTGCTGTGCTAAGATTGTTACTCCCCACTAATCCTACAATTGGTAATATCAGAAGCATTACCAATAGAATCCACCGCAATTTTTTTAGTCGATCTGCCCATGTAACGATAAGATGTGATAAGAACACAACAACCGCTAACTTTGCAAATTCTGATGGTTGAAAAGAAATCGGACCAAGCGCAAGCCATCTCTTCGACCCATTGTACTCTTGCCCTACAAATATAACTAGCAGAGATAATACCAATGCAATAATATATCCTAGTACTGCAAATTTTGTCCATACATGATAATCAACCATTGCCATCACGTACATTCCAGTTATTCCAATGCTCGTTGCAAATAATTGCCTTTTCAAATAGTAAAATTCATCACCAAATCGATTCGCTCCATTGTAGCTACTTGCACTGTATAAGATAACCAATCCAATCATTATCAATACCATAACAACTACCAACAAAGCGTAATCTACACTGTTTTTGAATTTGGGCAAACTTCAGCACCCTCCTTAAAGACTTTTTACTATTTCTCTAAATTTATCTCCTCGTTTTTCATAGTTTTCAAACTCTCCCCAACTTGCACAAGCTGGCGACAATAAGACTGCATCACCTTCCTCAGCTAGTCTAGCACTCTCCTTTACAGCTGTCTCAAAATCATCTGCCATTATCACGTTTTCAAACCCACAACGCTTTGCTGCATCTTTAATCTTCTCTTTCGTCTGACCAGTCAACACCAAACACTTAACTTTTCCATTAAATGCTTGAATCCACTCCTCATAGGATGCATCTTTATCGTAACCGCCTCCAATAAGAATAGTCGGACGAATCATCGCTTCTATTCCCTTAATCGCTGCATCTGGATTGGTACCTTTTGAATCGTTATAATATTGTACACCATCTTTTTCACAAACGAATTCTATTCTATGTGCAACCCCTGCAAATTCGCAAATGACTTTTCTTACTATGTCTACATGAACACCATAGGCTAAAGCCATCGCCGAAGCAGCCATCACATTTTCATAGTTATGCATTCCTAGTAATTTCAACTCCGAGATATCACACAAAATACATTCTTTTTCATCTACGAATATAATTTTTTCATTTTCTAGAAAAATCCCTTTGTCCAATCGTCTTTTACTACTAAAGTAAATAACCTTCGCCTTTACTTCCTCGCCAAACTTCCTTGTCACTTCATCCTCATAATTTAGAACACAGTAATCTTCGTTATTTTGACAGTTCGCTATTCTAAACTTTGCCTCTATGTACGCCTCCATAGTATGATGCCTATCCAGATGATCTGGTGTAATATTTAATACTGCACTTACCTTAGGGGCAAATTCTGTCGTTGTCTCTAGTTGAAAACTACTCATTTCCGCTACAATTGTTGAACTTTCCTTCGTCTCCAAAGCAATTTCCGTATACGGATTCCCGATATTACCAACTACATACGTGTCTTCGTTATTCGCCTTGCATATCTCTCCTAGTAAGGCTGTTGTTGTAGTTTTCCCATTGGTACCTGTAATTGCAAGCACATCACCTTTTCCACAACGATATGCCAATTCAACTTCACCCCATATTGGTATATGATTCTCCTTCACCTTTTCCACTTCAGCAATATCCAAAGGAACGCCTGGACTGATTACAGCCAGTTTTATTTTCCCAAGTACTTCTCTTTCTATCTCTCCTAGACAAATGTACTCTGGCTCGACACCTATTCGTTTGCTCACTTCTATCTTATCTAAGGATTTGTTTCCATCATACACAAAAACATTGGCATCTAATGCTTTCAAAATTTTTATTGCAGCAATTCCACTGATTCCTAGTCCTATTACTAGTACATTTACATTTCTCAATCCCATGTTTATCCCTTCCATTCTCTTAGATTGCCATAAGCCCCAACAAACATAATAGAGCCGTAATAATAGAAAATACCGCTACTACCCTTGTCTCTGACCATCCACAAAGTTCAAAATGGTGGTGAATTGGTGCCATTTTAAATATTCTTTTTCCGCCTGTTTTTTTAAAGTAGGTTACCTGAATAATAACGGATGCTACCTCTACCACGTAAATTCCACCAATGATAATGATAAAAATAGGCATCTGCATCATGTAAGCCGCCGAAACTACAAATCCACCTAATGCAAGAGAACCGGTATCTCCCATAAATACGCTAGCAGGATGTACATTAAACAGCAAAAATCCTAGTAATGCGCCAACTACTGCACAAGTAATTGGTTCAATTCCACTTCCTGTTCCAATTGCGACCACTGTAAAAAATGTAGCAACTAAGATAGTAACACTTGTAGCCAAACCATCTAGACCATCGGTAAAATTTGTTCCATTCACAGTTCCTAAAACTGCAATAAATAAAAGCGGTATTGCAAGCCACCCAATACTTAGGTAATGACCATTTGAAAAGGGTATCAACATTGCTAGTGATATATTCGCCACATTTGTTATATAATACGCAAATATTCCAGTTACAACTAACTGTAATGCCATCTTTTGTTTTGGGTAAAGACCATCGGAACGCTTCATAACTACTTTTAAATAATCATCCAAAAATCCAATTAAGCCAAATCCAATTGTCATAAAAAGTACCGGTATCACTTTCGGATAATCTGGTATGTATATGACAGAAGTAACCACAATGCTTGACAAAATGATAATCCCTCCCATTGTAGGCGTTCCTGCCTTTTTTAAATGGGATTGCACTCCATCCACTCTTTCTGTCTGCTTCATCTTCATCTTTCTTAATAGGGGAATTATAATCGGACCGCCTATCAGACTGATTATAAACGCTATAAAAACTGGTAATAATACTGTATAATCCATTTTACACCTCTTCATCTGTTTTCTTTTCTTAACTTTACAAGTATACTCTATTTTCTATTCATTTTCAACTTGTGTTTCTTCAACATTGCTAATCAATGTATTTTTCTCAATCCCTAGATAAGGTAACACATTGTCAAATACACTCCCTACAACTGGTGCAACAATCGTTCCACCGTAATAAATACCTTGTGGGTCGTGAACTAACATCACAATGAGTATTTCTGGATTACCTGCTGGTGCAAACCCAATAAAAGAAGAGATATATTTATTCGCACTTCTAGGTAGTGTTTGTGAGGTTGCTGTCTTTCCGCCTATCTCATATCCTTCGATAAACGCGTTGCGTCCAGACCCCTGCGATACTACACTCTCCAAAATGTCTTGCATCGATTCAGATACTTCCTCTGATACAACATTCTCCTCTTTCCCATATTCAAACTCTTCTATTATATCCCCTTCTTCTCCCAACACCGCTTTCCCAAAATGGGGGGTAACCCTTACTCCGCCATTGATTAGCGAGCTAACTGTTGTCGCCATCTGTATTGGCGTTACTTGAAACGATTGCCCAAATGAAATAGTGGCTAACTCTACCGCTTTAATGTTATCTTCGGCATGCATAATCGTTCCTGCCTCTCCTGGAAGATCAATGTTCGTCAAAGATAGTAGCCCAAAACGATTAAAATAATTATACATCCCTCCCACACCAAGTCGCATCCCAATATCAATAAATACTGGATTGCACGAATTTTGTACACCTTCTACAAATGTCTGCTGCCCATGTCCATCTGTCTCATGGCATCGAATAATCCGATCTTCTACCACACGATAACCAGGGCAATAAAAACTATCTGTCATTCCCACAACACCCTCTTCAAGGGCTGCGGCCGATGTAATCATTTTAAATGTAGATCCAGGTTCATAAGTATCATTTATAGAACCATTTCTCCAAATCTGATTCAAAAGCTCCTGACGCTCTTCATCTGTCACCTCGCCATAAGTTTCGGGCAATTCAAAGGGATTGTTTAGGTCAAATTCAGGCACATTGACCATTGCTAGCACTTCGCCATTTTGGGGATTTATCGCAATCGCTTGCACAGCTTCTGCTTGCTTTTCTTCCATTAATTTTTCTGCTGTTTGCTGTATGTACATCTGAATGTTATAATCCAATGTTATTTGTAGCGTCTTTCCATCTATCGGTTCTTGTCGCTCCTCTGCAATTCCTTCCAACTCTACCCCTTTTGCATCTGTTGTTGTCAAAATGTTTCCATTGGTCCCTTTTAAATATTCCTCGTATTCTACTTCTAAGCCTATAATTCCTTGGTTGTCACCGCCTGTAAAACCTAACACTTTAGAAGCCAATTCACCGTAAGGGTAATACCTTTTAAAATCCTCGTCTACTTTCACCCCTTCTAGATTTTCCGCTCTAATTTGATCTCCTATTTCTTTTGGAACATTCGTTTTGATTTTTTCCATAGAAGATACTGTTTCCACCTTTTTCCTTACTGTTTCTATATCTAGTTCTAATAACTCTGCTAATGTGTGAATTACTGTTTCCGAATCTTTTATTTGACTAAATATCACTGACACAGTACACACTGTCTCATTGGTAGCAAGTACCACCCCATTTCGATCTACAATCTCACCTCTCGCCGCTTTAATTTCACGCTCCCTTTCATGTAACTCTTCCGCTTGTTTTTGGTATTTTGGAGCCTCTACTATCATCAAGCGTCCTAATCGAATTACCAAACCGGTAATCAGTAATACAGCAAGAACAAAGACAAATAGGACCTTCTTTTTATTGTAGGTCTTATTCTTCACAAAAAAACCTCCTAAAAGATATTAATACAATTTATTAACTCTTTTACGAGGTTATTCTACTTGATTTTATTCTGTTGCCTTTGTAATCCCTAAGTACGGGAAAATTTCAGTCATAATATCTGCTGAGAGTTGTGACGCCAATCCACTGTTTGACTGATTATCCACATTTGGTTCATCAATAACCACATAGACTACAATCTCTGGATCGTCCATTGGTGCTGCACCGATAAATGACACAAGATAGTTACCTGTTCCTCTTGGTAATTTTTCAGCCGTTCCTGTCTTTCCTCCAACTTGATAACCTTCTACAGCAGCTCTTTGTCCCGTTCCCGTAACCGTAACCGCTTCTAGATACTGATTCGAAAGATTCGTAGTATCCTGGCTTACTGTTTTCTTTACCAATGTCGGCTCAATCTTTTCTATCACACCACCACTATCATCACGAATCTCTTTTACTAAATATGGCTCATAATAATCTCCTCCATTAATTAATGAAGAAAATGCTGCAACATTTTGTATCATAGTTGTATTGTAACTTTGCCCAAAGGAATTGGTAGCAAGATCTGTAGCCGTCATATTTTCAATATTATAAGTTACCCCCTCTGTAGAGACTTCATTTGGTAAATCTATCCCTGTCTTTGGACCAAACCCAAAAATATCTTGATATTTCGTAAAATCTTCAATCCCTAGTGCCGCACTAATATCCATTAAAGCTACGTTGCACGAATTTGAAATCGCTTCCTCTATGGTCTGTGTTCCATGACCCGTACGGTTTACACAATGAATCCTATGCCCCCCAACTTCTCTATAACCATTACAATAATACGTTTCATTCCCTGTTATAACTCCACATTCTAACGCCGCTGCAACCGTAAATGGTTTTGCTGGTGATCCTGGCTCATAAGTTGCAGAAATTGTAAACTCTTCCCAAATCCCATTCAACGCTTCTGAAACCTGTTCTTCTGTCTCCATCGCATCTATTTCTGCTTGTGAATAGTACTGAGATAAATCATAAGGATTATTCAAGTCATAATTAGGATAGGATGCTTGTGCCAATATCGCTCCTGTATTTGGATCTGCCACAATTACAGCAGTTGTTTTGCTTCCATTTCCATCTCTAGCCTCATTTTTATGCGCTTCATTAAATGCCATAATATGCTTTTCTACTATACTTTGCACTGTATAATCAATAGTAGTCACAATTGTATTCCCATTTTCTGGTTCTCTAACTTGGCGATCAATCTCATCTTCGCTTAAGTACCCTTTGCTGATCCCCTCTACGCCATTCAACTCATCATTATAATAACTCTCTAGCCCTGTCATTCCTACATTCCCACTGCTTGCAAAACCTAGCACCCCACTAGCCAGTGTTCCATATGGATATGTTCTCGAATACTTTTCTTCTAATCCTATTAAACTCTCTACTAAAATATCGTCTGCATCTTTATTTTTCGCAGACTCTGTTAACTCTGGATCCATTGCTGTCTCATATGCTTTTACGACATCATAATTGACCGCTTCTTCTAACACGACATAACGACTTTGACTTTTTGTTGCAATCATCTCATCTACAACTGCTGGGTCAATACCAAAATACGTATTTAATGCCGTTTTTGCTTTTTCTATCAAAACCGTTTTTCTCTCATCATCATACACTTCTATCAAGCCTTTGACATCTAAAAACACTTTGTATACCCTTTGACTCGTTGCTAGAACTGTCCCATTTGCATCTACAATATCCCCGCGTTTATAAGGAATCGTGCTACTTACATAACTTTCTTGTTCCAAAATTTGTTTTGTGTATTCTTCACCTTTTGATGCATTCAAATATATTACTTCGACGCAAAAGTATCCAAAAGCTAGCACCACTATAATGTATAGGTATGCTAGCTTCGTCTTCATCTGCATCGGAAATAATCGAAGCTTTCTTCTACGCCTTCTCTTTTTTCCCACTTGTATTCACCTTTTGTTTAATTTACTACTATTCCATTACTAGGAACTTCATCATACTGCTTCACATAGCCTTCTGATGGATTATCATACTCGATAACTTCATCCCTATTGTAATACTGCATTCCCAAAGCAATGGCTTCATTCCTAATCTGTTCTAAATTTTTTGAATTTATAATTTTATTATAAATTACATCATTCTCTATCTTCAATGCGTTAATCTCATTTTCCAAATCTGTAATTTCTTGAGCTTGCACTGCGTTTGAAGTCTGAAATTGCAAGAGCATTACAACACTAGCAACCACTACTGCGATTGCAATCATAAGAAACAACACTTGACTTCGACCAGCTACTTGGACACTGCGGCGTCTTCTATTAACTTTTCTCTGTGGACTGTGCTTTTCTTCTCTTCTTGGCTCTACCTGAATCTCTCTAACGGTACTGCCATATACGTAAGCTTGTCTCTTTTCTTGCTCACCTCTTGTTCTTGCCATTTCATTCTCCTCTTTACTTTATAACAACTACTCCCTATTGTCGCTCAAAAACTCTTAACTTCGCACTTTTTGAACGGCTATTTCCTTCTAACTCTTCAACTGATGGCAGTATTGGCTTTCTCGAAACTACTCTCCCCATAGATTCGTTGCCACATACACAGACTGGGAAATTTGCTGGACATGTACAAGGATTTTCATTTCTCCTAAATATCCCTTTTACAATCTTATCTTCCAGTGAGTGAAATGTTATTACACATATTCTGCCATTTTCGTTCAGCAATCCAATCATTGTATCAAGACTCTCTTTTAATACATCTAACTCTCGATTCAATTCGATTCGTATTGCTTGAAACGTTCTCTTTGCAGGATGCCCTGCGTTTTTTTGAAACTTCATCGGTATCGCTCTGCGAATCACATCCGTCAGCTCCCCTGTGGTTGTAATTGGATTCTCTTCTCTTTCAAGAACAATATGTTTTGCAATATTTTTCGCAAACTTATCTTCTCCGTAATCACGAATCATACGATACAATTCCATCTCCGTATAGTTATTCACTATATCTTTTGCCGTCATGCTCTGCCTTGTGTCCATCCGCATATCAAGCGGTGTGTCCACCATATAGGTAAAGCCTCTCTCAACAGTGTCTAATTGATGTGATGATACGCCTAAATCTAGGACAATCCCATCTACTTTCTCAACTCCTAATTGTTCAAGCACCTGCTTTATATCGCAATAATTGCTTCGTACAATCGTGACTTTCTCCCCAAAGTCTTTCAATCGTTTCGTTGCAGCTACTATCGCTTCGCCGTCTTGATCAATCCCTATGAATCTTCCTTCATCATCTAATGACTTGCATACCTCATAGGCATGTCCTGCTCCACCCAAAGTTCCGTCCACATAAATCCCGTTACTTTTGATGTTTAAGCCCTCTATTGTCTCTTCTAGTAATACTGACACATGTTTAAAACTCATCTTATCACCCCGTAAGCATAATTAAAAATCCAAATCTTCCATCTCATCTTCTATAGTATCTTGTAATTCCTCCATACTAGCTTGCCAGCGTTTTGTATCCCAAATCTCAATATGGTTCAAAACACCAATCAAGACAACGTCTTTGTCAATCTCCGCATATGCTCTTAAGTTTGATGGTATTAGTACTCTTCCTTGTTTATCAAGGACTGTTTCATTGGCTCCACTTGTGAAAAATCGTCTGATTTTAAGTTTCTTTTGAGGCAAATTCATTAATTTTTCCTCAAACTTCTCCCACTCTTTCATCGGATAAATCGATAAACAACTATTAACTTCTTTTGTTATAACAAATTCTCCTTCAAGAGCGTCACGAAACTTAGCTGGTATAATCAGCCTACCTTTCGGATCGACGCTATGATTGTATTCTCCCCTAAACATTCTAGCACCTGTATAAGTGTCACCACTTACTCTCCACTTTCTTCCACATTGTCACCACTTCGTACCACCATGTCATCATTTTATACCACATCTCTCTCTTTTTCAAGTTTTTTTTGAATTATTTTTACGTAAAAAAAAAGACGAGCTACGCTCGTCTTCTATTACACTAGATATAGTGTTATTCCTTATTTCAACATCTAATTCTTTCACTTTATACTTATTGTAGACTATATAGATACTCATCTACTGCCGTATAATCGATTGTAGCCATCTCTCTTGGTCTGCTTGCTTCATATGCTGAATAGCCTGAAACACCTATCCATCCAATAATTACGACACTCACAAGCGATCCAATTATCATACGGACTCTCTTTGCTCGTTTTTCCTTTTGCATAATCTGCTTTCTGTTCTTCTTTTGGTCTTTATATCGATCTACTTTCGCTTGACTCATTATCAACTATCTCCTTCTAAATCGAGAGGATGTACCACTTCCCTCCACCCGAACAAACTTTATGTGTATTATATCATATGTCCTCACAAAATTGTAGTGTTTTTTCATTATACTGAGACAATAATCCCACCATCATTTGCATACAATGAGCTAATCCCTGCTGTATCTGTAATAATCACTTCTTGTACATCCAACACTTCTTGTAGCATGGATTTTACTTGTAATGCTCTGTTATAGCAATTACAGTGTGCGATTCCAAGCACCTTACCTTCCGTATTTCCGACTGCTGCTGTCATCTCATCCACTAGCTTTGCAAGGGCTTTGTTAATCCCTCTTGCTTTGCTTACTTGAATGATCTCACCCTCATTATTCGCAGACATCACAGGCTTTATGTTAAGTGCTGTTGCCAAGACACTTTTCAGTCCGGTAAGCCTTCCATTTTTCTTCAGAGTTTCCAAAGATTCTAACACAAAGAAAATTCGCTGTCCCGCTATATAGTCTTCCACAGCCTTTACTACATCTTCAAATTCTAATTCTTGGTCTGCAGATACTTTTACATGTTTTGCAATTAATGTCTGGCTAATGGACGCAGCTCTTGAGTCAAAAACATGAATGTTTTTTCCACCTATTTCTTCTTCAAACAAGTTTTTTCCTAATACCGCACTATTATAGGAACCACTCAACTGTGAACTAAGTGTCACAATGTACACATCTGTCTCTGGACCTTTCATAGCTTCCATATAAGATTCTGGTGTTGGACAAGAAGATTTCGGACAATTTGGACTTTCTGCAACCATCGTTAAAAATGTTGCTTGATCAAATGTCTCATCATCTATAATCTCTTTTCCATCTACATCAATAAATAAAGGAACACTCGTAAAGCATCCACTTTCTTTCATTCCTTCTGTGAGTTCACCACAACTGTCTATAATTATTTTATACTTCATCTTCACCTCCGCTAGTTAAAACTAGCACATATAGTTTTCTTTACTACATGTTATTGTATCACAATTTCTTTCTACTGTGAAGAATTCCTTCTGTATTTTATAATCCTTTTATCATTTCTCTTCTTCCAAAATATCTTCTGATATTTTTATTGCCTTTGACACATTGAGAGCAATCCCCATTTCTGCCATCAAAAACAGTATTGCTGTGCCACCATAACTAATAAATGGAAGCGTCACCCCTGTATTTGGAATCACTGCGGTCACTACACCTACATTAATAATAACCTGCAGTGCTATGTGAATAAAAATTCCTGTCACAATTAAACCGCTGTACAAGTCTGGTGCATTTCGAGCAATGAATAACAAACGATATAACAGCACGCCAAAAAGTGTTAACACCATAACTACTCCAATAATCCCTAGTTCTTCTCCAATAGACACTAAAATCATATCGTTTTGAATCTCAGGGATTGCATCTAACTTTTGCGTTCCATTCCCTAGCCCTTTTCCTAACACACCACCAGAACCTAGTGCGTAGAGTCCTTGAATTGTCTGATAGGATTCTTCCGATGCAAACTTTTCAGGGTATAACCATGCTAAAATCCTTGTAAAACGAAAATCGCCATCCTCTTCTCCCATTTCCTGACTCAATTCTAACTGCTCTAACTGACTCTTAAATATATCTTCTCCAAAAATACGCAACCCTGCATACACAACAATTCCCAAAAGTAAAACTGCGATAAGAACTTTCGTCCCCTTTTTATGCGCAACAATCAGTATTCCTGCAATAATTCCACCAATGATGATTGTTGTACTTAAATTATTTGTCAGAAAAAAAACGATTCCCAGTATTAATCCACCAAAACCCAAAATCCGCATCATAGCCGCTGAACGCAGTCCAAATCGATTAATCACCCAAGGTACATAGAGAATTACTGCTATTTTCGCTATTTCGCTTGGCTGAAACCTCGGAAGTGGTCCTACTTCAATCCATCTAGTCGCTCCGTTAATAGTTACACCTACACCTGGAACTTGTGTTAATAACAATGCCCCAATTGCGCATGCTAATATCAACTTCACAAGCTTCCCATAGAATTTATATGAAATATTAGATACAACAAACATTGCAATAAACCCTAGCACATAATTAAATAACTGGCTCGTAAAATAGTGTGTATCATTTCCTTGCATCTCCATACTTGCCATATATGCTGTGGCGCTATAAAGCATTACTAGACCAAATGCTGCGAGCACAACAATGACTGCAACCATCTCAAAATCAAAGTACTGTATTTGATTTGTTGTTTTTACCTTATCCCTTCTATTCACTCGTTATCTCCTCAACCGTTTGAATACTTGGATTAAAATTAGCCATCGGTAATAGTTTATGTAGATTCACTCTTCTCATGTGATCAATTTTTCCCTTTAGGCTCTCATCGTCGCATACACCTAATCTAATGTATTCATCTAGTTTTTCATAGGTAAACCCTAAGTTTTCCTCATCGCTCTTTCCGCACAAGCCATCTATTGGTGTTTTTTCTACCAATTCCATCGGAACCTCAAGGTATTTTCCAATTTCTTTCACTTCCTTTACTGTGAGATTCATCAGACAAGAAAAATCACCTGCTCCATCACCATATTTTGTAGCATACCCAACCCAATCTTCCGAGAGATTACACGTATTGGCCACTCTACCGCCTACCGTTCCAGCAACACCATACAAAACACTCATCCTCATTCTCGCTGGTGTATTAAAAGTGGTAACTGTACTCAATGTATCATAACCCAACTCTTTACATCCACTTTCTACCACACCCAATGCTGCATCTGCCATGGTCTTAATATTGATTGTAACATTCTCAATCCCTAGGTGCGCACAAAGCTTTTGGCTAAACTCTATATCAAACTGCTCTCCTTGTGGCATCATCACTCCTATTACTCTATCTTTCCCTAATGCTTTCACACATAAGGTTGCAACCACCGAACTATCTTTTCCTCCAGATATCCCTACTACTGCTTTTGTATTCGCCCCTGCTGCTTCGAAATAATCTTTTATCCATTGAACCAATTCCGCTGTCACTTTCTCAACTTGAAAATTATACATTTTACTTTCCTCCCACTTTTTAATCCTATCAAGCATTATACCCTCATCATATCACAAAATCAAGATTCTCATACTTCACTATCTAATATACGCTATCATTTCTTCTACGAATTTTCCTAGATACTCCACATCTACTTCCCCAAAATTTGCATACTCAAAAGAATCAATATCTAGGACACCAAACAACTCTCCGTCTATTACTATAGGCACTACTATTTCTGAATTGCTTTCACTATCACAAGCAATATGCCCTTCAAAGTCATGTACATTTTCAATACATTGTATCTCTCTCGTTCTTGCTGCTTTTCCACAAACACCATTCTCTAGCTTTATGTGCATACATGCCACTTTGCCTTGAAAAGGCCCTAATACCAATTCTTCTTTTTTATACAAGTAAAATCCTGCCCAATTTACATTGTCCAAACTGTGGTATAGTAACGCCGAAATATTACTTAAATTGGCTATTCTATCTGACTCTCCCTCCAACAACGCATGAAGCTGTTTTATCAGTAATTCATATCTATCTTTCATCTCTTACTTCTACTCCTTTTTTTACTAATTTCAATACTATTATTGCAAACCTTCCCATCAAATTCAACCTTTATATTTTATTCTGAATATTCTTGAAATTTTCTGACTTTTATCTTATACTTTACAAAAGGAGGTGTATTTATGACCATCGGTTATGTAGGAACTTATACAACAGGTACTAGT
>CAYJGW010000024.1:0-39485 GCA_964369425.1 uncultured Lachnospiraceae bacterium
ATTATTAACGATTTTAGTTGTACTACTATTAGTAGGATGCGGAACACCTGAAACGGTTAGTGAAAAAAATGTAGGAAAAGAGATAACTTTTTTCGCAATGAATACAGTTATGAATATTAGGCTAGAAGAAGCAAATCAAAAATTGTTAAACGAAGTGGAAAAAACGGTGATAAACATAGAGAAAGAATTGTCTGTTACTGATGAAAATAGTAGCATATTTAAATTGAATAGCAATAAACAAGGGGTGTTATCGGAAGAGGCAGTGAAAATCATAGAAGAATCAGTGGAACTAGCTAAGTTGACAGAAGGGAAGTATGATCCGACTATTTATCCAATTATGAAATTATGGGGATTTACAACCGATGAGTATAATGTTCCGTTGCAAGCAGAGATTGATAAAGAACTTCAAAATGTAGATTATAATAATATAGTGATAAATGGAAATGAAGTTACGCTATTAGGTGAAACAGAAGTTGATTTTGGAGGGATTGCGAAAGGATATGTATCTGATCTGATTGTACAACAGATTAAAGATGCAGGAGCAAAGTCCGCACTGCTTGAACTAGGCGGTAATGTATATGCTGTAGGGAGAAAAATGGATGGAAGTAATTGGAGAATAGGAATCAAAAGCCCAACAGGAGGAGATGTATTAGGTGCGCTTCAGGTAGAAGATCAGGCAGTAGTCACTTCAGGGGGATATGAAAGATATTTTGAAGGGGAAGATGGGGGAATATATTGGCATATCATGGATCCAAAGACAGGATATCCAGCGAAAAATACGCTGCAGTCTGTTACAATTATAAGTGAAATAGGTACATATGCAGATGTCTTATCTACAGCGCTATTTGTTGCAGGAAAGGATGATGCAATCAAGTTTTGGAAAGATAATAAGGATTTTGATATGATTTTGATAACAGAAGAAGTAGTATATATAACTGAAGGACTAAAGGAGACATTTGATCTTGCAGAGGAATATGACCATTTGGAACTTATAGTGATAGAAAAAGAAGAAGCTAAAATTGATACAACAAACGTGTCAATTTTAGCTTCTTTCTTATAATTACTTTATAAACTCTAAAATTTCTTCTTTTGAGATTACCCCAATCGAAGTTTTTGCAACCTCTCCATTTTTGAATAATGCAAGTGTTGGAACACTTAATACTTTGAACTTTCTAGTTAATTCTGGTTCAGCAGTGATGTCGAGTTTTGCAATTTTCACATCGTTTACCTCATTAGCTACTTCATCCACTACAGGAGAAAGCATCTTGCAAGGACCACACCAATCAGCCCAAAAATCCACAAGTACTGGAACATTCGATTGAACAACCTCCTGTTCAAAATTTTCTTTAGTTATAGTTACGATAGACATAAAAATCCTCCTTCCAAATGTTTACGGTTAATTGAATACTCAGAGATGTCGCACTTTTTTGAAGGGACAGCTTAAGTATGTGATAATTGTAATAAAAAAAATTAAAAATGTCAATGGAAGGTGTGATATACTACTATACATACGTAACAATTCAGCCTTGCGGCTGAATACAAGTGATTCTGCGATATGCTTGCATAGCAGCAGATGAACCTTGTAATACAGCCATAAGGCGCTTTGCCGTAATCGAGGATATAGCTACGTAGTAGCGTAATTGGTCGTGTAACGACCTATCCGAGATGTTAGGCTGAATTGTTACATACAAGAGGAAGAGGTAGTTTGAATATGAATAAAAAGAAAGTTGTGATAGGTATCTTAGCACACGTAGATGCTGGAAAAACTACACTTGCAGAAAATATGCTCTATGAATCAGGGGTGATTCGAACTGTAGGAAGAGTGGATAATAGAGATACATTTTTAGATACACATGTAGTGGAAAGAGAACGAGGAATCACTGTATTTTCAAAGCAAGCGGTATTAGAGCTTGGAGAATATCAAGTGATGCTACTAGATACTCCAGGACATGCAGATTTTTCACCAGAGATGGAGCGAACTCTTCGAGTGTTGGATTATGCGGTATTAGTAATTAGTGCGACAGATGGAGTGCAAGGTCATGTTTTGACTTTGTGGAGATTGCTAGAAGAGTATAAAGTGCCGACATTTATATTTATCAATAAGATGGATCAAGAAAGAGTAAGTAAAAGCGAAATTATTGAAGTGTTAAAAAAGAGATTAGATACAAATTGTGTATCCTTTGATTCAGCGTTGAGTAGAGAAAGTATTATGGAAGAAGTATCTATGGTGAAGGAAGAGTATCTTGAGTACTTTTTGGCCAATGATTGTATCACGGATAAGATGATTTGCGATGCTGTTCAAAAAAGACAGTTGTTTCCCTGCTATTTAGGATCAGCATTAAAGCAAGAAGGTGTAAAAGAATTTATGCAAGGACTTGCACAATATGTGGACTTGCCGAAGTATACAGATGATTTTGGAGCGATTGTATTTAAAATTTCTAGAGATGATAAAGGGGCGAGATTGACGCATCTTAAAATCACTGGTGGCAGCTTGAAGGTGAAACAGGTGGTTACTTATCAAGTGGGCGCACTAGAGAGCGAAGAGAAAGTGGATCAAATTCGCATCTATAACGGTAACTCATATGAGGTAGTGCAAGTAATAGAAGCTGGCGGGATATGTGCTGTTACAGGGCTTGATAACTTGAAGATTGGGCAAGGGATAGGAAAAGAGGCAGGATGGGAGCAGTCGTTGATTGAACCAGTACTTAATTATAATATTGTATTGCCAATCGGTGTGAATGTATATGATTTTTATTTGAAGTTGAAAAAAATAGAAGAAGAAGAACCGCATTTGAAGACATTGTGGAAAGAAAGTGACGCAGAGGTCAATGTAAAGGTAATGGGGAAGATTCAACTAGAGATATTAAAGCGTGAAATCTGGGAACGATATCAGATAGATGTTGGATTTGGTGAAGAGAGGATTACATATAAAGAGACAATAGTAGATCAAGTGATAGGGATTGGGCATTTTGAACCGCTTAGACATTATGCAGAAGTTCATTTACTCTTAGAACCAGGAAAAAGAGGTTCAGGTATAGAGGTAGCAGCACAGTGTAGCGAAGAGGTGCTAGGGAAGAATTGGCAACACTTGATTCAGTGTCATATCTTAGAAAAGGCTCATAAAGGTGTGTTGATAGGTGAAGAAATCACAGATGTGAAGGTGACTGTAGTAGCAGGAAAAGCGCACTTGAAGCATACAGAGGGAGGAGATTTTCGACAAGCTACATATCGTGCAATAAGACAAGGGTTAATGCAGAGTGAAAGTGTGATTTTAGAGCCAGTATATCAATTTGAGATCGAAGCTCCTGTAGAATTGACAGGGCGTATCTTGACAGATATACAGCGTATGAAAGGTCGATCAGATGATCCGATTATCGAGAAAGATTTGGTACGGATTAAAGGGGTAGCACCTGTTGCTACTATGCGATTCTATCATCAAGAAGTGGCTAGTTTTAGTAAAGGCTTTGGGCGAATAAGTTGTATTTTAGCAGGGTATGAAGAGTGTCATAATCAAGAGGAGATTATTACACAATTTGATTATCACCCAGAAAGAGATAGTGAAAATCCTGTGGATTCAATATTTTGTTCCCATGGAGCCGGATATAATGTTTCTTGGAATGAAGTGAGAGAACATGCGCATGTGGAATATCAATTGAAAGAATTGGTTGATTTAGATGATGCCAATGACGGATTTATACGAACAGCAGAACAAGAATTGTGGATTGATGAAGAGGAAATTGATGAGATTATGAATCGAACATTCTTGGCAAATAAAAAGAATTCATCTAAGTATAAAAAGAAAAAAGTGATTCACTCTTTAGGGAACTCTAGCAATAGGAGTAGTAGAACTATAGAGAAAAATCGTGAAAAATATTTGTTGGTAGATGGGTATAATATTATATTTGCTTGGGAAGAGTTGAAAGAATTAGCAAAGAGTAATATTGATTCAGCAAGAGATAAATTAATGGATTTGTTGAGTGATTATCGAGGGTATTATCAGACGAATTTAATTGTAGTATTTGATGGGTATAAGGTAAAAGGCAATCTAGGGAGTGCATACCAGTACCACAATATATACGTGATATACACAAAAGAAGCCGAGACAGCAGATACCTATATAGAAAGAACTGTCCAAAGAATTGGAAAAGAGTATGATGTCACAGTTGCTACATCGGATGCAATGGAACAGATGATTATCATGGGGCAAGGGGCAAAGCGAATGTCAGCACGTAACTTATACGAAGAAATTCATAGAGTGAAAAAGGAATCGCAAGAGGAATATAAAATGAATAAAGATAAAGAAAAAATGAATGTTTTAGGTGAGTACTTTGATACATTCATTGAAAAATAGCGAAGAATAAGCATTTTCTTAAGGAAAAAGTAGATGAATACGATGAAATGGTGTATAATTACGTGTTATAATAAGCAATCAAATAAAAAGTGTGACAGGAGTCCTACTTTTGGGAAAAGGATGAGGATTGTATGAAATATTATTGTGCACCGATGGAAGGGGTTAACGTAGCCCTATATAGAAACATTCATAAAGAGATATTTAACGGAGTAGATAAGTACTTTGCACCATTTATCGTACCTAATGACGGTATGAAGTCAAAGACGCGTCAATTACAAGATATATGGCCAGAGAGGAATCAAGATATTAAAGTGATACCTCAGATAATGACGAATAAATCAGATGATTTCATAAGAACGGCCAAAGAGATGAAAGAACTTGGATATGATGAAGTGAATTTGAATCTAGGGTGTCCTTCTGGAACAGTGGTATCAAAGAAAAGAGGTTCTGGATTTTTGGCATACCCTGATGATTTGGATAGATTTTTGTATCAGATTTTTGAGAAGGCTGAAAGTAAGATTTCTGTTAAAACAAGATTAGGGGTAGAAGAACCAGAAGAGTTTTATAAATTATTTGAGATTTTCAACCAGTATGATATGGAGGAGCTGATTGTACATCCAAGAACAAGAAAAGATATGTATAAGTTACCGCCAAATGGTGTGGTATTAGGAGAAGTTATCAATCAGAGTAAGAATAGAATATGCTACAATGGCGATGTGTTTACATCAGATGCTTTTGAGCAAGTGAAAGAAAAGTATCCAAGTGTGGATGCAGTGATGTTTGGGCGTGGGGTGATAGCTAATCCAGCACTGATTCGTGAAGTGGAAGAGCAAAGAGTGCTTCAAAAATGGGAGTTGCGACTATTACATGATAAGATATTAGAAGCTTATGAAGAACGGTTGTCAGGAGAGACTCATGTACTCTATCGAATGAAAGAGTACTGGTACTATATGATACATAGTTTTTTGCATCATAAGTATTATGGAAAAAAGATAAAAAAGACACAGAAGTTATGTGCGTATAAAGAATTGATAAAAGAAGTATTTGGTGAGTTGGAAGTGGGAGGACATTTTCAACCTTATAAGACGATTGAAGAAAAAGAGGAGAATATTTGGTTTGAGGGAACGGCTAACTGAGAATGATGTGCAAAAAATCAAAGAAGAGATTGAATATAGAAAATTAGTGGTGCGTAAGGAAGCAATTGCTGCGGTTCAAGAAGCGCGGGCTCATGGAGATTTGAGTGAAAATTTTGAATACAAGGCAGCAAAGAAAGATAAGAATGCGAACGAAAGTAGAATCCGATATTTGGAAAGAATGTTAAAGAATTGTATCTTGATTTCTAGTGTGTCAGATAATGATGAAGTAGGAATGAATAAATGGGTTACAGTTTACATTGAAGACGATGAGGAAGAAGAGGCTTATAAGATAGTTACCTCTGTTCGAGGGAATTCTAGAGAGAATTTGATTAGCATAGAGTCTCCTTTAGGGAAGGCTCTATGCGGTAGAAAAGTTGGTGAAAGGGTATATGTTGCCATCAAAGAAAATATCGGCTATTTTGTGGTGATTAAGTCCATTAGTCAAGCAGAAGATGAAGATAAAGATCGGATTCGCAAGTTTTAAAAAAATTGCAGTTCATAAAAGTTAAATTACTGACTTTTATTAGCTGTAATTTTTTTGCATAATTCGCAGCCAGTAGGTGTAGAGGCATTACCGCCTAGAGCGGTTTCTCTTAAATCAAGAGGTAATTTTTGTCCTACTTCATGCATAGAATGCACCATCTCATCAAATGGAATTGGATAAGTGATTCCAGATAAAGCAAGTTGTGCACAGGTGAAGGCATTGCTAACACCGATGGCATTTCGTGTCTGACAAGGGACTTCGACTAAACCTGCGATGGGATCACAGACGAGACCTAATAAGTTTGAAAGAGCAATGGTTGCAGCGGTAAAGCACATTTGAGGAGTACCACCTAATAGTTCAACAATGGCAGAAGCAGCCATTGCAGAAGCGGAACCGACCTCGGCTTGACATCCGGCCTCAGCGCCTGATACAGAAGCGTTTCGCATGATGAGATAACCGATGGCGCTTGCATTTAAAAGTCCAGAATACAGTGTGTTATCATCTAAATTTTTCTCTTCTTGTAAAGATAAAAGAGTTCCAGGTAGGACACCGGATGAACCAGCGGTAGGAGTAGCGACAATTAATCCCATGGTAGCATTTACTTCTAATACACCGATGGCATACGCCAAAGCCTTGGAAAGAGTTGGGCCACAAAGAGTGGCTCTAGATTGATTGTGATGAGACAATGCATGTGCCTCCCCACCGATTAGTCCTCCTACAGATTTACGAGGAGTTTGAATAGATGAATGAGCAGCGTTTTTCATAATTTCTAAGGCTGTAGTTAGGCGAGCGTAAATCCCTTCTTTTGAGACTTCGGTATTCTCGATTTCGCGCAACAACATAACTTGCGAAAGAGGAAGACCATTTGCAGTAGCTAAATCGAGTAGTTCTTTTCCTGTTGAAAAATTCATAGCGGTTACTCCTTATAATTGTATTAATTTCAAATCCTCTACATGGGGATTTTTTTTAATTTCTTCTAGAATGGATTCTGGAATTTTTTCATCAGATTCCACGACGGTATATGCGGTGGCTCCCTTGTTTTCGCGAAATAATCGCATAAATGCGATATTAACATTAGCCTTGCTTAGGCAGTTCGTAATATGCGCTACGATTCCTGGTTTGTCGAGTTGCTTTACGATTAAAGTACTGTATTCACCGGTAAAATCAACATCAATATTGTCAATTCGAGTGATACGAACCTTGCCACCACCGATGGATTCCCCCCGAATGAGCTGTTTATAACCTGATTCATCAGATAGGGTGATATCAACAGTATTTGGGTGTAGATTCTCACTGGAATCTTTTGTAGAGAACGAGTAATCTAGTCCAGTGCTTGAAGCAATGGAAAAAGCATCTCGAATACGGATGTCGTTAGGGGTAAACCCCAACGTTCCTCCTAGTAAAGCTTTATCGGTTCCATGACCGCTATATGTCTCAGCAAAGGATCCGTATAAGATGAAATCTACAGATACAATGTTGTTTTGAAATAATTCTTTGGCTAATAACGCAATCGAAGCAGCACCTGCTGTGTGGGAGCTAGATGGACCAATCATATTTGGTCCGATTGCATCAAATATACTGATGAAATTCATAATATGTTCCTTCTTTCTACTTGGGGCAGTGTGTTTGATAACAATTCAGTCGTTAGTTTGAGTTGTTATTAATATAGCATATAAAGTCTGCAAGGACAAGACTTGAATAAGAGGATGTGTGTGTGTCGCGGACTTTTGTGTAAGGTAAAAAGAGAAGGGTGGAAAAGTTGCGAAAAATATAGAAATGAGGTATACTGACGAAAAAGTCAATATGAGTTAGGAGATAAATTAAATGGGAAAATATTTTGGAACGGATGGATTTCGTGGAGAAGCAAATAAAGTATTAACAGTGGAACATGCCTTTAAAGTAGGGCGTTTTTTGGGATGGTATTATGGAAAGAAACATACAGCAAAAGTCGTGATTGGGAAAGACACAAGAAGAAGTAGTTATATGTTCGAATATGCATTATCAGCAGGACTTACAGCATCTGGAGCTGATGTATGTCTATTGCATGTAACTTCTACACCAAGTGTTTCTTATATTGCAAGGACAGAAGATTTTGATTGTGGAATTATGATTTCTGCTAGTCACAATCCTTTCTATGATAATGGAATTAAGATTATCAATGGAATGGGGCATAAGTTAGAAGCTTCTGTAGAAGAAAAAATAGAAGCATATATTGATGGAGAAACAGAAGAGATTCCGTTGGCAGTAGGTGAAGGGATCGGAAAGATTTCAGATTACTCAGTAGGAAAAAATCGCTATGTGGGGCATTTGATTTCATTGGCTACTCGTTCGTTTAAGGAAATGAGAATTGGACTTGACTGTTCAAATGGTAGTGCATTTAGTATCGCGAAAAACGTGTTTGATACATTAGGTGCGAAAACTTATGTAATCAATTGCGAGCCTAACGGCGTGAATATTAATGAGAAATGTGGATCTACTCATATAGAAATTTTGCAAGATTTCGTGAAAGAGAAAAGTTTGGATGTAGCATTTGCCTATGATGGAGATGCAGATCGCTGTATCGCCGTGGACGAACTTGGTCGTGTGGTAGATGGAGATTTGATTTTATATGTCTGTGGAAAATATTTGAAAGAGCAAGGGCGATTGAATAAAGATACAATCGTGACTACAGTGATGTCTAATCTAGGACTTTACAAAGCTTGTGATAAAGTGGGGTTAAAATACGAAAAGACTGCTGTAGGTGATAAATATGTACATGAGAATATGGTGGCAAATGACTATTCATTAGGTGGAGAGCAGTCGGGTCACATTATCTTTAGTAAATATGCCACTACAGGAGATGGGATTTTAACATCCCTTATGGTAATGGAAGTGATCTTAGAGAGTAAACAGTCTTTGGGTACTTTGATAGAGGAAGTGAAAATATATCCTCAGTTACTAAAAAATGTAAGAGTGACAGATAAGAAGGTCGCTAGAGAAAATGAAAAAGTTCAGGTAGCAGTGCAAAAGGTGGAAGAAGCTCTAGGAGAAGACGGGCGAATCTTAGTGAGAGAAAGTGGTACAGAGCCAGTGATTCGTGTTATGGTGGAAGCGTCTACAGATGCTCTTTGCTATAAGTATGTAAAACAAGTAACGGATGTCTTAGAAAGCGAAGGGCTAACTGTATAGTTGAAATATAAAGAAACAGCAGGATAGGTGTGTATCGTTCACCTATCCTGCTGTTTCTTTTTTGTTGTATTGAGAAATGTATAATATGTATTGACATACTATATTATATGACGTATAATATAGAAAAGTAAATAATATTATAATTCAAGAAAGGAGAAAGATATGGTATTTAATACAGGTGCGGCATTACTAGATGCGATTGTTTTAAAAGCTGTCTCGATTGAGCAAGCAGGAACCTATGGGTATCGGATTACACAAGATGTGCGAAAAGCCATCGAAGTTTCAGAATCTACATTATATCCTGTGCTTAGACGGCTACAAAAAGACGAATGTCTAGAGGTGTACGATCAACAAATAGATGGTAGGAACAGAAGATATTATAAGATTACAGAAAAAGGTGAAGCACAATTGAGTCTGTATAGGGCAGAATGGAAAATTTATGTAAGGAAAATTAGTGATATGTTTGAAGGAGGTGCAAAGGAATGAATCGTATTGAGTTTATGAAAACATTAGAGCGTTTATTAAATGGCATTGCTCACGAGGATAAGGTAGATGCACTTCAATATTACAATGATTACTTTGACGAAGCAGGGAGTGAGAATGAAGCTGCTGTGATTCAGGAGTTAGAAAGCCCAGAAAAAGTAGCAAGTATTATTAAAGAATCTCTAGGAGATGAGAGTAAGAGTAGTGGAGAATACTCGGAGCGAGGGTATCAAGACGAACGGTTTGAAAAGAAAGAAGAATTATTAGATAAGAGAGAGAAAAAAAGTAAAATCCCTTTGATTTTAATTATACTTGGAATTATTTTTATTGGATTACCAGTGGTATTGCCATTAGGTGTCAGTGGTGTTGGAGTAGTATTTGCGATTGCCGTAACAATAGTTGCCCTTGTATTTTCAGTATTTATTACAGGTGTTTCCTTAGTGGTTGCAGGCGTTGCAGTCGTGATTTATGCAATTATGAATATAATTAGTTCGACAGCACATGCATTGGTGGCAGCGGGAACAGGGTTAATATTGATTGCGTTTGGGACTGTGGTTTCTTATTTGGGAATTCTCGTTGCAAAGTGGTTTATCAAACTAATAGGCAAAGGTATTGTTGTAATTCGAGAAAAAGCTACAGCAAAAAAGGTGGTGTAAAGATGAACGAAAAGAAAAAAGTATTTTTTATAATATTAGCAGCAATTGCAGGGGTTGGACTTGTATTACTGACCATTGGAGGTGTAATGGGAGGGTTTTCAATTCAAGGAAATTGGTTTACAATAAATCCATGGAAGGGTGAATTGCAGACTGTTGAGATAGCTGATGAGATAAAGAATATCGAGATAGATGGAGACCGCGTAGAAATTGATGTGCGAGAAGAAGCAGTAGATACAGTGACAATAGAAGTGAGTGAAAATATACGTGAATTCGTTTATCCTGAAGGACAGACTTTGAAAATGGATCTAGATGGAAAAAGATGGAGGATAAATGAAAGTGGGAAAATAAACATATTGATTCCAGAAGGTCATGTACTAGATGAATTAAACGTTGAGTTAGCAGCAGGTGAATTTGATGTTCAGAATATTACGGCTACAACAATAGACCTTGAAGTAGGTGTAGGAGAGGGCGAGCTAAGTGGCATCAGTGGAAGAGATATAGAGGCAACTGTTGATGTTGGGAGTTTGTTAATCGAGGGTGAATTTACAGGAAATGCCAACTTAGAGTGCAACATCGGGAATTTAGAGTTTGAAGATGATAGCAAGATAGAAGAATATCATACAGTTTTGGAAGTGGGACTTGGAAGTGTAGAGATTAATGGAATAAGCCAAGCGGGAGTTGTCTCGTTTCAAGACAATGCAGATGGGGAACGACTGCTAGAAGTAGAGTGTAACTTAGGTAATGTAGAGATAGAATTGGAGGAATAGACGAATTATGAATGGGAAGAAAGTATATCGCTCGAGAAGCAATCGTATGATAGCAGGGGTCTGCGGAGGATTTGCAGAATATTTTAATATAGATCCGACAATTATACGATTAGTGATGGCGATTTTTGGATTGACAGGTTCAGGCGTGTTGTTTTATATAATCGCATTGATTTTAATTCCAGATGAATATTAAGAGATAGACAGGCTATACTTCCTAGTATAGGAGGATAGCAAGATGAGTGAGAAGAAAAAAGTTCCATGGCAAGAGCTTGATGATGTAGAGCGAATGAAATATGAAATTGCGGATGAATTAGGGTTGCTAGATAAAGTGTTAAATAGTGGTTGGAAGACATTGACTGCAAAAGAAACAGGGAAAATTGGTGGAATAGTAACAAAAAGAAGACGTCAACAGAATGAAAAACAGAGTGAAATGTGAATAAATTATTAAAAATTTGAGGAAATGCATAAAAAAGTGTCATTTCCTCTTTATTTTTTTGGCGTTTTGGATTAATATAAAGGTTGTATATAATTTTGTTATAAAAAACAAGCCACAAATTTGTGGATTATGTATAAGTAAAGTTAAAGGAGAGAACTAGATGATTTCAAGTCAGATATTACAAAACACGATTGACGGATTAAGAAGTATTACAAGAGTTGAGTTGTGCATCATGGATACGGAAGGAAAGGTAATAGCGAATACGTTATCCATAGATGGTGATTACGAGGAGGCAGTACTCTCTTTTGTAGAATCGCCAGCGGATAGCCAAGTCGTGCATGGTAATCAGTTCTTTAAGATTTTTGATGAACATCAATTAGAGTACGTATTGCTTGTTAGCGGTGGTGCAGATGACGTATATATGATTGGGAAAATTGCAGTATTTCAGATTCAGAATTTGATTGTTGCATATAAAGAAAGATTTGACAAAGATAACTTCATAAAAAATCTTTTATTAGACAATTTATTGTTGGTAGATATTTACAATAGAGCGAAAAAATTACATATAGAAGCAGACGCTAGAAGAGTAGTATTTGTGGTAGAAACCAACAAAGAACGAGACAATACGCTAGTGAATAATGTGAGGGCTGCATTAGGTGGAGAATCAAAAGATTTTATTACAGCTGTTGACGAGAAGCATATAATTGTGGTAAAAGAAATAGGGGCGAATGAATTGTATGAGGATTTAGCAGTGACTGCAAAAGATATTTTAGCAGAGTTAAATCCAGAAGAAGAGTGCGAAGCTCATATCGCTTACGGAACAATCGTTAATGACATAAAAGAAGTTTCTAAGTCGTATAAAGAGGCAAAACTAGCTTTAGACGTTGGAAAGATATTTTATGGTGAAAGAAATATAGTTGCATATAGCACATTAGGAATTGGTAGACTGATTTATCAATTACCGATTTCTCTTTGCAAGATGTTCATCAGAGAAATCTTCGAAGGGAAATCACCAGATGATTTTGATGAAGAGACGTTGACGACGATTAATAAGTTTTTTGATAACAGTTTGAATGTATCAGAGACTTCAAGGCAATTGTATATCCACAGAAATACATTGGTTTATCGTTTGGATAAGTTGCAAAAGAGTACAGGATTAGATCTGCGAGTGTTTGAAGATGCAATTACATTTAAAATTGCATTGATGGTTGTGAAGTACATGAAATATATGGAGAGTATAGAGTACTAAAAATTAGGAGGGACGTATGATAGAACTTAAAGATGTCAAGAAAGAGTATTCAAAAGGGAATGCTGCTTTAAATGGCGTAAGTTTGAAGATTGAACAAGGGGAATTTGTATTTATAGTAGGAGACAGTGGATCTGGGAAATCCACTTTGATTCGATTGATGTTAAAAGAGTTAGAACCGACTTCAGGGTCAATTATTATTAATGGATCGAATCTTGGAAAGATGAAGCACAGACATGTACCAAAGTTTAGAAGAGGATTAGGGGTAGTGTTTCAAGATTTCCGATTGCTACAAGATCGTAATATATACGAAAATGTAGCTTTTGCACAGCGTGTTGTACAGACACCGAGTCGTGTGATCAAAAAGAAAGTGCCAGCTGCTTTATCACAAGTAGGGCTTGCGCAAAAATATAAGTCTTTCCCAAAAGAGTTATCGGGAGGAGAGCAGCAAAGAGTTGCCATTGCAAGAGCAGTGGTTAATGAACCTGCGATTCTTTTGGCAGATGAGCCGACAGGAAACTTAGATCCGACAAACTCATGGGAGATTATGAGTCTGTTAGAAGAAGCGAATCAGATGGGAACGACGATAGTTGTAGTAACCCACAATCAAGAGATTGTTACGGAGATGAATAAGCGTGTGATTACGATGAAGCAAGGGTTAATACACAGTGACATACGAGAAGGTGGGATGATTAATGAGAATTAGTACATTTTTTTATATTTTAAAACAAGGGTTTGTAAACATTTATAGAAACAAGATGTTTTCACTAGCATCAATTTTGACGATGTCAGCTAGTATTTTCTTGTTCGGGCTTTTCTTTGCTATCTTGATGAATTTTCAAAGCATAGTAAAAGGGGCACAAGAAGGAGTTGCAGTAACCGTCTTATTTGAAGATGGAACGGAAGAAAATGATATTTTTGATGTTCAAAATCAAATCAAAGATAGAGCGGGAGTTACAGATGTAATCTACGTATCTTCGGAAGAAGCTTGGGAAGAGTATAAAGAAGATTATTTTGGTGAGCAAGAATTCCTTGCTGACGGATTTAAAGATAATCCACTAGCAAACTCTGCAAACTTAGAAGTGTATATGACAGATGTAGCAGGGCAAAATGATTTGGTAGCATTTATAGAGGGACTAGATGGTGTTAGAAAGGTCAATAAATCAGAAGTGGTAGCAGATACCCTTTCTAGTATCAACGTATTGATTGGATATGTGTCGATAGCGATTATTGTTATTCTATTGGTGGTATCTATGTTCTTGATTAACAATACAGTTACGATCGGTATCAATATCAGAAAAGAAGAGATAGCGATTATGAAGTACATAGGAGCAAAAGATAGCTTTGTAAGAGCACCTTTTGTAATTGAAGGTTTATTAATCGGTATTATCGGAGCGATTATACCACTGACTATTTTATATTTTTCCTATGAAAAAGCGACAGAATATATCTTGACAAACTTTAGCTTACTGAAGAGTATTTTAGAATTTATGCCAGTTATAGAGGTGTATAGAACATTGTTACCTGTAGGTTTGGCACTTGGTGTTGGTATTGGTTTTATCGGAAGTTTCTTTACAATTAGAAAACATCTTAGAGTGTAGCGATAGGAGAATCAAATGATGAAAGTATGGAGAAAACTACAAACACTACTATTAGTGGTGTGCCTAAGTTTCTTGTCAGTAGGAGGTCTTAGTGCAGAGGCGACGAGTGTAAATGAAGCGACACAGCAAGTAGAAGACTTGGAGGCACAAAAAGCGGATGCTGAGGCAAGACAAGCAGATTTGCAAAATCAGATGAACACCTTAATCGATGAAGTGAATACTACTAGAACTGCGATAGACACAAAATACAAAGAGATTGAAGAAGTGGAAAAACAACTGATAGATGCTCAACTTGAAGTGGATGAGCAGTATGAGGCTATGAAACTTCGTATACAGTTTATGTATGAGAATGACAATGCGAGTATGCTAGAGATAGTATTTACTTCGGAGAGTATCGGCGATCTACTGAATAAGGTGGAATATCTGACAGAGATTAGCAATTACGATAGAGATATGTTAGAGGCATATCAGACAGCTTTAGAGGCAGTACAAGCACATGAAAAGAAATTGAATGAAGAGTTACAAGCTTTGACGGAATTGCAAGCTCAATTAGAGGCTAAAAAGGTAGAACTTGAGAATTTATTGAGTCAAGTAAGTGCAGAAGTTGGTTCTTTAGAAGGGCAGTTAAGCGAAAGCAAAGCGAAGTTAGAAGAATTGATTAAAGCGGCTGAAGAAGAAGCGAGAAGACAGCAAGAGGCAGCAGCAAATAACAATAACTCATCTGGTACTCCAGGTTCTAGTTTGGTAGTAGGAAATGGAACATTTGCGCATCCAATGCCAAACTCTTACATATCAAGTGCGTTTGGATATCGTTCGGATCCTTTTTCAGGGGCAAGCACGATGCACAATGGTACAGACTTTGCAGCACCAGCGGGAACACCGATTTATGCAGCAGCCAGTGGAACTGTAATGATTGCAGGATATAGCTCAAGTGCAGGAAACTGGGTGGTTATCAATCATGGAAATGGACTTGTTACGAAGTATATGCACTGTAGCAAGCTTTATGTTAGTGCAGGGCAGACGGTTAGTAAAGGTCAAAATATTGCAGCTTGCGGAACGACAGGATATTCTACAGGTAATCACTTGCATTTCCAAGTGGAAGTGAATGGAAAGCCAGTCAATCCGATGAGTTATCTGTAATGATGTAAGAAACGAATACATAGAATATCAGAAAAAGGTATATGATAGACATATGAATAAAAAAGAATTTATGGTGGGGGCTCTTAGTGGAGCCCTCTTAACATTTATAGTAGGGGCAGGAATCTTTTTTGTAGGTCAAAAAGATCAAGTGATATCAGAGGAAACACAAGTAAAGATTAGTGAAATTGAAGAAGCGATGAATAGGTACGCATTATATGAAACAGATGAAGAGGTGATGCAAGAATATGCAATCAGAGGTTACGTAGCAGGGTTGGAAGATCCGTATACTGTATATTACACAGAGGAAGAAGCTATTGAATTGTTAGAATCGATTTCGGGAGAATATTCAGGAATTGGAGCATTGCTTTCTCAAGACCTGGAATCAGGAGACATCACTATTACGAAGGTATATCCAGATACGCCAGCAGAAGAAAGTGGGTTAAAGAATGGAGATGTCATTGAAAAAGTTGCAGGGGAAGAAATAGATGGAGAAGACCTAGCGAATGTAGTAGCGGATATCAAAGGGGAAGAAAATACCACTGTAGAACTGGAGATTTCACGGGGAGAAGAAGCAGAATTACTAGAATTTTCTGTCGAGCGCAGAATGATAGAGACACCGACAGTGGCTCATGAACTGCTAGAAGGTGAAATTGGATATTTGCAAGTGGTACAGTTTGATACCATAACATCCTCTCAGTTTACAGAAGGACTTGAGCAACTTCAGGCAGAAGGAATGGAAAGTCTAGTGATTGATTTGCGAAACAATCCAGGTGGAAACCTAGATACAGTTTGTCAGATGTTGAGTGAACTATTACCAAATGATAGTACCATTGTTACTATGAAAGACAAATATGGCAATGAATCGATTAAGAAAAGCGAAGGTAATCCAACTTTGAATTTACCAATTGTTGTACTAGTAAATGAGTATAGTGCTAGTGCATCGGAAATCTTTGCAGGAGCAGTGAAAGATTATAACGTAGGAGAAGTTGTTGGAGTGACCACTTATGGAAAAGGATTAGTACAACAAACCATGGGACTTAGTGATGGAAGTATGCTTAAAGTGACAACGGCAGAATACTTTTCTCCAAATGGAGAGAAAATCAATGATATCGGTGTAGAGCCAGACCATGTAGTAGAAGAGGTTTTTGATGAGCAAGGAAATGACTTGCAACTTCAAAAGGCAATTGATATATTGAGTGAAAATTAAAGATGGAATGTGACGTTTTGATGAACAATTGCAACGTTACATTCCATTTTTTTGAACTCTGTGGTAGAATAGATTAGAATTTTAAATGAAAATTATTTTTTTGTGTTCGTAAGACTTGAAACAAAGTCTCGTTTGGCATATACTACTATAAGTAGAAGTGTGTACAAAAGCACGTATGGGAGGAAATGCAATGATTAACAAACTGATAGAAAACATCAAAAAGACCAATGCACCGATTGTGGTAGGATTGGATCCGATGCTAGATTATATTCCACAAGGTGTGAAAGAAAAAGCTTATAAAGAGTGTGGAGAGAACTTAGAAGGAGCAGCAGAAGCAATTTGGCAATTTAACAAAGAAATTGTGGACAAGACTTATGACTTGATTCCAGCAGTGAAGCCACAGATTGCAATGTATGAGCAGTTTGGAATTCCAGGGATGATTGCGTTTAAGAAGACGGTGGATTACTGTAAAGAGAGAGATTTAGTAGTGATTGGAGATATTAAACGTGGAGATATCGGTTCTACATCAGCTGCATATGCAGTAGGGCATATCGGTACGGTGAAAGTAGGAACCAATACGTTTACGCCGTTTAATGAGGATTTTGTAACATTGAATCCATATATGGGATCTGACAGTATCAATCCTTTCATCGATGTGTGTAATGAAGAGAACAAGGGTGCGTTCATTCTTGTTAAAACATCCAACCCATCTAGTGGAGAGTTTCAAGACCGCCTAATTGATGGAAGACCTTTGTATGAGCATGTAGGGGAGCAGGTAGCGAAATGGGGCGAGACTTGCATGGGTGACGAGTATAGTAATATTGGTGCAGTAGTAGGCGCGACTTATCCTGAGATGGGTAAAATATTACGCGAGATTATGCCAAAGAACTACATCTTGGTTCCAGGATATGGAGCACAAGGAGGAAAAGGAAAAGATTTGCTTCACTTCTTTAATGAAGATGGACTTGGAGCTATCGTAAACTCGTCGAGAGGAATTATTGCAGCATACAAGCAAGGGCAGTATGCTCAATTTGGAGCGGAAAATTACGGTGATGCTGCAAGAAAAGCAGTAGAAGATATGATTCTAGATATCAAAGAAGCAATCGAATCAAGATAATTAGGAGAGACGCATGAAGAATAAATTTAAAGAAATGGGAACAGTGCTGTCACAAGAATGTATCGCAAAAGACATCTATAGCATGTGGATTGGGACACGAGATATTGGAAAGCATGCCAAGGTTGGGCAATTTATTTCTGTGTATACGAGTGATAACGGAAAACTATTGCCAAGACCGATTAGTATTTGTGAAATAGATCAAGAGGCAGGTAGCCTAAGGATTGTGTATAGAGTTACAGGATCAGGCACAGGGACAGAACAATTTTCAAAATTAAAAAAAGGTGATGAAATTTCTATTCTAGGACCGTTAGGAAATGGATTTACCCTTTCGGATGAAAAAGCGATTTTAATTGGTGGAGGAATTGGTGTGCCACCTATGTTAGAAGTAGCAAAGCAGTTAACGTGTGAGAAAACGATGGTGATGGGATATCGAGACGAAGTGTTCTTAGAAAAAGAGCTAGAATCACAAGGGAAGCTATGCATCGCAACAGAGAATGGAAGCGTGGGAACTAAAGGGAATGTAATCGATGCAATCAAGGAGAACGGGGTTACAGGAGCGGTGATTTATGCCTGTGGACCAACACCTATGCTTCGTGCGATTAAAGCTTATGCCCTAGACAACAATATTGAATGCTACGTATCCATGGAAGAGAAGATGGCTTGTGGAATTGGTGCATGCCTTGCATGTGTGTGTAAGACAAAAGAAAAAGACGCACACAGTAATGTGAACAATACAAGAATATGCAAAGATGGACCAGTGTTTCTTGCGACGGAGGTGGAGTTGTAATGAATACAAAAGTGAATTTAGCAGGAATAGAGTTAAGTAATCCAGTGATGACAGCTTCAGGGACTTTTGGATCTGGAAAAGAGTATAGTGAGTTTGTAGATTTAAATAGGCTTGGGGCAGTTGTGACAAAAGGAGTTGCAAATATTCCTTGGCCAGGAAATGCTACACCTCGTATTGCAGAGATTCAAGGTGGGATGATGAATGCTATTGGACTTCAAAATCCAGGGATTGATATCTTTTGCGAAAGAGATTTACAGTTTTTGAAGCAGTTTGATACAAAAGTAATCGTAAATGTATGCGGAAAGACAGCAGAGGATTACTGTGCAGTTGTGGAACGCCTTGCAGGTGAGTCAGTTGATCTTTTAGAGATTAATGTGTCTTGTCCAAATGTAAAAGAGGGTGGAATTGCTTTTGGTCAAAACCCAAAAGCATTGGAAGAAATCACAAAAGAAGTAAAGCGATATGCAAAGCAACCAGTGATTATGAAACTAAGTCCAAACGTAACAGATATTACAGAGATGGCTAAAGCAGCAGAGGCAGGCGGAGCAGATGTACTTTCTCTAATCAATACTTTGACAGGAATGAAAATTGATATACAAAAGCAACAATTTGCAATTGCCAACAAGACAGCAGGAGTGTCAGGACCTGCGATTAAGCCGATTGCCCTTCGCATGGTATATCAAGTTGCTAATGCAGTCAACCTTCCAATTATTGGAATGGGTGGAATTGCAACGTATGAGGATGCGATTGAATTTATCCTTGCAGGTGCTACGGCAGTTTCCATAGGAACTGCAAATTTCTATAATCCAATGGCGACAGTAGAAGTGGTAGAAGGCATAGAGAAATACATGAAAGAAAAGAATATTGCAGATATTAAAGATATAATAGGAATCGTGAAATAGGAGAATACAATGGAAAACTACAAAAAAGAATTTATTGAATTTATGATTGATTGTGAAGTATTAAGATTTGGAGATTTTGTGACAAAGAGTGGGAGAAATACACCATTTTTTGTAAATACTGGATTTTATAGAACCGGAGCTCAGTTGAGAAAGTTAGGAGAATACTACGCTAAGGCGATAGAGAGTAAATTTGGTCTTGATTTTGATGTGTTATTTGGCCCTGCTTACAAAGGAATTCCTTTGACTGTGGCTACAACGATGGCAATCAGTGAGCAATACGACAAAGATATTCGTTATTGCTCTAACAGAAAAGAAGTAAAAGATCATGGAGATACAGGAATCTTACTTGGAAGTCCGATTAATGATGGAGATAAAGTTGTGATTATTGAAGATGTAACAACAGCAGGAACATCTATCGAAGAGACATTGCCGATTATTAAAGCACAAGGAGAGGTACAAGCTTTAGGACTTGTAGTATCTGTAGATCGTATGGAAAGAGGGCAAGGAAGTAAGAGTGCGCTTTGCGAGATTCAAGAAAAATACGGTCTTTCTACAACGGCAATTGTGACGATGGAAGAGGTTGTTGAACATTTGTACAACAAAGAGTACAAAGGAAAAGTAATTATTGATGATACACTAAAAGCAGCAATAGATGCATATTATGAAAAATATGGTGCAGAAAACTAGGAGGTTTACATGTCAGAAAAGATATATAAAACAATGAGTTTATGTGGAAAAGGCAACATCGCAATTGGTATCGTCGTCTTAGTGGTAGGCGTAGCGACAGGCATTCTTTCTATCGTGTGCGGAATCAAGATGTTAAAAGATAAGAATAATATAATGTTTTAGAATGTGGGTATAAATTTGAAGGCAAAACAAAGAAAACAAGTTCGTATTTTAGGAAAAGTTTTGTTTGTGGCATATATGGGATTTATCTTATACTTCCTTTGGTTTTCTGATTGGTATGGGAGAACGGACAGTACACTAGGGTATCGCTATAATTTGGAATTGTTTAAAGAAATCAAACGATTTTGGAATAACCGAGATATCCTGGGAGATTATGTGGTGGCGACTAATCTATTGGGAAATGTGGTGATATTCGTCCCATTTGGCTTTTTTTTACCAATGGCTAGTAAATACCGCAGTTTTATTAATGCGATTTCCTATAGCTTCCTCCTATCACTTTGTGTTGAGGTGGTACAGTTGATGACGCAGATTGGTAGCTTTGATGTGGACGACTTGTTTCTCAATACGATGGGTGGTTGCTTGGGATACATAATATTTGCGATATGCAATCAAATCAGGAGAGGGTATGCTTCGAATAAAAAGAAAAAATAAACAGAATATCAGTAGCCGTAAATATGGACAGGTAAAAATGCGTCACTCAAAGAGAGGCGTATATTCCTGTCTGTTTGCGTTTTGTGTGTTAGTGACACAAGGAGTACTCATGTACACTGCATATGCATCCCATGGCCAAGCACCAGAAATCGTAGGTGGGCTGGCATTTATGAGCATTTTGATGGCTGGAATAGGTGTGTTTCATGGGATAAAGGGATTTAGAGAACGAGAGAAAAATTATATCATGTGCAAGATAGGTGTAATCAGTAATGCATTGGTTATCCTATTGTATATAGGATTATTTGTAAGGGGGTTGATGTAGTATGGAGCATCAGGAAATAGATACGATAGAAGTTATAAATGAGCGATATGAGTTATGTGTGGAACGCATTCGAAAAATTCCGTTCGAAGAAAGTGTTGGAACACAGTACCGCCCATATTTTATTAAAGTTGCAACTTTTATTTTGCTTATCGATGCACTGAAAAATAAGTTGGAGAAAAAAGAGTGGAAGGGATACTCTTTAGAAGATAAAAAAGAGATGAATCACTGTTTGTACGAGGATATACTAAGTTCTAATTATGAGACTAGTTACGCAAATCCAAGTTATGCAGTAGAAAGGCTGGGGGATGAAATCGGGATATTACTCAGTGCTGTTTATGCAGAAGTACGAGGTGAAATTGCGTACGTCTATGACAAAAAGTTAGAGAATCTAACGGTGTGTAATGAGTTATTCTTGCAACTCTATAATTATTTTGAACACAATGAGGTTATAGAGGTCAAAGAAATAAAGAGCATTATCTATTGGTATGCTAGTGATTATTGCGATTTGTATGTGGCGGATAAAATCTGTGAACAGATTGATTCGGATTCATCAACAGTGCTAGAAGTGTTGCAAGAGGCTGATCTAAATGACTTGTCTTATCTCTATGATTTTGGAGAATACGTTTCAGATAACGAATATAAGGTAGCACAGTTTTTGAATGCACAATCAGATGAAACGATAGATAAAATGGCTCGTTCTTATGTAGAAGGGTATGAAAGAGGATTTGTTGCAGCAGGAAAAGACTTAGGGAAGAAAGAGACGGTGAACATTGAGTATTCATTAGGGTTTGAAAGAATGGTAGTTAAGGCGATTGCACTATTTGAGAAGATAGGTCTAAAGCCGACCGTATATAGAAATTCCTATAGTTTTGTTACGAAACGAAAAAATATAAAAAGAGGTTTTTTTGGAAGTAGTGCAAACAAGCAATACGAGTATGACCACAAGGATGACCAAGCTATTTTCTTAGATAAAAAATATGTGGAACGAAAGCTTGATGTGATGAAAAATACTTTTGAAAAGAAGAAAGAACAGGCCAATAACCATGCAGGGCCAGCATTAATCGAAGTGTTTGGAGAAGTGCCTTTTTTACCAGAACAAAAGGAAATCGTAACAAAGCTTACAAAGAAGCAAGAAGAATTAACCTTGTTGTTCAATAATAAATCCGGTCAATTGATTAATAAATATATTATAGGAGAGGAACGTAGCTATACGATAGTTGCCTATCCAATGCCAGAGATTGGCGTGAAGTTTAGTGAGATATTTGCAGAAGTAATTCGTATCAATACATTAGACGCAGATTTATATGAAAAAACACAGCAGACAATCATAAATGCTCTTGACCAAGGGGAATTTGTGCATATTGTGGGAAAAGGAATCAATAAAACGGATCTGAGAGTAGCATTGGCGAAGTTAGAAAATCCAGAAAAAGAGACGTTATTTGAGAACTGTGTAGCAGATGTAAATATTCCTGTAGGAGAAGTGTTTACCACTCCAAAATTAAAGGGTACAAATGGAGTGCTGCATGTGAGTAAGGTCTATCTAAATGAACTGCAATATCAAGATTTGAGCTTACAGTTTGCAGATGGGAAAATTGTGGATTACACTTGTGGGAACTACGAAGAGGAAAGCAAAGCAAAGACGTATATCAAAGAGAATCTATTGTCTAATCACGAGACATTACCGATGGGTGAATTTGCGATAGGGACGAATACTACAGCTTATGCAGTAGCAAAGCAATATGATATTTTGGAAAAGTTACCGATATTAATTGTGGAAAAAATGGGACCTCACTTTGCGATTGGAGATACTTGCTACTCTTGGGAAGAGGAGTGTAAACTCTATAATCCAAATGGGAAAGAGATTGTAGCGAAAGACAATGAAGTATCTATCTTGAGAAAAGAAGATGTAAGCAAAGCTTATACCAATTGTCATACAGATATCACGATTCCGTATGAAGAGATTGGCACAATTACAGTAGTGATGCAAAACGGTGGCACAATAGAAATCATTCGTGATGGTGAATTTGTACTAGAAGGTACACAAGTACTAAATGAGCCATTGAAACACTTATAAGTGATATTAGTATATATAATTACTGAGAAGCCTTAGAATGATTGACAATCAGAGTGCTAATTAGTAAAATAACTTATAAATAGGGATATATTTATATGAGATACTTATAAATGGAATTTTTATGTAAAAGAACAAAGGAGAATAATATTATGCCAAAAGTAGGAATAGTAATGGGTAGCGATTCAGATATGAAAGTGATGAGTAAAGTGGCAGACACTTTTGAAAAATTAGGAGTGGATTATGAGATGACAATCATCTCAGCACATAGAATGCCGGATGTATTTTATGATTATGCAACAAAAGCAGAAGAGAATGATTACAAAGTAATCGTAGCAGGAGCAGGAATGGCAGCTCATTTACCAGGAATGTGTGCAGCGATTTTCCCAATGCCAGTCATTGGTATTCCGTTGTCATCAAAGAACTTAGATGGTGTAGATGCATTACACTCAATCGTACAAATGCCACCAGGAGTACCAGTAGCTACTGTAGCAATTGATGGAGGGGTAAATGCAGCAGTTCTTGCAGCTAAGATTTTAGCAACATCAAATCCAGAATTATTGGCGAGATTGAAAGAGTATTCGCAGGAGATGAAAGAGATGGTTTCAGCAAAAGCTGCAAAACTTGACGAAGTAGGATATAAAGAATATTTGAAGCAAATGTAGAAAAGATACGTAGGAGGAAAGAAGATGGATTACAAAAAAGCCGGCGTTGATATAGAGGCAGGATATCGTTCAGTAGAATTGATGAAAGAACATGTGAAGCAGACTATGAGACCAGAGGTGTTGACTAACATCGGAGGATTTTCAGGTGCTTTTTCAATGGAAAAATTTAAGGATATGGAAAAGCCTACGCTAGTATCGGGTACAGATGGAGTAGGAACAAAGCTTAAATTAGCATTTATTATGGATAAGCATGATACAATCGGAGTAGATTGTGTGGCTATGTGTGTAAATGATATCGCTTGCGCAGGTGGAGAACCATTATTTTTCCTAGATTACATTGCTTGTGGAAAAAACTTTCCAGAAAAGATTGCTACAATCGTAAGTGGAGTTGCAGATGGCTGTAAGCAATCAAATGCAGCACTTATAGGTGGAGAGACAGCAGAGATGCCAGGGTTTTATCCAGAAGATGAGTATGACTTAGCTGGATTTGCAGTTGGAGTTGTGGATGAGAAAGATTTGATTACAGGAAAAGAACTAACAGCAGGCGATGTACTTATTGGTATTGCATCTTCAGGAGTTCATAGTAATGGATTCTCTCTTGTAAGAAAAGTGTTTGAGATGACAAAAGAATCGCTAGAGACACACTATGATGAACTTGGAACGACTTTAGGTGATGCACTACTTGTACCTACGAAGATCTATGTAAAAGCACTGCGATCAATCAAAGAATCTGGCGTTCGTATCAAAGCTTGTAGTCACATTACAGGTGGAGGTTTTTATGAGAATATTCCTCGTATGTTATGTGAAGGAACTCATGCGGTTGTGAAAAAAGATAGCTATGAAGTTCTTCCAATCTTTAAGTTATTGGCAAAAGAGGGGAATATTGACGAAGAGATGATGTACAATACCTACAATATGGGACTTGGTATGATGGTGGCTGTGGATAAAGACGATGTGGAAAAGACAATGGAAGCATTGAGCCAAGCTGGAGAGACTCCATATGTGGTAGGAGAGATTAAAGCAGGTGAAAAGGGAGTAACTTTATGCTAAAAGTGGTTGTAATGGTATCCGGTGGTGGTACAAATTTACAAGCGATTATAGATGCAGTTCAAAATAAAGAAATCACAAACACAGAAATTGTGGGTGTGATTTCTAATAATAAGAACGCATATGCGCTAGAGAGAGCTACAAAAGCAGGGATAAAGGCTGTATGCTGCTCTCCAAGAGATTTTGAAAATAGAGAAGAGTTTAATCAAAAATTGCTAGAAGTGGTAGAGTCGATGCAGGCGGATTTGATAGTTCTTGCAGGATTTTTAGTAGTGATACCAAGTGATATGATCAAAGCCTATCCAAATCGAATTATTAACGTACATCCATCTCTTATTCCAGCCTTTTGTGGAACAGGATACTATGGATTAAAAGTACACGAAGCTGCATTAGAAAGAGGCGTGAAACTTGTAGGAGCAACGGTTCACTTTGTGGATGAAGGAACGGATACAGGGCCTATTATTTTTCAAAAGGCAGTGGAAGTGCAGATGGGGGATACTCCTGAAGTGTTACAAAGAAGAGTAATGGAAGAGGCAGAGTGGAAGATATTGCCGAAGGCAATTGATGATATTGCAAATAATCGCATCGAAATTGTGAATAATCATGTGGTTGCAAGATAAGATGGAGGGTTCTATGAAAGTATTGATTGTTGGTAGTGGTGGAAGAGAGCATACACTTGCGTGGAGTGTAGCGAAAAGTTCAAAAGTAGAGAAAGTTTTTTGTGCACCAGGAAATGCAGGAATTGCAGAATGTGCAACTTGTGTGCCAATTGGGGCGATGGAATTTGATAAACTTACAACGTTTGCGAAAGAAGAAGGTATTGATTTAACGATTATTGGGATGGATGACCCTCTTGTAGCAGGAGTGGTGGATGCGTTTGAAAAAGAAGGGCTTCGAGTATTTGGTCCAGATAAAAAAGCTGCAATATTAGAAGGCTCGAAAGCTTTTTCAAAGGATTTGATGTTGAAGTATGATATTCCTACAGCAGGGTATCGAAATTTTGATGATTCAAAAGAGGCGCTTACATATCTAGCGACAGCCAAATATCCGCTAGTGCTAAAGGCAGATGGATTGGCTTTGGGAAAAGGTGTATTAATCTGTGAAAAGCCAGAAGATGCAGTTGCAGGTGTAAAAGAAATTATGGAAGATAAGAAGTTTGGTACAGCTGGAAACACTATGGTAGTAGAAGAGTTCATGGTGGGTAGAGAAGTATCGGTACTATCTTTTGTAGACGGTAATACAGTAAAAACAATGACTTCAGCACAAGATCATAAGCGTGCGAAAGACGGAGATCAAGGATTGAACACAGGTGGTATGGGAACATTTTCACCAAGTCCGTTTTATACAAAAGAAGTAGAAGAGTTTTGTAACGAGTACATCTTCCAAAAAACAGTAGATGCTATGAAATCAGAAGGACGTCCTTTTAAAGGAATCATATTCTTTGGTTTGATGCTTACAGACGAAGGTCCAAAAGTGTTAGAGTATAATGCAAGATTTGGCGATCCAGAAGCGCAGGTAGTGTTGCCGAGAATGAAAAATGATATCATTGAAGTAATCGAAGCTTGTGTTGATGGAACTTTAGATCAGATTGAGCTAGAATTCGAAGATAATGCGGCGGTATGTGTAGTGCTTGCATCACAAGGATATCCAGAATCTTATGAAAAAGGCATTCCTATGAGTGGATTTGAAAAGTTCAAAGAGAAAGAAGGATATTATTGCTTCCATGCAGGAACAGCATTTAAAGAAGAGCAAATTGTGACAAACGGTGGTCGCGTAGTAGGGATTACAGCAAAAGGAAGAGATTTAAAAGAGGCAAGAAAAAATGCTTATGAAGCAACAAACTGGATCGAATTTGCAAACAAGTATATGAGAACAGACATCGGGAAAGCAATCGATGAAGCGTAAAGAATAATAAAGAATAATAAAGTGAAATCAGGTAATGGCAGGTGTGTCGTTATCTGATTTTTTTAAAACAAGAAACTATGATTAATGACATAAAAACGCTAATGTCACTAATAAGGAATGGCAAAATGCAGTTTCTTTCATTTGAAATCAACAAGAATGACCAGTATAATAAAGTCAAGAAAAGGAGTTGGCCGACTACCGAAAAAATTGTAGGAGAAGTGACGGATGAAAGAAAAAGTGCAGGTGTTTGGAAGGTTTTTGAGTGGCATGGTAATGCCAAATATTGGAGCATTTATTGCTTGGGGATTTATAACAGCATTATTTATTGAAACAGGATGGTTACCAAATGAAGAGTTGGTAAGTCTGGTGGATCCGATTAATAAATACTTGTTGCCTCTATTGATTGCCTACACAGGTGGTAAGATGGTAGGTGGTGACAGAGGTGGAGTAATTGGAACGATTGCAGCAATGGGAATTATCGTTGCAACAGATATTCCGATGTTCCTTGGAGCGATGATTTTAGGACCGCTAGCAGGTAAAATCATCAAAGAATTTGATAAATTGATTCATGGAAGAGTAAAAGCAGGATTTGAGATGTTGGTAAACAACTTCTCAATTGGAATCATCGGCTTGATATTAGCGATTTTGGCATATTATGGTTTTGCACCACTTGTAACAGCGGCTACGAGTGGACTAGCAAGGGGAGTAGAGTTCTTTGTTGAACATAGCTTATTGCCACTAACGGCATTATTTATTGAACCAGCGAAAGTGCTATTCTTAAATAACGCAATTAACCATGGTATTTTATCACCACTTGGAATTGACCAAATGGAAGAACTAGGAAAATCTGTATTCTTCTTACTAGAATCAAATCCAGGACCTGGATTGGGTGTATTACTAGCATATTGTGTAGCGGGAAAAGGAACAGCAAAAAGTTCAGCACCAGGAGCGGTGATTATCCATTTCTTTGGTGGAATTCATGAAATCTATTTCCCATACATATTGATGAATCCATCATTATTACTTGCAGTGATTGCAGGAGGAGCAAGTGGAACGTTAGCATTTGTACTAGCAGATGCAGCATTAGTATCACCGGCATCACCAGGGAGTATCATCGCTTTAATAGCGCTAGCACCAAAAGGTGGTATCGTACAAGTATTGATAGGTGTAGCGGTTGCAGCAGTTGTATCGTTTGTGGTGGCATTGCCTCTTGTACGTATCTTTGGAAAAGAAGATGGACTAGAACAAGCCTTAGAAAAGAAGAATGAGATGAAAGCCAAGGCGAAAGGTCTTGCAGTAGAAAAAAGTGCAGATACAACAGAAAATACAGAAATTAATAATGCAGATATCAAAACAATTGTATTTGCATGTGATGCAGGGATGGGGTCTTCCGCAATGGGAGCTACTGTACTGCGAAAGAAGCTAAAAGCAGCAAATCGAGGGGATATCACAGTGGTACATGCATCAGTGTCGAATATACCAAGCGATGCGCAGATTGTAGTGACACATGAAGCACTGCAAGAACGAGCAAGAAACAGTGCACCACAGGCAAGACTAGTGTTAATTACTAATTTTATGGCAGCACCACAGTATGATGAACTGGCAAAAGAATTAGCGAAGTAGAGCAATTATGTGGATAAGGAGGTGGTAGATATCACGCCTAGAGTACGAAATATTTTATGGATGTTATTGAAAAGAAATGCACCAGTTCCTGTAAAAGCATTAGCGGAAGAGTTGAATGTGAGCAAGCGAACGGTTCAAAGAGAATTGGATTACATAGCATACTTTTTAGCGAAAAGAAATTTACAATTGATATCTAAAACCCGTGTAGGTATCTGGATTGAAGGTGAACTAGAGGATAAGGAATCTTTGTTAGTAGAGCTAGAGGACTATGAAAAAGAGGATATCTCGGATAAACAAGTGCGAAAGAAAGTCCTGATTACAGAATTGTTAAAAGATCAAAGTCCAAGAAAAGCGTTCTACTACGGTGAGTTACTGAAAGTAAGCGAAACTACGATTAATAAAGACCTAGAAGAAATACAAGACTTTTTTGACGAGTATCAAGTGAAAGTTGTAAAAAAACAGGGTGTAGGGATTTACTTAGAGGGGAAGGAAGAATCTTTTAGACAAGCGATGATTCGTGTGATTGCAGAGGAAATTGAAGCGAGTATGCGAGAGGACAATTCCGGTGATTGGGATGATGCAAGCGTAGAAAAAGGGTTGATGAATAAGGCGGTCTTACAAAAAGTAGTAGATTGTCTAGCGACCATTTCTGATAGTAGATTAAACAGAATGACACAAGAATCCTATATGCGACTAGTGATACATCTGACAATTGCAATTGAGCGCATCCGAAAAGAAGAATTTATCAACAAAGAAGCAGAAGTTTCTAAAGATGAAGTGGATAGTGAAGAGTATCAATTAGCTAAAGTGTTAACAGAAGCTCTATCTTACACATTTCAAATAGAAATGCCTCAAACCGAAACGTATTATATTTACATTTATATTAAAGGCTCAAAATCACAAAAATCAACTGCGATATATGATGGAAAAGCAGGCGATATACAGAAGATTAGTGATATTGTAGAAGCGTTGATTCATGCGTATGATGAATCGCTGATTCCATTGTTAAAGTCTGACGAGGATTTTGTGAATGGACTCCATTCGCATCTAGAACCGACACTAGTAAGGTTGAAGCATCATATGCCGATTGAAAATATCCATCTTGAAGAAATTAAAGAAAATTATTCAGAGGTATATCAGCGATGTGTTAAGGTAGCAAAAAAGTTAGAAGAACTCACGGGTTATCAAGTACCAGATACAGAAATAGGATTTTTGGCAATTCACTTTGGTGCAGCAGTTGTAAGAATTGATTCACAAAAGGAAATAAAAAGAACAGTACGAATAGGGATTGTCTGTGCGAGTGGAATAGGAATTTCGAGATTGATGCTATCAAAACTAGAAAACTTATTGAAAAAAAGGGTTCAATTGACTGCATATGGAAAAGAAGAATTGACAGAACATATATTACGATTAGAAGACTTTTTTGTCTCTAGTATTCGAATGGAAGATATCGAGACCGAAGTGGTGTATGTAAGTCCCTTGTTGCCAGTAAAAGATCTAGCAGAGATTGAGCAACGAGTGAGCAAATACGAGATGAAGCCAATTAAAAATGGAATAGAAAGTGATTTTTCAAGACAATTAGAAGATATTAATAAGTTGTCTAGTGCAATTAAAACATTAATATCAAAACTAAAAAGAATCGATTTGGAAGATGATGTAACATTTGAAGAGAGCTTAGAAGTGATTGCAAAGACGATTACAAAGCAACCAGGGCAACAGGTTCAAATTATAGAGGATATTAGAAAGCGAGAAGAAATATCCACACAGATGATACCAGAGTTAGAAATTGGACTGTTACACTGTATCACAAATGGGGTTTATAATGTTGCAATGCATGTGGCGAGACCAAAAACTGGAGAAGGATTTAAGACTCCTCAGATGCAAGGGATGAAAGTATTGATCGTACTTTTATTACCAAATGATTCCGATAAGATGATGAATCGAGGATTACTTGGGTATATAAGTGAGCAATTGGTAGAAGATGAGCTGTTTTTGAAAATAATGAAAGAAAAAGAAGAAGAGATGATCAAAGGAGCATTATCAAGAGTGTTAAAAAGCTATTTTATGATGATGTTGGATCAAGTATAGGAGGAAACTATTATGTTTTTTAAGAAAGCGAAGAAGAATGAAATCTTAATGAAAAAGAATATCATCACAGGAAAGATGGGGATGAATAAAGACGATGTAATCAATGAAATTGGGCAATTACTTGTAGATTCTGGATATGTGAATCAAAGTTACGTCCCAGCTATGCTAGAAAGAGAGGAGACCTTTGCTACAAATATGGGGAATGGAATTGCTATCCCTCATGGAGTAGATAGTGCGAAGAAAGAAGTGAAAAGTTCGGGTCTTGCGATTATGACATTTCCAGAAGGAACAGATTGGAATGGAGAAAATGTAAAAATTGTAGTTGCAATCGCAGGAAAAGGGGACGAACATCTAGATCTACTAGGAAACATTGCTGAAAAGTTGTGCGAAGAAGAAGTGGTAGCAGAGATGGCGACAAAAGGCGTAGATGAAATCTATGATTTTATCACAAGCAAGGAGGCATAGATGATAGTAACAGTAACCATGAACCCAGCCATTGATAAGACTGCAGAGTTACAAAAGTTTACCCACGAAGGGTTGAATCGTTTGGAAAATGTGGTGTCTGATGTGGGAGGTAAGGGAATCAATGTATCAAAGACTATCCGAGCATTAGGTGGAAAAACGATAGCTACAGGTTTCTTGGCAGGTGGAGCAGGGCAGGGAATAAAATCGACCTTAGATGAGCTTGGGATTGAAAATGATTTTATTTTTGTAGAAGGTGAGACAAGGACGAATCTGAAAGTATTAGAACCAGGTGGGGTTCTTACAGAATTAAATGAGCAAGGACCTGTTGTTTCGCAAGAGTCAATTGAAGCATTGGTAGAAAAATTAGAGTTTTATGCGACTGAAAAGACTGTTTTTGTTCTTGCGGGAAGTATTCCAAAAGGAGTAAATCCTTCCATATACAAAGTCATAATTGAGAGATTAAAGGCAAAGAATGCACAAGTATTCTTAGATGTGGACGGGGAACCCTTTGAAGAGGCTATTGAAGCAGGACCTGATATGATAAAACCAAATAAATTTGAACTACTTCAATACTATGGAATCCATGAAGATAAGCCGCTGATAGAAGTGATTGAGATTGCACAAAGGCTACGAGAGAAAAATGTGAAAAATATCGCTATTTCTATGGGAAAAGAGGGCGCATTATTTCTGATAGATCAAAAAGTTTATCAAGTGCCAGGGCTTGAAATTGAAGCACATTCTGCTGTAGGAGCTGGTGATGCAATGGTAGCAGCAATTACTTATGGGATGCATGAAGGATTAGAGGTGAAAGATTGGATTGCACTTGCAGTAGCAACATCGGCAGGCGCAGTGGTAACAATTGGTACGAAGCCACCAAATTATGATTTGGTACGAGAATTAAAAGAAAAAGTAAAAATAAACGAAATAATATAATTGAAAAGAGGAAAAATAAATGAAATCAAGAGCAGTGAGAATGTATGGAGCAAGAGATTTAAGATGTGAAGAGTTTGAATTACCAGCGATTAAAGATGATGAAATTTTGGTAAAAGTAATCAGTGATAGTATCTGTATGTCTACATATAAATTAGCAGAGCAGGGAAAGGCGCATAAAAGAGCACCTCAAAATATAGATACAAACCCAATTATTGTAGGACATGAATTCTCTGGAGATATCGTAGAAGTCGGTTCAAAGTGGCAAGATCAATTCAAACCAGGACAAAAATTTGCCCTACAACCGGCATTGAATTATCAAGGGAAACTAGATTCGCCAGGATACTCTTATGAATTCTTTGGAGGAGATTGTACATACTGTATCATACCTCAAGAGGTTATGGAGCTTGGGTGCCTGTTGAATTATGATGGAGATTCCTATTTCCAAGCATCTCTAGGAGAGCCTATGAGTTGCATCATTGGAGCGTATCATGCGAACTACCATACAAATAAAGTGAATTACGAACACTCTATGGGAACAAAAGTAGACGGAAACATCATTATTCTTGGCGGATGCGGACCAATGGGACTTGGAGCGATTAGTTATGCGCTTTGTATGGAGAATAAGCCAAAGAGGGTTGTTGTGACAGATATTAGCCAAGATAGAATTGATAGAGCTAGAATGGTAATCTCAGAAGAGTATGCAAAAGAAAAGGGTGTAGAACTAATCTACGTAGATACTAGTGCAGTAGAAGACGATGTGAAACACCTAATGGATATTACAGATGGAAAAGGATACGATGATGTCTATGTATATGTTCCGTTTAAAGAAGTAGCAGAATTAGGGGATAAAGTCCTTGCCTTTGATGGTTGTATGAATTTCTTCGCAGGTCCTTCAGATAATCAATTTACAGCAGGAATCAATCTATATAATGTACATTACACAAGTTCACATATCATTGGAACGACAGGTGGTAATACAGATGACTTGATAGAGGCGATTGACTTATCAGCAAAAGGATTGATTGATCCAGCGGTAATGGTTACTCATATAGGAGGACTAGACAGTGTAGCGGATACAACGTTGAATCTGCCTAAGATTCCAGGTGGGAAAAAATTGGTGTACACTCAAATCGACATGCCTCTTACAGCAATCGATGACTTTGAAGAACTTGGAAAGAATGACTCATTGTTCGCAAAACTAGATGCTTGTTGTAAGTCAAATAGAGGATTATGGAGTGCAGAAGCAGAGAAAGTGTTATTCGAGCATTTTGGAGTATAGTAGACAAATAAAGTCATATAATTAGCAGAGGATCATTCCTCTGCTAAAATTATAAAGGAACCCCTTGAAATTTCTTTGAGTTGATGGTACATTGAAGATGATGAAACTTGTCGATATATTAGATACGAGGAGGTATCATATGAAGGAATTAAAGGGAACAAAAACAGAACAAAATCTAGCAGATGCATTTGCAGGAGAAAGTCAAGCACGCAATAAGTACACTTATTATGCGTCAAAAGCAAAGAAAGATGGATATGAGCAGATTGCAGCAATCTTTGAAGAGACAGCAAACAATGAAAAAGAACATGCGAAGATATGGTTCAAGCTTTTAGCTGGTGGTGCTGTAGGTTCAACAATTGAGAATCTTAAAGATGCAGCAGCAGGGGAACACGATGAATGGACAGATATGTATGCACGTATGGCAAAGGAAGCAAAAGAAGAAGGGTTTGACCACATTGCAGAATTGTTTGCAGGGGTTGCGAAGATAGAAAAAGAACACGAAGAGCGTTATAGAAAAGTACTAGCCAATATCGAAGATGGATCTGTATTTAAAAAAGAGACAAAAGAAGTATGGATTTGTAGAAATTGTGGACATATTGTAGATAGTGAAGTGGCACCAAATGTATGTCCTGTATGTGCACATCCACAAGCATATTTTGAGTTAAGAGCAGTGAATTATTAAATATTGATGAAGTAAGATCCCTACCAAATAGACGATTCTGTATATTGGTAGGGATTATTTTATGCAAAACTCCAACCAAAATGAAGCAAACGGATATTAATAGAGGAAAGAAGAAAAGTTAAAATAGAAAAAAATGAACTTGAAAGCCGAAATTTTCTATGCTACAATTCAAACAAAGCAGATTGAGTCTATCATTCTTGCGAGTAATCGCATCCAAGCCGTATGGCTGTCTAATATCTAAACTCTTTTTATGCTTTAACTATCCAATTAATTAAAGCAAGGAGAAGAAATCTGAAATTAGAAAGTTCTCCTTAGCGCATCAAATGAATAAGGAGGAATTCATATGGTAACAGTGAATCAGAAGTACAAAGATGGGATTTTTCGCATGCTCTTTGCAGAAAAGAAGGAATTACTTTCCCTGTACAATGCAGTTGCAGGAACAAGCTATACAGATATAGAGGGGTTAGAGGTAAATACATTGGAAAATGTAATCTATATGTCTTATAAAAATGACATTTCCTTTGTAATTGATGGAAGGCTATCTTTGTATGAACATCAGTCTACATGGTGTGAAGGAAATGCCAGATAGGAGCATTCATAAGCTGTCTGATGCGTATATCACAAATGATGATGATGTGGATTTAGAATTGAAAGTGTTAGTCTTAAACATTAATAAAGGGCATAACATAGCGTTGATGGAACATTGCAAGACATTGAAAGAATATGCTTATTACGTGCAAGCTGTGCGTGAAGCGCCTGAACATATGACAATAGAAGAGAAGGTTGAATGGGCGATAGACCAGTGTATAAAGAATGATGTGTTAGCTGAATTTCTAAGGACACATCGAGGGGAGGTTATGAGTGTGAGTATATTCGAATACGATGCTGAAAAGCATCTAATAATGGAAAAAGAGGAAAGTAGAGCTGAGGGACAAGCTGTAGGAATTATCAATGTTTTGAAAGCGATGGAACAGCCAAAAGAGGAAATTATAAGGCAATTGATGACTCAGATGGAATTAACAGAGAAAGAAGCAAAAGAATATCTTATGAAAGAAACAGCGGAAGTATCTTAGAGAAAGATACAGACACCAAGCGAGATGAAGTTGGTGTTGAGAAAATTTGTACTCCTTACCTTCATAGTGTTAAAATAGAAAATCCCTACCAAATAGACGATTCTGTATATTGGTAGGGATTATTTTAGGTAAAAATCCAACTAAAATGAAGAAACCGGATATTAGTAGGGTAAAGAAGAAAAAGTGTGTACAACCTTGTCTTTTTTTTGATTTGATACTATAATGGATTCAACACACGTATGTATGATAAAGTAGTGGGAACACCTAATGGTTTGAGGATATGGAGGCGAATATGAAACAGAGTTACACGAAACAGGCACTAGAAGCATTGAAGATTGCAAAGCAGGCCACCAAAGAGTTAGGTCATCCGTATATTGGAACGGAGCATTTGTTAGTGGGTCTTAGAAAAGTCTTTACTGGGGTTGCAAGTCAAGTACTTGCTGCAAACGATGTTGATGATGTAGAAATTATTAAGATAATCAATGAGTTGGTATCACCAAGTGAGGTGATTGATATAAAACCTGAGTATAGCCCAAGACTTGAATATTTGCTAGATAACAGTGGGAGAGAAGCTGCAAAGTTTAAAAGTGATAAAATTGGTACAGAACATATGTTGATTGCTATGATGAAAGACATTGACTGTGTAGGTACTAGAGTATTGACGACTATGAATGTCAATTTAAAGAAGTTATATGAAGATATCATCTTAGGAGTGGGAGCAGATCCAAAAGATCATCCACAAGAAGAGGAAGAGAGAGGAAGTAGTTCTTTCTTAGCGCAATATAGCAAAGACTTGACAGCTATGGCTAATGAAGGAAAGCTAGATCCAGTTATTGGGAGACAACAAGAGATTAATCGATTGATGGAAATTCTAAGTAGGCGTACAAAGAATAATCCATGCTTGATTGGAGAACCTGGAGTTGGGAAAACAGCGATTGTGGAAGGACTAGCACTACAAGTAGCAGCAGGAATTGTGCCAAATGAGATGAAAGATAAGCGAATACTAACGTTAGATTTATCAGGTATGCTTGCAGGATCTAAGTATCGTGGAGAATTTGAAGAGCGGATGAAGCGTCTAATCTCAGAGGTGAAAAACTCAGGAGATATTATCCTATTCATGGATGAAGTTCATACTATGGTAGGCGCAGGTGGTGCAGAAGGTGCGATTGATGCATCTAGTATATTAAAACCATCTTTAGCCAGAGGTGAAATTCAGTTAATTGGTGCTACGACGATTTCGGAGTATCGAAAATATATCGAAAAAGATGCGGCTTTGGAACGAAGATTTCAACCAATACAAGTAGAAGAGCCTACAGAAGAACAGTGCTTATCGATACTAGAAGGCTTGCGAGGAAGTTACGAAAGACATCATAACCTAAAGATTTCAAAAGAAGCTTTAGAATCAGCAGTTCAGTTATCAGCACGCTACATTAATGACCGATTTTTGCCAGATAAAGCAATTGATGTCCTTGATGAAGCTTGTTCAAAGGTACGACTTCGAGGATTTAGAGTGCCAGAACCGATGAGAAAGTTAGAAGTATCTATTAAAGAATGGATGGAAGAAAAGGAACGAAAGATTGTGGAAGGAGACTTTGTAGAAGCAGGGCGATTGAATCAATTGCAAAGCCAAGGTGAAGATAAACTTGAAAGTCTCAAAAAACAATTTGACCGAAAAATCCAAAAGAAAGAGCTAACAGTTGATGAAAACGACATTGAAGAAGTAGTATCAGTGTGGACAAAAGTCCCAGTGCAAAAATTAGGAGAAACGGAAAGTGCAAGACTTCAAAAGTTAGAATCTACGCTACATAAGCGAGTGATTGGACAAGAGGAAGCGGTAAGTGCAGTGTCTAGAGCGGTGAAACGAGGAAGAGTAGGTTTAAAAGACCCAAATAGACCAGTTGGCTCATTTTTGTTCTTAGGACCAACCGGAGTTGGGAAGACAGAGTTGTCAAAAGCACTAGCAGAGACACTTTTTGGAAAAGATGATGCGATGATTCGAATCGATATGTCTGAATATATGGAAAAACATAGCGTTTCAAAACTAATTGGTTCACCACCTGGATACGTAGGTCATGAAGAAGGCGGTCAATTAAGTGAAAAGGTGAGAAGAAACCCATATTCAGTAATCTTATTTGATGAAATTGAAAAAGCCCACCCAGATGTATTTAACATCTTGTTACAAGTGTTGGATGATGGTCACATTACAGATTCCCAAGGTAGAAGAGTAGATTTTAAAAATACAGTGATTATCATGACATCTAATGCAGGGGCAAAATCGATTATAGAGCCTAAAAAATTAGGATTTGCTGCACAAGAAGATACAGCAGCAGATTATAAAAAGATGAAATCAGGTGTAATGGAAGAAGTGAAAAAAATCTTTAGACCAGAATTCTTAAACCGTATCGATGAAGTGATTGTATTCCATCCATTAGAAAAAGAGCACTTAGGTAAAATCGTTACATTGCTATGTAATGAATTTACAAAACGAGTAAAAGATCAAATGGATATCACTGTGGTTATCAGAAAGTCTGTAAAAGACCGCATTGTCTTAAAGGGAACGGATAATAAATATGGAGCTAGACCACTAAAAAGAGCGGTGCAAAGCCAGTTGGAAGATGTATTAGCAGACGAAGTCCTTTCGGGAGAAGTGAAAAGAGGAATGACTATTGAAGCAGGTATATTAAAAGAAGGCGTGAAGTTTTATATAAAAAACTAGAAATGAATGTTTAAATGCAGTATAATAAAGGAAATAGCAGAAACGTGAATGTGTACTAGTAGGAGGAAAAACATGTCAATTACAAAAGAAATTTTAACAGTAAACGAAGATGGTGCATTGTGCTTTGGTGATTTTTTGTTACCAAGTAAGACAAAAAAGGAAGATTTTGAGTTTGCAGGTGATATCTACAAAGTAAAAACTTTCAAAGAGATTACAAAACTAGAGAAGAATGGAATGCTTGTATACGAGTCGGTTCCAGGTTCTAGCGTATCAGATTTTAAATTGACAAGTGAGAGAGTGAGTTTTCAAGTAGAAGCAAGTAACGATATTCAGATGACTTTAGAGTTAGAGCCAAGCCAAGAATATGAAGTACATATCGATGGTGGTCTTACAAGTGAAGTCGTGACGAATCTTGGCGGTAAGATGAGTATTAGTGTAGAATTAGAAAATGGAACACCTACTACAATAGAAGTGGTGAAGAGATAGGTGTAAGATGGCTAAGGTAAAAAGTGTATACTTCTGTCAGAACTGTGGGCATGAAGAAGGGAAATGGCTTGGTCAATGTCCCATGTGCAAGGAGTGGAATTCTTTTGTAGAAGAAAAAATCAAAGGTGGAACTACAAAAGCTACTTCAGCAGCTAGTAGAAGTATTGCAAATGAAATCGTCTCATTATCTAGTGTAGAGACGGATACAGAAGAGAGAATCTTGACCAAAATAGGTGAATTAGATAGGGTGCTTGGAGGCGGTATCGTCCCCGGCTCCCTTATTTTGGTGGGTGGAGATCCTGGGATTGGAAAATCGACTTTACTACTACAAGTATGTAAAGAACTATCCAATGAAGAAAAGAATGTGCTATATATATCGGGTGAGGAATCACTCAAACAGATCAAATTGCGAGCCAACAGAATGGGCGAATTTAATAAAGCTATGATGTTGCTCTGTGAAACAAACCTACAAAGTATCGAAGGTGTGATTCGAAAAAAATTACCAGAGATTGTGGTGATTGACTCCATACAGACAATGTATAATGAAGAAATAAGTTCTGCGCCAGGAAGTGTGTCACAAGTAAGAGAATCAACCAATACATTTATGCAGTTGGCAAAAGGCTTAGGAATCTCGATTATAATCGTGGGACACGTAACAAAAGAAGGAACAGTGGCAGGACCTAGAGTGCTAGAGCATATGGTGGATACCGTTCTTTACTTTGAAGGCGATAGACATGCTTCTTATCGAATCTTACGAGGAGTAAAGAATAGATTTGGTTCTACAAACGAAATTGGAGTATTTCAAATGCAGCACGATGGATTAAAAGAAGTAGAGAATCCTTCAGAATTCATGCTAAGTGGGAAACCAGAAAATGCATCAGGTTCGGTAGTAGCATGCTCCATGGAAGGAACAAGACCAATCCTTCTAGAAGTGCAAGCACTGGTCTGTCAGACCAATTTTGGGATGCCTAGAAGAACGGCAGCAGGAACCGATTATAATCGTGTGAATCTACTGATGGCAGTTCTAGAAAAAAGAGCGGGATTACAATTATCAAATTGTGATGCGTACGTAAATATAGCAGGTGGAATTAAAATGAATGAACCAGCTATAGATCTGGGTATCATAATGGCATTGGTATCTAGTTATAAGAATCGACCAATAGATGAAAGAGTCATTGTCTTTGGAGAGGTAGGACTAAGCGGAGAAGTACGAGCAGTTAGCATGCCAGAACAAAGAGTGAATGAAGCAAAGAAACTTGGCTTCAAGACATGTATCTTACCAGAAGTAGCAAAAGAGACCTTGAAAAATGT
>CAYJGW010000025.1:0-17462 GCA_964369425.1 uncultured Lachnospiraceae bacterium
GACCTCCGTATTGCGTCATTATTGCAAGCGCCAATTTCGGATTTGGCTGGCTGATTTTCACTGGATACTCCAATTTCTTTTCATAAATCCACATACTAGCAATATCCCCCTTCCCAAGGCCATGGTTGGTCAATCCAGTTCCAATAATCTTCATCAGACATATTGACTAAATCTAATGTTAAAGGACCAAATCGCTTCGCATATTCTGCTACTGCCTCATTTCTACATTCGCATTGGTACTTGAAATATTCCAGTGCTCTCTTATCCGTAGGATGAGTATCTAGGTATAGACCACAATCTATTACTGCAAATGTTGTGCAGTCGATATAGTTCATTAATTCTTTCTTCCCCATATTTCGATTATAGTTCGTATGTGTATCATATTTCATTATCGACACCCACCTTTCCCCAAAAATGGTTTGTCTAATTCTGGAAAAATGGTTCCGACTTGCAACCCTTTTTCAATCTCATAAGGTTTTTCCCACTGCTGAATTGGCACATACGCCATCGCAAGGGAGCATCCCATTAAAAGTTCTTCTTTATTTGAATCAGGTTGATATTGATTTATCGTGTGCTTATATTTAGGGCTTTGTGAGCTAGTAGCCCTGCAATAATTCGGGTTATTGCGGTAGTTAGGCATAAAATTCTCCAATACTTCGTTTTGATATTAGTGTATGTTTCATCCTAAAAATCGTTCGAAACCTATCGCAATTTTTTCATTTTATATTCCTAAACCGCTATTTAGCAATTGATACAGTGCCGTCATTAAAGGCATTGTCATTACACAAAACAGCACTGAAATCATATTTATCTTTGCTGCATATTCTGCATCTGCTTCATAGATTTGTGCCAACTGAGTTACCGTAGCCCCTACTGGACCTGCTGCTGCCCAAAGCACAATCATCATAATTATTCCTAAATCTTCATGATGAATAAATTTTCCTGTTACTGTAAATACCCCTATTGATATAACTGGTAAAAATAAAAGTCTCAAAAAACATATTAAGTAAATTTTTTTATTTACAATAGCATCTTTAAGATTTATTCCAGCCATCAATATACCAATGACTATCATGCTTAGCGTCCCTACCATTGTTCCAAATGATTCTACAGCTTCTTGAGGAATTTTAGGCAGTTGAATTCCCAGTATAAACGTAATAAATCCTAAGTATATAGCGATAAAATTGGGGTTAATCAGAGCTTTCTTCCACTCTATTTTCCTCTCGTTACAGACTAACGCTTTGCAGTGACTCCAAAATAACAATGTCTGTATCGCGCTATATCCACATGTATAAAATACCCATTCTGGCCCAAGTACGCTATACACTAGTGGGATGGTTAAATAACCTGCATTTGAGTAAATTACCGATGCTCTCTCAATTCCTTTCAGACCTATCCTATCACCAAATATTTTCGTAAACAAAATGAAGATTCCAAGTACCACTATCGCTAATCCCATTGCTATAAAAAGCCCAATCACTTTCTCTATAGAATATTCAATTTGAAAAGCACTAAAAATTGCACAAGGGGAGCACACGTAAGCGACTAATTTAGAGATAATTGTACTTTCTTTTTCACCAACCAACTTTCTCTTTACTAATAACCATCCAACAAAACAAGCAATCAACATAGAAATAATCTTTTCCGCTAACAATACACTCTCTTCCATCTATCGTCCTTTCAAAGCCTTAACAGCTTACTTTTTTCATATACCAATAATAATAAGGAATCAGTGGTACTAACGCCAATACCCAAGCCAATGGATCTGATAAACATATCCCTACAAATTGTAGTGGCTCAAACAACAACCAAATAACTAATCCTCTTGCAATTAGTTCTGCAACACCTCCGAGCATTGGAATAAGACCATTTCCTAACCCTTGCAGTGCATTTCTATAAATAAAGATAAGTCCTAAGAAAAAGTAAAACCACAAGCTTATCCTAAATATTTGTTGTCCTATTTCAACAATCTCACCTGATGCATCTGCAACGAACAACTCCACGAAGGTGCCACCAAAGAGGTAACAAATGATCATAAGTGCGATACTAACTGCTGCTGTAATAAGAACAGTGTCCTTCACTCCCTTTTTTACTCTGTCAAGTTTCCCTGCACCAAAATTTTGTCCTACATAAGTTGCTATAGCGGCTCCAAGTGCAACGTAGCCTTGCATGAATCCGCCCTGCACTTTCATAGCTGCTGAATATGCTGCAATGTGAACTGCTCCTAATGTATTTAAAGAAGACTGTACAATCATTGTCCCTATACTCGTAATAGAAAACTGAAGCGCCATCGGAATTCCCATCATCAATAACTTCTTGATGGTATGAAGGTTTATTTTTGCCTCTTCTCTATTAAATCTCACAATTTCATATTTTCTAAACACATATATAAAACATAATACGCCCGATACTGCTTGTGAAATAATGGTAGCTAATGCCGCCCCCTTCACACCAAGTGATAGCTCTGCTATAAAATAAAAATCTAATCCTATATTTAGTACCGAAGACATAATCAAAAAATACAACGGCGTTTTACTATCTCCAAACCCTCTGGCTATTGAAGCAAGCATGTTGTAGAGAAATGTAGCTGCAATCCCTGTATAGATTACAGTAATATATTCCTTTGTATCTTGATAGATATTATCCGGTGTATTCATCAACTGTAAAAGGGAATCATTTATGAATAAAAAATATACGGTCATAGAAATTGCAAATACAGCACATAAAATAGTAGCCATAGCAACATAATGCTTGATTAATCTTTCGTTTTTAGCACCAAATGCCTGTGAAATCAACACTCCAAATCCATTTGCCAACCCTATAATCCATCCCCATACAAAAAACAATATTGCACCTGTCGCTCCCACTGCGGCCAAAGCATCTACACCTAAAAACCGACCGACAATCATAGTATCTGCTATATTGTATAAGTTTTGAAATAGATTTCCCAACAATACTGGTACCATAAACTTTAATATCTTCGTCTTAGGATTTCCTGTCGTCATATCATTCATTATCTTCTGCCTCCACGACTACTTCTTCACCTACTGCCTCATTCTTATTCAACTGGTCAATTACATCTATAATCTCTTCACCGTAATCTACTACCTTCCCATTTTCACCATGTAAATAAGTGGCGTAACTCCCTGACATCGGATTATTAATTCCAATTACTACAACCCCTGCATCTCTAGCTCTATCCAATACTCCTTCATACCCTATTTCTTGTATCGGCTCTATAATTAAATATTGTAACTCTCCTTCGAGCATATCTTCTATTTGGGATATATGTAAACCTAAATCTCCATTTGCCTCTGTTGCAATATATCCACTCCCCTTTTCTTCGCATTTCTGCTGAAGATGACTCCCTATATTATATTGAGTAATATCCTGTGCCGGTCCTTTTGCATAACCTATCGTAATGTATTCAAAAGTGGACACCACATCCTCTTCTTCTATTGTCTCATCTACATCTACCTGTGATTCTACTTCTGTATCTGTACAGCCTACTGTTATAAATGCTGTCAGCGTTAAAACCACACACAACTTCTTTATCATAGTATTTCTTTTCATACTTCACCTCTAAATTCTTAAGTGTCAAGTTATACTATCATACAACTTAACGAAAAACAAGAACATACTTCCCAATTTCACATTAAAAAAGTAACTATTCAGCTCAATGCCAAATAGTTACTAAAAATTATGTTCTTATTGTATTCACTTACCTACTTTTGAACAATATTTATAATTCTTCCTGGAACATAGATTTCTTTTACAATCGTTCCTGTAAGTTTATCACCAAGTGCTTCTTTTCCAGCTTCAATGGCAGCATCTTTTGCAATATCTGCTGCAACCATAATAGTCACTTTTGTCTTTCCATTAATTTGTACCGGGATTTCAATTTCATCATCTTTTGTCAACTCTTCATCATATATCGGCCATCCTGCTGTAAATACACTTTCTGTATGTCCAAGCATTTCCCACATTTCTTCTGCAATGTGAGGCGCAAATGGTGAGAGTAATGTTGCTACTGTCTCAAGAGTTTCTTTATCCATCCCCCCTTCTTTTTTGGCAAGGTCTATCATTGCATTGTTATATTCCATAAATCCAGAAATAACTGTGTTCAAACTAAAGCTTTCTAGGCGGTTTGTAATGTCTTTCATCATCTTATGACGCAACTTAATCATTTCTTTTGTTGCTTTAATATCCTTATCTGCAGAATCAGAAACCAATGTCCACACGCGTTTTAAGAAACGATAGATTCCATCTATTCCCCTCTCATCCCACTCAGCGTCCAACTCTGGTGGTCCTACAAATAATTCATACATTCTAAGTGAATCGCATCCGTAATCTCTTACTAAATCATCTGGAGACACCACGTTTCCTTTTGACTTACTCATTTTGATTCCATTTTTCCCAGTTATCATTCCTTGATTGAACAACTTTTTAAATGGTTCCTCAAAGTCTACCACTCCAATATCATATAAGAATTTTGTGTAGAATCTAGAATATAACAAATGTAATACCGCATGCTCCACCCCTCCGATATACATATCAACAGGAAGCATTGTTGCTGCTTTTTCTTTCGAGATTAACTCTTCTGTATTTTTATTATCTACATATCGCAAGAAATACCAAGATGATCCAGCCCATTGTGGCATAGTATTCGTCTCTCTCTTTGCTGGCTTACCACAAGTAGGACAAGTCGTATTTACCCAACTTTCAATTCCTGCAAGTGGAGATTCACCTGTTCCAGTTGGTTCATATGAATCTACCTCTGGTAATGTCAATGGAAGTTGTTCTTCTGGAACTGGAACCGCTCCACACTCGTCACAATGTACGATTGGAATTGGCTCTCCCCAATAACGCTGACGAGAAAATACCCAGTCACGTAACTTGTAGTTTACTGTTGCTTTTCCAATACCTTCTTTTTCAATCATGTGTGGTGCTTCTGCTTTTAGCACAGAAGATTCCATTCCATTCCATTCACCTGAATTTACCATAGTTCCAACTGCTTCCGTATATGCAGTTTCCATATTCTCTTCTGCTACACCATCTTTTGCAATAACTTGTACAATTGGTATTTCGAATTTCTTAGCAAAATCAAAGTCTCTATCATCATGCGCTGGTACACACATAATCGCACCAGTTCCATAGTCTGCTAATACGTAATCAGACAACCATATTGGCACTAATTGATTATTGATTGGATTTATTGCATAACTTCCTGTAAATACACCTGTCTTCTCTTTATCTTGCAAACGATCAACAGAAGATTTCATAGATGATTGGAATATATAAGCTTCCACTTCTTCTTTCTTATCATCAGTGGCTAACTCTTTTGCATAACCATGCTCTGGTGCAAGAACCATAAATGTTGCTCCATATAGCGTATCTGGTCTTGTTGTATAAACAGTAATCGCTTTATCTGTCCCATCTACTTTAAAGTCAACTTCTGCCCCATAGCTTTTTCCAATCCAATCCGCTTGCATTTTCTTTACTTTTTCTGGCCATTCTAACTTATCCAAATCTGCCAATAAACGTTCTGCATAAGCTGTGATTTTTAACATCCACTGACGCAAGTTCTTCTTTGTAACATCTGTTCCACAACGCTCACATCCGCCATTTACAACTTCTTCATTTGCAAGTCCTGTCTTACAAGATGGACACCAATTAATCGGAAACTCTTTTTCGTAAGCAAGTCCTTCTTTGAACATTTTCACAAAAATCCATTGCGTCCATTTATAGAACTCTGGATCTGTCGTATTCACTTCCATGTCCCAATCGTATAGGGCTGCAATATCATCAATCTGGGTCTTTATATTCGCAACATTTTCTGCAGTTGAAATCGATGGATGTACTCCCATTTTAATCGCATAGTTCTCTGCTGGTAGTCCAAACGCATCCCATCCCATTGGATGTACAATGTAATGATTCTGTTGCAGTTTATATCTACTCCATACATCTGAAATTACATAACCTCTCCAGTGCCCTACATGAAGTCCACTTCCTGACGGATATGGGAACATGTCCAAACAGTAATATTTCTCTTTTGGATTTCCACTCTCATCTATTTTTGTATTCACTGGATTTTCTTTCCAGTTCTTACTCCATTTCTGCTCGATTGCTCTATGATTATAAGGTATTGCCATCTTTTATTTCCTCCTAAGTTTATCTCAATACATACTATCTAGTATTTTACCATATTTATAATAGCATTTCAAATCCTTTTCATTTCCACCTTCCCCTCTCACTTTTCCCTTGTTTCGTTAGTGATTTTGTTGTATAATGTTCTTATAATTCCATTGTATTTATACAAAATAAATGAATAAAGGAGAGATTTGTTATGGTGAATTTATTAATCGGGCCAAAGGGCAGCGGAAAAACACAGCAATTGTTTGACTTAGCAAACGAATCAGTTAAAAAATGTGAAGGAAATGTAATCTTTATAAAACGCTCTCACAAAGAATCTTGTAACATCTCACACGATATTCGTGTAATCTTTATGAAGGATCATCCTGTTGTTACTAATGGCGATGAATACATAGGCTTTATCTCTGGTATGCTTGCTGCTAACCATGATATTCAAGTCGTTTTTATAGATGGCCTCTTAAAACATGCCAATATTTCTCCTGACAGTTTAGTTGAATTTTTAAATAAGCTAAAATCAATTTCCACTGATGTTGACTTCTATATAAGTTGTAGCGTTGAAAGAGAAGTTGTTGCTTCATTAGAAGATTGTAAAATTCTTAATTAAAACAATAGCCTAGAAAAGTTAGATTTATAATCCTTCCACTTTTCTAGGCTATGTTTTTATTCTATTCCCTTTACTTATTCTACGCTTTCTACACGATTTACTGTTTCTCTTTGCTCATACGACATTTTAATGCTGTCACCTTCACTATATCTTACAATATCCAGGTTATCTTTTAATACTACTTCAAATAATTCTGTTTCATCTTCTAGAATTATATAGTAATGTGAGTTTCCTTCAACAACACCTTCTGTAATTTTACGAATGACACCTGTAATTTCTTCTAACTCTTCTGTTGCTTCGTCCTCTTTTAGCACTCCATTCGTACTGAGCAACTCCACATAAGCTTCCTCACACTGTGCCACCGTATCGCCAATGGCAACTAATTGGAACTTTTGAACATTTACCATTGCATAGTTCTTTACAAGTCCGGCTGCATCTTTTAGTGCAATAAAGTATGTTGGTTCATCTGAAATATTCAAAAGTAATGGAAATGTTGCCACATAACCGAGATGCTGTACTTTTCCTTCTGCTGATGACATGGCTGATGTTTCTGTAGCACCTTCCACCTCGTAGAACTTTGTTTCCATGGTTCTTTGATTCATCAGTACAAACCCTACATTTGATTGATCACTTGTAACTGAGGTAACTCCTGTGTATACCCATACATCATTATCTATCGCTAGATAATTATATCCTTCTGTAGCTTGCAGACAATCTCTCTGACCCAAAATACTATTGAAATACCCATTCACTAACGTTCCATGGTAGTTATACAACTCCACTAACAAATCTGCTGAATATACCCTATCTACCCACTCTGGTACTTCTTCTATTTCATATTCTGTGGTCTCTCCAGTAATTGCATTTACTAGCACTGCTTTTCCTATCGTCACTCCACCAAACAATCCAATGTTAAATTTTTTGACCGGTGCAATATAATAAGGCGTTCCTTCATCATCGATTTCAAAACTCAAACGATCAAAGATGTAAGTCGGGTATTCAAATCGTAAATGACGATAAATATTTCGATTGAAATACTCTGCTTCTGAATACTTAATTTCCTCTGTCAATCTTACAAGTTCTGCTTCCTGTGTTGCCATATCGATTTCGATATATCCTGGAATTCCCTCACTTTGGTTTGTGAACCATCGGATAAAACTAGCATATTTAAGTGGCGATACCCTAATTGGTTTTTCCTTGTAATTAATTTGAGAATAAATATCATCCACCTCAAATTGAGACACCATATCTGTAATGCTACCCATTTCTCTGTTCCCTATAATCGCGGCTGAATCCTTGTCTAATATTGGTATTTGATCGTAAGATAATTCCTCAATATCCTCTGTGATATTCCCATCCTCCACTGTCATTAGTTGGCGATATTGGTCTGCATTTACAATTGGAGATGATAAAATACTTCCACCTGCAAAAATGAGCAATAGCACAGCTACAATTCCTATTAAGAATTTTGCGCGCTTTGATTCTCGTATCTCCTGTGGTTGTATTCGTTTCTTCATAATATATCCTGCTGCAATTGCTGCAAATATAAAGATAATAAACATCCAAAACTCCGAAGAATGAATACTAAGCGCTGGCAGTGTAATGTAATAATAGATTCCTATTGCTACGATTACCGCTAAAACAATCATTATTTTACTTTTTATTTTCATATATCCTCCTCATTTTTTCATAACTATTTCTTAATAGTAACATAAGAGAGTCCCTTTCACAAGGAACTCTCCTACAGTTTTTCTCTTCTTTTGTAACAATTCAGCCTTGCGGCTGAATACAAGTGATTCTGCGATATGCTTGCATAGCAGCAGATGAACCTTGTAATACAGCCATAAGGCGCTTTGCCGTAATCGAGGATATAGCTACGTAGTAGCGTAATTGGTCGTGTAACGACCTATCCGAGATGTTAGGCTGAATTGTTACCTTCTTTTAATTTTCTTTTACTCGTCTTTTTCTCTTGCAGCTATTTCTTTTTCCTGAATGTCACTTGGCGCCTGCTCATACCTTGCGAATTCATAAGAATATTCTCCTCTACCACCTGTCATTGCCCGTAGATTTGTACAATACCCAAACACACCTGTCATTGGAATGTCTGCTTCAATGGTTTGCTTTGCACCTGCTAATGGGGTCATTCCAAGAACACGTCCTCTTCTCTTGTTTAAGTCTCCCATTACGTCACCCGTATACTCATCTGGTACTGTTACTTTGATATTGGCAATCGGTTCTAACAATACTGGTGTTGCTTCTAAAAACCCTTTCTTAAATCCTTGTACTGTAGCTGTTTTAAATGCCATCTCCGAAGAATCTACAGGATGATAAGATCCATCATATAAGGTTACTTTTACTCCTACTACTGGATAACCTGCAAGAGGTCCTTTCAACACCGCATCTTGCAATCCCTTTTCTACTGCTGGGAAGTAGTTTCTAGGCACTGCTCCACCTACTACTGTTTCAGTAAATTCAAATGGTGTCTCTAAATCTCCCGATGGATCAAATTTCAATTTAACATGTCCATATTGTCCATGTCCTCCTGATTGCTTCTTGTACTTAGAATCAATATCTGAGCTCTTTCGTATGGTTTCTCTAAAGGCCACCTTTGGAGTTTCTAATTTGATTTCTACTTTGTAGCGCTCTAAAAGTTTACTTACAACCACTTCTAAATGTTGATCTCCCACTCCATATAATAACGCTTGATGATTTTCGCTATCATTCATCGTCTTTAACGTTACATCTTCGCTCATAAGCTTTGCTAACGCTTGGGATACTTTATCTTCATCCCCTTTTTTCGTAACTACATATTTCATATAAGTATAAGGTACTGTAAATTCTGTTCTCGCATACACGATAGGTTTTGACTTTGTAGACAGGGTATCTCCTGTTTTAGTCTTTACTAGCTTTGCTATCGCACCGATATCACCAGCGTGTAATTCTTCCACTTCGATAGGTTTTCCACCCATCATTGTATATACTTTTCCTAATTTTTCTTCTGTATCTGTATCTGCATTAAAGAGAGTATCTTCTCCTTTCAATACACCTGAGCACACCTTTACAAAGGAATACTTACCAATAAAAGGATCTGCCATCGTTTTAAATACATAAGCACTTTTTGGCATTGCAAAATCATAATTTGCTTCAAACATCTCATTCGTTGTTCTGTTAATGCCGATACACTCTCTTTTCTCTGGACTTGGGAAATATCTCACCACATCAGAAAGTAAGTTTTCTACTCCATGCGCACTTAGGTTGGATCCCATACCGATTGGTACAATAGATCCGTCTAGTACATTCGTACGAAGTGCAGCTCTTATTTCTTCTAATGAAAACTCTTCTCCTGCAAAATACCTCTCCATGAATGCATCACTCGTCTCTGCAACTGCTTCTAAAAGAGTTTCTCTACAAATCTGTAGGTTCGGCATACAATATTCCGGAATTTCACACTCTTCTCTTTGTCCGATTCCCGCAAACTTTCGTCCTGCATTTTTAATTACATTCACGTACCCTATCAACTTTTGATTTTCTCTAATTGGAATCGCTCTTGGTGCGATGCATTTTCCGTACTTTTCAGTCAAATCAGCAACTACTTGTCGGAAACTTGCGTCATCCACATCCATTTCCGTAACATAAAACATGCGAGGTAAATTGTATTTTTCACATAATTCCCATGCTTTTTCTGTTCCTACTTCTACCCCTGCCTTTCCTGAAACTACGATAATCGCTGCGTCCACAGCACTCATAGCCTCTTCTACCTCTCCAACAAAATCAAAATATCCAGGCGTGTCTAATATATTAATCTTCGCCTTTTCCCACTCAATTGGATACAATGAAGTGCTCAGTGAAAAACCCCTCTTTTGTTCTTCTTTGTCAAAATCTCCGATTGTATTCTTATCGCTTATCTTACCCATACGAGTAGTTGCTCCTGAAACAAATGCCATCGCCTCTAACAAACTCGTCTTACCACAACCACCATGTCCTAGTAAAGCCACATTCCTTATTTCATCTGTTCTAAATACTTTCATTCATTTTGCCTCCTCACTTCGTCAGTAATGTATAGTGTATATTCTACTAAAATTCTTATGATTTTACAACTATTTTGTGAATTTAGTTGGATTTTTTTATTATTTTTTATCAATTTTATTTTCTTTTAACTATCGTCAATCTAATGTTCTTTCTATACGTATTGCTTTATAAGGTATACATATGATATTATTAAGAAAATATTTTATACCTATGGAGGACAATACTATGGCCAATATATTAACACGTTTTACAGACATCATGTCTGCAAATATCAATGCACTTTTAGACAAAGCAGAAGACCCAGAAAAGATGATCGACCAGTATATGAGAAACATTCAAGACGATATGGGTAAAGTCAAATCCGAAACTGCTGCTGTTATGGCTGCTGAAAAAGCTGCAAAAAGAAATTTAGATGAAAATGTAGCAGAAGCAACAAAATTTGAAAAGTATGCTGAAAAAGCGTTACTTGCTGGAAATGAAGCTGATGCCATGACTTTTCTTGAAAAGAAAAACGAAGTATCTAGTCGTAATGCTGATTTATTAAAGGCTTATGAAATGGCAAAAGCCAATGCTACTAGAATGAAAGAATTGCATGATAAACTTCAAAAAGATATGGAAAGTTTACAAGAAAGAAAACAAGCTATTAAAGCTAAGATGTCTATTGCTAAGGCTCAACAAAGCATGAATAAGCTTGGCTCTAGTGCTGCTGGTATGAATGATTCCATGTCTGCATTTGGACGCATGGAAGAAAAAGCTAATCGTCTAATGGATGAAGCGGAAGCAATGGCTGAGTTAAATGACACTTCTGATGAAGCGGAAGATTTGATGGCAAAATATGACTCTGTAGACACTCCAAGTTCTGCTGCCACTGATGATTTAGCTGCCTTAAAAGCAAAATTAGGACTATAATCTATGAGTAAAATATACAAATGCGAAAATTGTGGAGATACTATGGTGTTTAATCCTGCTTCTCAAAAGTTGCAGTGTCCAGGTTGTGAATCTGCTATAGATATCGAGCATGATCCATCAACTATCATAGAACACACATTAACTGCCTATGTTGCACATACGATTAAAGCAAGCGAAAAAACATCCCATACTATGGACTGTAACGGATGCGGCGCAAGAATTGAAGTCGATGCAACAAGCACTGCCACCACCTGTCCTTACTGCGGGTCAAAGTATGTACTTTCCCAAAAACAGGAAGATGCGTTGTTACCAGATGGTGTGGTACCTTTTAAAATCCATCATAAAGATGCACAAAAAAGATTTCAAGATTGGATTAGTAGCAGATTTTGGGCTCCTAACAAACTAAAAACCCTTCATCAAAAGGGGCAATTACAAGGAATCTACATCCCATATTGGACTTTTGATGCTAATGTTGACACAAGGTATACTGCTCAAGGCGGTACTAATTATACTGAAACGAGACGGGGTAGTGATGGAAAAACAGAAACTGTAACAAAGATTAGATGGAGACCTGTCAGCGGTCATGTCGGTGAATTTATTGATGATGAATTAATTCCAGCTTCTACTAAAGTAAGCCAAGATTTGCTCAATAGCTTAAAAAGTTTTCATACAAGTGATCTTCAATCCTATGCACCTGAGTACTTATCAGGGTTTAATGCTGAGTGCTATACTATAGATTTAAAGGATGCACTTGCCACTGCTCACGAACACATGGATGAGCGAATGCGAGAACTAGTTCGCCAAGAGGTATTAAGAAGATACGATCACGTATCCTCTATTTCTATCAACCCTAGATATCAAGATGAAACGTATAAACATGTACTATTGCCTGTATATAGTAGTGCTTACCATTATGCTGACAAACTCTATCACCTTTTAATCAACGGACAGACCGGTGAAGTTCAAGGGGAATATCCTAAGAGTGTTGCTAAGATTGCGCTTGCTGTTATCCTTGGAATCATTGTCATCATATTAATATATATGTTTCTTTACTCGTAGTTTTACTATATATAGTCACAATATTATTTACGGAGGTGTCATAAGATGGGCTTATTTGGAAATCAATTTGCCAATGTCGTAGAATGGAAAGAATTCGATGACGAGATGTTATTCTGGAAATGGAATAATGATGAATTAAAAAAAGATAGTAGGTTAGTTCTTAGACCAGGACAAGATGCTATCTTTCTATACAATGGTTCTGTCGAGGGTATCTTTACCGAAGATGGAAACTATGAAATCGAATCCCAAATTGTTCCTTTTCTATCTACACTTAAAGGATTTAAATTTGGATTTAACAGTGGGATTCGTGCGGAAGTTTTATTTATTAATACAAAAGAGATTCTAGTGAAATGGGGTACAAAAAACCCAATTTTATTACCTGCACCTGGACTTCCTGGCGGAATGCCAATTCGTGCATTTGGAACATTTTCTTGTAAAGTTTCCGACTACAATGTACTAATCGAAAAAATTGCAGGAGTAAAAATGCAGTACCATGTCTCAGAAGTAAAGGAACGCATCATTGCTGAACTTGATCAGCTACTAATGAAATGGATTAGTAAGGAAGGACGAGACATGTTCAACCTTCAGGTGAATGCTCGTGAAATCGGAAATGGTATTCGAGAAGACTTAGATATGGAGATGTGTAAGCTTGGAATTGCCATCACTTCCTTTGCTGTTTCTAACTTTAACTACCCAGAGCAAATACAAAAAATGGCTGAAAAAGCTGCTGCTCAGAGTATGGTTGGTGATCTTGGACGTTACCAACAGGTTTCTATGATTGATGCAATGGCATCCGGTAATGGCGCTGGTAGTGCTGCTGCTGACATGGCTGGAAATATGGCTGGAATGGCTATGGGTATGGCTATGGGTCAACAGATGGCGAATCAATTCGTAGGACAACAGCCTCAGATGCAACAACCTCAGATGCAACAACCAGTTTCTCAACAACCACAAGGTGGTTCAGGTGTAATCCCAAACTTCTGTCCTAGTTGTGGCAATAAGACTACTGGTATGAATTTCTGTGGAAATTGCGGTCATAAACTCGTATAATCAACTTCATACAAATACTACTCTTGCAATTGCCGACGCAGTTGCAAGAGTTTTTTAGAAAGGCAAACTCTATGCAACAACAATTAAAAATAGGTTTCATCGGACTGGGATTAATCGGAGGTTCCATTGCGAAAGCAATCAGAATGTATCTTCCTGACACACAAATTATAGCTTTTGATAAAGACAAAAAATCACTTGCACTAGCAATCAGTGAAGATGTTATTGATAACGCAACCACAACTATAGATGATAATTTCAAGCAGTGTAATTACATCTTTCTCTGTGCACCAGTCAAACATAATAATGCTTACTTACATATTTTATCAGACTACATTTGGGACGACTTAATTATCACTGATGTAGGCAGTGTTAAATCTTCTATCCATAAGGAAGTAGCTCATTGCGGGTTGAATTCCTATTTTATAGGTGGACACCCTATGGCTGGATCTGAAAAATCGGGTTTTGAAAGCGCAAAAGCTCAATTAATCGAGAACGCTTTCTATATCTTAACTGCAGAATCACAGGTTCCCCCTCATAAGATCCAACAATATCAGTCTTTATTACAAACGATAAAAGCACTTCCCATCACCCTTGATTTCAAGGAACACGATTATATTACAGGGACGATTAGTCACTTACCACACATTTTAGCAGCTAGTCTAGTCAACTTTGTAAAAGATTCTGATAACGCAAATGAAACCATGAAATATTTAGCAGCTGGTGGCTTTAAAGACATTACACGAATCGCCTCTTCAAGCCCTGTTATGTGGCAACAAATTTGCACCGAAAATCACGAAACTATTTCTATAATACTAGAAAAATATATCCAGAACCTGCAATCGTTCAAGGATTCGATTGATACTAAGAATCAAGATAAACTGTTTCAGAACTTTCAGTCCTCTAAAAATTATCGTGATTCTTTTTCTTCTAAGTCTGCAGGCCCAATTACTCGTAGTTACTGTATATACTGCGATATTAAAGATGAAACGGGACAAATCGCTACCATTGCAACTTTGCTCGCTTCTAATAACATCAGCATCAAAAATATAGGTATCGTTCATAATCGTGAATTCGAAGAAGGCGTTCTTCGAATCGAATTTTATGAGGGTGAGACTGCTATGATTGCAAATACATTACTGGAGTCCTACCACTATATTACCTATGCTTCATAACACGAAAGGATTTAATATTTATGATAATCAGAAAGAAAGACCAGCTTATAGGCGAATACGTCATACCTGGCGACAAATCAATCTCACATCGAGCCATCATGTTTGGTTCTCTAGCGAAAGGTACTACTAGAATTACAAATTTCTTAAAGGGCGCTGACTGCTACTCTACAATTCAGTGTTTTAAAGATATGGGTGTTGATATCGAAGAAAATGAAGATGAAATTTTGGTTCATGGAAATGGACTTCATGGATTAAAAGCCCCTACTTCCACCTTAAATGTAGGAAATAGCGGTACTACAACTCGACTCATTTCTGGTATCCTTTTAGGACAACCTTTCGAAAGTACACTATCTGGAGATGAGTCTTTAAACTCTAGACCTATGAAGCGAATCGAAACCCCATTGCAACAGCTTGGCGGAAATATCCAAAGCGTGAACAACGATGGATGTGCACCTTTAAAGATTTCCCCTAGTCAATTAAAAGGGATTACTTACCATTCACCTGTTGCATCTGCGCAAGTAAAATCCTCTATTTTATTAGCTGGATTATATGCGAAAGGAGAGACAACCGTATCTGAACCTTTCCTCTCGCGCAATCATACCGAATTGATGCTTAAGCAATTCGGTGCAAATATAACAAGTGGTACCACAATGGTAAATGGCAGAATCCACCCTACTGCTTCTGTGACCACTTGTACAGAACTATACCCTCAAGAGATTGTTGTTCCTGGCGATATCTCTTCTGCTGCATATTTTATTGCTGCTGGAATTCTTGTTCCAAATTCAAAAATACTAATCAAGAATGTCGGTATTAACCCTACAAGAGCAGGTATCTTAGAAGTTTGTAAAAAAATGGGCGCCGATATTACCTATATCAACCAACGTAGTGCAGGCGGCGAACCCGTTGCTGATTTATTAGTATCTACCAGTTGCTTAAAAGGAATCGAAATTAGCGGTGAATTAATCCCGACTTTGATTGATGAAATTCCTATCATAGCCGTCATGGCTGCTATGGCAGCTGGAACCACTGTAATTAAAGATGCTGCTGAATTAAAAGTAAAAGAATCAAACCGAATTGATACCGTAGTAGAAAACCTTTCCGCAATGGGTGCTAATATAACACCTACTGAGGATGGCATGATTATAGAGGGCGGAGAATCGCTTAAAGGAGCTACGATTGATAGCTATCTAGATCATCGCATTGCAATGTCTTTTGCTATTGCTGGCTTAATCGCTGATGGGGACACCTTCATCAAAGATGCGCACTGCGTAGATATTTCATTTCCTGAATTTTTCAAATCAGAACTATTTAATATTTAACGCTTAACAAAATAGCCTTTGAAAATCAACAATCGATTCTCAAAGGCTATTTTCTTATTTTTCAGACTCGTTCTTTGGTTTATCTCGCATACCAACAATTCCTTTGCCTAGAATTTTTACGTCATCAATAATATAGTCAAAGGCTCCTGCTTGCACTAGATTAATCAATATCATCCCTATCGGTATTGCAATAATCATTCCCAAAACTCCATCCATTTTATATCCTATATATATCAAGATCAAAGTCACTATAGGGTTCATTCCTATACTGTCTGCCACTAATTTAGGCTGAATAACATTTCGAATCACCTGTGTAGCAACATAGATAATAGCTAAAAACAATGCCATTTTATAATCCCCACTAAGCACTTGAAAAAGTGCCCATGGAACCATGACGGTTCCTGTTCCTAATACCGGGAAGAAGTCAAGAACTGCAATCAGCAGTGCCACAAGGAAATCATATCGCACATCTAATAAAATAAAAGATACCCAGAGTACTCCAAAGATTACCACCATGATTTTTAACTGTGCCAAAAAATAACCTCCCACTGCATGTTTAAAATGTTCATTCACCATAGCCATTCTACTTTGAATACTCATCGGTGTAATTTTCTTCACATACGATATTACTATCTCCTTATCTGCCACAAAGAAATACGCTGCTAAAATCACCATTACACTCGAAATCAATAATGATGGAATACTCTTTGCTATATTTCCTGCAACGGATACCGTCGGCTCACTAATCAGGTTTATCAATTCTTCTGTATAGCGATCTAAAGAGTTAATCAGTGAATTATATGCACTTTTCACGCCTGCTGGTAGATGCTCAATAATATTTTCAATAGAAGCTTGAACTTTTTGAAATTCTGTACCTAATGATTCATAATAATTTGGAAAACTATGAAAAAAATCACTGATTATACGAAATAATGCCACACCTATAAAATATATCACTAACCCCATAACTGCAAGCACCACTATAATTGTAATTGCAGAACCGATCTTTCTAACTATTTTTAATCTTCTTTCTAACCATCTCACTATGGGAGATGCCATTAATGCTATAATCCAACCTATTACAAAGGGCATAAAATATATAATTCCCCATGCACCAACTACAATCACTACTGCTGTAGCTATCAAACAGAAAATCAAATTTATAGT
>CAYJGW010000025.1:17562-38671 GCA_964369425.1 uncultured Lachnospiraceae bacterium
CCTTGATTCACAACCCAATCATACATGATTTTATCATTATTTCCTGGTGAGTGGCGTATATCTATTAAAAGAAATATTGCTTTTAATTGTTTCGATTCATTTAGATATCTTTCTATTAATTTCCCCCACTTTTCTTTTTCTTTCAAAGAAACTTTTGCATATCCATACCCAGGCAAATCCACCAAATATCGCTCTCCATTAATATTATACCAGTTAATTGTCTGAGTTTTTCCTGGTGTTGCCGAAGTTCTCGCAAGAGATTTGCGATTCATCAAAGAGTTAATCAAAGAAGATTTCCCAACATTTGACTTTCCAGCAAAAGCTACTTCTGTAAACTGAGTATCTGGCAAAGTACTTGTTACTCCACAGACTATTTCTAATTCTACGTTCTTAATAATCATTTTTCTCCCTCCGTAACAAAGGCAACTTCGCAAACCTTTTTCATATGTTCTGCAAATACAATTTCAAGCCCTTCCGTTACTTCTTTTGCAATCTCTTCTACATCTTTTCTATTATCGATTGGTACAATCACTGTCTTTATTCCTGCATTTTTAGCCGCCAACAACTTTTCCTTCAATCCGCCAATTGGTAATACTCTTCCCCTAAGAGTAATTTCACCTGTCATAGCCACATCTGCTCGTACTTTTTTTTCTGTAACTGCTGATAATATTGCCAGTGCCATCGTAATTCCTGCTGATGGACCATCCTTTGGTACTGCTCCTTCTGGTATATGTACATGGATTTCATGTTCATCAAAAAAAGTATCCGGAATTTCATATTCTTTTCCTATAGATCGTATATAACTTATTGCCGCACTTGCCGACTCTTTCATAACATTGCCTAACTGACCGGTCAAAGTTACCTTCCCTTTTCCTGCAAGTACATTTACTTCTATCTGTAGGGTATCTCCCCCTACACTCGTCCATGCCAAACCTCGTACAATTCCTATTTCATCTTCTTCATTCTTCATTTGGAATCGGTATTTTTCTTTTCCAAGATATTTTTCAAGATTTGTCTCTTTGATACGAATCACAGGCTTCTCTGTTTCCAGAAATTCACGTGCCGCTTTTCTACATACTTCTCCTAACTTACGCTCTAACTGTCTAACACCAGCCTCTTTCGTATAATTCTTTGCTATTTTCCAGACAGCACCTTTACTAATAACTACTTGCTTTTCATTTAACCCATGTGCTTTTAATTGCTTTGGTAAAAGATGTTGTTTTGCAATGTGCATTTTTTCATTTTCTGTATAACTACTCACTTCTATGATTTCCATACGATCAAGCAATGGCCTTGGTATCGTCTGTAATGAGTTGGCTGTCGCTACAAATAATACATCAGATAAATCAACAGATACTTCTAAATAATGATCTCTAAACTTGTTATTTTGTTCTCCGTCCAACACTTCTAATAGTGCTGAAAATGTATCACCTTTATAATCCTTACTCACCTTATCAATTTCATCTAATAGCATAAGTGGGTTTTTCACTCCTGCACCTTTGAGTCCATTCACAATACGACCAGGCATCGCGCCTACATAGGTCCTTCTATGTCCGCGAATTTCTGCTTCGTCACGTATTCCACCTAGCGCAATTCGAACATACTTCTTTTTTAACGCTTCTGCTAACGAACGAGCGATGGAAGTTTTCCCAGTTCCTGGAGGTCCTACTAGACAAAGAATAGGTGTGATCCCTTTTTTAGTTAACGAACGTACTGCTAAGTATTCCAAAATCCGTTCTTTTACATCTTCTAATCCATAATGGTCTTTCTCTAATACTTGTTTTGCATATGACAAATCTGTATTATCTCTTGAAAACTTATTCCAAGGCATCTCTAACATGGTTTCAATATAAGTTCGTATCACACCACTTTCTGCAGAATTATTGCTTCCGTTTTTAAATCTTCTGATCTCTTTTTTAATCTTTTCTTTCACATTCGCATTGGCTTTTAAAGTTTCTACTGCTTTCAAAAACTCATCTGCATCTGACGCAGATGAATCCTCGCCGAGTTCTTCCCGAATCAATTTTAGTTGTTCTCGCAATATATACTCTCGCTGGTGCTTATCCACACGCTCTTTTACCTTCGCCTGTATCTCTTCTTTAATATTTAAAATTTGAATTTCATTAATCAATTTAAAAGAAATTAATTCATATCTATCATCATAGTTTAAGCTCTCTAGAATCTCTTGCATATCTAAGAATTCCAAATATAGATTCGCACAAACAGCATCAATTAATTCTTCTAGTTCAGAAATATCAACAATCTGCCTCACTGTTTCTTTTTTGATTTTTGGCGTCATAGATGCATATCTCTTATATAATTCTTTCAGGCTCTTTGCCATAGCCTTTTTACCAATTTCATCTTGGACTTGTATCTTTTCTTCCTCAATCGGTCGAATTGTTGCGCTCAAATATCCTTCTTCTTCCTCAATCAACTCAACTTGAGCTCTTTTTCTTCCTACCACCAAAATTCGCATAACACTTTGTGGCAACTTTACGACTTGCTTAATCTCTACAATCGTTCCTACCTGAAATAGTTCGTCTTGTACAGGTTCCTCTGTCTCTGTATCTTTTTGTGGTATCACAAATAAAAGTTGATCATCTAGCATTGTCTTTTCGATTGCCTTTATTGACCTTTCTCGACTAATATCAAAATGTGCTACCATATCCGGCATCACTGTCATATCACGTAATGCTATTGCCGGTAATGTTTTTGATTCTTCTAACATCTTTTATATTCCTTTCGTATCTGCATACACTATACTCCATTAGCATATCACACACTGTATATTTAGGCAAATAAGATGAACCGGCAACGCCAATTCATCTTATACTTTTACTCTTCACCATATCCATAAAGGGGTTCTTCTTTTCCTTGAACAACTGCCTTTGTTATTGTACAACTCTTAATTGACTGTAAGGATGGAACTAGGTACATCACATCCATCATACTATTTTCCATAATAGCTCGCAGTCCCCTCGCTCCCGTTTTTCTAGCCAATGATATATCAGCAATCTCATTTAAAGCTTCTTCTTGAAATTGAAGATCCACCCCATCAAGTTCTAACAGTTTTTGGTACTGTTTTACAATAGAACTTTTTGGTTCTGTTAATATTCTTATCAATGCATCTCTATCTAAAGCTTCTAGTGATACCACAACTGGTACACGTCCTACTAACTCCGGTATCAATCCAAACTTAATAAAGTCTTGTGGCAATGCTTGCTTCATTAACTCACTGATATTTTGGTCCACCTTTGAAGTAACATTGGAATTAAACCCTACCGATTTCTTATCAATACGAGTTTCAATCAGCTTGTCAATTCCTTCAAATGCTCCACCGCAGATAAATAAAATATTACTCGTATCAATCTGAATCAATTCTTGATGTGGATGCTTTCTTCCACCTTGTGGTGGTACCGATGCAACTGTTCCTTCAATAATCTTTAGAAGCGCTTGTTGCACACCCTCTCCTGACACATCTCTTGTAATCGATGGATTTTCTGATTTTCTCGTGATTTTATCAATCTCATCGATATATATAATACCATATTGGGCTCTTTCTACATCACCGTCTGCCGCTTGAATAATCTTTAATAGAATATTTTCAACATCTTCCCCTACATATCCCGCTTCTGTAAGGGCTGTTGCATCTGCAATAGCAAATGGTACATTCAATATCTTTGCTAGTGTTTGAGCAAGTAGTGTTTTTCCACATCCAGTTGGTCCAAGCATCAATATATTACTCTTTTGCAACTCTACTCCCAAATCCTTCTCAGCCATAATTCTCTTATAGTGATTATAAACCGCTACTGCCAAAACTTTTTTTGCTTGATCTTGCCCAATAACATAATCATCTAGAAATGTTTTGATTTCTTCTGGTTTTAATAAGTTGATATCTTCAAATAGATTTTCTTCAACATAACCTACTTCTTCCTCTATAATCTCAGAACAAACATCTACACATTCATCACATATGTAACACCCGTTTGGTCCTGCAATAATCTTTCTCACTTGTGACTGTGCTTTATTACAAAATGAGCACCTAATATTATCATCACCTTTTTTACTCGACACGTTTTCACCTCTTTTATTTATACGTAAAGGGGTGTTCTTTCGAACAGCCCCTGTTTACCTAATTAATGATTTGTGATAACCTCATCAATCAACCCATAGTCTTTTGCTTCTTGAGCTGTCATAAAGTTATCTCTTTCTGTATCTGTTGCAATCTCAACAACAGATTTCCCTGTGTTCTCTGCTAAAATTTCGTTTAATCTTTGTCTCGTCTTCAAAATATGCTCTGCTGCAATCTGCATCTCTGTTGCTTGTCCGCGACTTCCACCAGATGGTTGGTGAATCATCACTTCTGCATTAGGTAAAGCGAAACGCTTTCCTTTTGCTCCACCAGATAATAAGAATGATCCCATGCTTGCTGCCATTCCCATACAAATAGTAGATACATCGCATTTGATATATTTCATTGTGTCATATATAGCCATACCAGCAGTAACTGATCCACCTGGACTATTGATATATAGGTGAATGTCTTTATCTGGATCCTCAGCTTCTAGTAAAAGCAACTGTGCAACGATTACGCTTGCAATTTCATCACTCACTTGTTCTCCTAGAAAAATAATTCTATCTTTTAACAAACGTGAGTAAATATCGTATGAACGCTCTCCTCTGCTAGTTTGCTCAATGACGTAAGGTATTAAAGGCATATTACTTCCTCCTAATCTTATTGATTATTCTGCTACCGCTTCATTTTTCAAGAATGTAACTGCTTCTTGAACAGCTAAATCTTGCTTCATCTGTGCTTTTTCAGCATCTCCCATTAATTCTTTCAGCTTATCAGCTTCCATCTTGTACATTTCTGCCATTTTAGAAATTTCTTCGTCAAACTTCTCTTCTGTCACTTCAAGATTTTCTGCTTTTGCAATTGCTTCAAGAACAAGTCTTGTCTGGATTCTCTTAAGCGCTTGTGGTCTGATGTCTTCCATCATTTTTTCCATAGTCATTCCAGTATATTGCATATATTGTTCCATAGAAAGTCCTTGTTGCTGCATTCTCATAGCAAAATCATCTGCCATTTGCTTTGCTTGTGTATCAAGCATTGGCTCTGGAATCTCCATAGTTGCATTCTCAATTGCAGCATCTACTGCTTGATCTTCTTGCTTTCTTTCACCTTCTGCTGTCTTGCGCTCTTTGATTTTAGCTTCTACATCTGCTCTATATTCAGCTAATGTATCAAATTCAGATACTTCCGATGCAAATTCATCATCCAACTCTGGTACTTCTTTCGCTTTAATCTCTTGGATTGTACACTTAAATACCGCTGCTTTACCCTTCAAATCTTCTGAATGATATTCTTCTGGGAATGTTACGTTAACTTCTACTTCTTTCCCTATTTCTACACCTACTAATTGCTCTTCAAATCCTGGAATAAATGATCCTGAACCAATCACTAGTGGATATCCTTCACCTTTTCCACCTTCAAATGGAACACCATCAACAAATCCTTCAAAATCAAGTACTACTTCATCTTTATCTTGAACTGCTCTATCTTCTACTACGATAGTTCTAGCATTCTTCTCTTGCTCTTTTGCAATCTCAGCATCTACTTCTTCTGCACTTACTTCTGCGTCTACCTTCTCTACTTTTAACCCTTTATAGTCACCCAAAGTTACTTCTGGCTTAGTCGCAACTTCTGCTGTAAAGATGAAAGGCTTTCCTTTTTCAATTTGTACTACATCAATGCTTGGTTGAGACACAACGTCTAACTCGCACTCGTCATATACTTTACTATATTCTTCTGGAATTAGTGAATTCGCAGCTTCTTCAAAGAAAATTTCTGCTCCATACATTTTCTCAATCATCTGACGTGGAACTTTTCCTTTACGGAACCCAGGAACTGACATATTCTTTCTTTGCTTAAGATACGCTTCTTGTACCGCTTTCTCAAAAGTTTCAACTGGCACCTCAACTGTAATCTTAGCCATGTTTTTTTCTAATTTTTCTACTTGAAAACTCATTTTTTTCCTCCTCGTATATCTACAAAAAAATAGTATTTAATTTTAGTGAATTTGCTCTAAGATTTCCCCTTTACAAGCAACTAGATCATTCACAGTCATTCTGACAGTATATCATAATTGCTTGGGAAATACTAGTATTTTAATCGTTTCTTTTCTAACTCTTTTTATAAAATATATATTTTCGCCTCGTATGTATTCATTTTGTTGCTTTTTGTTCTTTTTATTCGTTTTGTTGCTTATTTACATATTGTTTTAATTACATGATAAACTAACTTTTATACGGAGGTACTACATGTTTCCAAATTTTTTTGCAAATAATTTAATTGTGCTAAGAAACAATCTTGGTATGACTCAAGGAGAATTGAGCCAAAAACTGAATATTTCGCGTCAAGCATATTGCAATTATGAAAATGATAAGCGTTCTCCTGATATCGAAACACTTTTTCTCATTTCACAAATTCATGGTGTCTCCATCGATGATTTATTGACCAAGAAACTATTTTCAGAGAATCAACAACTTCGCGAGAGAAATTCTCCTTATACTGCTGCAACCCACAAAGCTTCTAATCAAACGCTCTATCTAACAGATGAAGAGTATCAATTGCTAATGAATTACCAAGATTTAACAAAAGAAGAGCAAGACCTTATCTTAGCCTTTGCCAACAAAACAAAGGACATGAAATAATGGACTATTTCAAAAAATAATCCATCATCTCATGTCCTTTTTCTATAAAATTTCCAGTGCCACTTGCTGATTCTTCATCAAAATCTATTGTCGCCACCTTAAGTTCTCTACTATTATACAAAAGATACGGAACCGGCTCATCTGTATGTGTCCGAATCCGAATAGGTGTAGGATGATCTGGTAATACGAGTATTTTATATGCTTCATTGGAAGCATCCATGGATGCTCGAATTGTGCCAATTACCTTTTCATCGATATTTTCTATCGCAGTTATCTTATCCTCTAGAGCTCCTTGATGCCCCATTTCATCTGCTGCCTCTACATGCACATAGACAAAATCGTATCCTTGTTCAAGCAAAACCTCTACTGCTGCTTTTGCCTTCCCTTCATAGTTCGTATGTAATCCGCCTGTAGCTCCGTCTACTTCCACATTCAAAAGATTCGCTCCTACTGCTACACCTTTTAATAAATCTACTGCTGAAATCATGGCACCTTTTTTCCCTGTCTTTTCCTTAAAATCCGCAAAGTTTGGTTTGGTTCCAGCCCCCCAAAACCAGATGCTATTTGCTGGGTTTAAGCCTTGTTTCTTTCGTTCAATATTAATTGGATGTGCCATTAATATTTCATAGCTCTTCTCCATCATATTTTTCAAAACTTCATCTGTTGGTAAGTGTGCTTCTATTTTTTCGCCTAAAATATCATGAGGAGGTGTAATCTCTACACACGCCCCCTCTCTCCAAACCAATAGATGGCGATAACTAGTCCCGACAAAAAACTCGTACCCTGCTTTTGCCAGACTATCACGCAAATCATTCACAAGTATTTCCGCATCTTCTGTTGAGATTTCAGAGGCGCTATGGTCTATAATTGTCTTTTCACAGTATGTCTCCCCATCCTCACTGAGTGTCACAAGGTTCATTCGATAAGATACATCTAAACTTCCCATAACTGCACCGATACTAAGTGCTTCAATAGGCGATCTACCTGTATAGTATTCACTAGGGTCATATCCCATAACAGAAAGATTCGCGACATCGCTTCCAGGACTCATTCCTCTTGGTACCGTTTGCACAAGTCCTACTTCAGAGCATTTTGCCAATTCATCCATATTTGGTGTTTTAGCCACTTGAAGTGGTGTCTTACCTCCCAATGTGTCTATCGGCTCATCTGCCATTCCATCGGTTAGTATTATAATATACTTCATTGAATTCTCCTTGTTACGCTACACGTATCATATGTAAGATATTTTCAAATTTCTGTGCACTGGTTTCATAAGTTCCTTCTTCAATCAATCCAGTGACAAATCCAAACTCATTATCTAGACCTTCCACTTCGATAACCTTTACATTTCCAAAAGCAGCTTCCACTGCTGGCAACAACTCTTCAACCTGTCCTTGCATCCTAACAAAGAATTTTCTTTCGATTGAATCCTTATCTTGCAATGTTAATTTATTACGCTCCCACATCGTCATAATATTTCTATTCAAATGCTTCGCTGCATCTACCACATCACCTACCACAGCACTAGCTGTCGGTAACTTCCCAGCTCCACTGCCGTAGAACATCGCATCCCCTAATACATTTCCTCTAACAAAGATTGCATTAAAGACATCATTCACACTGTACAACGGATGGGTCGCTGGAATTAAGAACGGTGCTACTATAGCATCGATTTTTTTCCCTTTGCGGTTGCTACTAGCAATCAACTTCACAGTCATTCCTAATGCTTTCGCATATTTCATATCTTCCACAGAAATCTTGGTAATTCCTTCTGTGTATATATCTTTAAAATCTACTTGTCTGCCTGAGATTAAAGATGATAAAATCGCAATCTTTCTACATGCATCATGACCTTCCACATCCGCTTCTGGATTACTCTCTGCATATCCCATATCTTGCGCCTCTTTTAGTACCGCATCATAGTCAGCACCTTCATAGAACATTTTTGTTAGCATATAATTTGTTGTACCGTTTAATATTCCGGAAATTTCTTCCACTTCATCTGCTGTCATAGACGAGTTCAACGGACGAATGATTGGAATTCCTCCACCAACACTTGCTTCAAACAAGAAATTAATATTGTTTTCTTTTGCAATCGCTAAGAGCTCAGCCCCATGTTCTGCAACAAGTGCTTTATTAGAAGTAGCTACGCTCTTTCCAGCTAGTAAGCTTTTCTTAACAAAAGTGTACGCAGGTTCGATCCCCCCCATTACTTCAACTACAATATCCACATCTTTATCATTTAATATCACATCAAAATCATGAACAATCTTTTCTTGTATTGGATCTTCAGGAAAATCTCGCAAATCCAGCACATACTTAATATTCAAATCTTCTTGTATTCTTTTATTAATCGTAGCTCCATTTGTATTGATTACTTCCACTACACCTGATCCTACTGTTCCATATCCTAAAATTGCTATATTTACCATTCTTCTACTCCCTGCCTATTATTTTTAAATAATGAATCCCTATGTTGTCTTCTAGCTCCTGTATCAAATCTGACAAATCTCCTGTGTGTACCAGTATCTCCACACTGATTGTAACCGTTGCAATACCATTGATTGGAATACTTTGGTGTATCGTTAAAATATTCGCTTTAAAGTCTGCTATATTCTTTAATATCTCTGATAATACCCCCGGTGTATCGTCCATTTGAATTACTAGTGTAATCGTTCGTCCCTTTTCATTTTCATGAAATGGAAAAATATCATCTTTGTATTTATAAAATGAACTTCTACTAATTCCAACTCTTTCACTAGCCTCTTGAATCGTCAACACTTTTTCTGAATCAATTAAACGCTTTGCCTCAACTACCTTCAACAAAACTTCAGGGACTGCTTTCTTTTTGAGTACATAATACTTAATTTTGTCTTCTTTCTTTTCCATCTTCCCTCCGTGTTCGTATCACAGATACATTTGTTTCTCACTAAGAGATGGTATCATACTTTCAAAAATTATGCAACACCTAATCTTTAATACTTATCCATTTTAAGTATCCATTAATAAATAAATCAAGGTCTCCATCTAGCACAGCCTTTACATTACTAGTCTCTACTTCTGTCCTTTTATCCTTTACCAGCGTATACGGTTGCATCACATAAGATCTTATCTGACTTCCAAAACCTATTTCTTTTATCTCTCCTCGAATATCAGATACCTTTTCTGCTTGCTCTTGTTGTTTTAACAAAAACAACCTAGCTTTCAACATCTGCATCGCTTTATCTTTATTATTTAGCTGAGATCTTTCATTTTGACACTGCACAACAATCCCGGTAGGAAGGTGTGTAATCCTAATAGCAGACGAAGTTTTATTGACATGTTGACCACCAGCTCCACTTGCTCTATACGTATCAATCTTCAAATCATCATCCTCTATCTCGATATCTATCTCCGTCTCAATATCTGGTATCACATCACAAGACGCAAAAGATGTCTGACGCTTTCCTGTCGCATTAAATGGCGAAATTCGAACCAATCGATGTACACCTTTTTCAGATTTTAAATAGCCATAGGCATTTTCTCCATTGATTTGAAATGTCACACCTTTAATTCCTGCGATATCTCCATCTAAATAATCGAGTACCTCTACTGAAAACCCTTTGCGATCCGCATAACGCTTATACATGCGATAGAGCATCTCTGCCCAATCACAAGATTCTGTTCCGCCTTCTCCTGCGTGCAATGTAACAATCGCATTATCTCTGTCATATTCCTGCGACAACAAAGTTTCTATGCGCATAGCTTCAAACAACTCTTCAAACTGCTGCATTTCTGCCGTTGCTTCTTGCGCAATCTCTTCATCATCCTCTTCATAACCCATTTCTAACAACACTTTGATGTCCTCATACAACTGCTCTAGAGATTCGATTCTCTCCACCATGCTCTCTAAGCCTTTTAACTCCTTCATGACTTTTTGAGATTTTCTTGCATCATCCCAAAAACTTGGCTCTTCTATCTTTCGTTGTAACTCTTCTACTTGTGCTTTTTTATTCGCCAAGTCAAAGTGAATCCCTCAATTCATTTAATGGACTTTCATAACTATTGCATTTTACTTTTATTTCATCTAAAGCTACCAAAAAATCACCTACCTTCATTTTAATTTAGCAGAGTGGCTCAACGCAATTTACGTTTTGCCACTCTGCTAATTTTTTATATCTTATTTGCGCAGCACTGCTTATACTTCTTCCCGCTTCCACACGGACAAGGATCATTTGGATATACCTTGTCATCTTCACGCTTCTTTGGCTTTTTCGCAAGACTATCGTCTTTATTCGTTCCAGTCACTTTCGCTACTTCTTTTCGCTCTACCTTTTGTTCTACTCGAATTCTAAACAAAGTACGTATTGTATCTTCTGCGATTGTCTGAGTCATTTCCCCAAACATATCATATCCAAGCATCTTGTACTCTACTAATGGATTTTTTTGTCCATAAGCTTGTAGTCCGATTCCTTGACGCAACTGAACCATATCATCAATGTGATTCATCCATCTACCGTCAATCGCTCTAAGCAATACAATTCGTTCGATTTCTCGCAACTGCTCTGGCTCTGGGAACTCAGTTTCTTTTTGCTCATACGCCTTTACTGCCTGTTCCTTCACAAGATGCTTTAACTCATTGATTCCTTTATCCTTTACATCTTCATATTTAATTGTCTTCATAGGCACATTAGCATGAAGTGTAACGTTTAATTCTTTTAAATCCCACTCTGTGTTATCTAAATCTGGAGAAATACTTTTATCTACTACATTCTCTACAAAATCTGTTAACATATTATAAACAGAATCTCGCATGTTCTCCCCATTTAACACTTTTCTTCGCTCTTCATAGATAATCTCTCTTTGCTCATTCATAACCTGATCATACTCTAACAAGTTTTTACGAATCGCATAGTTATTACCCTCAATCTTCTTTTGTGCACGTTCAATTGTATTAGAGAGTTGCTTATGCTCTATCTGCTCACCCTTTTCTACTCCTAGCACTTCAAAAATCTTCATTAGACGATCGGAACCAAACAGTCTCATCAATTCATCTTCTAGAGAAATATAAAATCTTGACTCCCCTACATCTCCTTGACGTCCAGCACGACCTCTCAGCTGATTGTCAATACGTCTAGATTCGTGTCGCTCTGTACCAATAATCTTTAGACCACCTAGTTCAAGAACACCTTCTTCTAGTTTAATATCTGTACCACGACCTGCCATGTTAGTAGCAATGGTCACTGCACCTTTCACACCAGCTTCCGCTACAATTTCTGCCTCTTTCTCATGAAACTTTGCATTCAAGACATTATGTGGAATTCCTTCTCTTTTCAATAGCTTACTTAAAAGCTCTGAAACTTCGATGGTAATGGTACCCACAAGTACTGGTTGTCCTTTTTCATGCGCCTTAATTACCTCTTGTACTACCGCGTGATACTTTTCTTCTTTTGTCTTATATACTGCATCATCTAAATCTATCCTTTGTACTGGACGGTTTGTAGGAATCTCCACAACGTCCATTCCATAAATATCTCTAAATTCTTTTTCCTCTGTCAAGGCAGTACCTGTCATACCACATTTTTTCCCATACTTGTTGAACAAGTTCTGGAATGTAATAGAAGCTAAGGTTCTACTTTCACTCTTAACTTTTACTTTTTCTTTCGCCTCAATTGCTTGATGCAAACCATCTGAATAGCGACGCCCTGGCATAATACGACCTGTAAACTCATCAACAATCATAATCTGATCTTCACTCACCACATAGTTTTGATCTTTGAACATCAAATTGTGCGCTCTAAGAGCCAATATAATATTATGTTGAATCTCTAGGTTTGCTGGATCTGCTAAGTTTTCAATATTGAAGAACTTCTCAACTTTGGTAATACCTTCATCTGTTAAGTTAACATTTTTCTCTTTTTCATTAACAATGAAATCACCGGTCTCTACAATTTCTTCACCCATAATAGCACTCATCTTAGTGAAGTCACCTTCAGCTTCACCTTTTTTCAATTGTCTAGCTAGTATATCGCACACTTCATATAACTTTGTCGACTTCCCGCTTTGCCCTGAAATAATAAGTGGTGTTCTCGCCTCATCAATCAATACCGAGTCAACCTCATCAATTACCGCAAATGGTAATCCTCTTTGTACTAATTGCTCTTTATAAATCACCATATTATCTCTTAGGTAATCAAATCCCAACTCATTATTTGTCACATATGTAATGTCACAATCATAAGCTGCTCTTCTCTCTGCCTTTTCCAATGAATTAAGCACAACACCTACAGACAATCCTAAAAATTCATGGATTTGCCCCATCCACTGCGCATCACGATTCGCAAGGTAATCATTGACCGTTACAATGTGTACCCCGTTCCCTTCTAATGCATTCAAATATGCTGGAAGGGTAGATACTAATGTCTTTCCTTCTCCTGTACGCATCTCTGCAATACGTCCTTGGTGCAAGATAACACCACCGATTAATTGAACGCGATAATGACGCATTCCTAATACTCTAGTAGCCGCTTCTCTCACTACTGCAAACGCTTCTGGTAATATATCATCTAATGTCTCGTCTTTTTGCAAACGTTCTTTAAATTCTACTGTCTTTCTGTTCAACTCAATGTCAGACAATGCTTTCATCTCATCTGATAGTGACTCAATATGGTCAATAATCGGATAAATTCTTTTTAATTCGTTCTCGCTATGCGAACCAAATATCTTCTCAAGTAAGCCCATTTTGTACTCCTTATTTTTATTCATATACTACTCTATAATAGCATTATACACATATTTATTCAACAGAAATTTTATCTGCTCACTAGGGTTTTATATGGAATATTCCCGCCAAACAAATCTAATGCACTTCCAATTGTAAAATCTAAAGCCTCTTTTGATAGTTCTCTAAACCGTTTTAAATCCTTACTACTCCCAATTCCACCTGCATATGTAATCTTGATACCATTCCATTTCGCTAAAAGTTGTACTAAATCTTCTTCTACTCCTGAACTTTTTCCTTCTACGTCTACTCCATGAACCAAAAATTCATCGCAGTATTTAGCAAATTCATTTAACATCTCTTCATTTATTTTCACATTTGTAAACGTTTGCCAACGATTCGTCACCACAAAGTAGTCTGCTCCTTTTTTTCTGCAACTCAAATCAACTACTAACCTATCTTTTCCCACCAGTTCACTGATTCTCTTCAAATTCGCCCAGTTCACTTCTCCATCTTGAAATACATAGGAGGTAACAATCACATGAGATGCTCCTGACTCGAGATATTCCATCGCATTCTCGTGGGTAATCCCACCTCCTATCTGCAATCCTCTAGGATATGAACTTAGAGCTTTCATCGCTTGCTCTTTCGTTGCTTGAAAATATTCAGAACCTTGTGGATTCAACAGTATGATATGCCCTCCAACTAGACCATCTTCACGATACATATGCGCATAATAATCCGCTTCAAGGTCTGACGCAAAATTTGTAACCGCTTGATCTCCTTCATCCAGCAAACTCCCCCCTACGATTTGTTTTACTTTTCCATTATGTATGTCTATACAAGGTCTAAACTTCATATCGTCCTCCATTATTCAACAGAGAGTGCGTATTACGCACTCTCTGTTAATTGTATTTAATTATTCTTTATCTTTCATCTGTCTGCTCATTCTCAGACTCCATCCCATTATCCGAATTATCCATCATCTCATCTGCGCCTTCTTTCATATCATCCACGCCTTCTTTCATGTCATCTTCTACCTTATCTGCTGCATCTTCTAACATAGTATCATCTTTCGTACCATCTGTGGCACTATTGACATTACTATCATTCGTAGAATCTTCCGAACACGCAATAAAACTTCCCATAGAAACCATGCACATCATCACGATCAACAATTTCTTCATACTTTTCATAATTCAAATCTCCTTCATTCACAAGATATTACTATTATTTGAATTAATTCAAGTTTTCATACGAGCTACATGTAGGAATATTATACCAATTTTTTCTCAATTATTATTCCTGATCTATACGCCGATAACAATTGTTGTAAATCTTCAATTTTTTCTTTAATTTTCATTCCATTATCTGTATCGCCTACCATGCATCTTTTCTCGACACGCTTAACAAGTACTGCATCTGAGTGGATATCACTCTCATTACGAATAGCCTTCTCTGTAGACTCAAATGGATCATGCGCCACCAATCGTAGTCCATAGCTATTATAAATCAAGGTATATCCTGCAATTCCAGTTTGCTTTTGGTATGCTTTTGAAAAACCGCCATCAATTACAAGCACTTTTCCATCACATTTTATTGGACTTTCCCCATTAATCGTTTTTACCGGAACATGCCCATTTACAATATGTCCATTTTTTTCATCAATTCCAAATTCATTCAAAATCACTTTTGCAGTTTCTGCTTTTTCAAGCAATACATAATATGGATTTTTCTTTTCTATATGACTTTCTTTCTCTACTATGAAATATCGTTCAAAAGTTGCCATCTTATCTTTTCCAAACAATGGTGAATGTGGATGCAACCACACATACCACATCATATCTCTTCCTAGCTCACGTTCTTTTTCTGATACTGCAAAAAAGCCTTTTCTCACATAACTATCTAAGACATCATACCATTCTTTCCCTTTATAAGACTTTCCAAACAAATGATTTTCTTTGAGGCTTCCATCTTCATTTAATAACACACATCCATGATACAAAAGATTATGATTATAAACCTTATACAATCCTCCTTTTGCCAATAAAAACCTAGCATGGCTTTGAAGCAAATCGCAATTACAAAAAGCTGTTGTCAGACGCTTCATAATCTTCTCTTCTTCTATAGATAATTCATAAGGATTTTCTTTATCCACTGTCGGAAAGAAAGTATCGCGCATATGATACTCTTTTCCGTAAGCCGCTATGCTTTGATTTTCATAATCAACTCTATGAAGTAACAGCCGTTCTTCTAGCTCGAATTCTGTATACTTTTGTATCAATTGTCCTTCTAATTTAAACTGAATAATTGAAATCGCTTTATGGATTTTTGCCTCTAAATCTATCTCTCCTACATGCGCCTCACTTACTTTTGGAAGAAAGCACTCGCAGGAATCCAAGTCATATGTCTTCATTGCAAATGTTGCTAGTGGTAGCAGATTGATTCCATACCCATCCTCTATAATGTCTAAGTTGCCATACCTTGCACAGATACGAATGGCATTGGCAATACAAGCTCTTTGCCCGGCTGCTGCCCCCATCCATACTACATCGTGGTTCCCCCATTGAACATCAATGGAGTGATACTGCATCAAATGATTCATAATCAGGTGCGGACCTGGCCCTCTATCATAAATATCTCCTACAATATGGAGATGGTCAATCACCAACCTTTGTATCAACTCACTAATCGCAATAATAAATGCTTCTCCACGCTTTGTATCTATAATAGAACGAACAATGGAACTATAATACGATTCTTTATCTATAACCTCCATCTTTTCCGTAATTAATTCTTCAATTACATAAGCAAATTCTGGTGGCAATGCTTTCCTAACTTTTGAGCGCGTATACTTACTTGCTACTCGTTTGCACACTTCAATCAAACGATAAAGTGTAATCTCATACCATTCTTCTATATCTGGTTCACTTTGTAACACTAATTCTAACTTCTCTTTTGGATAGTAAATCAGTGTCGCTAACGATCGCTTATCTTGATTACCCAATGTAGGACCAAATACTTCATCAATCTTCTTTCTAACCGTTCCTGAGCCATTTTTCAACACATGCAAAAAAGCTTCGTGTTCTCCATGAATATCCGTCAAAAAATGCTCTGTCCCTTTCGGTAGGTTTAAAATCGATTGCAAATTGATAATCTCTGTCGATGCTGCTGCAATTGTCGGATATAGCTCAGACAATCTTTCCAAATAACGTTTTTCCAGACTCTCCATTGTCGCCCCCCTCTTGACGTCTATCCTTCAATCACATCACTCATCGTATACATTCTAGCGCTCTTTCCTGCTAGATACTTCGCTGCTTCCACTGCACCTTTCCCAAATACGGCACGAGAATATGCTGTGTGTTTAAATTCAATCACTTCGTCTGCTCCTGCAAAAATAACCTCATGTTCCCCTACGATGGTTCCGCCTCTGATTGCAGATATTCCAATTTCTTTTTTCGCTCTTTTCTCTCTCACTGTACTTCTATCATAATTATACTCATATTCATTATCCAAAGCTTCGTTAATTGAGTCTGCAAGTGCAAGCGCTGTTCCACTTGGTGCATCTAACTTTTGATTGTGATGTTTTTCCACCATCTCAATATCAAACCCTGCTGGTGCAAGCACCTTTGTCGCATCTTGTAATAATTTTAGCAACATATTAATTCCAAGCGACATATTGGCAGATTTCAATATTGCTACTTTTTCACTTGCTTTCTCTACTTGTTCTAGTTGTTCTTCTGATAGTCCAGTTGTGCAAAGCACCAATGGAACTTGCTTTTCTACACAGTATGCCAATAGGTTGTCAACCGCTGCCACATTAGAAAAATCGATAATTACGTCTGATTCCACATCACAATTTTCTATCGAGTCAAACACAGGAAACTCATTCATAACCCCTTGGTATTGATCAATCCCCGCTACTAATTGCACACTTTCATCTCCTGATATCAATCCTTTGATTACTTGTCCCATCTTACCATTGCATCCATGCATAATTACTCTTATCATTTCACTTTCTCCTCCGTGTTAGAAAAGGACGGATAACCCGTCCTTTTTTTCTTACATTATTCCAAAATCTTTTAATTCTTTTTCTAAACCTTCTAGATAGCAAGACGACAATGCTGTCAGTGGCATTCTTACACCACCAGCATTCAATCCCATTAAATTCATAGCAGTCTTAACTGGAATTGGATTCACTTCTGTAAACAACTGTTCAATCACGCCCATTGCTCTTAATTGAAGTGCACAACTTTCTGCCACTTTTCCATCTAAATACAATTGGCAAATATCGTGTGTTTCTTTTGGTGCTACATTTGCAAGTACGGAAATCACTCCTTTTCCACCAAGTGATAACAATGGAACGATTTGATCATCGTTTCCTGAATATAAATCGATCTTGCCCTCTGTTAAATACATAATTTTTGCAACTTGTGAAATGTTACCTGACGCTTCTTTTATCCCTACGATATTCTCCACATCTTTGTGTAGCCTTGCAATCGTAATCGGCTCTAAATTACATCCTGTTCTGCTTGCTACATTGTATAAGATGATTGGTAAGTCACCTACTGACTCTGCAATCGCTTTGTAATGAAGATATAATCCTTCTTGCGTTGCTTTATTATAATATGGTGTCACTACTAAAAGTCCATCCACACCACACTCTTTTGCTTCTTTAGATAATTCTATCGCTGTTTCTGTACTATTTGAGCCAGTTCCTGCAATTACTGGTACTCTTCCTGCTGTGTATTTTACACATGCTTTTATTACTTCTGTGTGTTCTTCCTCTGATAATGTAGAAGATTCTCCTGTTGTTCCGCAGATTATGATACTATCTGTACCGTTCTCTATTTGAAAATTAATTAATTTTTCCAACTGTTCATAATTCACACTTCCATCTTCTGAAAATGGTGTCACTATCGCTACACCTGATCCCTTAAAAATTGCCATACTAATCCTCCTTAATTACTATGTAGGTTGTTACAGCAAATTTTAGCACTAATCATATTTATTGTCAAATTTCTGTTTGCTTTTTATACTTTTTTTAAATTTACTATTCCTCTGCACATTCCAACTTACTTACAGACACTTCATAGGCAATACGTTTTTCTGAATCTGTCTCTGAAATCTTCTTTACATATTCCCTACTTTGGATTCTTCCTAGCACCTGTACATGCTCACCGACATCAAAGTTGGATGCATATCTTGCATTTCTTCCCCAACAGATGCAAGGTATGTAATCTGATTTTCCGTATGGTCGATTCACAGCTAACAGTAAGTCTGCTATTTCTCTACCTAGAGGTGTCTTTCTATATATCGGTGGTTTACAGATATATCCATCCAAATGGATAACATTACTCTTCGCCCCATCCACATCCTCTTCCACAAAAAGAATTTCTCTTACAAATACGGATAATACCAACTTGTTTTTTTGTTCATCGTGTTTATTGTAGGACCGAAACTGACCAGTCGCTTCGATGTACTCACCTCTATAGTCCTGTGTGATGTCAATCAGTCGTTCTGAAACCATAAGCGGTATTACATCATCTGAGTTACTCAATCGTTTTACAGTTACCTCAACCATGTAAAAACCTTCTCCAAAGACTTCATGACTAAACATAAACTCTGAGGCCACCTCACCTACAATTGTTACTTGGTTGTTTTCAATAATCTTATCAGACATACTTTTCGTTCTCCCTTCTTCCTCTACTCAACTTATTTTTTCTATATCTTTGGGTTGTGCGTCCTTAACATTTTATGAAGGATATATTTTTTTAGAACTAAATTCTTGTATTTTTTTTAAATTGTGTTACACTGTAAAGGTTGCGTTTAAAAAACACATTACAATATGAAATAAATGAGGAAAATAATTATGAAAATCACCCGCGAAAACATTAGAAATATAGCCATTATAGCCCATGTTGACCATGGTAAAACCACTTTGGTAGATGAGCTACTAAAACAAAGTGGAGTTTTTAGAGCCAATCAAGAAGTGGCTGAAAGAGTCATGGACTCTAATGATATCGAAAGAGAACGAGGCATTACAATATTAGCCAAAAATACCGCTGTATTTTACAAAGACATTAAAATTAACATCGTAGACACTCCAGGACATGCTGATTTTGGTGGAGAAGTCGAACGTGTACTTAAAATGGTAAATGGTGTCGTACTTGTTGTCGATGCTTTTGAAGGTTCTATGCCACAGACAAAGTTTGTACTAAAAAAAGCATTGGAACTAGAGTTGCCTGTTATTGTATGTATTAACAAAATTGATAGACCAGAAGGACGTCCTACGGAAGTAATTGATGAGATCCTAGAGCTATTCTTAGATTTAGAAGCTTCTGACGAGCAGCTAGATTGCCCTTTTATCTTTGCATCTGCAAAAGCTGGACATGCGGTACTAGATCTAAATGACTCACCAGAAAACATGGTTCCTTTATTTGAAACTATCATTGATTACATTCCTGCTCCAAGTGGTGATGAAGAAGCTTCTACCCAAGTATTAATCAGCACGATTGATTACAATGAGTATGTAGGAAGAATCGGTGTTGGTAAGGTTGACAATGGTACCATTCGCACGAACCAAGAAATGGTTGTTGTAAACCACCATGACCCTGATAAGTCGAAAAAAGTAAAAATTAGTAAATTATATGAATTTGATGGCTTAAATAAAGTAGAAGTGACTGAAGCAACTACTGGTGCTGTAGTTGCAATCTCTGGAATTGCTGATATTGCCATCGGAGATACGATTTGTGCACCTGAATCTCCAGAACCAATCGAATTCCAAAAAATTTCAGAACCTACTATATCTATGCAATTCATCGTTAACGATAGCCCATTTGCTGGATTAGAAGGAAAATTTGTAACTTCTAGACATATTCGTGAACGTCTATTAAAAGAGCTAAACACAGACGTTAGCCTTCGCGTAGAAGAGACAGAAAATGCTGACAGCTTCAAAGTATCTGGTCGTGGAGAGCTACACTTATCGGTTTTAATCGAAAACATGCGTCGAGAAGGGTTTGAATTTGCAGTAAGTAAAGCAGAAGTTCTATACAGAGAAGATGAAAATGGTGCAAAGACAGAACCTATCGAGCATGCCTATATTGACGTACCAGATGAGTTTACAGGAGTCATCATAGAGAAGCTAAGTCAACGAAAAGGTGAACTTAGAAACATGGCTCCAATGAATGGCGGATATACTCGTCTTGAGTTCTCTATTCCAGCTCGTGGATTGATTGGATATCGCGGGGAATTCTTGACTGATACAAAAGGTAACGGAATCCTGAACACTTCTTTTGAAGGATACGAGCTTTATCGTGGAGATATTCAATATCGACAACAAGGTTCGATTATTTCTTTCGAAACTGGCGATGCGGTAACTTACGGTTTAATGAACGCACAAGTGCGTGGAACTCTATTTATCGGAGCTGGTGAAAGAGTTTATTCTGGAATGGTAATTGGACAAAATGCTAAAGCTGAAGATATCGAAATCAACGTATGCAAGACAAAACACTTAACAAATACACGTTCTTCTGGTGCTGATGAAGCCCTTAGATTAACAACTCCTAAAGTACTTAGCCTTGAAGAAGCATTAGACTTTATCGATACAGACGAATTACTAGAGGTAACTCCTAAGAATCTTAGAATCCGTAAAAAGATTCTAGATGCAAAATTGAGAAAAAGAAGTAAATAATA
>CAYJGW010000026.1:0-37151 GCA_964369425.1 uncultured Lachnospiraceae bacterium
AATTTTTGTCTCGTTTTTATATCTGCCACTACATTTGGTAGCATTACCGCTAATACTAAGATCGTTCCCAATATAATCAAGATAATCTGTGGGTTTAGGTTAATCAGACCCAATCCAATTCTTAGACAGATAATAATAAATGCGGAAATGATGCCTCCTTGAAGCTTTCCTTTTCCTCCTGTTGTCGCAATTCCACCAAATACAGCCATTGCGATAGCATCTAACTCAAAACCTACTCCTGTAGTTGTGTTAGCTCCGTACAATACAGAAGTTAAATAGATAGCCGAAATCCCTGCCATTGTACCCGTTACTGTATATACCAATAATCTAATTCTTTGTACCGGTATCCCTGAATAGTATGCTGCTAAACTATTGGATCCGATTGCAAAAACACTTCTTCCTAATGTAGTCTTACTTAGAACGATTGTAAATACAGCTGCAAGAACTAATACTACGATTAAGATGTATGGTACATCACCGATTTCTCCTGCAATTGCTCTAAATCCATCTGTTTCAGTCAAGGAGATGGAACCACCACTTCCAAGCGCAATCTCTGCAATTCCTCTAAAGATAATCTGTGTCGCCAGTGTTACAATCATTGGTGGTAACTCCGTAAAATTTGTCAGTACCAATCCATTAATCATTCCACATGCTGTCCCTGTCAAAATTGTAATAATAAGCACTAGCGGAAATGGCATTCCGCTATTTGCTACCATACAAGCAATCGTTGCTGATAGGCAAACAATAGAACCAACCGAGATATCAATCTCTCCCATAATTAATATAAACGCCATCGGTAGGAGCAAAAATACTCCCGTCAAATATTTCGGCATCTCTCTAAGTACATTTGCAAGCAAATAATTTGGTGAAATAATACTGCAATAAATATTTACTAGTATAAAGACAACTACTAACATTCCTTCCCAACTTAAAATTGCTTTCTTCCATGGATTTGAAGGTACGTTATTGATACTTCTTCCTGATTTTCCTGCCATAATTACAACTCCCTTCCTTTCAGATTGTTTTTAATGATTGCTCTTTGTGTTAGAACATTTAATATGATAACTGTCATAATAATTGCCCCTTTCACTGTGTTTTGAGCAATTGACTCAATCCCTACTAATGGAAGAGCTTTTGATATAATCGCCAAAATCAAAGATCCCAGTAATGCTCCTAATACACTTCCTCGTCCACCAGACATACTAACTCCACCGATTACACAAGCTGCAATTACATCCATCTCTTTTCCTTGCATCATGTTTGGTTGGGCTGATGAGTAAATCGATACTGCTAATGCACCACTAAGTCCTGCTAATAGACCCATTACTGTATACACCATCAAATCTACGTTTTTTGTGTTGATTCCTGATATCGCTGCTGCGGATCTATTACTTCCAACCGCGTATACTTTTCGTCCAATTCTTGTCCACTTCATTACGATAAAAAATACAATGTAACAAAGAATAACTACCCACACTACGTAGTTCACTCCTAATAACTCTCCTAGCGCAAAATCTGTATACCCTTCTAGATCAGCTGCACTTGCCCATTGGCTATTCGCTACTAGATATGCAATCCCTCTATAAATATACATAAATCCCATCGTTGCAATAATCGGTGTTACTCGACCTCTAGATATCACCAATCCAATAATTGCTCCACAGACAGTTCCTATTAAAGTCGCAATGAGTATTAGTAATCCTGTATTTTGCACAACTTCAAACTTTGCTAACATTCCGATTGACATCCCTGAAAATGCTAATGTAGCTGTAATCGAAATATCAATGCCTCCCACTAACAATACACCTAGCATTCCTAATGTCATAATCATAATTACTGCATTATTTTTTAGCATGTCCATGATTGATTTGTATGTCATGAAATCTGGACTTCTAAATGTGATGACTACGCAAAGAAGGACTAGTACAATCAGTAGGCTCGTCTCTCTTGAATCTGTGATTGTTCTTATAATTGATTTTTTCTGTTTCATCTCTTAATATCCCCCTATTTTGATTTTTCCATAGCAAATTCCAAGATAGCCTCTTGCGTTGCTTCATCTCTGCTGAGTTCACCTGTAACTTTTCCGTTACACATAACCATGATTCGATCGCTCATACCGAGAATTTCTGGCATTTCTGAAGAAATCAAAATAACTCCATATCCTTCTTTTGCAAGGTCACCCATAATTTGATATATTTCTGCTTTTGCTCCAACATCAACCCCTTTTGTAGGTTCATCCATGATAATCACTTTCATCTTTTGGCTGATCGCCTTTGCAACGGATACTTTCTGCTGGTTACCACCTGAAAGTGTGGATACCTTATCAAAGATTGTAACTGCTTTTGTATCCACTTCTTCTAGTAACCTTTTCGAAAGTTCTCTCTCTTTTTTCACATTATTAAATCCAAATTTCGCATACTCACCCATCGTTGTAAGCACTACATTATTTCCAAGCCCCCAGCTTAAAATTAAGCCTTCTCTTTGTCTGTCTTCTGGTAAAAGAATAATTCCTTCTCTCATTGCATCTCGTGGTTTTTTGATATTGAGAACTTTTCCCTCTAGATAAATCTTACCCTCATCTGGTCTTGTAATTCCACAAACGCTTTGCATAACCTCTGTTCTTCCAGCCCCTACAAGTCCTGTGATTCCAAGTATTTCTCCTGCCTTTACATTAAAGTTAACATTCTTAAACATCCCTAACTTCGAGAAATTCTCTACCCTCAGTAATTCTTCCCCTAATTTAATGTCTGGTTTTGGGAATAAATCCTTAATTTCCCTTCCTACCATTGCTTTGATTAAGTCTGCATTGGAGATTTCATCTACTTCGTATGTGTTGATATATTGCGAGTCTCTTAGTACAGTTACACGACTAGCTAGTCGATACATATCCTCGAATCTATGAGAGATAAAGATAATCGATACTCCATCTGCTTTTAACTTATCCACAATCTTATATAATTCTTCCGATTCTTTCTTTGTAAGCGCTGCTGTAGGCTCATCTAGAATAATAATCTTTGCATTTGTTGATATCGCTTTTGCAATCTCAACCATTTGCTGTTGCCCTACGCTTAAGCTTCCCATTTCACTATCTGGTGAAAAGTCCGCATTTAATTGTCCCAACAGTTCTTTCGCCTGCTTCGTCATCTCTGACCACTGCATCATGCCGCTTTTTACGATTGGATGACTCATAAAGATATTCTCTGTTACTGTCAAATCAGGATACGATGTAGGATGCTGATACACTGCTGCAATCCCTACCTCTTGTGCATCTTTCGTCTTCTTAAACTTTACTGTTTCTCCTTCCAGTATCATCTCGCCTTCTTCTGGTCTATGTACCCCTGTGATTACCTTGATAAACGTAGATTTTCCAGCTCCATTTTCGCCCATTAATGCATGAACTTCTCCTCTTTTTAGCTGAAATTGCACATTGTTCAAAGCTTTTACACCAGGAAAAATCTTGGTTATCCCCTTTAATTCTAATATATAATCTGACACCGCTTTTCCTCCCTTACTCTTTGTATCACTATTCTAGCATCCTAGAGTTCTTGAAAAAACAGTATTATATTTTGATTAAGGGTAAAATATTTCTCTATTTTAGATTTCAACCGCATTTATTCCTAATACGCAGAATGCTTTTTGCAACATTTTTGCGTTCAAACCTATACTCATAGCAAAATGATGAGTTGGAGCCTCTTGAAACCATTTGTCCATATACGTATCTGGATTCACACCGAACTTAACTGGCGTTTGTGTATTCCCAATTGTCATTATTTCTCCGCCTGTAGATTCCCCTTCTGAGACAATAAACTTTAGCTTCCCATCTCCCATCTGTGTACAACCAAGTGTTGTAACCTTTCCTGTTTTTACCTTTGCTTCTACCGATACACCAGTCCCTTGCTTTCCATGGTATACACCAAGCCCTCTTAGTATCGGTTTCCCCTCAGCAATCTTTAAGTGAAACGGTCCATCATGTCCAAGTAAGATTGTTCCATCTACATAGTCGGTTACAACAATCTCACAGAAACTTCCCCCTACATCCAATATGTCACAGATTTTCATAGCAATGCAGGTTTTCAAATCTCCCTCTCCTGCACATGGAATTCCCTTTGCTGTCAATAAGGAGTGCCCTACTATAAACCCACCTTGAATCTCTTCATAAAGCCCTCCATCTGCGCCATGATAATAATAAGTCAAACCATCTAGCTTAAATTCTTCCACCAACTTCTCTTGTGCCACAGCAACTTTTGCGGACCACTCTAATTGTTCTTCTGTTGGCTTCTTTGCATTTGGGTCAGCAGATGCAACATCTGACGTTGCAAAAAATTCTTCTATCTCTACTCTCTTATTTGCAATTTCCTCTTTACTTACCTTTTCAAAGTGTCTGTGCAAATCACACATCTCCAATACTTGAACTTCAATTCCTAGTTGCCCTTGCAACATCGTAAAATCACTATACATATCTAGCATTCCACTATAGGTATTTCCCAAAAACCCAAATCTCGCACCTTGCAGGTTCGCCTTTACTTTTACTGCATTTACCCACTCTGCTATCTTTTCCCATGCTCTAACTGACTCTTTGCACCCTGCTGTCTTTTCATCTGTCAGTGAGATAGCTGGTGTCTCTGGTAATCCTAACACTCCATTCACCACATGAAACTCCACTCCTGCTCGTTCAAATGCATTCGCGATTTCTGGAACTGGACAAGCTCCACAGTGAGCTAACCACTCACCAGTTGTAGATTCTTTGTAATTAATCTTTCTAGTTGGCTGTAAATTAAGTATAACTGACACCGCCTTACACATTTGGTGTACTGGTAGTATGGAAGAACTCGTAACATAAGTTGCCGCATGACCAAACACTAAGTCCACTTCTGCTTTCGCAAAATAGCTCCCTGCTGCTCGCCCTTCTTCTTCACAATCTACCAATCCATAAAAATAAACTTCCGCTCCTAGCTTTTCCACCTCATTTGCGATAAATTCTCCATATCCAAGCAGTCTTTCTCTTAACCCTTCAAATTGATGCCAATAATGTTTTAACCCCATAGAATAAATTCCGATTTTTGGTTTCTTATAGTTCATATGCTCTCCTCCTATATCACTTTATTGTGTATTACTATTTTCTTTACATTTCCATTATATTTGTTTAAAATATAAAATACATCTGAGTAAGTTGTAAAAAAATATCAATATATTGAGGTGCTTATGAAACAATTTATGGAACGTGGAGAACACATTTGGAGCAATGATTCCACCCGATTAATTATTACAGCTAGTCAAGAGGCTAAGGCTACATATTTTTATTTACAAGAAGTTGGGAGCTTTAAAACCAAGCCTCCTTATTTTTGTGAACGCCAGTATTTAGACTCCTATTTACTTGTCTATACTCTTTCTGGAACTGGATGCTTGCACTATCTTGACAACACCTACACAATAAGTGAAGGGGATTGTTTTTATATCAATTGCCAAAACCACCACCTGTATGAAGCCACTTCTGATTGGGAGTTTCTATGGTTTCATTTTAATGGACCTAATGCACTTGGCTTTTATACACTTTTTGTAAAATCTGATTTTCACATTATAAATACTAAGGATACCCCAATTCCTCAATATATTTTCTCTATGATAGAACTTTACTCATCAAAGAACAGATCGACTGAGTTGCAAGTGACAGGTTTAATCACCAATACGTTGACTTGCTTACTACTACAAGATAGCGAATCCCACTCTTCCCTTCCTTCTGTTCCCACCTATATCAACGACATCGTAACTGATATCGAAAAAAACTATAGAAACAAACTTTCACTTTCCTATTTTGAAAAAAAATATTATAGGTCAAGATATCACATTCTGAAAGAATTCAAGAAATACATAGGCACTACTGTTACGGAATATCTGATTTTGACACGTATTTCTCAAGCAAAAGAACTTTTAAAATATACTGATTTTTCTGTAAATGAAATTGCCTTAGAAATCGGATTTAACCATACCACACACTTTATTAATCTCTTTAAAATTCGGGAAGGTCACACCCCCCACTCTTACCGAAAAACTTGGAGAGAAGTAATTGTGCAATGATTTTTCTTGATTTTTTCTTATTTTTTGTATAGTATTAACATAAATATATTTTCACACTCAGGAGGACACTATGAAACTACTAATCGTTGATGATGAATCTCTAACGCGCGAAGGGCTAATAACTTCGATTAATTGGACCGAACTTGGCATCAGTAAAATCTATGAGGCGAATGATGGTGTAAATGGCAAAGCTGTTGCCTTAGATAAAAAGCCTGATATTATTTTATGTGATATTCGAATGCCTCGAATGACAGGAATTGAACTTGTGGAATCCCTCTCACTCAAATTACCTTCTACGAGTTTTATTTTCATGAGTGGATACTCTGATAAAGAATATTTAAAAGCTGCAATCAAACTAAAGGCAATCTCGTATGTCGAAAAGCCTATCAACAAAGAAGAAATCGTTTCCGCAATTTTAGAAGCTAAAGAGCAACAATTTCATTTACAATCTGCAAGTTTAAAAGATACTTTCATAGCTGATAGCGTAAACACACAATTAGCTAACTACTTCACAAAACCGTATCATGAATCCGTAGACTATATTCTTCCGTTGTTAAAAAACTTACCTTTTCAGATTACAGATGCGTCCTACTTCACAACTTATATATTAAAGCCGCAGAAATCTTTATGGAATTTTCCTCAACTAGATTCTGCAAAAGAAGCTTTTCAAGAATTAGCAAAACATTACAACACTTATTCATTATATACTTCAACTCACTCAACCTATCATATATTTTTCCTTGTAGGTACTACGTTGCTTTCTCCTCGGATAAAAGAAAGATTAGGATTGTTTTTAATACAACAATTCCAATCATTTACACCTGTTATCGCCAGCGCTTGTTCCTGTCCAAAGTCTGGATTAACCGCTGCATACCAATCCTATGCCAGTGCTGCACTTGGGATACAGCAAGGTTATTTTTACCCTACTGGCTCATTGATCCAGTCTTCGGACGCGGATTCCTTTGCCTTAGCTTCCCAGGATACCGATGCATTTCAAACGTTTCATCAAGGACTTCAAAGCTCTTTACAAGACAAGCTCAACGACGAAACATATCAGTCTTTAGATAACTTATATGCTCTCTACCACAAAAGCAATCATCTATTACCTAACCAAGTAAAAGACAACTACTTTCAACTATTTTCAACATTACGAGTAGCATGTATGAAGGCACAACTTAATGTGGAGGCTGTACTTTCTAGCACACCTCTACTAGAGCAAATTGAGAGTTGCTTGACTTATCAAGATTTACATGATTTACTGATCGACAAGTGTAAAAATTATTATGCAAATATACATCAGACTAATATGGAAGATCCAACCATTTTCTTGATAAAAGAGTATATTGGGAAAAACTATAGCAACATCCACCTTTCTCTGAAAGATATCAGTAGTTATGTTCACCTTTCTGTTTCTTATATGTGTACATTTTTTAAAACACAGACTGGCACTACTTTAAACCAATACATAACCGATTACCGTATGGAAACCGCTAAGCAATTACTCGAAGATGCAAGAAACCCCATTGCAGATATTTCTACACTTGTAGGGTATAGCAATAGTAATTACTTTGGTAAAAGCTTTAAAAAGTACACAGGATTCTCTCCTTCGCAATTCAGGGAGGTTCAATAGAAATGAAAAAGATTCTTCTTCATTTACAATTTAACTACAATAACCTGAGGCTACGCACAAAGTTTTTCTCTTCCTACTTGCTTTTAATCTCCATCCCGATGATTGTTGTAATTTCCTTTTTTTACCTTTCTCTTTATGATATGCTTCTTGCTGAAACCATTCGTAGTGAACAAGAGCAAACACAAGAGATTACACCGCAGATTGAAAGTTATGTAAGCTCCATCATTTCATCAAGTACAGTGATTTTTGAGAGTGATTTTTTTCAAGGAATCCAAACTTCACCCGAATTTGCTTCTCAGCTTCTTTCTACACCTACTAGTATCGACTCTTTTAATGCGTTGATTCATAATTTAATGGAAGAAGACTCCGTAGATGCAGTAAAAATATACACCGCTCTTCCTCCCAATAAAGAACCTCGTATGTTGCCTTCTTCCTTTGCTAGCGAAGTTGAAATTTTAGGTTCTCACTGGAATGGAATTTTCAAGGGTACACCTACCTTAGATACTCTTTTATGCCCCGCGTTCTACTTAAGCCCTCATGAAATCAAGAATTATGGTGATCTTGCCTATATTATTCGAACAACCATATACATCGAAAACGTCCCTGAGACGGCATATTTAGCGGTATATTTTTCAGCAGATTCTCTCACTGAAATTTTATCGAGCAATCTGAGTTCTCACAGCAATGTATCCTACATCGTAAACAGTCGTGATTCCATAGTAACCACCACTGATAAAGCACTTTCTGGGACATACTATTTTAAGTACGAAACAATTGTAGACAGCTTAACTTCGTTTCACAGCTTTATCACCCAATCTATACTAGGCGAAGATGTCTATGCTGGATTTAGCCACATCGAAAGTACCGATTGGTTTATTGTCGTCGTAATACCCTCATCCGGAGTAATTGCACAAGGTGTAACTTATATTGGATTACTATTTATCAGCTACATATTATGCGTACTATTTTCATTAATTGTAGCCTCTCGAATATCACAAGCTATTACTTCGCGGATAGAAAACGTAATCCATCATATGTCTACTGCAAAGCTTGGACCACCCACACCTTTGCCGCCATCAAAAGAATCGGATGAAATCGGCGAATTAATCGATACGTATAATTACATGACCTCTATGATTGAAAAGTTATTATTAGAACAAGAAAAGACATCTGAAAGCCTTCGAATTGCTGAATTTTCCGCACTTCAGGCACAGATTAACCCGCATTTTTTATATAACACTATGGATATGATTAATTGGCTTGCTCAAAAAGGTGAAACCGACAATGTTACAGCTACTGTTCACAACCTATCTCGTTTTTATAAACTTTCATTAAGCAGAAAAAGCACGTTTAATACTTTAGAAATGGAGTTAGAGCATACCAGCATCTATGTAGAGCTACAAAATATGCGCTTTGACAACCTTATCGAATTCATCGTTGATATTCCTGATGAACTTACGCCTTGTTCTATTCCAAAGTTAACATTACAGCCTATTGTAGAAAATGCAATCTTGCATGGAATCTTAGGTACAGATTCTAAATCGGGAACTATTGTTATCTGCGGTTGGATCGAAGATGATGATCTAGTACTACTTGTAACTGATGATGGTGTCGGAATGTCTGATGATCAGCTAAACTCTGTTCTTTTAGGAGAAAAGCCTCTAGCTTCAAAAGGTACCAATATTGCTATATATAATACCCATCAACGGTTACAAGTACTTTATGGACAACGATACGGGCTTCGTTACACTAGCGTCTTTGGAGAAGGTACGGAAGTAGAAATCAGATTGCCCCACTCCCACAAGCCCAATGAAAAGTCCTAATTTACAAAACACTAACTTTAAGCTAGTGCTAGATATGATATACAAAATAAAACAAAAATGGATTGGAGAAACGAACTATGATTAAAGGATTTAAAATGAAACTCTACGAAGGACAAGCCGAGGAATACAAGATACGCCACGACCAATTGTGGCCAGAGATGGTAGATGCCATCCATCAACATGGCGGAAAAAATTACACAATCTTTCTCGATGAAGAAACCAATATCTTATTTGGCTATATCGAAATAGAAGATGAGGCAAAATGGAGTCAATTAGCAACAACTGAAATCAATAAAAAGTGGTGGGATTTTATGGCCTCTATCATGGATACAAATGATGACAATAGCCCTGTTGCTAAAGATTTAAAAAATGTGTTTCACCTAGACTAGCGAGAAAAAGAAGGAGCAGTCGTAAATCAGCTACATTAGCTTATTTACGACTGCCCTTTTTCCATCAGAGACTTTTAAATTTCTTTTATTTCTATAATTTCGCTTGCATAATCACCAACCAATTGAATAGTGATACCAAAGTTCATTAAATAGGAACCTGATTTTTCAAGTACAACATCTTGATAAGCAACACGATACATTTTTGTTTCATCTAACCCTTTTAATTGAATGCGTGCATCGTTATGCCCAAGCAAAGTTTGTGGTAAAAATACATACACCAAACTTTCACTACCTAATACATATTGGTAAGCATAATACTTATTCGCAGAAAGAGGTTTCAATCGATAGAAGTCACCTTCTTGTACAATTGATGCAATCTCCTTATACTTCGCAATCATATCACAATAAAGCACTTCCTCTTCCTCTGAAATCTTTAAGATGTTACTACCAATCCCTAAAGTTCCCATCATTGCGCTGTGAAAGCGGAATCGAAGCGGAATCTCGCGGTGTGATAAAAAGTTTGGACAATCCGTCACCCAAGCACGCATAGCTTTAATCGGATAGATATATGAGTAACTTTCTTGAATGATTAGACGGTCGAATGCATCTGTATTATCACTAGTCCAGAAATCATCAAAATACGTCAACGCTCCATAATCAATACGTCCACCACCAGAAGCGCACGCCTCAATGATGACATCTGGAAATTTCGCTTTGATTTTGTTAACGATATCGTACACTGCTAAAATGTGTTTGTGCCAGATCTGCTTATCATTTGAACTTTGTGAAATCGGGCGATTAGCATCCCACTTGATATAAGCAATATCGTGATTTTCCAATAAGTTTTCAAACACCTTTAGGATGTAATACTTTACTTCTGGCAAAGTGATATTTAACACGTATTGACCACGTGAAGTATCACTAACCACTTGATCAAATTGATAAATCCAATCAGGGTGTTTCTTATAAAGATCAGAAAGTGGATTCACCATTTCTGGCTCAAGCCAAATTCCAAATTCCATACCGCAGTCTTTAACCGCTTGAATCAGTGGATCTAATCCATTTGGAAACTTTTCTTTATTGACATACCAATCACCAAGTCCATTATCAATACCATCTCTTTGCCCAAACCAGCCATCGTCTAATACAAATAGTTCCGCACCTAACTTAGCTGCCTTTTTTGCCAATTCAATCTGATGATCACAAGTTACAGCAAATTCCGTTGCTTCCCATGAGTTATAAAGTACCATTTTGCGTGTAGGTTTCATAATTTCTTTACGTGCAAAGCGATGCAAATTATGAGACATCACTTGGAATCCAGAATCCGAGTATCCAGAAATGATTCCAGGCGCTTCAATAGAATCTCCTGGTTCCAACAAAGCGTCAAAGTCATGAGAGTTTAGTCCCATCTGCACTAATGTTTCTCCATAAGGCGTCTGCTCGATTACACCACGAAAGTTTCCACTCATACGTAACGCTCCAAAATATACTTCTCCACTCTCTTCCGACGCATGATCGTGCAGGATAAAATATGGATTGTGATTATGAGTAGAAATTCCACGTCTACATTCAATCAAGATTTTCCCATAAGAAACTTCTTGCTCAAAGCGATTCTGTTCCGCTCCCCAGTGCCCATGAACATTGCAGAACTTTAAGTTGGTCTTTGGTATGTGAAACTGTGCGGACTGAAGTTGTTCTACTACAACTTCTTGCTCTGTATTGTTGCGAACAATAGCTTTACGCTCAATCAAATCATAAGATTCATGACAGATATAAACTAAGTCAATGTGAATAGCTTTATACTTATCTTTCAAATGGACTGTTAACGTGTTTTCTTCTACTGTATAACCTTTATATTCAGAAAACAAACCTCTATCGCCATTTTCAAACTTCACTTTTAAACAATGTTGCTTATAGAGTAACCCTCCATAAACAGGAAATTCTTCCGGTGTAATCTCGTGTACTGGATCATTGGTAGATACCTCATTCAGAGCAACACATTCTAGTTCATCTGTATTTACTAATTTTTTTCCCCAGTAGAGGTGGCGCAAAAGGCCTTCGTTATCCACACAGAAAGAATACGTTGTATTTTGTGTTTGTAACGTAAATTGTTGTTTTTCTTCATTAATATAAATCATAAATTTCTCCATTCTGCTGAGTTATAACAGCGATATATTTAATTTAATTATTAACAGACACACTTTCTCTTTCAATAAGATTACAAGAAATCTCTGTTTTCACTGGTGTTGCATCACCAGACAAAAGGTCAATCATGTGCTTTATTGCCACAATGACCATTTTTTCAACCTGAACTGCCACTGACGTTAGTGGAATCATTGCCTGCTGCGAGAGCAAGGTGTTATTAAAAGTAATGATGCTGATATCTGCTGGTATGCGAAGCCCGCCTTCTAACAATGCACGCATAACCCCGTTTGCACAACTGTCTGACGCTAGAAAAAGTGCTGTTGGTAGGTCCTCCCTTTGTGATAAGAAAGACTTCATAGCTTCATAACCTGAAGCAGAATTGTTGTGCGACTCAATAACATAGGTTTCATCGAATAAATTTGTAGGCTTCATCAAACTTTCGAAATAAACACGCCTCGGTTCCAAAATTCTATTACATCGATCTCCAAGCGTATATTCTTCACCTATGAAACCAATTCTGGTGTGCCCCTTTGAGATTAGATGGCGTAATGCTAGTTCCACTCCAGATGAGAAGTTCGGGGTAACACCAAAAAATAAATGATCATCTGGCGAAGAGTCTATGAAAACGATATTAGGTGAAATCTCCTTCATATTTTGAATCTGATTGTCATTAAAAATACCAATAGCGAAAATCCCATGTATGGTACGCTCTTTATCAAAAGAAAAGGTATCATCTTGATTATTCTGAATACGAAAAGTATGAAAATGATGATTTTCCTTGTATCGATTTATATATGTTTCTATTTTCGAATAATAAGGATCCTCTAACAAATGCTCGTCCGAGTACATTTGAATAATACCTATATTCAACTCTTTTTGAGCCACTTGTGTGGATGCTGCGTTTTTTGCTTGTCGACTTCCTCTCTTATATCCCAATTCGTTGGCTGCTGTAATTACCTTTTCACGAGTACTCTCAAGAACGTTAAATGTGGGATCTTGATTTAGGATACGAGAGATTGCAGCGATAGATACTCCTGTTTGCTTCGAAACATCTTGTAAATTAGCCATAATAAGCCCTCCTATTTCCTTTATCATACACAATTAATCATTATAAATCAATACATTTTAATAAAATATTATATTTTTAGTAAAATATTTTTACTAAAAATAGATAAAATTGTTGACTTTAACTTTTTACTACTGTATAGTGAGGTATGTAAAAAATATTCAGTAAATGGAAGGAGCTATTATGTTAAGTTTTAAAGAAAAATACGCTTATGGAATCGGAGCACTCGGAAAGGATTTGGCTTGTTCAATTGTATTCCTTTATATTATGTTTTATTTCACAGATATCATCGGATTAGACCCAGTATTTGTTGGAACCGTTATGTTAATCGCACGTTTTTGGGATGCAATAAACGATACGTTTATGGGAATTGTAGTTGACAACACTCGTACAAAATTTGGAAAGTTTAGACCATGGATTTTATTGGGAACTATTTTAAATGCTGTAGCCGTAATTTTTTTATTCAATAATCCAGGCTTAGAAGGCGATGTAAAAGCCTACTACTTTGGAGCCATGTATATTATTTGGGGAATGACATATACCATAATGGATATTCCATATTGGTCGATGCTACCAACTTTATCAAATGATCCACAAGAGAGAAACAAGATTGCAGTTATTCCACGAATCTTTGCAAGTTTGGCTTGGTTACTAATGGGAACATTTGGTTTGCAAGCAGTTGCGTACTTAGGAAACGTTGGTGATTTAACAGGCGCTGATAAAGCTGCTGCAGAAGCTGTAGGTTTCGAAAAGTTCGCTATAGTTATCGCAATTATTTTTGTTATCAGTTCACTAATTACATTTATATTTTCAAGAGAAAAGGTAACTTCATCTGCAAAGGCAGAGAAGGTAACTTTAAAAAAAGCACTATCATTAATCAAGAACAATGATCAGTTAGTTGCTTTTATCGGAATTTTATTAGCTTTTAACTTAATCACACAACTCTCAGGCGGTGTAGCTATTTATTACTTTAAATACGCAGTAGGAAATGAAGAATTATTTTCAATATTCCAAGCTTACTCAGGATTAGCAGAGATTGGTGGACTACTAATTTTTCCTTTTGTAGCAAAAACAATTTCACGTACAAAAGTGTATGCAATCGCTTGTGCATTGCCAATTATCGGTTTGTTATCCTTAGTTGCATCAGGAATGTTGGCACCGGATAACTCAGTGCTTGTATCAATTACAGGAATCATCTTTAAACTCGGATCAGGATTATCACTTGGAGCATCTACAGTAATGTTGGCAGATGTTGTAGACTATGGTGAATTCAAATTGCACTCTAGAAATGAAAGTATTGTATTCTCAATCCAAACGATGTTAGTAAAATTCGCCTCAGCAATTAGTGGATACATCGTAGGAGTTGGATTAAGTGTAATTGGATACGTTCCTAATGTAGTACAATCAGCAGGGACAATTATGGGATTGCGTATTTTGATGGGTGTTGTACCAGCTGTTTTAGCACTTTTAAGCTTCCTTATTTTCGCAAGATTCTTTAAAATCAAAGGTGAGTTCCACAAAGAAATGTTGGATGAGCTATCAAAAAGAAAAGCATAAAAAATAAAACATAAGAAATAAAGCATAAGAAATGGAGACAAATATATGTTTTTAGGTGTAGATTATTACCCTGAACAATGGGATTTAGAACTGATAGATGAGGATCTCGATACAATACTTGAATTGGGATGCAATACAATTCGCATCGGTGAGTTCGCATGGTGCAGAATGGAACGTAATGAAGGGGTCTATGATTTTCAATTATTTGACCAAGTCATTCAAAAGGCAAAGAATAAGGGTCTACAAATCATTTTTGGAACACCTACTGCAACTCTTCCCGCATGGTTAGCAAAGAAACACTCTGAGGTATTATCTGAATTTGAAGATGGACAAAAACACTCTTTTGGCGGACGAAGAAATTACTGCTTCAATAGCGATGTGTATCGCTCATATAGTGAAAAAATCATCCATGCGTTAATTTTACACTATAAGGACGAAGATGGAATTAAAGCATGGCAAATCGATAACGAATTCGGACATGAAGGAAGTGATGTCTGTTACTGTTCTAGTTGCCATAAAAAATTTCAGTCATACTTAGAAAAAAAATATGAAACCATCGATGTATTAAACGAAACGTATGGAACCATATTTTGGTCGCAAGAATATACGGCATTCGATGAGATACCGCTACCACTTGCAACCATAGCAACTCACAATCCGAGTCACCGTATGGACTGGGAACTATTCTGTAGCGCAAGTATCGAACAATACGGAAGATTCCAGATAGAACTGATAAAATCTCTAGCTCCTAATGCAGTTGTATTGCATGACTTTAGTGGTGGAGGACTGTCGAAGCATTTTGATTTCTCCAAAGTTGCACAACCGTTAGATATTGTCGCTTACAACAATTACCCTGTATGGGGCGGTCAAAAAGAACCTGTTGCACCACACGATATTGCCTTCAATTTAGCATTTATGCGAGGATTGAAACAAGAAAACTTTATGATTACAGAAGCGATTATGGGTGCGCAAGGTCATGATATCACAGGATATTTACCACGTCCAAATCAAGCGAAGATGTGGTCCTATCAAGGTATGGCACATGGGTGTAACTCCTTATTATACTTTAGATATCGAAGCGCAATTAAGGGGGCAGAGCAATTTTGTTACGGAATCTTAGATGCAGATAATGTAAAAAGAAGAAAGTATTATGAAGTACAATCCTTCTTTAAAGACATTGCTCAGTATGAATCATTGGTTCAATCTCCAATTAAAAGTGATGTTTGCATAATTACTGATTATCAATCCGAAGCAGCATTTCGTATTCAGCAACAAAGTATCTTAATTGATTACGATGCTGAATTAAAGAAGATGTACAAACCCTTCCACGACCGAAATATTAGTGTTGACATTTTACCGAGCGATGCAGATTTTAGCCAATACAAATTGGTGTTAGCCCCAATTATGATTGTATGGAATGAGGAATTCCAAAACAGAGCAAAATCTTTTGTGGAGCAAGGAGGACATCTCGTCTTCACATACCGCACAGCAGTAAAGGACATCCACAACAATTTGCAATTTGGAAAAGTGTTACCAACGAACTATGATGAATTGATAGGTGGATGTGTGTTTGAAACAGAGAGTTTACAGGAGCTTGACTGTATTCCACTAAAAGGGGAGAATGCCTTTAATGGACTATCCGCAAAAGCAGGTATATTTCGTGAATTTATTGAGCCGACCACTGCCAAGACTTTGTACACTTATAACGATCAGTTTTATGATACCTATACGGCTATTACAGAAAATGTGTATGGAAAAGGTAAAGCTTATTATATCGGAACGAGTCTTGTGACTCAAGACCTAGATACATTTATGCACTATCTACTAGACGAAGTTGGTTTAGCAGGAATCGATTCACCTGAAGGGGTAGAATGTATCACTCGACTTGATAATGACGGAACAAAATATTATTTTATGATCAATCATACACCAATGCAACAAGAAGTACTTGGTGAAGTACTGGAACCTTATGGAGTGAACATAAAAAAAGCATAAAAGGACAGTCGAGAAATAGACGGATTTAGTCTATCTCTCGACTGTCTTCTCTTTTATCCAGCTCTTCAATTATGATTTGCTACTTTATCACTCTATGCAATACGTAGATGCCCCATTAGTAAGCTTATCTCTATTTTTATAATCAAACAAGATATGCGCCTTCCCAATACATTCTACATGAGTCATCTTGCTCATCTGCCGTTTATCAAACGCATCATACCCTAATAGCGTTTGATGTGTTTCTTCCTCTTCCTCAAAGAACTTCCGCACCAGTTCTTTATTCACTTGATACTCTTTCGCAAACTTTGGTCTCGTCTTAACCTTCTCCCGTAAATATAAATCTAACATTAAGCAATCGTAAAACGCCTCTAATTCACTCATCTTTTCTTTTTGGAGGAATTCGTATAAGAACTCATACTTCGCAATGCGAGAATGCTTTCTTGTATGCAGCCCTTGTTCCTCATAAAACTCTGCTAACTTTTCGTACATTGCAAAAGGCGTCTTATAGTGAAGTTCTAATCTTTCCAATGTATTTGAAAACTGACCACTATTGTAAAAAATTTCCACCATCTCTTCTACACTTTTTAATCGAAGCATCTCTTCATATGAAATCCATTTATTATAATAAATCTCATATGGTGGCTTTGTCTGATATACTAGACCATACTGACTTTCATTCTGCTTCATATAAGAACCATGCAGTACCTTCAAAAATCCTAATTGTAACTGTTCTGGCTTTACTCCATATACATTATTAAAGGATCGAATGAATGTTTCATAATCTTCAAAGGGCAATCCTGCTATCAAGTCCAAGTGTAGATGCACATTTTGTTTTTCTTTTAACTGTTCTACTTTATCCTTTACTTCTTCAAAATCCATCACACGACGTATCTCTTCAATCGTCGCTTGATTAGTCGATTGCACACCAATTTCTAGCTGTATCAACCCTGGTCTCATAGAACCTATCAACTGGATTTCTTCGTCACTTAGAATATCTGCTGCTACTTCAAAGTGAAAATTTGTAATACCGTTATCATTTTCCTTGATATAACTCCAAATCTCCCACGCATGCTCATGGCTACAATTAAATGTTCGATCCACAAATTTCACCTGAGGTACTTTTTTTTCTAGAAATATCCCTAACTCCGCTTTCACAAGCTCAAGGCTACGAAACCTTAACTTCTTATCAATAGAAGATAAGCAATAACTGCAAGAAAACGGGCACCCTCTACTCGATTCATAGTAGATAATCTTATGTTCAAACAAACTCATGTCTCCATATATAAATGGGACTTTATCCAACTCCATTACCCTTCTTACATCCGTCGTTTCAATTGTGCCCTCTTTTGTTCTGTATACCAGACCTTTAATATCCTGATATTCTCTCTTTTGAATATTAGACACCAATTCACAAAACGTCTCTTCTCCTTCTCCAACCATAATCCCATCTGTATAGAGTTCCCTTTTCAAAAATTCCTCTGCACAATAAGACACCTCTGGTCCTCCAAGCCAAACCGCAATCTTCGGACTAATCTTCTTTAATTCTTCTGCTACTTCCTTTACATATTCTATATTCCAGATATAACAAGAAAAGGCTACCATATCTGCCTTTTTCCTATAAATCTCTCTTATAATATCCTCTGTGTATTGATTGATTGTATACTCTGCAAGCTCTATCTCTACACTGTCTATATTCAATTGGCTCTTCGCATATGCCTTCAAATTATATACTGCTAGATTTGAATGGACATACTTTGCATTAATCGCCACTAAAAGTATCTTCATCTTTTCTCCTCCTACTTGCTATCATGATATCAAAAAAACAATATCTCTACAAGGAAGCATTATGATTTATTCACAGAGATAATAGAAACTGTATATGTAATTACTAATTACATATTATTTTTATAATTACCGAAACGTAGTTTTCTATTACAAAAAAGCAACTGCCTCTTAGAAGTAGTTGCTTTCATAAATCGTTATCTTTTAATTTTATTTCATGTGCGCTACATTTCGAACAAGCACCCCCGCACGTTACTTAAGCAGTTAACTCAACCCAGGCACCCTTACGGCACCCGGAAGGTTCTACTTAGTGCTGCTTTGTTCCCAACCTGACACGGTTCATAGATTCCCGTCGCGTAAGACCCAAGTTTCAACGCCACTTACCTAAGGCAGCTACGCAAATCCAAGCCCTCCATGTAGCATCACCCCTACTATAGCGGATTGTAGGTACAAGGCACCGCTAGCGCCCCGGCTGCACGTCTAATAATATAGCATAATTTCCTCTACATTGCAAGGTTTACTTCAAATAGAATGTCTTTGGCGCAACTTTGTACGCAATTGGAAGAGCTATCATTATATATATGACTGTAAATATTATGATTCCAATGCCTAATCCCATTGGATTTACTTCTATTTGAAGAACAAGGAAGCAAACTAGATACGTAACAGTTTTTACCAATGTATATACCGGATTTTTCATCTCTACTTCTTTATTAAAAGGCTGAAGTGTATAGTATACCACTAGGTTATGTACACTAAAGAATGTTGATATAGCCATAATACTTGCAAACAACACTACATATTCAGCCGGCTTATCCGTTCCCCCTGTTATGAACAACAGTAGCGGAAGCGCAATCGCAATTGGCGCACTTTGAAACCAATCCATAAGTATGATAGATTTCAACCTCAAGGTGAACATTTTGAGAATAGCCTCTGGTTGTCGATAAGTTCTATAAGTCAACATTTCATTATCACAGTTCATAAAATATATTTTTACAATTCTTTCCCCACAGTTTCCAAAATACATATAGAATGTCAGAAATTGAATCGCACCCAAAATCGCTGGATTTATCATTTTTCCTACCTCTGGCTCAAATATGCATGCCCCTATTGCTAGTCCAACCAAAACTAAGGTAGTAATGACATAGATTCTAGTCGTATTAAATAGAATTCTTCTATGCCTTTTATTAAAACATTCAGCCAAAAATGCATACCCTTTTTTGCTATTATCAATATCACCACCTGCGGTGATATACTTCTCTGAATATTCTTTTGTGTTCTGCTTGTTAAAATCAATCTTACCAGCCCCGTTATTCCACTGTGACAGAATCTGTTTATATACACTGTTATATAATGGAAATCTTACGATATAAATCATTGCCGAAATGCTCAACACTACAAACACTATCGCTGCTACCATCAACTCCGTTGTGCTTGGCACCTGATTAATTATGATAAATGGAATCCACGATACCAGTATTACAACACTTCCTATAATGCCTCTCTTACTCATTTTCAGATAATTTGCATAAGGTTCTTTCGCATACATTTTCAACTTTATCGCTGCGCCTATTACCTTGCTAGTCACCATTATGATATAAAGAGCAACCAACGTTCTTAGGTTAAATGCATCAAAATTTGGTATAAAGATAAATGCTGGTAGAAACCCTACCGCCAACATTGCTATCTCTTTCACAAATGTGGCAATGGCAACTGACTTCGCACTCATGCGCATATAAATAATTGCGTAGTACTGCTCTTTTTTAGGCTCTAGTATTTTCGAGTTTCCCCAACCACCAGCTATCGTCAACCCTAAAAACAGAAGCAAAAATATTCCATTTGGGTCCGCTTTCCCTCCTAGTAGTGGGTATACGAAGACTCCTAATACCGCTACTACAATTGCATATATGGTCTTCTTCAAAAACATCATCACAATCGTAATTAGCACACTAATAATTCCAGCAATTACTTTTACCCATTCCATTGAATACACCGATGAAGGCACATACTTTCCTATAAGAGGAAATTTTTGAAGATAGTATAACAAACTGTTGCTCTGATACGTAATATCTAGTGCAAATAACTGCTTGATTACTCTACTCATCTCCATTCCTCCTAAGTGTTTCAATTATAACATCTTTATCTTTCGCCACACCTGTAAGTGTTCCTCCCGATAAAATTACAATCTCATCACATAATTCCATGGCTAACTCCATAATATGGGTAGAGAAGATGATAATATTATCTTTCTTTTGTGCAACTAATAGACGCTTCATCTCTTCTGCAACCACAACATCAAAGGAGGTAAGTGGCTCGTCTAGCAGCAGTACTGCTGGATTTGCAATAAAATTCACAAGCATCTGCATCTTATTCTTCATCCCTAGTGAAAAATCCTTTAACAATCGATCTCTATCTTCTTCTAGAATGCTTACCATGTCAAAATATTCATCTATCGTCTTTAGGTCCTCTATTTTTTCTGCATTAATGTCTACAAAAAATTTCAGAAACTCACGAGCTGTTAAAAATGTAGGTACCGATGGTGTAGATAACACATATCCCACATCATCACCTTCTAGATGTGACTGTTTCCCTTCCTTTTCTATTGATACAGATCCGCTATCCACAATTAAATCTTCATTAATACAATTAAAAAGTGTTGTCTTCCCTGCTCCATTTCGCCCAAGCAATCCGTAGATTTTTCCTCGTTCAAAGGTAAAGCTTGCCCCTTTGATTACCTCTTTAGTATCAAAGGATTTTTTTATGTTCTCCACTACTAGTCTCATGATGCCCTCCTCCATTAACCTCTTTTTTATCAAACTAGTTATAGTTTATGATAACCAATCTATAAAGTCAATCACTTCCCTCTTATTCACAGTCAATTCCCTCATTCTAATTGACTTATCTTTCAATATTTTATAAACTGAATTCATGAGATTATTTCATTTAAGAAAGGGGATTATTATGACAAATATTCCACAAATCAAAGTCGGCCTAGTTGCCGTATCTAGAGACTGTTTTCCTGAAAGTTTATCAGTGAACAGAAGAAAAGCTGTAATCGACGCATACAAAACAAAACACAACGATGTAGACCTCTACGAATGTCCAATCTGTATCGTCGAAAGTGAAATCCACATGGTAGAAGCTTTAGCCGATGTCAATGCTCAAAACTGTGATGCCTTAGTTGTGTATCTCGGAAATTTTGGTCCTGAAATTTCTGAGACATTGCTAGCAAAACATTTTGATGGTCCTTGTATGTTTGTAGCTGCTGCCGAAGAAAGTGGCGACTCCCTTATCCAAGGTAGGGGCGATGCCTATTGTGGCATGTTAAATGCTAGCTATAACTTAAAGCTTAGAAACATCAAAGCATACATCCCTGAATACCCTGTCGGGGATGCGAATGACTGTGCTGATATGATCGCCGAATTTATTCCGATTGCAAGAGCTTTAGTTGGGATTTCAAAACTAAAAATTATAAGCTTTGGACCTCGTCCATTGAACTTCTTGGCCTGTAATGCACCAATCAAACAACTCTACAATCTAGGTGTAGAAATAGAGGAAAACTCTGAGCTTGATTTATTCGAAGCATTTAATAAACACAATAATGACCCTAGAATTCCAGATGTGGTTGCCGATATGGAAAAAGAGTTGGGTGACGGAAATATGAAACCTGAGATTCTTCCAAAACTAGCACAATACGAGTTAACGTTACTTGACTGGGTTGAAACTCATAAAGGATACCGCAAGTATGTAGCAATTGCCGGAAAATGCTGGCCTGCCTTCCAGACACAATTTGGATTCGTTCCATGTTATGTCAATAGTCGTTTAGCTAGTAGAGGAATTCCTGTTTCTTGTGAAGTTGATATCTATGGTGCCTTAAGTGAATTTATCGGCGCTTGTGTAAGCTTAGATGATGTTACTTTATTAGACATTAATAATACGGTTCCAAAAGATATGTATCAATCGGATATTCAAGGTAAATTCGACTATACACTTCAAGATGTATTTATGGGCTTCCACTGTGGAAATACTAGTTCAAAAAAACTATCAACATGCTCTATGAAATACCAATTGATTATGGCTCGTGCCTTACCAGAAGAAGTTACGCAAGGAACTCTTGAAGGAGACATTATCCCTGGTGACATTACATTTTATCGTTTACAAAGCACCGCCGATAATAAACTGCGTGCTTACATTGCTCAAGGAGAGGTTTTACCAGTGGCAACTCGCTCTTTTGGCGGCGTAGGTGTCTTTGCAATTCCTGAAATGGGACGTTTTTATCGCCATGTGTTAATCGAAGGTAATTATCCTCATCATGGAGCCGTAGCATTTGGTCATCACGGAAAAGCCTTATTTGAAATTTTTAAATACATCGGCGTTGAGTTAGACGAAATTGGATTTAACCAACCAAAAGGAATGCTTTACAAATCCGAAAATCCATTTTAAACAAATTTTTATTACAGATTTTCGTCACTTTTCACAAACTTGACTTTTTTAGTCCAATTTACTTGATTCCTATATTTTTTCATGATACATTGTTCTATGTAATAAGCGATAAAAATTTAACAAAGAAGAGGTGGAGATTATGAGTAAAATTGTAGTAGTAGGCGCAAACCATGCTGGAACAGCTTGCATTAACACCATGCTTGACAACTATTCTGGCAACGAAGTAACTGTATTTGATTCTAACAATAACATCAGTTTTTTAGGATGTGGAATGGCTCTTTGGATTGGAAAGCAGATTGATGGACCTGAAGGTTTATTTTATTCTGATAAGGCAACACTTGAATCAAAAGGTGCGAAAATTTACATGGAGACCAAAGTAGATCATATCGACTTTGACAAAAAAGTTGTACATGCCACTGGCAAAGATGGCAAGACATACGAAGAGAGCTATGACAAGCTAATCCTTGCAACTGGCTCTTGGCCAATCGAACCAAAAATCCCTGGTGCTGATTTAGAAAATGTCCAATATGTTAAGCTATATCAACATGCTGAAGAAGTCATCAAAAAATTAGATACTCAACCTGAAATCAAGAATGTAACTGTAGTTGGTGCTGGTTATATCGGTGTAGAGCTTGCCGAAGCCTTTGAGCGATGTGGTAAAAACACTACATTAATCGATGTTGCAGACAGCTGTCTAACTGCATATTACGATGATATATTCACAGATAAAATGCGCGCTACACTAGAAGCACATGGTGTTACGACTGAATTTGGACAACAAGTGCTTGAAATTAAAGGTAATGGAAAAGTAGAGAAAATCGTTACGGATCAGAAAGAAATTGATGCTGATATGGTAGTTCTCGCAGTTGGTTTTAGACCTAATACTGCACTTGGAAAAGAGCGCTTGGAACTATTTGCTAATAATTCGTATCGAGTTGATTTGGATCAACAGACAAGCGAAAAGGATGTCTACGCCATCGGCGACTGTGCCACTGTTTATGATAATTCTATCGAAGATACTAACTACATCGCTCTTGCAACGAATGCCGTTCGTTCTGGTATTGTAGCTGCACACAATGTATGTGGTACCGATTTGCCTTCTATCGGCGTACAAGGCTCTAACGGTATTTGTATCTATGGTTACAACATGGTGTCAACTGGTATCACTGCTTGCAAAGCGAAAAGACTAGGATTCGATGTGGAATATACTGATTTTACAGATAATCAAAGACCAGAGTTTGCAAGAGAAAATGCTGAAGTTACAGTCCGCATCGTCTATGACAAAAAGACTCGCAGAGTTCTTGGCGCACAAATGGCATCCGAATATGATTTATCCATGGGAATCCACATGTTCTCATTAGCAATTCAAGAAGGAGTAACCATCGACAAGTTAAAACTTTTAGATATCTTCTTCCTTCCACACTTTAACAAGCCATATAACTATATCACTATGGCTGCAATTACAGCAAAATAAAGCAATAAAACCTCCTTATATATAGTGCAAATGTTCCGATATACAAAATATACGGACAGATCACTCACTATAAGGAGGTTTTATTTTTATGAAGATATCAAATGATATATATATTAAGCAACCACGTAATGTTGCACCTGAAGTTGTAAAAACTTTGTCCAATTCTGAAAAAAATATAATTATTGAATCCGCTTCTAAAAAATCTGAAAAACCAGAAGACCTAGACACTTTAGAATTATATTTAAAAGAAAAAGAAGCTGCACTCGAAGCTCTAAATCAAAAAGAAATGATGGACTCTGAACTCGCCGCATCAAAATCCCAGATAGAAGGCGCCATAAAAATGTTTGATGTGCTCCTAAAATGCATGAAGATAGCTTGCAGAATCATAGATGGTGACAAAGTTCCAAAACAAGATGAACAACTACTTATGGAAAATTATCCCGACCTCTACTCTGCTGCCAAAACACTGCAAAGGCAAAAAGAAGAACGAAAAGAACACAAAAGTTTAGCTGATAAAATCGAAGAACCAAGCGAACCTTCTGCACCTGCTGACAACTCAGAACTGCGTACTCAGATTACAGATTCTATCGCACAGATAAAGACAGCTATTGCCGAACACTCCTAATTTTCAAAGCACCCCCATGCGCTACTCAAGCTTTCAATCACCTTGCGATAACTTCGATATTTTTCTTCATATACCTTTTGATACGCTACTCTAGGATGCACTGTTTTAGAGACTCGTACAGTCCTACTCACTGCATCCTCATAATCTTTATAGATTCCCGCTGCAATTCCTGCAACCATAGCTGCCCCTTGTGCTCCGATTTCTTTATCTTCTATAACATCTATCGGAATCTGCAGTGCATCTGCAAAGATTTGAACCCAGACTTCAGAGTTTGCTGCACCACCTGTTAATCGAATACTTTTCGGGATTTCTCTATTTTGTAGCAATTTCTTTACATGTGTCATGTGAGAAAAAACAATACCTTCATACACCGCTCTTAACATATGTTTTTTATTATGAAAAGCTGTTAATCCAATAAAAGTGGCTTTTGCTAATGCATCTTCATTTGACCCATTTAAAAATGGCAAGAAAATAATATTTGTATCTTGTGGCTCAATCTCTGAAACCCATTGATTTGTACATTCATAAATAGACCTACCATCTCTTTCAACATTTTCTTTTTCATAGTTCATCAAATTTTTGATAAACCATTCCATATTTCCAGCAGATGTTGGGCTGCTTTCTTCTACTAAATAATACCCCGGTATACAATACATTGAATTCAATGCCACTGTTCCATTTGCAATTGGCTTTCTTGCAATAAATTCATTGATGCTCCATGTACCTGCAATCATGCACATCGCTTCTTCATTGACAAGACCAGATGCCACACCGCAGGCATCCACATCAAACATACCTGCTGCAGCTGGTATTCCAACTGGTAGTCCTGTTCTTTCGCTGGCTTCTTGTGTTACAAACCCACAGATATCTGCTGAATATTTTAGCGGTGGCAATTTATCATATATCATCTCTAACCCAAAACATTCTAATAGTTCTTTATCATATGCCTTCGTATTCAAATTCACAAGATTTCCTCCTGTAGAATCTGTATACTCTGCATAAGCTTCTCCAGTCATTCTATAACGAATATAATCTTTTACGTGAAATATGTACTTTGTATTTTCAAGAACCTCTGGTCTATTATCTCTAAACCACGCTAAAATGCTAACTGGTTGACATGCTAATATCGCTTGATATGACTTATCATAAATTTTTTCATTTACTTTTTCCTTATACCACTCTTCTACATAACGCCAAGCTCGCGCATCTGTTGAGATAATCCCATTATAACTTGGCTTCCCATCATGCCCAACCATGTACAATCCTTTTCCATGTCCAGAAAATGAAACTGCTACAATCTCATTCGCATCTATTTTGCTCTTTTCTATACAGGTCTTAATCGCTTTTGCATTTCCCTCCCACAGTTCCTCCATATCACGCTCAGTATAACCTGCTTTTGGCGTAATCGTAGTGGTTGATACACTTGCCACCGATACTTGATTTCCTTCTTCATCAAACAATGCTGCCTTTGAAAATGTTCCTCCGTTATCCACACCCATTAGATATTTCATAGATTTCTCCTTTTCTATTCCCTATTAGATTTCTCCACATACGGTAATGTAATCTCCGCAATGGTTGCTACATCTGATTTGCTATCAAACTTTAACCCATACTCTTTTCCAAAATGAAGTTGTATTCGCTCTCGAATATTGTTTACCCCTATATGATTCAATCTATCTTTTCCTATAACACCTTTATTCAACTTGTCCTTACATTGTTCTTCCATTCCTTTTCCGTTATCAATCACTTTAATCACTAGACACTCATCTACTACAGTTGCACCAATATGAATCCGATAGTTAAGCTTTTCTTCCTTGAAGCCATGAATAATGCAGTTTTCAACAAGTGGCTGTAAAATAAAGCGTATTACCTCGCACTGGTATGCTTCTTCCTGTATATTCAATGAAAATTCAAACATATCTGTATATCTATATTTTTGAATCGTTATATAATTTTTCACACTTTCAACTTCATCCTTTAACGTAATTCTACTACGTCCTTTTCCAAGATTGTATTTTAATAAATTAATTAATGCAACACTCATCTCTCCTATATTTTCAACACCTTGCATTATAGCAAGCCACTTAATCGAATCCAAAGTGTTATACAGAAAATGAGGGTTTATCTGTGCTTGTAAGATTTCGTATTCCATCTCTGCTTTTCTGATTTGTGCCTTCTTTTCGTCCTCAAAATGTTGATTAATCTGAGTCACCATGCTATTAAATGTCTTTCCTAGTTGCCCAAATTCATCTTCGCTTTTAATATCGATGTGCGCTGTATAATCTCCTTGTTTGATACGGTTGCAGGCTTCAGTCAATTTCCGTAATGTTTTTGCTATATATCTCACAAATAATCCGGTAAACAATATCGAAACTAGTATCACTACAATTACTAAAAGATTGAAGTTATCGAAAATATCTTGAAACCCTCGCGCTATATCCTCTTTCAAAATAATTCTTACAACTCGCCATTCTGGGACTCCTAATTCTTCCGATACTACAATCACTTCTTTTTTGTACAGCACATCCTCAAACATACTGTCTCCACTTACGACTTCTGGGTATTTTTCTAGTATCGAACTAAAACTAGTAGTTAATGGAAACTGTACGATGATTTCTCCATTTTGATCTATAATCGCAGATCTATCATTATTACGAATCGACGAATCTGTAAATATCTTGTGAATACTCTCATAAGATACGTCAATCGCTACAATTCCAGCAAAGTCTTCCTCTATAAAAATAGGCTCGATATAAGATACACTGCTCAAATACTGATCATCTCTAGTCGTATGCAATTCTGTCCACACTTCTGTCCTAGATTCACTATTCTGATACTCTTCGTAGTACTCTTTGTAGAAGTTGTCTTCTCCAGTTTGTTCTATATCCGCATTTGTTGAATATAATTTTCCATTTATCCCCAATACGTGAACATCATTGATGTTATAATTAATACTCTCAATTTCTTTCAACAATTCTTCTACTTGTACACTTTCTTCGTTGACTACTGCTTTTAAAACCTGTTCATGCTCCTTCACTATCTCCATACTTTCAGTCAACATATTGACCAATATATTAAATTGATCCGTAGTCGTATTCGTCAATTGGACATGATATTCAATTTCCTTTTCTTCCAGTTCCTCTTTGTATATCCGCTCCATAAATACAATAATAATCAACAGCATGCAAAGTAAGATTCCAAGTATCGCAAAAAATATTTTAATCGCTACTGATTGTCTAACTTTCATTTTTCACCTCTTTGCACCAAGTCAAAATTGTTGTCTCTATACTCCTTGCAGGTAAGCCCTGTAATCTCTTTAAAAACTTTACTAAAGTAATACGGGCTGTAAAATCCTACTTTTTCTGCAACCTCATATATTTTTTGATTGCTTTCTTTTAATATTTCTTTTGCCCGATCTATGCGATATCTATTTAAGTATGTAACAAAATTAATACCCATCTCTTGCTTAAATAGCATACTCAAATAATTTTTACTGATATCCACATGACAGGCGATTTCATCTAGTGTCAACTCATGTGCGTAAAACTCCTCAATGTAGTGAATACATTTTTGTATGCTTGCACTATACATTCCTCCCGACCCCGACTCAGACACGATCCGCTCATAGATTCCAGTTACATAAAATTCAACATCATCGATATTTGATAGTGTATATAGATTGTCATACTTAATTCCTTTTAATATCTCTACTTTTTCTATGCTTCTCTCTTCTACATACTCCCTTGCTATCGTCAAGAATTTGATTACTGAATATTCCACATATTCAAATGATTTGATTCTATTTAATTCTAAAAACACTTCTTTTATATGTTGCTTTACATCTACTTCACTTTTTCTATCTAGTGAACGGTTTAAAAGCGAGCCACTAACATGTGGTCGCTTCTGCTGTTGAAATGCACTTTCTTCTATTTCATCAAAAAATATGACTGGAGTATCTAAGAAAAAGCTAAATCCTCTTGCCTGTTCCGCTTCTTTTAGTATTCGCACAAAATCTGTCGAATCTCCTAACGAACTAGTAGCACCTTTATAACTCAATGAAAAGTAGTACTTAATCTTTTTTCTTATAATCCCTATTTTTTCTCTTATGACAGCCTTCCATTCTTCACCATATGCCTCTACTGGCACTATAACCATACTATAACACTGTCCTCTGTAAATCATGGTTTTACTCGTTGCTTCAGAAAAAAGTTCACTAATCAAAGTTCTCACTGTCTTTAGAAACATGTCTTCTGCAGATTCATTAATTAGATTCACTGTGCAGTACCCTTTAAAAATCAGATAACTACTCTCTTCAAATACCTCTTTTTCTGGATTGCCTATTACATCTAACTGAGGTATCTTATTCACTTCGCATTTTCGCAAATAATACTTCAAATATTCTTCTTTTTCGTTTTTTTCTCTCTTAACTTCCCCTACTTGATCAATCAACTCTATTCTCACATCTTCTAGAATGGCAAGTAGGTTATCCTCACTGATTTCTGACTTCAGTATATATTGCTCAACCCCCAACTTCATCGCTTGCTTCGCATAGTAAAAATTTTCATGATTACTCAATATTATAACTTTTGTCTTGGTATCTTTTTTCCTTATATTCTCAATCAATTCTATCCCATCCATAATAGGCATTTGAATATCTGTAAGCACGATATCGGGTTGGCATTCTTTTATTACATCAAGCGCTTCTGCACCGTTGGAGGCTTCCCCTACAATTCGAAATCCATGTTCTTCCCAATTCATTGTAGTTTTTAACCCTAACCTCACTAGAAATTCATCATCTACAATCACAATACTTCTCATTTCTTGTTCCTCCTCCGATGCCTTTTCGCTTGTTTGCTTTCTGTATATATTCTACCAAAATTCTTATATTTCGACAATAACATGAGGTATATTAAAATTTAATTGCAACTTTAAAATCCTTATATTTTCCAGATGCATAGTCAAACGCTTTTTCCCACTCTTCTATCGGAAACATATTAGATACAACTCCTTGTGTCTTTAGATTTCCAGACACTATGTTTTCAATTACAAACGGATATGCATACGGACTAAGGTGTGCCCCTAATACATCAAGCTCTTTTCGATCCCCGATAATTGACCAATCCACCGTTGTCTCCGATCCAAACACACTAAATTCTACAAATCGTCCTAACTTTCTAATCATACTCAACCCTTGCACCACACTTGATGGGTGACCTGTAGCTTCTATGTAGACATCACAACCATATCCCTCTGTCAATTTCATAATTTCTTCCACTACATCTACTTGACCAGGATTCCATACAATATCTGCACCAAATTCAACTGCCTTATCTAGTCTTTCTTGTAACATATCTAGCACAATTAACTTTTTAGGGTTTTTCATGCGTGCGTAAGTTACCATTCCAAGACCAAGTGTACCAGCCCCCGAAATTACCACAATGTCCTCATTTGTGATACTCCCTCTATCTATTGCATGTTTTGAACAACCATACGGCTCGATTAAGAGTGCCTCTTCCACTGTCATCTCATCTGGAACTCTACTGATTACTGCTGTCTTTGGAAAACGAACATATTCTGCCATTCCTCCATTGTTTGTATTTTGAAAACCAAATATATCATGTGGTTGACACATCCAATATTGACCTGATTTGCAAAATCTACATTCTCCACAAGGTACGATTTGATCTGCTATAATACGATCTCCCAACTCATATCCCTTTACATTCTCTCCCATTTCCACAATATGTCCAAAGAATTCATGGCCTGGAATAAATGGTGGTTTCACCCAAGAAGGTTGATTTTCACCACCCCAAAACATCGCAGCCCCATGACTACATTTCAAATCACCTGCGCAAACTCCACACGCTTCAGTTTTAATTATAATGTCATCTGGTCCACACTTTGGTGCTGGGTACGCACTTTCCATCACATAATTATCTCTATCATATGCCACTAAGGCTTTCATTGTCTCTGGTGTCTGTCCTACATTTCCCATTTTCTAAATCCTCACTTTCCATTTTAATTTGCTCTGATTCTCTCTCCTGTCTCTGGATCAAACAGATGCGTCCTCTCTGCATGAAACTCTAGCTGGATCTCTTGTCCTTGAAGGTATTCAACATCCTCTGTAGTTGTCATACTCAATAACTGCTCTCCTACTCTTACAGATATTCTTCTCTCATCTCCCAAATTTTCAAATATTGCAATCGGTACAAAAGTTCCTTTCGTTTCACTCTGCGCAATTTTAATATCTATAGGTCTTACACCTAATACAATCTTCATGTCATCCTTTACAATATGCTCATATTTTTGTGGTACAGGCACTTCTAAATTGCTAGATTCGAAAGTAAATATAAATCCACCCTTCTTTGCTTTGATTGTTGCAGGTAATAAGTTCATCGGTGGTTCTCCGATGAATCCAGCTACAAATTCATTGGCTGGATCGTCATATACTTCTAGTGGTGTTCCTATCTGTTGAATTTCTCCATCTTTCATAATGATAATTCTGTCAGCTAGTGACATTGCTTCCATCTGATCATGTGTTACGATAATCGTTGTACACTTAATTTCATGATGCATTCTTTTGATTTCTTGACGCAATTGTTGACGCATCTTCCCATCTAAATGACTGAGGGGTTCATCCAACAACAGTAATCCAGGTCTTCTCACTATCGCCCTTGCAATATTCACTCTCTGCTTTTGCCCTCCCGATAACGCGGTTGGTTTCATATCTAATAGCTTATCAATTTTCATCAGTGGCGCCACATAGTCAATTGCTTTCTTGATTTCTTCATCCGTCTTTTTCTTTGCACGCATGTTAAATGCTAAATTTTCATACACTGTCAATGGTGGATATAATGCGTAATCTTCAAAAGCTAATCCTATATTCCTATCCTTTGACTCCAATTCATTGATTAGTACATCACCTATATACATCTCACCACTGGTTATTTCCTCTAATCCTGCTATCATCCGAAGAGAAGTAGATTTTCCACAACCTGAAGGCCCTAAGATTCCAATGAACTCTCCGTCTCTGCACGTATAGCTCACATCTTTTACAGCGAAATCATTTACCACTTTGGGTTTAAACAACGACTTCTTTGTATTTTCGTATCTTTTATGTACATTTTTTAAAGTTAATTCAGCCATCATGCACCTCCTATTCTTCTCTCGTCTTCACATATTTTTTTATATTATTTCTAGTAATAAATTCTTTTGTCTCTCCATCAAAATACACTGCCTTATCCATATTAAACTTTAAATAAACTTCCTGATCCATGTCTGCCACTGTATCATTAGGACAAGTAATTGCTATTTTTTTCTCCCCGAGACTTACTGTCATAATTACTTTATTTCCAATAGGTTCATTTGCATATACCGTACCACGAATCCAAGTTTCATCTTTTTTTACAAAGGAAAACTCAATATCATTTCCTCTTACACCTACATCTATTGCCTTGTACTTATTATTCTTAAAATATTCTACCGTCTCACCTTCTGGTTTTAAGCAAACATCCATATCATCCACTTTAAACACTACGCTTTCATCATTTACATGCTGCTTTGTAGAGATAATATTAATTTCTGGTTCCCCAAACAAGCAAGCCACGAATTCATTACAAGGGGTGTAATACATCTCTTGTGCTGTACCTATTTGTACAATACTTCCCTCATTTACGACTGCAATCCTATCTGCAAGCGACATCGCCTCCATGTAATCGTGAGTTACATAAATAGTCGTTGAGTTTATCGATGTCTGCATCTCTTTTAACTCTCCACGCATGAAATGTCGCAGTTTTGCATCTAAATGCGCTAACGGTTCATCCATTAAAAATACGTTTGGTTCTCTCACTAAGCACCTTCCAAGTGCAACTCTTTGTCTCTGTCCATTCGATAATTGACTTGGCTTTCTATCTAAAAGATGATCTATTTTCATCATCTTTGTAATCCGCTTAATCGCTTCATCCATATATGCTTCATCTTTTTTATATAGTTTACTTCTCATCGGTGAAGCAATATTATCGTATACCGAAAGATTTGGATATAGTGCATAGTTTTCAAATACCATAGATATATTTCTGTCTTTTGCTTCTACATGATTTACAATTTCTCCATCTATTTTCACAAGACCCTCTTGTGGAAATTCAATCCCTGCAATGGTTTTTAGCAATGTTGTTTTCCCTGCTCCAGCAGGACCGAAAAGTACAAAAAATTCATTATCTTTAATCAGAAGATCGACTTTTTCTAATGCTGTATTTTTCTTATATTTCTTTGTGATATTACACAATTCAATCTGAGCCATATCGCTTCCTCCTTTTATCCTTTTACTGCACCAAAGCTGAGTCCTCTAACGAGATGCTTTTGTATAAATAACGCAACAATTACTTCTGGTACTACTGCAATAGTAGATGCAACAGCAACTTGACCATAATGAACTGTATCCGATGCAATATATCTAAGGGCTGTAATCGTAATAGTCTGAATCTCAAATCCACTTAGAATCAATGGAAATGTAAAACTATTCCATGCAAAAATAAATGCTAACAATCCTGATGCAACTAACCCTGGCTTTATCAGAGGAATCAATACTTTAAAAAACACTTCATACCAAGCATATCCATCTAACTGTGCCGCTTGCTCTACTTCTACACTAATATCTTCAAAATAACCTCTAACAACCCAGATTAACAAGGGCATTGTAATCAACTGATACACCCAGATTAGCCCAAAATATGTATCGTATAATCCAATCTGTTGAAAAATCAAGAAAATTGGTAAAATAACCATAATTTCTGGTGCAAACTTAAATGACAAAATCTGAAAGGCTACATCTTCTTTCTTGCGAAAATCATATCTTGCTAACGCATACGCACATGGAACCCCTGCTAACACTGTGATTAAAACTGCGCCACCTGAAATAACCAAGTTTTGAAAAAATGCTTTAAAATAATCTGTCCCTACCAATACCGCTTCAAAATTTTCCAGAGTCGGTTCAAACATAAACACTGTATTATACATTTGTGCATCTGACTTAAAAGCACAAATTACCATCCATACCAATGGGAATAATGCAAACATAGCAAATAGTGTTAACCCTAGATTTCTCCCTATCGGCTCTACAATATCAAAAACTTTTATTTTTTTTTCTGTTTTCACAACAATATTACTACTCATTTTTTGTTCCATTTGCCTCTCCATACTTCTCCTCCTACTGTCCCGCTGCTTGTTTTGCCAAGAATCTTTGCCTCTTTACTAAAAACTTAGCAGTCTTATTAATAATCAACCAAAGCACTAAAAGATATGGTAATGCACTAGCTAATTTTTGATAGGTAAATCCTTGAATATATCCTGTAAGTGAAAGGTTCATCAGCGTATTTCCTGGACCCCCTTTAGTCAAGGCATATATGATTCCAAACTCTTGTAAAGATGCCATCAGTCTAAAAAGTAACGCAATATACATAAATGGCTTTAACATTGGTAGCGTTAATGTTTTAAATGTAAACCAGGAACTCGCCCCATCTACTGCCGCTGCTTCAAATGGTGATTTCGGTAGAGATTGTATCCCAGCCAACACAAGTAAAAGTACAAAAGAGGTGTTTACCCAAGTGTCTATTAGTACCGCTGTAAACATTGCTGTAGAATGAGATGCAGCCCAAGGGAAGTTATAGATGCCAAAGATGTTCAGTAATTTCTCAAGTACTCCTACTGTATTTGACGTCATCAGCTGCCATATTAATACAGCAATTGCTGGTGCAACCATTAGCGGAAATGTAAATAGTACTTTTAATATCCTACTGTACCTCGTATCTTTTTTTAATAGCAGTGCAACTCCTGTCCCCAATATCATCTGTACACTAGTTGCAAAAAATCCATATCGAACAGTAACCCATAATGCTTCCCAAAATTCTTTTCCTGTAAATAAGTCAATCCAGTTTCTAAAGCCCACAAAGCTAAATCTTGGCAATCTAAACGAATAGTTCGTAAACGACAACACAATTGCAGTTATAAAAGGTATCAAAATACCTATCAAAATCAATAATCCTGGTGCAATAATATAGTATGGTCTCCGACGAATGTGTGCTGGCACTTCATTGTAATTTATCTCTTTATTTTTCTTCGCCACTGCTAGTCCTCCTTATGTTTTTTTACAAAGAGAGCCACCACCTAAGAGAATCTGTGTGGCAGCTCTTCATTTACTTACACTTACTTATACTGTGAAATATCAATATCTTGAACAATATCATCCATCTTTTCTTTTAGTGAATTCATCCCTTCTTCTACACTAGCATATTCACCTGCTACAATATCTTGTAATGTAGCTGCCCACTCTGTAGTTGTCTCAAAGAAGTAAGGTTGAGGTGTAAATAGGATTGTTGTATCTTCAATTGTTTTATTAAATGCATCAATATACCCTGGATGTTGTTCCATCATTTCAACAAACTCTGCTGATTCCCATATTGAAGTTCTTGCAGGATCTAAGCTGTTACCTTCCATTGTTGCATAAGTTGCAAAATCTTTACCTGTAAAATACATTAAATAGTACCAAGCTGCCCCTTTATTTTGGGATGCTGAATTCATAGCCATCGACCATGTCCAATAGTTAGAAATCTGTGGATCTCCCTCTGCTGCTACTGGCAGTGGTGCAAATGCAATATTTCCCGCTTCTTCAGATGCCCCTTCCCAGTTTTGATGCACTGGGTTGTTATCTGCGTCTAGTACAATAGCTGCATTTCCAGTTCCTAAGTCTACCCCACAATCATACCAAGTATACTTAGACCAAGAAGAAGTTCCTCCTCTTTTGATCATATCCACAAAAAATTCTGTCATTTCAATCGCTTCATCTGAATTTACTTGAGATATAAGTTTATCTTCTTCCACTGTAAAATCTGTTGCGCCATAAGCCGAATAGATGCTCATGTATGCAGGATGGATTGTTCCCCAATCTCTTGCTCCCCTTACTGCTATCGCGTAAGAGTTTTCCCCATTCCATCCTTGCAGTGCATCTGCTGCTGTTAACAACTCTTCGTAAGTAGTTGGAACTTTTACTCCATTTTCCTCAAAGGCTCTAGTATTATATGCCATCGTGTATACTTCAAATGCTAATGGTAGCCCTAATTGCATTCCCTCTCCTACTGGATCTCCTGGTATTCCAGTCCATTTCAAAGCATCTACCGCACTAGGAACAAAGTCTTCAAAATCATATTCTGGATCAACCATTGATGCATTCTCTAAATACGGTGTCAAATCTTCCACATAACCTGCTGCCGAATAATCCCACAATTGATATGCGCCTGACATAAAGAGGTCTGGGCTTCCTGATCCACTTGCTAAAGATGTAGACACCTTATCAAAATAACTACTTTCTGGGGTGATAGAATACTCTACACTAATTCCTGTTAGCTCTTCAAAGTCTGCTAGTTTATCAATCATTGCTTCTGATGCTGTATGTTGTACCATCTGTACCTCTATGGAATCTCCTTCATACGCTTTCCAATCAAACTCACCACTAGACTCTGCAGCTTCTCCACCACCATCACTTGATGTAGGTTCATCTCCTCCACCACAACCTGCAAGAACTGTCACCGACATTGTTGCTACTAACCCTACTGCTAATAATTTGTTCACAATTTTCTTTTTCATGTAGCTCCTCCTCTTTTTGCTTTGTTTTTATGTCATCATCATATCATCTACAACAGAAAATAAAATGGTCGTTCTTATGATTTTCTTAAAATTCTTACACCTTTCTTTTATTCACTCGTATTTTTGCAAAATTATTACGATTTTCTAATAATTTTCCACACAATAAAGTTATTATCATCCCTTTAAATATACGAAATCAAGTTGCATTCGCATATTGACTATGTTATGATTTATTCAAATGTAGGACAGTAGTAACGATTTGTTTTACACAATTCATTCTTCATCACCAAAGTGATATCAATTTATTCTTACTTTCATGACAAGTTTGTGAACTTGTTCCACCTATTCCACTCGGAACATCCTATTTATCCCCAAACATTGGCACAAGGACAGAAGTAAGATTCACTTGATACAACTAAAGAGATAAAGAGCACTTAGAACGGAGGCAAAGCCAAATGAAATTCAAACCACTTGCAATAGGCGTTGATAACTTTAAAAAAATAATTAGTG
>CAYJGW010000027.1:0-13763 GCA_964369425.1 uncultured Lachnospiraceae bacterium
AGTTATATGTTCCAATTTCAATACTTTCTATGCAACCACAAGCTTGTCGTTGATTTTTGTCTTTTTGTGCATTTATTTTCTGACGAAGAATACTTTCTATCAAATCTTTATCTATGCATGCACCATGCAAAATATCAAACTTTGATAAGTCTATCGATTCTGCACATGTAAAAAGTTCAAGATTGTATCTTTTTGCCACATCGCAAAAAAATTCAGCCACCTCTAAGATGCTTTCTCTCGTCATTCGATACGCTGGATTTCGTCCCATTCTAGTCATTACATTTTTATAACTATCTACAAAACTTATCACACATCTCGTAGTATACTTCGATAATGTTTTTGCCATATAGGAAAAATTTTCTCTATGATAATCTATTGTATAAATATCCGATATAATAATTGGATCATATCGCCACACTACGCGATTTTCCCCTAGTTGTTCACTTAGTGTGATAAAAGTCTCTATCAGTTCTTCTTTTTCTGGAAGTCCGCATTCACATTCCTTCCCATAAGGAGTGAGTGTAAATTGAAAATAATAGGGATAACCCATCTCATCTATTTGTGGTAGGTATTTCAAAAATGGTTTTGGGTTCTTTGTCCAAAACACTATGATATCTACAGCTTCGCGAGTCAAATTCACTCTAGAGTATCGTTCTTTGTTATATGGATTTGGTACTAATACATACCCTTCTTTCAGTCGATTCATAAACCACTCTCCGTAATAAGAGGGGATATCTGTTCTTTTACTTGCACTGATTATCATAAGACAATCTTACGCCCATATTCTTCTAATTCTTCTAACATTCCAGATGGCACATCCGAAGATTCACCCTCTTTATTTATCTTAACTTTATTAACAGCAAGTATTGTGCTAGGATAACTCTCTTCTATTGGACCCTCATAAGTAATTGTAATATTATCTCCTGTACTAATTGTTGCCGGTAATTCAAAATCACCGCTTAATCCTATTGGTTCGTACCCCTGATCTTGATGAGTTATAGCCACCATTTCTAATCCACCGTTCTCTAACATAACGGCATATCCTTCCAATCCATTTCCAACACTACTGCTTTCTTTTTCAATCTGCTCTCTACATGTCATAATTCCAAACAAACTAACACCGATTACAGCAACTATTACCGTTGATATCACAATTTTTTTCATGCTATTTCATCCTTTCTTCCACTTTTAATATTTCTTCCATAATTACTTCTACATCATAATTCGATGCATACTTTTGAATCACTTCTACTAATGAAGCAATCTCTTCAATAGACTTGTTTTTCCGCTCGATGTGCCCTTAGATTTTGAGAAAAGTCTAGCATATTCAGCTAGACTTTTCAATGTTTACTTATATTTTATTACCTTACATCTTACAACTTTCTATCGTTTTGAAACAATACTACTCATGACAGCTTGTACAGCAGGATCATTGATTGAAACCTCACTATCAACTGATGGCGTATTTAGATTTACTTTTACTTGCTGACCATTTATAAAAGCATACAATTCATATACCGGTTCTTCTAAATCATATGCAAACCCTACCCACTCAACACCATTTATCATAAGTGGTTCTAGTTCTATTCCTCCATCATCTAATTTTTGATCAAAATTATATGAATAGTCAATTTCATCTGATGCCCCTTGAAGTGATGTCCATATATTTGGAAATTGAGTTCGTGCTCCTCCTGCAAATTCTTCTTGGGTTGCTTTATAAATTTTGAAACCAAATGTTGAAGTGTCGTCTGGTGCTACCATCCAACCTTCAGGCACACCAAAACTAATTTCTTCTCTATCTACAGGTGTAAGTGGTACGGCTGCTATATCAGCCGGGACAAATTCTGGAACTTCAACAGTTTCTGCCACTTCTTCAACTGGCTCTGCTTCCTCCTCTGCTTCACTTTCAACTGGTTCTGTCTCCTCTGTATTTTCTTTGGTATCTTCAATTGTTTCTTCACCTGTGCCACCACATGCTGTAAATATTGTAAGTGTCATTGTAAGCACTAAAAAAGTTACGATTAATTTTTTCATATCTTTCCATTCCCTTTCATTTTTAACATTTACACCAATAACAACACATCATTTTGTATCGTCTTCATCAAATATATCACCACATTCTTGGCAAAACTTTGGTGGGTTCTTAGGATCAGGAGGATTCCATCCGCACTTGTCACAAGCATACAATGGTGCATCAGCTGGCTTTTTACCACCACACTCAGGACAGAATTTTCCTTTGTTTACTGTACCACATGAGCAGTTCCACCCTTCTGTAGGTACAGGTTTAGGTGATCCACATTCAAGACAGAATTTTCCTGTATTTGTATTCGTTCCACAAGAACACGCCCATGTATTTTGAGGTGGAGCTGGTTGTTGTACTTGTTGTGGTTGTTGCTGTTGAAATTGCTGCTGTTGCTGCTGTTGTGGTGGTGCTTGTTGCTGCCCCATAGCAAATAGGTTTTGTGCATTCATCCCACCTGTATTGCTTGCCATATTCATGCCCATGAATCCCATCATAGAACCCATACCACCTTCATTTTTTGCTGCATCTTGCATCGCATTTGCTTGTGCACTCACAAGATGTGCTGCTGCCATGTTCGGATTTCTAAAGGTCGCATTTCTTTGTAATTCTTTAATCATATTCTCGTCTTCTTCATCTGCATTTACTGATGCAACTCCGAATGATTGGATTTTCAGACCGCGGAGTTCTGCCCATTTAGAAGATAAAATTTCATTCAATGCATCTGCAATTTCTAACGTATGACCAGGTAATGCGCTATATCGTACACCCATGGCAGATATTTTTGCAAAAGCTGGTTGTAACGCAGTTAACAGTTCTGTCTTTAGCATACTATCGATTTCTGTTCGCTTATAATCAGCTCCAATATTACCACATACATTTGTGTAAAATAGCATAGGATCAATAATTTTATAAGAATATTCTCCAAAGCAACGAATCGAAATATCAATATCAAGACCTATGTTTTGATCCACCACTCGAAACGGAACTGGACTAGGTGTTCCATATTTATTTCCTAATATTTCCTTTGTGTTAAAATAGTAAACCCGTTGGTCTTTTCCTGGCTGTCCTCCAAAGGTAAAGCGAGCACCTATATTTTTAAATGTTTCTTTAATGTTTTCCCCTAAATCACCATAAAAAATAGAAGGTTCTGTGGATGTATCATATGTAAATTCACCTGGATCTGCACAGATTTCTACCACTTTCCCATTATCCACTATAATCATACACTGCCCATCGGCTACTGCGATTACAGAACCATTGCTAATAATATTATCTTCCCCTTTGGTATTCGAACTCTTACCAGTTATCTTATTCTTTCCTTTGCTAACTAACACATCCGTTGCTAACGCTTCACAATAGAAGAATTCTTTCCATTGATCTGCAAGTATTCCACTAGCTGATCCTATTGCCGCTTTAATCAGTCCCATATCAATTTCCTCCTTCTCTTTCATCAAAAATCATTATTTAACAAGGTCCACCACAGAATTCACAACAACCACTTGCATCTGGTGTTGTTGTCGCACCACAATTTGGGCAAGCTATTGCTACTTTCGGCGCATTTGCCTGAGCAACTTCTTCACGCACTTGCTCTCTAAGTCCCATCAATGTACTCTTTATCTCTTCTGCATCACGTTCTGCTTCTTTATATGCCATAGATATTCGACTTTCAATATCATCATCATTTAACCGGAACTTAATATCATCAAACCATGGGGAATTAATATAAATAGTAACATTAAAGTCATATGTCTTCTTGTAGCGTGGTGGATTGTAGCTCTCTCTTTTTCCTGGTTCCTCATCTTTGAAAATCTCTTGTTCCTTTTCATCAATGTCGATATCACAACCCGTTACTTGTGAAAATTCGATGATATCTGGATTGTTATCTTTCCATTTTCTTGTGCGTGAAAACAACCATACTTTATTATCTTCATCAATACAGATTAAATTTCTGCCACCAATTACTTTCGTCGGATTAAATTTTGCAACCTTTTCCTTATTTTCTTCACGATAGGCAAGCTGCTCTTTAATTTCGTCAACGGTGGAACTTCTTCTGTCATCAAAAAAAGGAGAAAGCTGTTTTGCACAGTCTTTGCAAAGATTTCCATCCTCTAACTTCCTATTTCCTAAAAGTCCTATTTTTTCACCACATACATCACAATATTTTTTATCAAAAAATCCCATAATCATTCATCCTCTTCTTTCTTTTATTGTTGTGTAACTTGTTCTTCCATTGCACTTCCTGCTGCCTTGATTTCCTCCCATGTAGGACTGCTTTCTGCAGTAAAGACAAATTCCATCTCTGTGCCGTCTGATTCGCCAATAGCGCTGATATCGTCACCTTCCATAGTATAATTTGTTACTACTCCTTCTAAATCAATTGTCTTTGTACTCACATCCCATGGCACATCTACAGTTGTTCCGTACGCCGTCAAATTTGCACTATCTTCTGTAAACTCTAAAGCCATCTCCATTTCTGCTGATTGTATATCAACATAACTCATCTCCATCCCGAGCATTGTCATGGATGAGAGTAGATATTTTCCCAAAGGTAGTTCTCCATTATCTGCCTCACTTGTCGTCGTGCTTTCATCACTTGCTCCCTCTTTTACGAATGTAATATCAAGTCCCATATCTAATAAATTGATGATTTTCACAACGTCACCTTCCATAGTACCTGTAAATGAATCAGATCCTTGGGTAAGTATAAATTCGCCATTTGATACTTCCCATTCTGCATTGTAATCTTCTCCGTCCATTGTTAAGGTAGCTCCTCCACTGTCGTCCAATGCAAGTGTAATTCCCCCTTCATAAACCTCTTCTGGACTCATCGTCATACCCATCATTGTAACTTCTGTTCCAATATAGATATCTGCATCTCCTCCTGCACCACCACAAGCGGTCACTACTAACATCATCAATAGAGTCAATAAAACTATACTTTTTCTCATCATCACACTTCTCCTCTCTTTACAAACACAATTCACAGGTTAGTGATTACATCTACAAGGTAATTTAGTCCTGAAGAGCTATACAAAAACATATCAATCTCTTCATTTTTAAATGCTCGATTGGCTACAGTTGCCGATTGCGGGAATGTCTCTTCATCAACAATCAAGGCAATTTTACAAAGTGGAAGAAATTCCTTAATCTGTGCAACTCTATCCCGCCAATCATCTAAGGATAGAGGTGAATAATCTCTCAGTTCTGCGAGTAAAATATCTGCTTTACTACTCCTACATACAGATAAGCAACTTTCTAAATCAGGTATAGTCTCTATTGTTACTTTTGTGTTGCGCGTAGTAATTGCATGGACAACACCTGATAATAAGAGCTTATTTTGTATATAGACTGCTATGGTCTTCATCCCACCACCTCCTTTACTTAAATCAGTTATGTTTTTTAAATTGTAACAAAACAAATTCGTCAATATATCGTACAAAAGTGCAATTTTATTTAAATTTTCAGTTTTTTCAATTCTGCACAAATGTACGATATATTTTGTGAAAAATTATGATACATTAATTGCATAAATAATTTTTAATGATTTGTATTTAATCTTAGAGAGGATGATTTGTATGAACACGCAAAAGAAGGTTGTAGATATTCATCAATTTGAGAAAGGGATAAGACGTCGATTAATCTGGGGAATTATATTGATTGCTTGGAATATGTTGCTTTTTGTCATATCACTAGGACCAACAGAAGGTGTAAGCTTAGCTAGCAGTATGGTATTCTCTAGCTTCTTTTTGATATTTGTATTCTGGGGTGGTTGGTTATGCTATTTGGCATTTAGGCGAAAGCAATATCTACACCTATATTACGAGTACTGTAATTTACTTCGTGGGAATAGATTTGCATACGAAGTCAACTATGAAGGATTGAGTAGAACCCTTCAAAAAGATGTAGCTACTGTTAGAAAAGAAGTGATTTATTTTACCAAGCATGGGTTGTGGAATTCTATACATGGCGGTTCAAGCGCTGTTATGAAAAAGGAATCTACTGAACAAAAATTCAATGCTCAAGAGGCCCAAAAATGGGTTAGTATCACCTGTGATTCTTGCCAAGCAACTACGACTATAAATCTAAATAGCAGTAGTATTTTGTGCGAATATTGTGGTTCTCCTTTAGTGGAAGAACTCAAAAGACTTAAATAACCAAAATGAAGCCTAGAAATCACTGCATCATGTAAAACGCTTGATTCATCTAGGCTTCCTATCTTTTTATTTGTTATTTAAAAGGGCTCATTTCATCTGTGATTATAAATTTTTTTGCTGATACATCTGCAACTAATTTTAACAGACTATTATACCCTGTTTTATTTTTTATGTTACTGATATGGGTATTTAGCGTTCTAAGCTTAATGTTTAACATTTCACATATTTCATCGCTCGAATATCCGTTTATTTTTGCCTGTAGAATTTCCAACTCTTTCTTTGTGAAATCAGATGTTTTAGCCATACCTATTGTTACGATTGGCTGTGATTGAGGATAGTAGATTTCTCCATTCATGACCTTATCCATTACATCTAACAGGTCTAAATCTGCATGATCTTTATACCAAAATGCTTCGCAACCTATCTCTCTTGCCTCTTCTATATGTCTTTTCTGTAGAACAAATGTTAGAATTATTATCTTTATTTTGGGGTATTGTTTTTTTATCTCACCTGCAACCTTGATTCCATTTTCTTTCCCGGTTGTATAAATATCTAGTAAAACCAAATCTACTTGTTCAAATCTTAACTCATTCATTACCTTATCTGCATCAAAAAAAGTCTTCGTCAGTATGTATCTGTCGCCACCTCTTGATATAGCATATTTCATCAGCCCTTGCGAACTACTTTGATCATCTACAATCATTACTTTAAACATCCGTATCTCCATCCTTTTCTTTGTAAAGTTTTACCATCATGGTTACACCTCTCTTGCATGATAACTCCATTTCTCCTCCTGATTGCTCAATTCTTTGGCGAAGCCCCAAAAGACCTCCCCCTTCTTTAATTTTAAAAGGTGGATTTTTATCATCGTTATGTATGTGCATAAGAATCATTTCTTCTGTTTGGCTGATGTGAACCTCTAACCTATCCGTATTTGCATGGCGATGTGAATTTTTCAGCATTTCATTTATACACAGTAAGATTGTCATTCTATGATGCTTCTCCGTTGGTAACTCACCATCTATCAACAGCCTAAATCCTAATTTAGCAGCAAATAACTTGATTTGCTCTAGTGTCAATTTATGCTTATCTTCACTTGATAATTCATGAATCATATCGGTCAAATCTTCCCAATACTGAATCAACGCTCTTGATTCATCAATATCAGGCTTTTCTCTTAACATTTTTTTCGTAAGTGTAAGTAGATTTCCAAAGTTGTCATGAAAATTCACTTTCATATTCACTGTAACTTGTTGTTCTACGTTTTGTTCTATCCGATCTGTCAATTCTTTTAATCGTTGTTGTTGCTTTAATAGTTTTTCATTCACTCTTTTTGCATGTACACTCAATTTATACAGTTGAGTGATATCCGTAGCTTTGATTTGCTCATAGTTCGCACCATTCCATACACAAGTCGTTTTTGAGAACTGCCATATTTCTCCTGTTGATAAAACAAAAGCTGGTTCTTTACTATCTAAGACACAAGCATCTTGGCTTTGAAGTTCTAAGATATCTGCCCAAAGTTCTTCTCCACTATGCAAAGCTTTCCCTGTTAATTCCTTACTCAGCCCATTCATAATATGGTTTGATAAACACAGATCTATATCCTTTGTCATAAAAGCAATACCTGTTGGTAGATTTTCAATCGCTTCCTTAACCGAAAATCTATTAATTGAACTTTTATTGTATTGGAACATATCATAAATAACATAGATTGCGAATATGATAGAAGCAACGCCAACTATGATATAACTATACAAAGGTATTACATCTATTATTCTTGTTATTTCTAAAAGTTCAAATTTTGTTTGGTAATTTTGAAAATAAATTCGTTCCATAAATGCTGAAAAGCAGATGAGAGAGGTTATGATAAGAGCAAAGAGTGCACTTCCCCTAATTATATCTTTTTTTCCCATCAATTCTGCTATTAATGCAATGAGCAATAAAATAAAACTAAGTAACATAAGTGCTGCTAAGTATCCTTGCGCGGTAGCGTTTAATGCTAAAAACGTCAAATTTCTCCCCACCTTTCTTTATATCCATTTTGGGACACTCAAAGAAATGTAATAACTTTCATCTTCAAAAGAAGTTTTTATTCGCCCTTTAAGGAATGACTGCTTTTCTATCTCAAATTTTTCAAAATCTAGGATATCTATTTTCATCTCTGTATCAACTTCAATCGAAAAAACCATATCCTGTTCTCTCAAATTATAGTTGAGATATAAGGTATCAAAATTGTAATTTAATCTATCAAGTATCGTTTGGTACAAGTCATGACAAAACATCGCCATATCAAGACTCATATCATATTCCTTTGCAATATTGATTTGACAAGTCCTCCCATAAATCCGAAGCAATTGGAAAGATTCTAAGAATGCGCGGTGCATCTCGTCTGTTGATATACATTTCTCTGTTTGCTCTGTCAAAATCAGATTCACTTTACGTTTGATATATGTGGAAGTCATGCTAGTCTCAAATAGTAACCGATTGATTTCTTCGACTTTTGCATTTGTTTTTTTATGAATTTCAGCTTTTATCTTTTCACCAAAAGGTAGTACTTCCTTTATCATAATATTGTGTAAATCTCGTAGTTTTTCAAGCCTTGCTGTCTCCCTCTTTTGTTCATTTTCAAACGTTAAAATATCTACTTCTTTATAGAGTTTTTCATTTAATGACTTTAATTGCTTTATCATTTCATGAATTTGTGATACATCACTATTCCAAGATACGTATCCACCATTGATTGGCTCCATATTCATAATGGTACTACTGTTGAGTGACATGGTTTTTTCACTTTTTAGTCGCTCGAAATCACCCTTCATAAGTGGTAGTGCATTTTCTGATATGTAGACCACATTTCCTGATTTATCAAGGATTTGAGCGCGAATATCAGCCATAGCAAAGAAATCACTATATCCCATATTAGAATGTATCAACCCTACCTGAATACAAGATTCTAAAAATGCGATAATCATGATACAGGTAAATACTGTTAAATCAATAAAGTAATATCCGATTCCATAATTAGGTTTAATGATATAGGCAACGTTGTAAATGATTACACATAAAACAACAACAATCGGTAATCTAGATGCTTTTCTTGCTTGTGTCGATATACTGAATTTTCGAATCATCATCCCTAGTGAAAAGAGAATCAACCCCAATATATAAACCAAAACCATGTAATATCCAGATCCATAACTATAGTCTAGTCCGTATGCGTGTAAGGTTTTATCAAGGCGAAATACAAAATCGTGAATATCATTCGTAAGCACCATCACAATCAATAACACTGTTGGTATCCAAAGTAGGCTCCACTTCTTATTCGGTCGGTACTCTTCATCTTCACCTACTGATAGAGTTGTAAAGAGAAAAAGCATGGGGAGTAATAGCATGGGTATATAATACATGTACCAAAGTATTCTATCTTCGATTATTACGTAGCGAAATGCACTCCATTTAATCCCTCGAATTGTAATCCAAAAAACCATATTGGCACCAATCAACATCAGGTAAGTTCGAACACGCCGTTCCATAATTCGGTTATAAATGCTAATAATCCAGTAGGAGAATATTCCAATATAAATTCCTATTGAAAGAGCATATGCTATCAAATTCACAAAAACATTAGGTGTAAACCCATACAATAGCAACTCTAATGCCTCTGCTAGAATTAGAAGGGCTATAAAGAGAATAATTCGCACTATCATTTTGCTTGTAGTCTTCATCGCTCGCATCTCCTAGTTCTGTTTTTTATTACTTTAATTATAATTTTTCCTTTTAACTATGTCAATCAACTATTATTCTCCCTCTGTTCCTAGATAGTTCGTAATTTCTCTGATTTTTTTGCTCTCTCTATCTAAAATTTGAACACTATTTAAATTGATATAATGATTTGCGTCCTCTTCATGCTTTACATGATGGATCTTCTTCCCTACAAAACCCTTTTGTTTGATCGTCCAAACAAGTCCAGCAATTGCAAATGCTGCTGAAAGGAGCGGACCTCCTAATAATCCAACTAAAGCAAAACCTAGGACGCATCCAATAGAATACAGGATCTTAAGAGCTATAAGTGCCACATTACCCATTGGCAATACTCCTGCAACTTTTCCTGTCTGTCCATTAATCGTAAAGGAATACATTTCTCCTTTATATTTGATATTTAAAAACCAAACAGGGACTAGTACATTTGTCTTCTCCAAATTTTCATATTTCAGATGCGTTTCTTTCAATTTTATATCTTTAAAGTCACTAAGACCTGAAGCAAATTGTGCAGATACAGACTCTCTAACCCGTTTTTTTACTCTGTCAAAACACTTCTCCCATTTCATATCACCACAATCTGCAAAATGGCCTATTATGAATTTGCTATCAAATCCCACCATTTTTCCATAATCAAATGGTTCCACTGCTTCAATAAATTTTTCATTTATACTACTGTTTGTATTAACTGGAACCTTATCCACTCGCACACTTCCTGTAGTTTTCACATCATATACATAATCTATACGATTCCCTCCATCCTTCGCAGCACCTCTTTCTACACATTCGTGAATCATTGTTCCTTCTGGATTGCCACTGACGAGCCAAATAGGAACGTAAATACTTTCCATCCTCTCTAATACACTTTTCTTTATGAGTGCTCGTGGTGTTTTTTTCTCTTTCTTACAAAACTTCTTGAAGAGATCCATTGCAGTCTTTTTATCAATTAAAAATGGTAATACGTAATCTGGACCTGCATATGAGTAAGCTCGATTGCTAATCACTACTGGACTCATACAATATGCACAATTCGTTGCAATCGTTTTATGGTCTGTAATTAACTGTGCTCCACAAGATGTGCATTCATAGCTAGAAAATTCTTGCTGATTATCTAGCATACTTCTCTCATCTTTAGACTCTAATTCTGTAAATCTGCTATCACAATTTTCACAAACTAACAGTTGACTCTTTGGATCAAAAAATATGTTGCCACCACAATTTTTGCACTTATGCTTCTTACTTTCTCCCATCTTTTTCTCCTTCCATCTGAATAAAGTGTGTGGACCTCCACACACTTTATTCTAAAACTACTACTATTTACAATTTAGTGATACCCGCAATTACATCCTCAATATTCATCTGAAGCGAAGATTCATCCAATGGATTAAACGAAAGAATAATCTTACACATGGTTCCATCTTCTAGATATAGTTCATAAAAATAATGCTCTGTTTCTATTTCATCTATCACGTAAGTATAATGTGCAAATACTGCAGGATAATCTAGAAAAGTTCCCGAATTATCAAATTCTAAAATTGTCAAATCACTTGAATATGGAGACTCTCTGTCATAGAATACCTCTTCTGTAATATCCTCTACTCCCCAACTCACCTCATGTGGCCCATTCACTTCAACTTTAGACAAGTAGAACTCCGAGCTCGTTGAAGCATGACCTGTACTACCGGAACTTTTGAAGTCTTCGAAATCCTCTGGAAGCAAAAAAACAAACCCATTGGATTCATGTGGATTTAATTTGATTGCAGGTTCTTCCACCTCTGTTGTAGCTACCTCTTCTGATGCTTGTTCACCACAAGCAGAAACCATAAACATGCACATTGTTAACGTTGCTAGTAAAGCAAATAATTTTTTCATATGAATCTCCTCTCTTAATACTATGTTTTACTCCATTATATAACAAAAAAAACAAGAATATATCGTACAAAAGTGCTTAAGTCTTCATTTGCTTTTTCTGCACATGAGACCAGACAGCAGTTTGAGAAAGAACCCTTCAATAAAATGAGGGGTTCTTGTTCTATTCTTTATTCGTGATAAAGCCATATCAATACTCATACCAATTACTATAACTCCTTGACACTTGTACTTTTCGTTTTTGTTTTCATCTATTTCAACTTTCCATAACAGTATAAGTCAAAAATCTCTCCATTCTTTATGACTGCCCTTCGCATGGTTCCTTCTAATTGAAATCCACACTTTTCTAATACCTTCTGCGAAGCAATATTCGGTGCAAATACACGACCTGTTATTCTCTCCAACTCCAACTCTTCAAAAGCGATTTTACAAAGTTGTGAAACTGCTTCCGTCATAATCCCTTTCGATTCACCTTCTGGTGCTAACATAAAACCAATCTCACCATCTTTCTCAAAAATATCTTCTTTTTTCTCCACTGAGATATTCCCTACAATTTTCCCATCTACAGAAATGCTTCGAAAAATTCCACTCTTCCCCTCTTTTTCTTGTACTATATTGGTAATCCACCACACTGCATTTTCCTCTGTATATGGATATGGCAACCTATTTGATAAATAGGTTCTATCAACAGCATTACTAATCTCCATCAAACTTTCTTTATCCTCTATTGTCCATTCTTTTAATTCGATTGTCATATGTATACCCTCCAATTACATGATTTTTAATCCCTTAGTCTCATACATAAGTATACGAATTTGCATGTATATTGTAAAGTAATAATTGCATATCTCCTTGGTTACATATAAAATCCAACTTAAAACTTACCTGAACCACCACCACGTGAACCACCATATCCACTCCTTGTTCCACCACTACCTCCACTTGACGAGGATTCTATCTTGGTACTAGTTTTGGTCTTATGGGTAAACACATCGGATTTGCTTGTGACTACCAAACTATCTTTCACAACAAAACGCTCTGCGTCTGTTTCAAGAACTGCTGTTTTCATCTGAGGGACAAGGTAAAAATTCACGATAAGAGTTGATGTAAAAATAGCTAATATAAACGGTGCCAATATGACAATTATAATAAAGTTTGTAGGATCCTCATAAGGGTTTCCTTCCTTATAACCCTCTACAAACGTTATTGTGTGGTCAAGAAACAAATCATAAGCGTCAAAGTATTTACCTGCAGTAAGAAGTGGAGCCACCTCCTCATCAATTAATTCAAAGGCATCTGCTGTAAAAGCCGGAATCCCTAAATTCCTTGTCGAAGTAGCATAGTCTCTATTCTCGGGGTTCAAGTCTATACCAAATACAGCACCATCCCTTGTGTAATCAAGTCCAGTATACCAATCGAAATAATCTAATAAAAATACATCACCTGGCACTTCATTCATCGTCATTAATGTTACATCAAAATCATAAGTTTTACTTATGTATTCTATCTTTTCAAACAGCAGTTCTTCCTCTGCTTCTGTCATAACTTCTGCTGCATCAAGCATAGGATCAAATCCGTTTATCATTCCACCTATACCGACATAATTTTCTGGAGATGTGGCAGACGGATTATGCTGATTTTCTAAAAAATCTTCAAATATATTTAAAGCGCTATCAAAAAAAGCAAAATACTTCTCTTCCTTGGGTGTCGTTGCTTCTATTTGTTTGTGCATTTCTATAAAATCATTAAACATTTTGCCTACAATTATTAAATCAGAGTACTCTCCATAGCCCACATAATCAAAACCAAATTCAAATCCATTCTCATTGGTGCTAACATAGGGTGAAACAACGATTATTACACCGTCTTTTTCACCATCATATCGAGTGAAGCTGCCAAAATAATCACCAAAATGACCTTCTTCTTCAAATTGTGTTGTATTGAGTGTTGTATTG
>CAYJGW010000027.1:13863-36226 GCA_964369425.1 uncultured Lachnospiraceae bacterium
ATAATCACCAAAATGACCTTCTTCTTCAAATTGTGTTGTATTGAGTGTTGTATTGAATATTATATGATAGTCATAGACTTCTGCTATATGAGCAATCCTTCCTTCAAAATGTGATTCCTCTTCTTCATTGAGTAAATCTATATCATCTAATATAGGTGAATACTCTTCTGCAGATGCCACCATTGGTAATGATAATAACAAGCAACTTACTATAAACAAAATTCTCATTATTTTATTCATCTTAACCTCCTTACACTTGCATCAGCAAGTATGATAAACCAAAGTATAGTGCAAATGCTGCCACCGTTAAAACAAGTTTCAGTAATCTTTTTTTCATTTTATGAATAGGCAAGTCACCCGATACTTTTCCTGTCTGTCCATTTATTGCAAAATGATACATCTTGTCCTTGTATTTCGTATTAAGTATCCATACCGGAAGCAGTACGTATTTGATTTCATCATCTGAAACGTTAATCTTTGTGTGAGCACTCTGCTCAATTGCATAATCATAGCCTATAGCAGTATTCCTAAGAGCAATTCTTGTAGACTTTATCACTCGTGTTATCGCTCTGTCCCTACACGAGTGTACATCCATATCATATTTGTCTGCGAAAAACCCTACCATATAGGACGGTGAAAACTCGGTCAATGCAGTATAGTCATAGGGTTCAAGTCCATCCATATAATTATCTTCCATCTTCTTTGATGCATCGACAGGGATACGACTATACTCTATTCCTCCGCTTCTGTGCACATCGTAATGGGAAGTTTCGGTAACCCTATAACTACCCGATGTATAGGTTCTTTCTTTTCCTGCCTGAAAGTACATGCTACCTTCACTCTTGCCTGAAAACAGCCAAAACGGAACATACATCCCTGTAATTTTCTTTACGCGATTCCTACTCTTAAAAGTAGACGGGAGTAAGACTTTTTTACGGTAAAATTCCTTTAGTAGTTGCTGTGCTTGCTCTTTGTCGATTTGAAATGGTATGACTAAATCTGGTCTTATCATACCCGACACTTTATTAGTAATTACAATAGGATTCCCACAATACATACACTCCGTAGCCATAGTATTTTCGTCCATAACTACTTCTGCTCCACAATTCGAACAGCTAAACCCTGCGTGCATTTCTATGGTTTCCCTATGTAGCTCACCGCTTTTATCTTTCCAGTCGGTTTCTGACTTTTCTTCTTTTGTCTCCGAGGTAAAGTGGCTTTCTGGATATGAGCTTCCACAGTAATCACAAATGATCATTTGTGTTTCTGTATCAAAATGCACTGGTCCACCACAAGCCGTACACTGATATTTTAATACGCTTTCTACCATAATAAAACCTCCTCTTTTTTATAGAAATTATAGCAAAGTGAACTATTTAAAACATCGTATATTTGTGCTAATTTATTTTACATTTTCCCCAAAATATCGTACAATTAAAAAAAGAGAAAAACACTCATATTTATATTCATTCATGAAGGAGGGTAATTACATGGGAAAACTATTTCGTTTGTTATTAGTGACTACATTGTCATGCTCTATTTTACTGCCAGGTTGTGGTGATTCATCTGGAGGGGTCGTTTTGGATAATAATACAGAAGCTACCAATGAGGATTCTAGTAGTGGGGACTCTACTGGTGAGAGTTCACCTTTTGGCTCCTTTACGACAACCTCTATCTATGGTGATGAAGTTACAGATGCTATATTTTCTGAATACGACATGACTATGGTCAATATTTGGGCCACTTGGTGTCCTCCATGTATCGGAGAAATGGCTGAATTAGAGGAAGTATATCAGTCTTTGCCTGAGAATGTAAACATGATTACTCTCTGTGAAGATGGAGGACGTGAAACTGAATTAGCACAGCAGATTCTTGCAGAAAATGGATGTGAATTTGACGCCCTTATTGTAAATGATGAATTACTTCAAGGTATCATGACTTCTATTCAAGCTTTTCCAACTACTATCTTTGTGGATAGTGATGGCAATGTGTTTGGAAGTAAAGTTGAAGGTGCACCTGCCGAACCAGTACCTTATTATCTTGATGCAGTTGAATCCATGATGGGAGAACTTGGCCTATGAAGCCAGATCGATTAACTCTGATTCGATTGTTTTTATTACTACTATCCGTAACCTTTTTAATAATAGGTGTTTTTCTAGGTGAATACGTATCTGTATTAAATAAATCTATTCGTATTTGCTTAGAATGTATCGGAATCGGGTGATGCTTATGAAAAAAGTAAATAATCGACATCTCATACAATTAGCATTTACAGCACTCACCAATGGTTATTTAATTGGTTTCATCAACGGAAAAATCTTTCAAGGAAGTACAAAGACAGTCTGCGTACCTGGATTAAATTGCTATTCTTGCCCTGGTGCACTTGGGTCTTGTCCTATTGGATCTATGCAATCCGTATTAAGCCAACGTGGTACGTTTATCAGCTATTATGTGCTAGGATTTTTGATATTATTTGGTGTTACAATGGGAAGGTTCGTCTGTGGATTCCTTTGTCCATTTGGATTTATTCAAGATTTGCTATATAAAATCAAAATTTCAAAATTGACACTTCCTCAGAAAGTTGATAAAGGATTGCGTTGGCTAAAGTATATGATTCTCGTTCTTTTTGTCTTTCTATTTCCTTTATTATTGACTGATAGCTTTGGACTAGGCTCTCCTTATTTTTGTAAATGGATTTGTCCATCTGGAACCTTATTTGCTGGAATTCCTTTACTCACACTAGATCAGAGTTTGCGAGGATTTATTGGAGGATTATTTGTTTTAAAAATCTCAATACTCCTAATATTACTCCTTTTCTCCATCCTAGTATATAGACCATTTTGCAAATATCTTTGTCCACTTGGTGCTTTTTATGCATGGTTTAATAAAGTAAGCCTCTACAAATTGCAAATCGATGAAAAGAAATGTGTAAAATGTGGTGCTTGCCATCAAGCATGTAAGATGAATATTCCAGTCACTACTGATATTAATTCTGCAGAGTGCATACGATGTGGTGATTGTAAAAAATCTTGTGCATATGGTGCTATAAACTCTAGTTTTTCTTTGAACCGCTAAATTAAAATCAGCAGAGAATGTAGACTATACTTCCCTACATTTTCTGCTGATAATTTTTATTTATCTAAAGATTCTATCTGTCGCAATTTCTCATTTACATCATATTTATTTACGACAGTAAACTGTGCAACAATTTGTTTTAGATGTTCTGCTTGCCTAAATAGTTCATCGCTGGCTATCGAGCTTTGCTCTGCTGTACTTGCATTTTGTTTTACCGTATTCGATAGGTCTGCTACAATCTCATTCGTATGTATAATCTGTACCAGCTGTTCTTCTGAGTCTTGTGATACTCTTGTCACCTTATCCCCTAGTTCTTTCGCACTAATCTCAAGCATTTCCATCGATTGAATAGAGACTTGCATCTTATCTGCAACTACCTTTACTGTATCTGTCGTCTCAGCAATCAGTTCTGCTGTGCTTTGTGCTGCTTGTGCTGATTTAGATGCCAAATTACGTACCTCATCTGCAACTACCGCAAATCCTTTTCCAGCCTCTCCTGCTCTTGCTGCTTCTACTGCTGCATTGAGTGCTAATATATTAGTCTGGAATGCAATATCATCAATCGTGTTTACAATCTTTTCTGTCTCTTGTGCCTTTATAATCATAATATCCATAAAGGACATCATCTCTTGAATACTAATACTACTTTGTTCTAGCTCTGTTTTTGTCTTTTCATTCATAATATTAGCTTCTCTAGTATTTTCTGTCGTCTGCTTTGATTTCGCAGAAATCTGCTCAATTGCCTCTGCTAGTTGATCAATTGCATTGGACTGCTCTACTGTTTTCTGTGCAATATTTTGTGCTGAAAAAGACACTTGTTTGCTCTTTTCATTTACATTTTCTAACACATCTCTGATTGCAATAATTGTAAGCGATAATTTTGCCTGGATTTTATCCATACTTTTATAAAATCCACTAAACTCACCTATGTAGTACTCTTCTGCATAGCTATCAGCATCCAAATTTCCACTTCCCATCTGGTTCAATGCTTGATCGATATCGCCTATGATAATTGCTATTGCATCTGCCATAGATTGTATTGCATCTGCTAATTGTTTAGTCTCATCATTTGTCTTAACAACTGGAACTGGTGACTGTAAATCTCCACTTCTAAGATCTTCCAATCTCTTTGCGCATTGCGATACTGGTTTTGCTATTCTTCCACTAATAAAATTAATCACTAAAATTATCAAAATTACAAATGCCGTACTAATTAATAGATTTATTAAAATCAGTGTATACAATTCACTAATAAAAGCTTTCCTATCAGATGTAATAACTAATCCCCAATTGTTCGTCTCTGATATTGGCGTGTAGGCTGCAAACTTTTCCACACCCTCAAAAGTATAAGTCGTAAACCCTTCATTTCCTGCTATCAAATCTGCTAATAATTCTGCAAGACCTGTGTTTTCTGGATCATCTTTTGCTGCACTAACTCCTGAGAATTCATCATAGATCAACTGATCATTTGGATGTGCAATTACACTTCCCTCTTTATTAACAACATATGCATTTCCATTTTCTCCAATATTAATATTCGAAACAAACTGGGAGAATATTTCTGGGTTAATTGCATAAACCACACATCCTGTAAATTCACCATCATGTACGATAGGTGCTGCTATCATCATGAATAGATTACCTGATAATTCACTCACTATTGGATCTGTTATATATACTTCCCTTTGATCTCTTGTGAATTGGAAATACGGCTCATAAGAAAAATCATAGCCTGAATTTAGTTCAATACCATTTTCATCCAATACTTCAATAAACCCATAACCATGCAGTTCTGCCAACATACTTGTTCTTTCTAAAATTTCCGACTTTACCTCTTCATAGTTTGGTGCACTGGTATCTGGAAGTGGTTGCGAAAGAGTCGGATCATTAGCCAACTGATTCGCCATAGCCGAATAATCCCATAGCTGTGTCTGTACAGCAACCGTTACAAACTCTGTACTATCTTCCATATAAGATTCTAGATGTTCATGATTGCTATTATACATATTATAGGAAAAACTAATCGACACAACTGCTATTCCGATGATTACAAGGGGTAGTATCGTAACCAATATTTTTGTTCTAATTTTCTTCATTTTGCACTCCATTTCCTTGCGATAATTCACAAGAAATATTATCTCTACTTTATTTGATATCTACTTATATTCAGTCTACAAAGAAACCCTTTAAATGTCAAGTTCCTAGAGAGAAATAGAGGTATTCTACAGAAAAAAGTAAAACTTTTCATTTTCTCCTATTGACAACTATAATTGTCAGGTGTATCCTAATCATGACAACTTTATTTGTCATAACATTTTGAAAGGAGTTATTATGCCATTAAAAAATCAAGTAAAAGAATATCGTACCATGCTCGATTTGAATCAACATGATCTTGGAAAACTTGTCCAAGTCTCTAGACAGACTATCAGTTTAATTGAACGTGGCGATTATAACCCTTCTATCACACTTGCTTTAAAACTCGCAAACTTATTTCAGTGTAAAGTTGAAGATTTATTCGAATATACGGAGGATGAAACTAATGAAAAAGAATAAAAAAATCTCAAAAAAGCGATATTGGTTACAGTTAGTCGGTCTTATGATAATCGGTGGAATATTCGGACTCAGCTCTTATTTCATCCTTAACAAAGTTGAAGACACCATTCATTTTTCAATAAATTGGAACTTTATATTACATACTCTCTCCTTGTTATTGTTAGGTCTAGCTATACTATTCACGATACTTTCTAGAATGTTCCTAAAAAAGTGTCATCATTTTAAACTAGACCAAGAAGATGAAGATGATTTTATAAATGCTAATAAGAATTATGATTTATCGACTGCCACTAATACTCTTATTACGCCTCTTCTCTTTGCTCATATGGGGTTATTACCATTTGTAGAGACCACTGCATTCCTCTACTTTTTCATTTTGACTTTGTTTCTTGCACTTTTTATCCTATCGATTATTCAAGCGCATAAGATTATAAAAGAATTAGATTATTTCTTTTCGATAGATAATGTTAGTCCATATGACGAAAAATCCGTTAAAACATTTACAAAGCAACTAGATGAAGGAGCAAAAGCAATTGCGCACGAAGCATCTTTTCTCGCTTTTCAAAAGGTGCTAGCTTTACTTTATAGTCTCACAATACTTTTTTCGCTACTTACAATAGCAATTGACATACAACCAGGATATTTACTTTTAACAATGGTAATCACTGTTACAGCAATGATTTTACATTACATAGAAGGTTGGAAACTGGAATACAGAAAGGAGAAACAAGAAAATGAAACTAACCGTATCTAATATCCACAAAAGCTTTGGAGAAAAACATGTATTAAAGGGGGTTGAATTCACCGCAACAAGTGGTCGAGCACTCGCCATACTTGGAAGAAATGGTGCTGGAAAAACTACTACTATTCGCATTATTATGAATGTATTTAACGGTGATGAGGGAGAAGTGTTAATTGATGGAAAGCCTCCTAAATACAACAAGCTTCGTATCGGTTATCTCCCTGAAGAACGAGGATTATATCCAAAAAAGAAGATTATTGATCAGATTGTTTATCTTGCTCAACTAAAAGGAATGTCAAAAAAAGAGGCTGTTACATCAGCAGATTATTGGTTAGAGCGACTGGGAATGATGGAGTATCGGAACAAACTATTAGAAACCTTATCAAAGGGTAATCAACAAAAGATTCAACTAATTGCTACCATCGCTTGTAATCCTGAAATCGTTATCTTAGATGAACCTTTTTCTGGGCTTGATCCTGTCAATTCTATTTTATTAAAAGAAGTGGTTCAAGAATTGATTTCAACAGGTAAAATTGTGCTTTTTTCTAGTCATCAGATGAACTATATTGAAGAATTTTGTGATGATATCTTAATTCTACAAAATGGTGAAATCGCACTGTCTGGATCTATCCAAGAAATAATCAAATCCTATCCTAGAGACTGCTTGGAGATTGTATCAAAAGATGCAGATAGTATTATAAAGAATGAAGACTACCAAATTAGAGAAGAAAGTAATAAGCTGTATCTGCACTTAGAAAGTGAAGGGGCTCGTCAAGAAATCATGAAACACTTGTGTGAAAAATATGATATTGATTCTATTAAAGTACATGAACCTACATTGAATGATATTTTTGTTGAGTATACAACGAAAGGAGAACACTAATGAAACAATTTTTAATCATACTAAAATTCGAAGTCAGTTCCTATCTAAAAAACAAAAGCTTTATTGGTCTTACTCTTTTACTAGTAGCACTTATGGGGATTTATTTATTCTCTCCTCGCTTTATGCCCGCTATTACCTCTTTATTTGACACTGAACCAGAAGAAGTAAGTGAAATTTTAGTAAATAGCGACTTTCCTTTAGAGGATTCTTATATCGATAGTTTGAATTTAGCACTCTCTGATTACAATGCTTCTGCCACTCCTTCCGACCTTACTATCGAAGAGATGAAAGAGGCTGTAAAAAATCAAGAAGTCGCAAGAGGGCTTTATCTTACCTCCATGAATTCCTATACCGATATTGTTGATGATATCAGTCTAACTGATGAGATATCGTCTGTAATTCAAGGAGTTGTAACCTCTAATTACCAAAGTGACTTATTGATATCATCCGGCTTAAAACCAGAAGCAATCTCTACTGTTCTATTTCCAGAAGTCAAGATTGATTTAGTACAAACTGGCGTAAATCAAGTAGAAAACTTCCTCTATACTTATATCCTAATCTTCCTTTTATACATGGGTATTCTCATCTATGGGCAATTTGTGGTATCTAGTGTTGTAACAGAGAAAACTTCTCGTGCTATGGAAGTATTGGTAACTAGCGCCAAACCAACTTCTTTTATATTTGCAAAGGTAATCGGTTCTGGACTTGCTGGTATTTCCCAAATGGTATTAATATTAAGTTCTGCTTTTGTATTTTACAATATGAACACTTCTTATTGGAGTGATGATCCACTGGTATCTTCTTTATTTAACATACCATTGTATCTAATTGGCTATATACTGTTGTTCTTCTTATTAGGTTACTTTTTGTATGCCTTTATGTTTGGTGCTGCTGGTTCATTGGCTTCCAAAATCGAAGACATGAACGCGTTAATTACGCCGATAACAATCCTTTTTGTAATCTCCTTCATCGTCACTTCAACTTCACTTGCTTCAGGTGATGTAGACAGTACCTTGATGGTTATCTGCTCTATGGTACCATTTACCGCACCTATGTCAATGTTTACTAGAATCGCTATGAGCGATGTTCCTACAATAGAGATTATTATTTCCGTAGCAATACTAATTTTAACTACTGGATTCATCGGTTGGCTAGCTGCAAAAATCTACCGCTACGGAGTATTCTTCTACGGTAACAAACCAAGCATTTTCAAAGCCATCAAGCTAATCATCACTGATGCGAGACGAAAATAATATTTGAAACAATTATACTGCCTTTGCATAGACTGTATTAACGGTATTTACCGTCAATATAACTATGGAAAGGCAGTTTTTTATGAATAATAATTGTTGTGATTATAGTACAATAAACGGAACCTCTATTGATATCACTCCACAAGCTTGCGACTCTGAGATAAAAGCTGATATTGTAGTCAATGAATTCAAATCCGTTCGACTATGGGGGCAAGTAGTCAATTGCTATGGAAGACCTGTGTGCAATGCACTATTAAAACTAATCAAAATCACATCTGACCGCAGTGGCAAATGCAGCTATCAGGGAGTTGCTCACACTGTGAGTGACTGTGACGGTTTCTATCAGTTTGATCTATGCGCAGATGACCATTGCTCCAAATATAAGGTAATCGTGAGCAAAACCGCTACAGGGCCAGAGAGAACGATTCCTTATGAGACAGCTAACTGTAACACTTGCCAGTGTAATTCATGCAATGGTGCTAGTGTATACGTACCTACGAAAATTAATCTTAGTTAGCAAAAAGGATAATAGGGAGTTCTATGAACCTCCCTATTATCCTTTCCCTTATTTCAAGACTTACCTGAAATAACCAATCCTGCTGTTGTCAAAGCTGCTCCAATATAGGTTACTATCGTCATCGGTTCTTGCAGAACAATTGCGGATGCTATCATCGTAATCACTGGAGATAGATAGAGGTAAATCGATGATTTAACCGTACCAATTCTTTTGATTGCTAAATTCCAGACTACAAAGCAAATTGCGGATGCTCCAAACCCTAGATATAAAATATTCCCCAGATATATGGGATTTAGAAACCTTTCTAGATTCCACTGAAATGGAAAGGCAAAAGTCGCTGGTATCATAAATACAATGCCATAAAAAAATACTCTTCTAGTACATAAAAGCATCGGGTATCCAAATTCGCTAATCTTATTGATGTAATTAGAATAAAACGCCCATGTAATCGCTGCAAGAATGGTAAGGATATCACCTAAAGGATTTAAGGATAACTCATTTACATTGTTGTAACTAATTGCCAGTATTCCTAGCATAGCTACAACAAACCCTATCATAAATTGCCTCGATACTCTTTTCCCTTTAAAAAACAACATTGTCACGATTCCTGTAAAAAAAGGAACCGTAGAGATGATCACACCTACATTTGCAGCTGTTGTATAAGAAAGAGCTATATTTTCTGTTAAAAAATATAACGTCACACCTGTAAGTCCAGCAGCTATGTAATATTTCTCTTTTTTCCACTCCCCTATCTTCAAACGTTGCGGTTTAATGAGGTATAAAAAGGCAAATGCCAAAATAAAACGGAACATAGCAATTTCAATTGCCAAAAAATCTGTCAACAGTACCTTAGTAACCACAAAAGTAGTCCCCCAAACAATTACACAAAAGAGCGCCATCAAATGCCCCATATATTTCATCTTTTTCTCTTTATACATACACACTACTCTCCAATCCTTCACTTTTTACATGTAATTTTCATCATATCATATTTTATCGAATTTTGTCATTTTTTCCGTTGACTTTTCGATTCTATAGCGTTACAATCCCAATTATAGAAGGCACATTAGGAGGAATATATGTTAAAAAAAATCAAGAATTTTAGCTTAATGACATTTGCTACAATTCTTTTAGCTTTCGGAATCTACTACTTTAAATTCGCAAACAATTTTAACTTTGGAGGAGTCAGTGGTTTATCTGTCATAATCGGTGAGATTGGATTTATCTCTGCAAGTACTTTTAACTTAATTACCAATCTTTTACTTTTACTTCTGGGAGTATTTACACTTGGAAAATCAGTAATCAGACTGACTGCTTATTGCAGTATTTTACTGTCTCTTTCCATCTCTTTTTTTGAGAGATTTTTTCCACTGTACCATCCTTTGACAGATGAACCTATTTTAGAGTTTTGCTTTGCAATCATCCTTCCGGCTGTTGGTTCTGGTATTCTCTTTAACATTGGTGCTTCAAGTGGAGGACTTGATATCTTAGCAATGATTTTAAGAAAATATACGAAATATAACATCGGAACTGCTTTATTAATTATCAACTCTGTAGTTACTTTTGCCAGTTTTTTCTTCTTTGATATAGAGACCACTTTATACTCTATTTTGGGATTAGCTGTTTCTGCTCTTATGATTGACAGTGTGATTGAAAACATTAATCTATGTAAATATTTCAATGTAGTTTGTACCAATCCACAGCCAATTTGCGATTTTATTACAAAAGAACTCCACAGAAGTGCAACCACAATCAAAGGAACCGGTGCTTTTACCGGTAAGGATAAGTATGTCATCTTTACTGCCATGAATCGTGTGGAAGCCATAAAACTTCGAAATTTTATCAAAGTACAAGAACCTGAATCTTTCATTCTTATTTCTAATACAAGCCATATCGTTGGTAAAGGATTCCATAGTGCTTAACATTTTTATAAAAAGTTATGAACTTTATTTTATTGTAACAATTCAGCCTTGCGGCTGAACACAAGTGATTCTGCGGTATGCTTGCATAACTGCAGATGAACCTTGTAGTACAGCCATAAGGCGTTTTGCCGTAATCGAGGATATAGCTACACAGTAACGTAATAGGTCGTGTAGCGACCTATCCGAGATGTTAGGCTGAATTGTTACATTTTGTTCATAGCTTTTTTTCTTTAATTTACTTGTTTTTTACTATATCATATGATATTCTATGTATGATATTTTTTTAACGATATTTTTTTATCTATATATAATTCAACATAGTTTAATAAGGAGGATTTTTATGAAGATAACAATCTGTATAGGCAGTTCCTGCCATCTTAAAGGCTCTCGTCAAGTAATCGAGCAGCTACAGGCATTAATAACTAAGAATAATCTCACTGATAAGGTTGAACTTACTGGTACTTTTTGTCTTTCTCACTGTCAAGAAGGTGTTTGTTCTCAAGTCGATGATCAATTTTTTTCGCTGACACCCGAAAAAACTGATTCATTTTTTCACTCAGAAATTTTACCGAGAGTATAGGAGTTATATATGACTAATTATTTAAAACTCAAAAAATCCAACTGTAAAAATTGTTATAAATGTATTCGAAATTGTCCTGTGAAATCCATACGCTTTTCTGGCGGTCAGGCTTATATTATAGGGAATGAATGTATTTTATGTGGCGAATGTTTTGTTTCTTGTCCGCAAAATGCAAAGGAGATCACTAGTAGTATAGACAATGTTAATTACCTGCTCTCTTCTTCTACTCCTGTAATTGCTAGTATAGCTCCTTCCTTTGCTGCCAATTTTAACGGTTCTGGTATCGAGTCTCTTCAAACAGCCTTGCAACAATTAGGATTTCATGCCGTAGAAGAAACTGCCGTTGGAGCCACCGTAGTAAAAAATGAGTACCAACGCCTTTTAGTTGAAGAGGAACGTGATGTATTAATTACCTCCTCTTGTCATTCTGTAAATTTACTTATACAAAAACATTTTCCACACCTACTACACTATCTAGCGGATACACTTTCACCAATGCAAGCTCATGCAAAATTATTAAGGCGAACATATGGGGATTGTAAAGTCGTATTCATTGGTCCTTGCGCTGCAAAAAAAGATGAAGCAGCCTATTATGAAGGGCTTATAGATGAAGTTCTTACCTTTGAGGAGCTAGAAACTATGTTATCTACAAACAATATTTCAGTGGAGAATACGAAGGATTGTAACGACCATAGTCGTGCACGATTTTTCCCAATCACAGGTGGTATTTTAAACAGTATGGTGAATAAACCTTCTGATTATACGTATTTAGCTGTTGATGGAGTGGAAAATTGTATGCAGATTTTATCTGATCTGTCAAACGGCGAAATCGAAAAATGTATGATTGAGATGTCTGCATGTGTTGGTAGCTGTGTTGGAGGACCTGGAATCGAACGTAGCGAACGGACTCCCCTACGAGATAAAATTACTATTTCAAACTATTCTGGTGATCATGATTTCAATGTAGAACCACTCCCGCCTGTAGAACTTCACAAACATCTAGAAGCAATTGAAATACGAAACAAACCACCTACAGAATTTGAAATAACTTCCCTACTAGCACAACTTGGAAAGCATACCAAAGAGCAGGAACTAGACTGTGGTTCTTGCGGATATAACTCTTGTAGAGAAAAGGCCGTTGCTGTCATTCATGGAAATGCGGACTTAACTATGTGTTTACCATTTTTAATGGAAAAATCTCAAAGCATGTCCGATAATGTGATTAATAACTCACCAAATGCTATTCTCGTCTTAAATGAATTGCTAGAAGTGCAAAAAATAAATACTGCTGCACTCAAATTATTTAATATTAGGTACCAATCTTCTGTCTTAGGAGAACAAGTTGTGCGCATCCTTGATCCAATTGACTTTATGACCGTAAAAAGAACTGGACACACCATTCAAAACAAACGAACCTACCTATCCGAGTATTCCCGTTATGTTGACGAAACGATTACCTATGATAATAAGTTCAATATCTTCGTTTGCATTATGAGGGATGTTACCGATAAGGAGCTTCAACGTCAGCAAAAAGAACAACTCTCCAAGCAGACGATTGAAACCACCGATAAAGTCATCGAAAAACAGATGCGAGTTGTGCAAGAAATCGCATCTCTATTAGGTGAGACAACTGCTGAAACCAAGATAGCATTGACAAAATTAAAGGAGTCTATTAGTGATGATTGATTTATGTTGCGAAGTCGGATATGGAAGCATCTATAAGTACGGCGAAGAGCTCTGTGGTGATCACGTAGAACTAGTCAAAACCAATTCTACTTCTACCACTGTGGTATTAGCTGATGGAATGGGAAGTGGTGTCAAGGCCAACATTCTTGCTACATTGACAGCCAAAATGTTTTCTACTATGGTTTCCCAAGGTCTCGATATTAAAGATTGCGTGGAAACTGTTGCAAAAACCCTACCTGTATGCAAAGTTCGAAATGTTGCATACTCCACATTTACGATTGTTAATATTTCAGAGGACACAAGAGAGGCAGAAATCATTCAATATGATAATCCTGCAATCATTCTCTTTCGTGATGGCAATCCTGTCGATATCCCTTTCGCCACATTAGAAATCGATGGCAAAAAGATTTTAACTTCAAAAGTTAAACTTTACGATGGTGATATTTTTATTCTAATGAGTGACGGTTGTGTCCATGCTGGTGTCGGAAAAACCTACAATTTTGGTTGGCAGCGAGAAGAAATCATCGATTATATGCAACCCTTAGCAATTTGTGATTTCACCTCGAAGATGTTAAACAGTATCTTAATCAATAAATGTAATGACCTTTATGCCAACATGCCTGGTGACGATGCCACCGCTTGTACGATTAGAATCAAAAAGAGGCAACAACTTAACTTAATGATAGGACCACCCTCTAATCGAGATGACTGTTTAAAAATGATGTCCCTCTTTTTTTCCAAACAAGGAAAACACATCATCTGCGGTGGAACCACCTCGACGATTGCTGCTGATTTTCTCAGGAAGCCCCTTGTTCCTTGCCTCACATTTTACGATGATGAGATTCCGCCTACTGCTACGCTTGAAGGCGTAGACCTTGTAACAGAAGGCGTGATTACTATTAACAAAGTGTTAACCTATGCCAAGGATTACATATCTGACAATACCTTATATGAAAAGTGGAGTTGCGGGAAAGATGGTGCCTCTTTGGTCTCTAGATTACTCTTTGAAAATTCTACAGATATCAATTTTTTTGTAGGAAGAGCGATTAATCCAGCACACCAAAACCCCAATCTTCCAATTAATTTCAACATTAAAATGCAACTCATAGAAGAACTTGCAGACTGCTTGAAAAAAATTGGGAAAAATTTAAAAATTAGTTATTTCTAGTATTTCTTCAGAAAGGATTTATACCATGAAAAAATTCGATACTAAAGTTCAACATCTGAAATATCAAGTGTTACGCGAAGTTGCCACTTATGCTTGGGAAGGTACTCTGCTAGAAAATGTTCACTCTATTCCTTCCACACTAATCTCTGGTAAGGAGGCCACTATGCGCTGCTGTGTATATAAAGAACGTGCAATTTTAGCAGAGCGTATACACATTGCCATGGGTGGAGATTCCAATACTCAAAATGTGATTCAAGTGATTGATATCGCTTGCGATGAATGCCCCTCTAGTGGTTACCTAGTTACTCCTACTTGTAGAGGCTGTCTTGCACATAGGTGCAAAGACGTCTGTAAAAAAGATGCCATCACCTACGATTCTAATCATGTAGCATACATTGATAACGACAAGTGTATAGGTTGTGGTGCTTGCGCAAAGGTGTGTCCTTATCATGCGATTGTCAGTCTGAAACGACCTTGCGAAACTGCGTGTAAAGTGAATGCCATCAAAAAATCCACAATTAATAACGCTGCAGAAATCAATAATGAAAAATGTATCTCCTGCGGTGCTTGCGTCTACCAGTGTCCCTTCGGTTCTATATCCGATAAATCTTTTGTCCTTGATGTAATCAATATACTAAAAAATCGATTGATTGAGGATTATAAAGTGTATGCTGTAGTTGCCCCTTCCATATCAGGACAATTTCAATACGCGAATCTCGGACAGGTAGTGACTGGTATTAAACACTTAGGTTTTCATACGGTAGTTGAAGCTGCTCTTGGTGCTGATATTGTCGCTCTTTCTGAAGCTAAAGAATTGGCGGAAAAAAAATTCTTAACTAGTTCTTGTTGCCCAGCTTTTGTAAAATATATCGAGAATGATTTTCCAGACTTACGAACACATATCTCTCACAACCTCTCTCCTATGGGAGCAATTGCAAAATATATCAAAGAAAGTGATCCTAAGGCCCGAATTATTTTCATAGGACCTTGCACTGCTAAAAAAATGGAATTCCAAAAAGAATCTGTCAGAAAGTATGTGGACTCTGTCCTAACATTTGAAGAATTACAAGCACTATTTGATAGTAAAAATTTAGCTATTGATAGCCTTGAAGAAGACGTACTAGATAACGCTTCTTTCTATGGAAGAATTTTTGCAAGAAGTGGCGGTTTAAGTGAAGCGGTAGCACAATCAATCAAAGAACAGAACCTTTCATTTGACTTAAATGCAATCGCTTGTGATGGTATACAAGAAGCTAAAACAGCTCTTCTAAAAAAATCTAAAGGCGTTCTAACTGAAAATTTTATCGAAGGTATGGCGTGTGTAAGCGGGTGTATCGGTGGAGCTGGTTGCCTGACACATGGACCTAAAAATAAAGCTGGTGTGGATAAATACGGAAAAGAAGCATTAGAAAAATCTATTTTAGATGCTGTAAACCTATTAACTTAAAATGTAGCTTCGCCATTCTTCTAAGAGAGTGGCGAAGCTACTGATTTCATTTCTTGTATTTCTTATTTTCTTATTTTTCTATTCACTTCTAAGTGCAATTACAGGATCTTTGTGAGATGCACTTCTTGCTGGCACTAACCCTCCAACAATTGTGATTACTACGCTGATTGCAATCAATACGACTGCACTAGCAGTTGGAAGTGCAGTTGCAATATCTGAGCTTCCTAATAAGTTTCTAATAATTGCCGTAATTGGTATATTCGCAAGTAGTGTAATCCCTACCCCTAACAATCCTGAGCATAATCCAATTAACATTGTCTCTGCATTAAATACTTGTGATATATTTGCTTTTGATGCTCCAAGTGCTCGTAATACTCCAATCTCTTTTGTTCTTTCCATTACCGAAATATGTGTAATAATGCCTATCATAATACAAGATACAACCAATGATACTCCTACAAATGCAATGAGTACATATGAAATCACATCAATCATTGACATCATAGAAGATGTAAGAACTTCTATATAATCCGTATATACAATTTGATTTTCTTCACTTGCTGTTTTATTATATTCTTCGATTGCTAAGGATACATTTTCTTTATCTTCAAAACTATCTGTATAGATGTTGATTGCAGAAGGTGTATCGTAATTCACTTTTCCAAATAAGGCTAAGTTTTCTTCTAAGGAATTCGTTTGATCTCCTTCTGTAACAAATGCTTCTCCTGTTAGTACATCTATCTCCTGATTCCCCTCTTGTTCTACAATTATTTGACTTGTGCTGGTATGCTCAATTAAATAATCTGTAAGAGCTGATGTATATCCAATTGTAGATGAGGCAAGATTCTCAGTTGCATCTTCCTTTTGTTGTGCGACACCAACGATTTTTAGTTGTGTGCCTTCTTTGACTACATTTTCATTTTCTTCATAGTAATCATCTGTCAAATATGTGTAGGTTCCCGCTTCATTTTTAAGGAAATTATCACTTGCCGTCTTTACGTAGAATTCATGATGAATCACTTCTTCATAATTCCAAGTTGTTGCAGTCACTTCTTCTTCATTCTCAATCGCTTCTGCTAATGTCTCATATTCTTCACCTGTCATCAATCCAAGTTGGTACAATGTATCTACGGACACCTCGTTTTTTTCATCAACGAATAAGATTACTTCATTGAGATTTTGTGGCCAATCTCCATACAAGATATCATAACTTTCCATAGTACCTTGATTTACCAATTCCCCTTCCGCGCCTGGTACTAATTCTTCAAAATTGTTAGCAGCAGATGAAGTGCCTTCCAACATAGCCATAAAAGGGTCTTGCCCTTGACTCATCCCTGGTACTCCCTGCCCTTGCATTGCTGATTCTTCGGATGCAAGAAGTTCTGAAGGTTCATCATTTGTATTAATCATTGAGCCATTTTCATTATAAGAATATGCAGTAAATGGAATGTCATAAGAGTAAATAACTCCTGTCTCACTCACATAGTCCATAAATCCATTCTCTGAGTCTTCTATATAAGTTTTAAAGCCTGTCAAGTTATTGCTAATCACCATAGAAGCTGCCATTTCAAGATTACTGTAATCGGAATAAATCCCTTCTCTGTCTTCTACTGTTTCTTCTGCTGTTCTCACTTCTCCTGGCATCATTCCTGACATATTAATTGATTCTGCTGTAATTTCAATTGGGTAGGATGCCATTGTATCGTTTTGTAAATCTTCTATATAAGAATTTACACCTTCTGAAAGAGATAAAATCAAACCAATTCCTATAATTCCTATTGATCCTGCAAATGCTGTAAGTAATGTTCTTCGCTTTTTGGTTTTTAAGTTGTTAAAGCTAAGTGCAAATGCTGTAAGTGCTGACATCTTTGCTTTCTTTTTTGGTTGTATTTTTTCTTGGTTTACAATCTTCTGCGTTGGAATGAAGGGATCCGTATCACCGATTACTACACCATCCTTTAATTTTACAATTCTAGAGGAATACTCATCTGCTAACTCTGGGTTATGAGTAACCATAATTACCAAACGTTCTGTTGCTACCTTTTTAAGCAGTTCCATAATCTGAATGCTAGTTTCTGTATCCAAAGCACCTGTTGGTTCATCTGCTAGTAAGATGTCTGGATTATTAACAAGGGCTCTTGCAATTGCCACCCTTTGCATCTGTCCGCCTGATAATTGATTCGGTTTCTTGTGAATATGTTTTCCTAGTCCAACTTCTTCTAATGCTTCTTTCGCTCTGCGCTTTCTTTCAGATGGTACAATTCCACCAATTGTCAATGCTAGCTCTACATTTGACAAAATGCTTTGATGGGGAATCAGGTTGTAGCTTTGAAACACAAAACCTATTGCATGGTTTCTATAGGTATCCCAATCTCTATCTCTGTAATTTTTTGTAGACCTTCCATTAATAATTAGATCTCCGCTATCATAACTATCTAGTCCTCCTACAAGGTTTAATAATGTTGTTTTACCAGATCCACTCGGTCCTAAAATCGAAACAAATTCATTGTCTCTAAAACTCAAACTCACATCGTTTAATGCGGTCTGTATCAGATCTCCTGTTTTATATTCTTTTTTTATGTTCTTAATCTGTAGCATACTTTGTCTCCTCACTTTATATTTGCTATTTTCTACAAGCGCTATTATCTTATATCTTTCTCAACTCTTTCTCAAACAAACCTCAATTGAACCTCAATTGAACAATTGATATTCATTTGAGGTTCATGCTATATTATAACTACATACTATAGAAAAAGAACGAAGGGAGCCGGACTTATGATTCACGTATTAGTAATCGAAGATGATACGCAACTTCAAAAGTTATTTTGCACTGTACTAAATGAACATGGCTATACAACAAGCGGAGCGACTGATGGTTTTGAGGCATTTGATATTCTCGACACCACCCACATAGACCTCGTTATTTCCGATGTAATGATGCCCAATATGGATGGAATAGAATTTGTAACAGAACTACGGGGAGCTAATTATAACATGCCTGTACTTATGATTACAGCAAAGGGAGGATTATCGGACAAACAGAAAGGATTTTCCTCTGGAATTGATGACTATATGGTAAAGCCAATCGATATCAATGAAATGTTATGGCGTGTTGAAGCACTACTGCGACGAAGCCAAATAATCAATTTGCACAAGACAATCATCGGATCTACTCAATTTGATAGAGATACACTAACGGTCACTACAGGTGATTTAGTGCTTGAATTGGTTCAAAAAGAGTTTTTCCTCTTATTCAAACTTGCCAGTTCTCCAAATAAAATATTCACCAGAAGACAAATCATGGATGAAATTTGGGGTGTGGATACAGACTCCGATTCCCATACTTTAGATGTTCACATCAGTAGGCTTAGAGAACGCTTCAAATCTAATGAAGACTTTGAAATCATAACTGTGCGAGGACTTGGTTATAAATTAGTCCGAAAGGAGATGCAATAATGAACAAACGAACCTTTCGAATCGCTTTTGTATTTACCGTTACAATGTTTATCACCTTTACGATTACCATAATGTTAGCCACCTCTATTGTTACATTTTTATATTCTAGAGGAATACTAGAGCACCGGGCACCAATTCTTGGATTATTTAGTCTTGGACTTGCTTGTGCCTTAGTTGGAACTGTACTATCAAAACTCATCGGTAAAAGAGCTTTAAATATGATACTTTCTATTAATAGTGCAACTAAAGAAATCGCAAGTGGAAATTTCAATATTACCCTCGATGAAGACAGTCAAGCAATCGAGCTTCGAGAAATTGCCCGTAATTTCAACATTATGGCAAGGGAGTTATCTAAAACCGAAATTTTAAGAAATGACTTTATCGAAAATGTATCTCATGAATTTAAGACTCCTTTAGCCACTATAGAAGGATATGCAACACTCATACAAGACTCCAATCTCTCTGAAGAAAAACGGCTTGAATATGCTACAACTATTGTAGATAGTACGAAAAGATTATCTTCTCTTTCTGGAAATATCCTGCTATTATCTCGTTTAGAAAACCAAGAGACAGGATTAAAAAAGTGCCCCTTTGAACTAAGCGAACAAATTCGTGAAGCAATCCTTTCCTACGAATCCCAATGGACCGAAAAAGACCTGAGTTTAGATATCGATTTAGATGAACTTATTTTACTCGGTAATGAGGATTTATTGTTTCAAGTTTGGCAAAACATACTAGGAAATGCAATAAAATTTTCTACTTCTAAAGGGGATTTATCTGTGTTTCTGAAAGAAGAAACTAATTTTGCTGTTGTTACAATTGCAGATACTGGTATCGGTATGAACCCTGATGTCTGTTCAAGAATTTTTGAAAAATTTTATCAAGGTGATACGTCTCGTTCTTCAATTGGCAATGGGTTAGGTCTTTCCCTTGCAAAGCGAATCATCGATTTACATTCCGGTTCAATATCTGTAAGTAGCACAATTGATGAAGGATCCACTTTCACAATAAAAATACCAATGTACAAATAGTACACTGGTATTTTTTTACTCATCTAATTACTCTTCTTATTCTTTTTCATTTCTTTGGTCATCTCTGCATAATCCAGTTTTTTATAACCACTCTTTTCATACGATTTTATCGCATTTTCATTATCTTTTGCTACTTCTAGGCGAAAACGCACCGCTTCATCTCCATATATAGACTCTATATGTTCAAAAAACTTTGTTGCAATTCCTTTTCCTCTACATTCTGGTAAAAGATATAAATCTTCAACCCAAATGCAGATTCCACCATATTCTGTGGAATAACTCTTTGCAACCATGGCATAACCAAGTAGTTTTCCTTCTTCTTCAAATACAAACCCTTCGATAAATGGTAATTCCCCAATACAATCTTCAATGTCTTTCCTCAGAACAGACTCTGGTGCTTTTTCTATAATTGCTGGTGAATCATAGAACGCTTTCATCATCTCTAGTACAACATTGCTATCTTTCTTTTCTATTTTTCTAATGTTCATAACGCTCTTTTGTCCTTTTCAATATCACAATTTTTTCTAACTTAGTTTGAAGATACTCATCTATTTCACAATAGGCTCCATTGGAATAAAATCGCACTGCATTTCCCCCTGACTTTTTTGCAGCATACATTGCTGTATCTGCTTGTCGAAACAATTCTTTATGATTTGTTGCACCACTTGGATAATGTGCTACACCTATGCTACATCCACATTTCATGGTATGTCCTTCAAATAGGTAATTATCACAAAAAATCTCGAGTAGCGCTTCAATATTTTCTCTCATAACCTCGTCGCTATGGGGATCACGCATCAATATTACGAATTCATCTCCTCCTTGTCGATAACATTTCAAAGAGTCTGATTGCAACATCGTTAATTCATCCGAAATGGATTTTAATAATACATCTCCCCCATTATGCCCGATTGTGTCATTCACCTTTTTAAATCCATCTAAATCGCAGAACATCAGATACCATTCATTTTCAGCTGTGGACTCTTCTGCCATAAAACTTTCCACATCATCTTGCAGACTTCTACGATTTGGCAATCCAGTTAAATAGTCAAACTGGGCTAATTTTTCAATCATTAATTGATTCTTCTTACTCTCTGTAATATCCACACTTGCAACAATATGTGCAATTCGTCCATCTGTCCATGGAATCGACGAACTACGCACTCGAAACCAAGAACCGTCCATTATGCGCTCATAATCCCATGTATAAGTCTTATTCGGCTTTTGATCTTCATCCAAAAGTTTCGGCTGTGGACAAAAATCACAAGGACCTGTCTTATCTGAAAATATAGAACCCCAACACTTTTTCCCTATCATCTTTTCTACACCACCATAAGGTGCAGCCATAGATTTATTAACATAGAGAACATCATGGGTATAAAAATCATTCACATAAATATCAATTCCTACATGATCTAGTACATTGTTTAATACTTTTTCTGCATTATCAATCCCTTTTTGAAACAAATCCATCTTTACTGCACTTGCCAAAAGAGATAGTACAGAACATGCATTTTTAATGTCTAAATCTTTATCTCTCACTTTGCTACGCCTATCTGCTAATCCTATAAAACCTGCCAACTCTAAGTGTTGGTTCAAGATAGGAATAAAAACAAGGATGCTTGAATGGAAGATTTGATTTAGTTTTTCAATTAAGATTTGTTTTTCAGTATCACTTGAGGATATTAGATACTTATGCGAGGACAACTCACTCAATAACTCCATTCCCAAACCTTGCTTTAAATCAATTTTTATTTCAAAAGTTCTAACATTCTCAATCTGGTAATATTCACTTTGATAAAAGTTCCCTGTGTAATCTGCTTCATATATAAATCCATGAGAAATCCCAAAGAAGCTGCATATCTCTTGCAAAAAATCATGTTTTGAGAGTCTATCTTCTTCTAAAATACTGGCCTTTTCCATCATTTTTCTAAAAAAAGTATCCATTGATGATTCCTCCTTAATATAATCAAATAATTATTAATTTTTTCTTAACCACGTTTAATTATACCTTATTTTCAGACATTTAACAAGGTTGAATTTATCTACC
>CAYJGW010000028.1:0-35265 GCA_964369425.1 uncultured Lachnospiraceae bacterium
CCAAATCCCTTTATTGACCTTTACTTCTTAGTACAATTTCTACTCTGTCATTTGCTTTAATTTCACTCGTAAAATCAGCGGTCTCTCCATTTAGCTTTACGTCAGATAATCCGACTGGATTGCTATAATCCAACTCAAGATAATTCAGCGTTTCTAATAATATATGAGGGGAATCATCTTTTCTTTTTGGCAACACTACTTCCTTTTCATTTAAAAATATAGTAATATCCGCCACTGATTTTACATCGTTTATTTCTGGAATTTCCACCTCTTCCACTTTATCAATAGATTCTATCTTATCTTGATTTTGTAAGACATAGCCTCTTTCTAATAGCATTTTATTTTTCAAAAAGCAAATTTCATCTTTCTTTACTTCTGCTTTTTCTACCAAATCATACAGATAGAATCTATCTTTCACTTCTATATAATCATCATTTCCCACTTGATAATTCATATCTTTATGCTCTGAGTTTACTGTAATGCTTGGTTCAAAGGAATACTCTTTTCCATCTAACTCTACAATAATAGGCTCTATATTCTCGATTAAATCAAATAATTTCACGACCGGAGCATCTCCGTTAATTGCAGGGGTAATCTCAATTTTATCTCCCTTATTCACCTGACTATTAAGAGTAGTCGGATTTCCATTCAATGTAATTTCAGCTGGTTGTCCTACTTCCCCCTTGCGTCTCACTTTTTCTCCATTTAGAGTATATCTAAGTTCTGGACCTAGCCGTCCCAGTATCTCATTGGTCTTATACCCACCCATTAAGAGTACATCAAAGACTTTTAAGTTCTTGGTGTCAAATATCTTAAACTTTTTATCGTTTAAAAATATATTAGAAAAATCGTAACCTTTATCAATGACAGAAGTTACTCCAATTCCTATTGGTGTAACAAAGGCTGGTCCAACAAGGCTTTCTTCTGCCACCATCACTGACTTAATATAATTACTACCACTGACTGCAATCCTCGTCTGTACAATTCCTAATTTATCAGCTATCATTTTGGGTAACTCTGGCGCCAAACTACCTCCACCTACCAAAAATACTGCTGCTGGCTCTCCACCGTTAATATTCATAATAGTCTGGGTAATCGAATCTGCAAGAGCATCCACTGATGGATGTACCGCCTCATAGAACTCCTCTTGTGTAATTGTATATTCTAATCCCAAAATATTTTTATAACTAATCTCTGGATTTCCTGCTGAAAGTTTCATCTGCTCTGCCGTATCAAAATCTACAAGGAAGTGCTTGATAATCTCTTCTGTAATTTCATCACCTGCAATTGTAGCCATCGCATATGCCACGATGCTCCCATTTTGTGAAATTGCAATATCTGATGTTCCTGCACCAATATCTACAAGAGCTATATTAATCAATCTCACTTCTGGAGGTACAATTACATTCATCGCTGCAATTGGCTCTAGCGTAAGGCTTGATACTTCTAGCTCATTTTTCTCCATTACAGAATACAAGCTTTCCACTACCATACTTGGTAAGAAGGCTGCAATCACATCAACTTGTACTTTTTTCCCTCTATGACCTTTTATCGCTTTTATCTTGTAACCATCTAATTGATATTCGATGATGTTATATCCAACGCAATAAAACGATACTGCACCTGTCTCTTTTTGTATTGCATCAATTTTTTGTTGTGCTGTAGAAATCGCCTCCATCTCAAAGGATTGTGCAAGTTCTTCTGATATTGGCTCGTTAGTAGATATCTCTATTTCTACTGAAATGCGTTCTGTTTTTAATGATCGCCCCGCTGCTGCAATTGCAACATTTGTAAATTTGGTACTTCTTCTTTTTTCAAGCGCTTCCTTTACTTTTGCAACTACCTTTGCTACTTCCTCGATATCTTCAATCTGTCCATCCATCATTGATCTTTTAGAGTGAGGGATTACCTCATGATCGATGATATGAAACATCTCATCTACCATTTTTCCTACAATTCCCACAACTGTTCTCGTTCCTATATCTAAAGAAAAAATCAGATCTTCCGCTTGTCTCATCTCTTCCATCTTCTTGTTCTTCCTTTCATCTGTGGTTATCTTTCAATAGTATAACATATTGAATACTTTTATGTAATAAAAAGAGTTTTGTAGTGAACGTAATAGCCTGATAAAATAATTAATACGTTCCTTCTTCCGCCTGTTCTTGCTTTGCTAATTTAACAATACGGCTCGTCCCTAAACGGTTCGTCCCTAATTCCATGAACTTTTCAGCATCCTCAAAGCTGGTAATGCCTCCTGCGGCTTTGATTTTTATCCCGTCTCCTACATAGTTGGCAAAGAGTTCTATATCCTCAAAAGTTGCTCCTGATGTTGAAAAACCTGTTGAAGTCTTAATGTAGTCTGCTCTAGCCTCTGTCACTATCTGGCACATCTTAATTTTTTCTTCTTCTGTTAATAAGCAAGTCTCAATAATAACCTTTAAAATCTTTTCTTTGCAAATTTCTTTGATGGCTATAATTTCATTTTTTATATCATCATATCTGCCTTCTTTTAACCAACCTATATTGATAACCATATCTATCTCTGTTGCACCTTCTTTTATCGCAACTTCCGTCTCATAACACTTCACTTGCGTTGTGTTATATCCGTTTGGAAATCCAATCACTGTACAGATTTCAATCTTCCCGTCTGCATATCTTGCTGCTTCCCTTACATGTGAAGGCGGAATACATACAGATGCCGTCTGATAGCTTATCCCTTCATCTATAATTTTCTTTACTTCCTCTAGCGTGGTTCCCTGCCCTAATATCGTATGATCTACTGCCTTAAAAACATCTTTCTTTCCCATGCTTTTCTCCTTTTCTAACATTTGAATTTGGGTACAAAACTTAAAATTGTGATATCATCTGCTTGCTCTTCTCCTTCGGAAAACTCCTCTATCTTTTGTAAAAGTCTATTTGCTATATCTGTAGCTTTTATTGCTTTTTCTTGATTGGATTCTTCCATACATAGAAGTAGTCTATCTTCTCCAAATAATTCTTTCTTGGAATTCATCGCCTCTGTCACTCCATCCGAATACAATACAACTCCAAAATCTTTTGAAATATCAATTTCAATTTCGTGATATGCAATATCCTTCATCGGTCCTAGTACAAAGTCGGGCTTTGAATCTATAAATGTCACGTTTCCATTATTAAAAAGAATCGGTGGATTGTGTCCTGCATTTACATACGTAAATTTCTTCTTTTTCAAATCTACTACGCCTATAAACCCAGTCACAAACATCATCGTGTCATTATTAACTGCAAGTTCATTGTTTAATCGTTCCATCATCACAGAAAGAGTTGTTGCAAAATTTGCGCGCATCAGACTGATAGCTCTCATCATAAATAATGCTGCACTGACACCTTTTCCCGACACATCTGCCACTGCAAAGAAATACTTATCATTATCTAATGGTGCAAAATCGTAAAAATCTCCCCCTACTTTTCTCGCTGGAATAATCTTTGCACAGACATCCATTTTTTCATCGGGATAAATATTGGGTAAAAGTGACTGTTGGATTCCTGCCGCTGCCTCCATCTCTGCTAAAAACCTCGCCTCTTCTTTCGCTTTCACTTCTAATTCTTTCGTGTATCTCTCAATGGATTCAGTCATATCATTAATAGAAGATACTAGTTCGTCTACTTCATTATTGACATGCGCTACTTCCAGTCTCCCCTCGGAAATCTGAGAATTTTTCACATAGTTCTCTGCAAATCTAGATACTTTTTTGACTGGCATCGTGATATATTTCTCAACACAATAGATTGCTCCTGCTATAATCACCACCACCACTGTAGAGGTTCTTGCCATGATAAACAGCGCCCTTATTAATTCTTCTTTGTCAAACGTACCTGCCCTTGCAATGATATCCCCTAGATCTCTCATATGCAATACCACTAAGCACAAAAGTAGGGCTGATGCTCCTGTCAACACTTGCTTTTGGACACCAAATACAAGGCTTGTTTTCACATCCATAGCCGCACTTTCTCCACCTCTTGAAATTGGCAGTATCAATACTCCCCCAACGATAACAACTAGTAAAAAAAATAACAGATTTATGATGCTAACTTCATCTTGCTCAATATTAACTGCTGTGAAAAACAATGTACTAGAAACTACTGTCACTAAAACAGCAAGTGCATAATCTATAGCATAGCTTCCTCTTTTATAGATTCGATTGTATCTATTTCTTGGAATTTTGGGTTTTATGCTACAATATCCAGTTAATACTTGAATAACTAGAATTCCTATATACAAAGAAGTGCTATAAAATTGTAGTGCTACGTGCAAAAACTCATCCCGAACTGAATTATAATTAATAATTGTAACTCCTGAAATAAAGTTTTCAAAAATATTCACAGTTGCCACACTAATTGCTGTTACCATAGCAATGAATAGATATTTAAGCAAAGTACTTGCCGATTCAATAAAGGCTATCTTTTTATCTCTCGAACAAAAAATCGTATGCCACAATTTATATGGCATATATGCCATCACAAAAGCCGTCGTTCCATTGACAAGGCATACACTAATTTCACCATCCCTTACACTAAGTAGAACTCCACCTAGCGCACTGGCTGCTGCTGCAAGGGGACCAAATATGAGACCCGAAGCCATCGGTACCCACCCTCCAAAGTTGATTCCATACTCCGAACCTACTCCAAAGGTATCCAGTGAAATTAAGGATAATAACCAATAGGACATTGTTACCCCTAAAAAAATCATTGTATTTTTAACTATTTTATTTTCCATATTAATACCCTCTAATTTTCTCTCTATTATAGCATTATAACACAACTGTTTTCTTCTTGTCTGTAAATTCCCCATTGACACACTCACTTCATTTTGATAGCATTGCCTTAGATACCTATAAACCATTGATCTATAGGAGGCTTGAATGGCAATTACAAAAGAACTCATATCGCTGCATTTTTCCTCAGAAGTCAGCTTTCTAGATCAGTTGACCCAACCAACTGAGCATGTGTTAGAATCATTGAACTTTATGCCAAAAGACATTTTACAGTTGATGATAGCGATAGAAGAGATTTTCACCAATATTTGTAAATACGCTTATCCAAACAGCATTGGTTCTCTGTGGTATGTTGTACGACACTGCATTAATAACGAAGAGCGATTTATAGAACTAACCTTTATGGATGAAGGGGTTCCTTTTAATCCACTTTTGGTACCTACTCCTGATACCCTTCAAGATGCCGAGTCTCGCATTGAAGGAGGTCTTGGAATACACCTATTGAGAGGCTTTGATATGGAGGTAGCGTATACCTATGAGAACAATAAAAATATTTTATTTATAAGAAAGAAGGAAAACAATGGAAATCAATAAAAAATCAGAAAACAATTCATTAGTAGTAGAACTAACTGGTAGATTAGATACGAACACTGCTCCACAACTTCAAGAAGCCATGACCGAAGAACTCTCAAACTATCCAGATATCTGCCTGGACTTTACTAACGTAGAATACATCTCTAGTGCTGGGTTAAGAACTCTTCTTTATTTGCATAAAAAGACATCTGAATCTGGTGGAACGCTTACTTTATCAAATTGTAATGAGATTGTAATGGATGTGTTTAAAATGACTGGATTTGATAATATGTTAAACATTAAATAGAACAAAATAAAATAAGCTAAGGCGAAATTGCCTTAGCTTATTTTATAGCTTTCTCTAATTTGTGAGAAGCTTTAATCGAAAGATGGTAACATTAAACCCTAGTTGCCCTATATACTCAATCTTTGTAGCCATTCTTTTCAATACTTCTACTTCACTTGCCGCTACCCCTTCTTTTTCATCTGCTTTTGCCGCAGACAAGTCAAATGTTTTACCATTATCTCTAAATTTTAATACAACTTCATCACCTGTTATCTTTAGAAAAACATCTATCAACGGTTTTTTCTTTTCGTTTTTTGCAAAATCGGATACATTTACAACCATTTCCTCGATTGCAAGCCCGATTCTGTTTGCATTTACTGGCATCATATCATTAGCAAGACAAAAATCAATGACACCTTCTGATAGTTTCGCTGCTTCTTCTTTATCAGCTTCAATGCTAAATTCAGATGCAATTCCAGAAAATTTCTCTTCTTTAATCAGTAATAACCCCGTTACTTTCTCCTTTTTCTTAATCCGACTTCCTACTAAGATAATTAAAATACTAGTTGTTAAGCCTGAAATCGAGTAACACATCCAAATGATATCGTTATTGATATTTGTAAGAATAACTGCCGCAATTGACACAAACACAAATCCATCTAAGAGAGGGATTGCAAGTGCAATTGATTTTCTATCTGTCACATTGTAAAAATTTTGTAATGTTGTATTAAATGCTTGAAAAGGTAAATACAGCGCAAGCATTCTAACAGCTGGTGATAGTACCTCTAATGCTTCTGGCGAATTCAAACCAAAACACTTCCCTACCGTTTCTGGAGTTGCAAGCAAAAACACAACCAGACCTATTACAGCAATTACTAGAACTCGAATAGCAGAAAAAACACTCTTACGAATACCATAATAATCTTTTTCTCCGTATAAAGACCCTGCAATTGGAAGCAACGCATCTGATGTGCCTCCAACAAAAATATTTGCAATCATTAACAAATTGACATATACCGTCATGACCGACATTCCAATCGAGCCAATCGCAACAATGATAATACTGTTTAAAACCAACGACCTTAAAAATGAGGCCACTTGAATCAAGGCTTTTGGCAAGCCAGTCTTTATAATATCAACTAAAATTCTTAAGTCTCCTAGTTTTGGAAAATCTACATGGAAGGTTCTGTTTTTAGATAACAGATACGGAATCACCACCACTCCTCCAAATGCATACCCTAGCGCTGTTGAAAGTCCTGCTCCCATAATTCCTGAATCCAAGTACCGAATCAGTGTGTAATCAAAAATCAAGTTGATGATATTTGCAATCACTACTACGATACCTGAAATCTGTGGCTTTCCATCTTGTCTCATAAAAAGTGCGAGACCTGCGGAAAACATCAAGGTAGGTCCTGCAAAAAGCAGTGGTCTTAAGTACTCTGCCGTTGTATTTGCAAGTGCTACATCTCCTGCCGCAAGGGCTAAAGTAATCGGTTCCATCAGTATCAGCATTGCTATTAGGAAAATAGTCATAGCTGCTATTCCACCAAACATCGTCACTGTGAATACTTGGTTTGCTTTCTTTTGATTCATCTCTCCTTTAGCTATTGCTGCCGCCGACATTCCACCTATTGCAAATAGCATATATATTGTATTAATACAAAAAACTATAGGCAATGATAAGCCGATTGCTGCAAGTGCGTCGTCACCTAACAGATTTCCTACAATAGCACCATCTACTACTTCTGCAACCGACATTGCTAAAGAAGTCATGATTGTCGGAAAAAGATATTCACTAAATTTATTTTGGACAAGTGTCCCTGTTCTTTCATTCATGTCTTACCTACTTTCTGTAATCGTCATCAAAAAATCCTAGTTCTATCATTGCTCTAAAGAATTTTTTCATATAAGTCTGAGTTGTAATCGGCCATACAAATCCTTGTCGTAGTAGTGCTTGAGATGTAAACTCATTGATACTTTTAATCTGAATTACTCTCTTCCCATGCTCTTGATAAGCAATCAAAGAATTTAAATGCTTTGCTTTTTCTTTGTCTAACATCGCCAATTTATATTCTTCTACATATTCCTCTACTTCGCTTGGATTAATCCGTACTCCTTCTTCATTTAATGCCATTATAATATCCGAAATAAATACATCATGATCATTGTATGGATGAAACACCCTAGCTTCATTTGGCGTTTTTGCCAACAGCAATACCGCTTTTGCGGTATAATCAATCGGTGCAAATTCTGTAACGCCTCCCATGTCTCCATAAGGCACTTTCCCTATGATACTATATGCTCTAAGTCTCCCTAAGAAATTGTTGGTGTTAAAGTTTGCTTGAAACTCGCCGTCTTCTTCTCTAGCCATCAGGTTTCCAACTCGCATAATCTTGCAGTTTAATCCTTTCGTTGCTGCTTCTAACGTATATCTTTCTGCTAAGAATTTACTATTTACATATTTATTGGATAGGTCCTGACCAAAGTACAAATCTTGTTCTGTCAACATTTTCTTCTCAAGTTCCAAGTTGTCAATACTCATTCCACCTATACTAGTTGTAGATACTTGAATAAATGTACACCCTTTCTCTAGGCAAAAGTCCACACAGTGGGAAGTCCCTTTTACGTTCACATCCTCAATATCTGTGCCTGTCGAGAAATGTTTTACATTAGCTGCACAATTAAAGAATGTATCAATTGGAAATGCTTTTAATGCTTCAAACATCTTTGGATTGGTAATATCTCCATCTATTACCACAATTCTTCTGCCAAAAATCGATTCATAGCTTTCTGAAAAGTAATAGACTAACATGGATTTCATTCTTGACTCTGCTGAAATTTTCCCACCACGTACAACGCAATAAGCAATTCCCTTTTCATGCTCTAAAAACTCTTTTAATACATGTGCGCCTAAAAATCCTGTAGTACCTGTAATACAGACATTTCCAAGTTCTCTAGGTGTTCCTGTTCTAATTTCTTCTAGTGTATTTCTTTCCAGTAATGCTTGAATTTTTTCATAATCATACTCTATGATTTCTTTTGTATTATCTTCTACTTCACATTCTCCTATATTAGCCAATTCCCTTGGAGTCGGATTTGCAAATACATCTCCGTAATTAAGCTCATATCCTGCTTTTCCTGCATCTATCGTAACTTGTGTCACTAACAGAGATGTTCCGCCTAAATCAAAGAAATTATCTGTTGCTCCTACTTTTTCTAACTGTAGAATATTTGCAAAAATCTCACAATACGCTTTCTCTTCTTTTGAGCTAGGCTCTACATATTCTCCTTGATCCATCAACTTCGCATCTGGCAAGACTTTGCGGTCGATTTTTCCATTTGGCGTCATCGGCATTTCTTCTAATTGAAGATATGCTGTCGGTACCATGTAAAGGGTTAATGATTTCAGTAATTCTTTACGTAATCTTTCAGGTGTAATCTCTTCTGTGGCTGTGTAATAAGCACAAAGGTGCTCTGTCCGATTAATTTTCCTCACCACAACAACAGCAGATTTTATTTCAGCTACCGCTCCCAATGTTTTTTCAATTTCTCCAAGTTCAATTCGAAGTCCTCTAAGTTTAATCTGCCCATCGTTTCTTCCAAGGATTTTTATTTCACCCTCACTAGTAAATTTGGCTAAATCTCCAGACTTATAATAGCGACTACCATTGTATTCAACAAACCGTTCTGCTGTCATATCCGGATTCCCAAAATACCCTCTTGATACACCGGTTCCACCAATCCAAAGTTCTCCTATCACTCCTTTCGGAAGTGGGTTTCCATGAATGTCCATTACCTCTTCGACAACATTGTGCAGAGGGGCTCCCACTGTAATTTCATCACAGTCTAATATTTTCCCATTACTTGAAACCGTAATTTCTGTCGGTCCATATGTGTTGATTAGCGTAGCATCTGTTATCTTTCGCAATTTATTATATAACGCGGAAGGATACGCCTCTCCTCCTGCCATAATTACCTTACATTTTGAAAAGGCTTCTTGTATCTCTGGTAATTCCATGTATTGTAACATTCGAGACGGTGTAGCATTAAAAGCAGTTCCTTTTACTTCCTTAAATAGCTTTGCAAGAGCAATCGGATTTTTTGCCTCTTCATCATTTGCAAGGGTCAATGTAAGCCCATTCATCAAACTTGTAAACGCTTCTTTTAAGAACATATCAAAACTTACCGTTGTAACCGACACCATGTTGCACTCTCCCACTACTAGTGTACGAACATGAACATTACCTGGTTCATCTAAAATATAATTAATAATTCCCTCATGGGTTAGCATTACTCCTTTTGGCTTTCCTGTCGAGCCCGATGTGTAAATGATGTAGCAAAGATTGTTCCTATCTAACGTTATGTCTAGGTCTGTGTCTTCCTTACACTGTAGAAGTTCGTATATATCTAGACCATGCTCAAAACTTCTTGTTCCATCTGTTATGATATATTTCGCACCACTATCTTCTAACACGTGTGCAATTCTCTCTTCTGGATAATCTGGATCTACAGGGATATAAGCACAACCCGCTTTCATAATTCCAAGCATACTAATCAGTATATTACTCGTTCTTGGAAGGATAAAAGCAATTCTTTCCTCTATTTCTACTCCTAATTTTTGTAATGCGTGAGCCACTTTATTTGCTTTTTTATTCAGCTCTGTATAGGTTAAGCTTTCTCCACTATTAATAAGTGCAGTCTTTCCTCCCCTTTCCTTTACAACTCTTTCAAACACATGATGCAGTGCTATTTCATTTGATTGATGAAGTTCATGATTAAACGCTCTACTTTCATCTTCTTGCTTTTTCGTCAAAATGGAGAGTTGTGTAATCTCTTTCTCTTTTTTATCCATCAGCTTAATTGCCATCTCGCCAATACAATCACTCAAAGTATACATCAATTCTTCTGAGAATTTTAAGCGATCGTATTCCACATCTACATAAAAATACTCATTGTCCTCTTGTATACTAATATAAATCGGGAATTTTACATTACTAAACCCAATCTCTTTTGCAATGACTTCTTCGCTTTCAATTTCGTAGTGTGAAATCACTCCACCTTGATAAGCATAAAGGATTTGTGCGGTAAAGTTATAGTTTGCTGATACCTTCACATAAGAATATCCTTGATGTTTCAATGTATTGTCCATCTCTTCACGTACATGCTCTAGATACGCAGCACAACTTTTTTTCTCTGTTTGTATACGAATAGGTAATGTTTTCACCAACATTCCAAAGTTGTCTTGTACCTCAGCCCCATCTCTTCCATTTGTAATGGTAGCAACCCTTACATCATCTGTGGATGCAAACCTTCCAACCACCATTGACACCGCACCTAAAAATAGATTCGAAGCTCTGATTCCCTTCTCTTTCATGCCACTGATTATTGTCTTTTTATTCACTGCTGTTCGTATAGTCTGAGGCACTGGTATTCCCACTTCTTCTTTATCCGTTGGAATATACGTAGCCCCTTCACAATCAGAAAATCTATCTTCAAAAAATTTTGCTGCCTCTTTGTATGCAGCTGTATTTTCTACTGCCTCTTCTTTGAGTGCAAAATCAAAACTTGTAAATTTTTCTGCTTTAACTTCTTCTCCTTTATATGTCGCTACAACATCCCTTAAAAAGATATCTAACGATCCACCATCAAAGATAATGTGATGCACATCAAATAACAAGAAAATTTCTCCTTCTACTTTACATAATTCTAAGTGAAATAGTGGACCTTCAAACAGATTAAATGGTTGAATAAATTCAATTTTCCTCGCTTCATACTGCTCTCTATCATAAGTTGTAATCGGAATATCAACCGTTACCTTCTCTACCGGTAATTGCTTTACCTCTCTGTTTTTCATCACAAAATGTGTCATGATATAGCTATGCTTTTCCATCACCTTTACTATGCTATCTTTTAATATTTCTACAGATGCACTTCTTCCAAAATCAATCTCTAAAGGTATATTATAGGCTAATGATTCTGGTTCTTTCGAACAAGCAAAATAGACCCCTAACTGATTTTCTGTCAATGGGTATACCTCTCGTTTTTCATAGACCAGCTCTTTATACTCTTCTAATTCCCCTAACACATTTGCAATCTTTTGAATTGTTTTTTCTTCCATTAATTTAAGAGTCGAAAGTTTCTTTCCTGTTGCTTCTGAAATAAGCGCTGCTGCTTTTATAGAAGAAAGTGAGTTGAGTCCTGCATAAAGCAAGTCTGTTGTCACTCCAAATGCTTCTGTTCCCAATATTTTGCTTACGATTTTATGTATTTTCATCTCTAAACCAGTAGATGGCTTTACAAGTTCCGCTTCCTTGACTGTGATTTCAGGAAGTGCTTTTCGATTTACCTTTCCATTCTGATTCAGTGGAATCTTTTCTAACTGCATGGAACCAGATGGTACCATATAGGATGGCAGTTTTTCCTCAATAAATCCATTCAGTTCCTCTATCTCAACTTGAGAATCTGCTGTAAAATATGCTACGATACGCTTTCCACCTGCTGGATTATCGATTGCAATGACCGTCGCATCCCTAACACCCTTAAATTCCCGTATTCTACCTTCGATTTCTGGTAATTCGATACGAAATCCTCTGATCTTCACTTGAAAATCTTTTCTTCCTACAAAATCAATATCTCCAGACGGCAGATACCTTACCACATCCCCACTCTTATACATCGTTTTATAATCTGGATGCTCACTATATGGATTCTCCACAAATTTATCTGCTGTTAAATCTGGTCTATTTAAGTATCCTTTGGACACCTGTCTTCCTGAGATACATAATTCTCCCGCAACACCTAGGGGCGCTAACCTACCATATTTATCTAAAACATATACCTTTGTATTATCTACTGGCTTTCCAACAGGTACCCTATCATAAAGTCGATCCACTAAATATTGATTGCAAGCTACTGTACATTCCGTAGGACCATATAGATTATAAAAATGAAATTTTGGCGGTTCTATCGGCGTCAGTGTCTCTCCACCTACCGAAAAAGCTTTTAATGACTGTGGCTCTTTCATCTCTACAAATTGTCTTCCTAGCTGTGTTGTCATAAATGCTACTGTAATTCCATTCTCCTCAATGTATGTAGCCATCGCATTGATATCTAACCGCATCTCTTCTGGAATAATATGTAAAGTAGCTCCACTAATTAAGGTAGGGTACATATCCATCATGTTAGCATCAAAACCAAAGCTTGCATAAGCCAACGTTTTTTCTCCTACTTTCAGGTTTCGCTCTCGCTTATAAAAATTTGTGAAATTCGATATGTTCTTATTGGTTAGCATCACCCCTTTTGGATTTCCTGTTGTTCCTGAGGTATACAATAATATGAATAAATCGTCTAATTTGGGGGCTAGATTCCAACTTTTTACTTCTTTTTTGCATGTCTCATCCCAAGTCAATTCTTCTAAAACCGCAATATCAATCCACTTCCCCTTATAATTAGGCATCTTTTCAAAAAGATCACTATGACCTATAACCGTATCTACTTTTGCATCTTGACACATATACTCCAGTCTATCTGTTGGGTACTCTGGATCAAGTGGTAGATACGCAGCCCCAGCTTTCATCGCTGCTATGGTACACACTGGAAGTAAAATGCTCCTATGAAGTATAATTCCAATGACAGTTCCTTCTGCCTTCCCTCTCTCTTTTATAAAATGCGATGCAAGAATATCTGTCTTTTCATCTAATTCTTTGTATGTAAGTTGCTCCCTATCGAATACGACAGCTACTTCTGTCGGATGTTGTTCTACCTGTTCCTTAAATAGCTCTAAGATTGTTTTTTCGTTATCTTCTGTGACTGTTTTACCCGAAAAGTCTTCCACTATTTTTCTTTTTTGTTCGCTCGGTAAATCTGTCACATCGTTTAGAACTAATTCCTCTTCCCACTTTGCATTCGCTTCCACACTTGTGCCAATTGCATTTATTGTCCACAAATATTGCTCCATAAAATTATGCATCACTTCTTTTTCATAAAGTTGATCTGAATACTTCAATGAAAATGCTAAAGTATCCTTATCTTCCATTACCTCAAACAAAATATCGATCAATACGTCTTTGACGATACCTTGCTCCTTTTGATTTAAAATATCCAGCTTTTGGGTATAGCGAAACAACAGATCAAAAATAGGCGCTTTTGATGCATTCGAATCTGGAGCTAGTACTTCTACAAGTTTATCAAATGGATATGGTTTACTTTTCATCACTTGGCTAATCGTGTCTTTCACCTGATTAAAGTATTCCACAACTTGCATCGTTCCAACTGGTTTCATCGGAATTGGTAATGGATTACAAAGATTTTCGCCTCCATTCATAACAGTGCCTACTACTACATCTTCTGCTCCACAATATTTTCCAATAATCAGACCCATACAACCTACAAGAAAATCATAATTAGTAACACCTAATACTTTCCCCGCTTTGCTTATCTTATTCTTTGACAATTGTTTTATAATTTCACAGTTAGGTTCTGGAATCACATCTGGTCTAATCGCTACTGTAGGCATATCATTTTCTGGCACACCGTCTTTGAATAAATCTAGTATCTCTTGATTTTTTATATTCATATTATTTCTCCTCGTATAATTACTATTGCATCTCACAAAAAGTTTTACAACTTTATTCTACAACAAACATACACATTTTGAAATGAAAAATCATGAAATTGTTTCTTGGAATATAAACTAAGAGGAAGCCGCCTATTAATCTTGGCAACTTCCTCTTGTTTTATATTTCAAATTCTATATCCTCTATCTCAATTACAGCATGTGATCCTGCTGTAATTCCTTCACCTTCATTTGGATGCTTACTTGAATAAATCTGATCTGCAACAAAAAGCGTGATTAATATACATGAAATTGTAATCAAAACTTTATGATTAATCTTTGTAATATAGTCATCTAGTAATGGAGCTAGTACATACACGATACCAATACCACCTAAACCAAATACAAGTAATCCTTCCCCACAGATTCTTCCATGTAAATTGATAAAGTAACCACTGTAATCCCACCACTTTTTACCATCGTGTGTTATTTCAAGATAATATGCTGTAAAATATTCAACTATTCCACACAAAACAACTGCAGAAAAGAACTGTATCCAAACTTTTTTACGTAATTTATTTAATAGTAATAGAATCATGACACCACCTGAGCCATAGATTGGCAACCAAGGACCTTGCATAATCCCTCTATTTACAAACTTTCCATCATTTACCAAGTGTAATGCAACTTCCCATGACCATCCGATAAACGAGAAGATAAAGAACAGAAGCACTACCGAAGGAATTGTATATTTTCTCATGTAGTTTACTGTTTCTTTTTTCGCATTTTTTGAACGCCCTGGAACAGTAAACAATCTTAACGGATACTCTTCCCCTGCCAAAATCTCTTCATACTCCTTAGCACCTGTCTCTTTAATAATTTCTAATTCTCGCTGTTCATCTGCTTGACTTCTATGCAATGTCAACCCTAAGAAATCCAACGCTTTTTCGTAGAATTTTTCTGGCTTCTTCACCTCTGTTTTCGATGCATGCAAGATAGCATAAACTTCCTCATACTTGCTTGCTAGTGTTAACTCATCTGCTTTTTCATATAGATATTTATCATTTAGCAACTCTGCACCTGGAATATTATTCTCTTTTGCTAACGCTCGTAAATTCACGTAAAACTCTACATATGTAGCGGCTCTATAAGCATTTGAGTAGAATAGCCCCGCCAGACCTAGTGTTATAAAATCTAGAATTGACCATCCCAAAAACGAAACTTGTATCACAAAACATTTCCACTTATATCCATACATCATTTTTCTTGATAATGTAATTGCCTCTTTTGCTGATAAAGTCGGGTTCTCTGCCAATATATACGGCACTAAAAAATACGAGTAATATTTAATCATTCCTCCTATCAAAAAGACCAAATACCAAAGCACATGATACACATATTTTACAAACATCACTCGAGTCACATGTCCCCACTCTTTTATGTAAAATAAAAACAAATATTTTTGAAGGGATACTTTTTTATAGATTCTACTTTCCAAAAATATTCTTCTCGAAATTACCTGGTAAATATTTCCAACAAATAACCACACTAAAAATGTTCCTAATAATGCCAGACCCACTAGTACGTATTGTGCTGCAACTTCCGAGCCTATTACATTTGATATTCCCCCTACTATTGTGGCATTGATGGAACCTGATGTCACCTGTTTAATCACACTTGCAAACACACCGTTTGTACTTCCAAAGACACTAGCAGTACCATCTGCAATTTCGCTTGGTATACTAATTAGCGCCCTCACGTCTGCACCATCTGAACTCGTAAGAAATACCGCATCCGTAAACTCACTTCCAAGAAATGCCGCAAACAGACAGGTAACTATTAGAAACCAATAGTGTTCCTTAACGACTTTTCTCCCTTTTTGCTTAAGCGCTTTACTTCTAAGGGCATATTCTTGTACTTTCTTTTCCACGTAAAACTCCTCCTACTCTTTTATTATGATTGATTTTTTTCAAAAAGATAATGAAATTTTAACATTTTTTTATAATTTTTACAAGAATATTATTTATAATCATTTAAATAACACGCTACTTCGTGGTTTTCACCTATTTTTTTCAATTTTGGCTTCTCTAGTCTACATTTCTCCTCACATTTTGAACACCTTGTGCTAAATACGCAACCTTCAGGAGCATTTAGTGGGTTTGGTACATCTCCTTCTAACACCTGAATCTCTTTTGAAAAGTCCATCGTTGTGCTAAAGATAGATGCTATCATTTGTTTTGAATAAGGGTGTACCGCACAATCTGAAATTCTACGACTTTCTACGATTTCTACAATTGTCCCAAGATACATAATCATCATTTTATGAGAGATAGATGAAACTAAGGCTATATCGTGGCAGATAAATATAATAGACAAGTTCTTTTTTTGTTGTAATTCAACAAGTAATTTCATAATATTATCTTGAATGGACACATCTAATGCACAGGTCGCTTCATCACAGACCAAGACCTCTGGCTCCGTTGCCAGAGCTCTTGCTATCCCCAGTCTTTGCCGTTGTCCTCCACTCATTTCATGACAGTAGCGATTCGCAAATTCAGGAGCCAACTGGACTAACTCTAACAATTCTTCTACTTTTTTGTTCATCTCTTTTTTAGTTAACTGAAAAAAATTCTTTAGTGGTTCTAAAATAACATCTCTCACCTTCATTCTAGGTGAAAATGCTGTACTTGGATCTTGGAACACCATTTGAATATGTTTGCGACTTTCACGAAGGGCTTTTCCTTTTTGGTGCGTCACATTCTCTCCTTTAAAATACAATTCCCCCTCTGTTGGTGTTTCTAGTCGGACTAACATTTTTAATAATGTACTTTTCCCGCATCCACTTTCACCCACGATACCTATCGTCTCACCGCGTTTGATCGCAAAATCTACATTCCTACAAGCTATTAATTCTTGTCCATTACTATGATAGGATTTCGACAGGTTTTTCCCTTCTAAAATATATTCAGACATAGCGTTCTCCTCTAATTGTTGGAACTGCACTTATTAATTTCTTCGTATACCTCTCTTTTGGGTTATTTAAAATCTCTTCTCTGCTTCCCCTCTCAACAATTTCTCCACCTTTCATAACAATAATCTGATCTGCCATATACGCTGCAACACCTATATTATGGGTTACCATAAGAATAGAAGTATGATACCTCTTTCTAAGCTCCATCATCTGGCGTACAATTTGGGCTTGAATCGTCACATCTAGAGCACTGGTTGGCTCATCAGCAAGCAATACACTTGGTTTGAACGCCATTGCCATTGCGATTCCTACACGCTGCCTCATCCCACCTGACAACTTAGAAGGAATCAACTTCATAATCGACTCGCCATCGTAAAGTCCCATCTGTTCTAACAGTTCTACACTTCGCTTGTGGGCATCTCCCTTTGATATATTATCGTGTTTCCTAATATATTCTATAAACTGACTTCCTACTGTTCTTATTGGATTCAACATCGCTCCACTATCTTGAAAAATCATTCCTAGTTCTAACCCTCGCACTCGCTCCCATTCCTTTAAAGAAAATTGACTCATGGATTGCCCTTGTAGCAAGATGTCTCCACTCACTATTTTCCCACCGATAGGTAGCAATCCCATTGCTGCACGAATGGCAGTAGTTTTTCCACTACCACTCTCCCCTACAAGTGCGATAATCTCCCCTTCTTTTACCTTTAGAGTAAAGTTTTTCAATGCTTGCATTCCAACTTCATACTCTACGAAAAGATTCTTAAATTCTAGCATATTCACTCCATTTCTATCTCGCACTACTACATATCCGCTGGTAAAATATCTGTTGTAAGCCAATAGTAATCGATAGTCTCTATTTCTGCTTTGGATACCTCATCTGTTCTACTAAACATTCTGCTGTTGTAATACCCATGTACAATCGTTGCTGCATCGTCTATCAATATCTGTTGCAGTTTTGTAATCAACTCTATCCTATTTTCATCATCCTGCTCAACTATCAATTGCTCATACATCATATCGTATTCTTCATTATAATAATAACCGTAATTCACAGCATTTGGAGAATACCAATTTCCTAAATAGTCCTGTGGGTCTCCGATACCTACTGTAATTGTATTCGTTGTCATCAAATCAAATTCTCCTGCATTTTGTAGCGCCAGTGCAGTATCGTAATCACGAATGCTCACTGTTGTCTTGATTCCAATCTCCGCTAATTGTAAGGATACTGCTTGTGCAAAATCATTTAAATTACGGCTGGTATAAGCAACATAATTCAAATCTATATTTTCTCCATCTAATTCCCTGAAGCCATCACCATTTGTATCTATAATTCCAGCTTCATTCAACATTTTTTCTGCTTCTTCTTTATCAAAAGCATACGGATCTGTTAGCTTCTGATAATTATAGGATAGAGATGAGGGTAATACCGAAAATCCTTCTGTGTACATTCCTCCCACTGTCACTTCACACATCGTCTGATCATCAAGAGCCATAATGACGGCTTTTCTTAATGTATCGTTTGATAGTTCACTATGAAAATTGATATATGAATTACCTGTTCGCACACCTGCTGCCGTAGAAATATAATAATCATCTGGTAATTTCGTTAATTGAGCTAAAGCATCTGCTGATGTGATATTTTCCACAAGATCAACATCTCCACTTTGTAGTGCCATTGCTTTTGTTGCATTGTCTTCTATATATATAATATTGACCGTATCGTAAGGAACATCTTTTCTATAATATTCATTTTTTGACATCTCCAGGTTAATCCCCACATTGTGGTATTCCTCTTTATATGGACCTGTACCTACAATCTGTGTATCTGCAACTGAAGTATCCACAATCGCAAAATATGGATATGCTAAAATTCCTTCTAAATTGGCTGTTGGTTGTTCACAGACAATCGTTACTGTCCCTTCTTCATCATTTGCTGTAATGCTATCATACACCAAATATCCTTCTGGATTAGAATTTCCCTCTCCACCTTGCTCTGCATCCGTCTCCCTGTATAGCCTTTCTATCGATGCTACTACTGCAGATGGTGTAACTGCATTTCCATTGGAGAACTGTAGCCCTTCTAAAATGTGCAATGTCCAAATCTTATAATCCTCTGAATGTGTGATTTCATCCACAAGATTTGGCTGCGCTACTACATTTTCATCAAATTTAAAGAGACATTCTGTAATTCCATACCGTACACCACACCAACTCGAATTTACATTTACACTTGGATCAATAGAATCTGAATACTTATAGCAGCCAAAATCAAGATGAAGGTTCTCTGAATTCGGTGCTATCGCATCTTTCCCACTATTACCAACTATCAGCGTACTAACGATCAAACTCCCACCTAATGCGATTACAACAAACTTAATCGATGCTTTCATTGATTGTTTTATACTATGATTCTTAGGATCTAAAATATCTCTTACGTTATCTCCAAGCAGATTAAAGACCATCACTGTTATAAAGATTGCAAGACCTGGGTATATCATAAGCCATGGTGCAAAAGTCATAACTTCTCTACCTTCATTTAACATATATCCCCACTCAATAGAGGTTGCATTCGCCCCTAATCCTAGAAATGAGAACCCAGCAAGCTCTAACATCATCCCCCCCATGTCTGACATGGCTGTTACGATTAGTGTTGGTAAAACAGCTGGAATTAAATGCTTTCTAATAATAGTAAAAGATGTACTTCCTGAGAGTTTAGATGCTGCAATATAATCCATATTTCGTATCTTTAATACGAAACTTCGCGAGAGACGTGCATACTTCGTCCAAGTTACCATTGTAATGGCAATGACAGCATTTATGATACTTGGACCTAGTATACCTGCCATAGCAATAGCTAGTGCCATCCCTGGAAAAGATACCATCATATCCGAAATCCGCATGATTACTACATCTACTTTGCCCCCTGCATATCCCGCAATCACGCCAAGTGTTCCACCTATCGAAAAAACCATAATCACCAAAAGTGAAGTAGATGCCAAGGAGGTTCTTGTCCCATAGATCACTCGCGAGAATACATCTCTTCCCATTTTATCTGTTCCCATTATATGTGTATCATCTGGGGCTTGATTTGCCTCTGATAAAATTGCTTCATTTGGATCAAAGGGGGCTAGAACTGGAGCAAACACTGCGATTAACACTAATATTAGCACCAAAGAAGAGAATATTATTAGCCAGAATTTTGTTTTTTTCATCTTCTTATGCTCCTTTTTTCAATCTTGGGTCCAGATATTCATAAGATATATCCACTACAATATTAACTACCATATAAACCAAAGCAATCCATAGTACAAATCCTTGTATCAGCGGATAATCCATTGCAGTAATGGCAGATATTGCAAGACTTCCAAGCGCTGGATAAGAAAAAATAACTTCAACTACTGCTGTTCCTCCTAATAAAGAACCGATGGACAATCCTAATAATGTAACTAAAGGCAACATTGCATTTGGCATAATATGGTTCCATAGTATTATTCGCTCTGATAATCCTCTTGATCTAGCTCCAATTACATAATCTTGGCTCATTTCTTCTAATATAGTTGCACGAATTTGTCTTGCATATTTTCCTGCCATAGCGACTGCAAGTGTTACTGCTGGAAGAAGCGTCTTTTCTAAATTCATTTCTACTGATACAACATTGACCCACCCTAACTGTAGTGCTACAAAATACAACAAAAGTAAGCCTATCCAAAAATTAGGCATGGAAATCTGCACAAAGGTAATGACTCTCATTATGTAATCTATGAATCTGTTGTGATTCAATGCTGAAACAATCCCAAGTGGTAAAGCAATGATTATCATAAAAACCAGTGATAAGAACGTTAATCTTAAAGTTGGACCTAACCTACTAAGCAATAAATTCATCACTGGCTCTCCTTGTGATAAGGATATCCCGAAATCCCCTTGTAGACAATTCCACAACCAATTAAAATACTGTACATAAAATGGGCGATTTAATCCTAGTTCCACTCTCATTTGCTCAAGTGCCTCTTCCGATGGAATGGTGCCACTCACAGCAAACATAGCTCGCACTGGATCTGTTGGAGATAAATAAATTAACAAAAAACTTATAAAGCTTATACCAAGCAAGGCTAGTATGAGCTGCATTATTTTCTGAAACCATTTATTTTTCTTTTCCATCGTACTCCTCCTTTCATAAATAAGAGTATGCGCAATTCTTATTACAAAAAAAAATCTTGAACCTAACTAACTTTTAGATTCAAGATATCCATCAAAATATAACCAATCATAATAATTGGCAGTGCATAACTTTTAGTTCCGAAAAGTATTTTTGCATACGGCAAGGTAGGTATTCTGACTTAAGCATCTTCATCTTGAAGCCTTCCCAGTTTCTACCAGTGGCATTTTTCAAGATTAAACTATTACAGCAGCGGCTCTGTGTGGGAATCACACCCAACTTCCCTTTTCATTACAAAAGTAAGCCTTACGTATCTCTATTCAATTATTTTTCTCTCATCAGTCTAGCATCATCTGATTTCAAAGTCAAGTTTTCACCTGAGATGTTCCTTATGTATTGTTGTCAAAAATCCCAAGTCTAAGTATTGGTTCAATTTCTTCCATGTAGATTCATTTCTTATTAGTTTTCTATCGTCTTGATACTCAACCCACGCCATTGCACACCAAGTAATTCCCCTTAGAGAGCTAGCGTATATCGCGATATCGCTTACTAATCGCTTCGATACTCACTCCGCTTCGATACATTTTTCGTAGTCTTTGCATCTGCCACATCACCCATATCCGATTTAAGAATTTGCCTTCAAATCTCCTGGATGAAGTACTAATCCGTTGTTTTGTCATCCCTATTTTTTCGTTTTTTTCTTTCAATGTCAGTGACAGTTGATAATCCTCCATAATTGGCAACTTAGGGTACATCCCTATCTCAAAGAACAATTTACGTTTTATAAAAATTCCCTGATCTCCAAATATGATCTTTCGATCCTTAACTCTGTGATTTGATACAATTTTACAGACTAACAAATCCAGTGTATAAGATTGAAAATCAATCCCAAAGCATCCCCAATTAACTTTTTTCATCACATTTCTAATCTCTATTACAGGATTTTCTGGCAATTTACTATCACAGTGAAGAAAGAAGAGAATCTCCCCACCACTTGCCATTGCACCTGCATTCATTTGATTCGCCCTACCTTTTTCTGAAGAAATCACACAGTATTTCTCGTCAATGAGCGAGGGGGTGCCATCTGTACTCCCACCATCTACGAACAAAATCTCACAATCTTCCAATTTTTCTAGTTCCTGTTGCATATTGTGTATAATCGCAGACTCATTGTATATCGGTATAATAACTGAAATTTTAGGTTTTTTCCTCAAATACTTTCCTGTAAAATTGCATTCTTTTTTCCTCCCATAGTCAAGCAAGTCTTTCGGTGTATCAATATCCAAAAGTTTTTCAGCGCGTGCAACCGTATACCCCGCTGCTTCTAACTTATCTTTGGTCGCTTTTGCAACCTCGCCTTGACTGTAGTGACTCTCTTCAAATGCCTCTGGAATTGATTTTCTTGAGCCAATAAGATAGTACCCACCATCTTCTGTGGGACCTAAAACAGTATCCTTCTCATCTAACATTCTAAAGCTTTCTTCTAAATGCTTGGCCTTCAGTCCAGGCACATCAGAACCAATCAGTATACATTTTTCATATCCGTTTTGAAATACTTCCTCCATACTCTGTTGCATTCGACTTCCGATATTATCGCCTTGTTGCTTACTATACGCTTGCTCAAATCCTAGCACTTTTTTCAAGATTTTCACATTTCCATCTGGAGCATAAAAGATGTAAATATCTTTTTCAGTTTTTTCACATTCTGCCACGATATCCCTTAAAAAATACGAATGTAACTGTGCACACTCTAAGGGTGTATAACAAGGCATTAGCCTTGTCTTTATCTTTCCCGGAATCGGTATTCTCGTAAATATTATAATTGCTTCTTTATTTTCCTTCATTAGCACACCCCTCCGCTATAGCAATCTTTTGAAACTGATTTTCTATTAAACTAAACAACAGAGTTCCTTTCAAATATTTTACCATATAGCTGTTGACATTTGTACTTGTAACTTGATAAAATGTTTAACATCAAGTTTAAACGGGGTGATTTGAATGGATTATGACATATCGATTTCAAAACTCTTTAATCGTAAAGAGTTTCAAAAAGTGCAAGATTGTATGGCACATGCTATAAATGCTGCTATCATAACTGTTGATTATAAAGGAATCCCTTTCACTACGCATAGCAATTGTAGTAAGTTTTGCTCCCTAGTTCGTCAAAACGCTTATGCTAATAATTACTGTCAAAAGTGTGATTCTAGAGGTGGTCTAGAATCCGCACGACTCAATGCACCTTATATGTACTTATGCCACTATAACATAATAGATGTGGCCATCCCAATTACAGTAGACGAAAATTATATTGGTGCTGTTATGATTGGACAGGTTCAGTTGTCTAACATACCTAAGGAACATGTCCTAGAGCAGATTATTCCTTCTACACAATATAATGCTTCTCTTTTTAATTTCCCTCAATATAGTCACGCCTTTGCTGATATTACATCTTTAAATTATTCCGACTTTATGAATTATACTAGTTTGATTTATGAGACCATAACCTATATGGTTCGAGAATCTGTGGAAAAACTCAAGTATAAACAAATTTATTTAAAGGATTCAGATTCTCGCATTTTACACAAACCTTCTCTCAATCTACAAGCGAAAACTAATAGTGTAGTAATCGAACCAGATACGTTTCCTGCTCCCCCGATTCTATCTCCACCCTTTGATACATCTACTTCAGGTTCAGAATTACTGCAACCGCTCTTAAGTTATATGGAAGTACACCCTAATAAATTCTTATCAGCGCATCAAGCTGCTCAATTATGCGGGGTTTCCTCCAGTTACTTCAGCAAGATGTTTAAACAGACAATGAATATTAGCTACGTTAATTATGTAAACGAGCATAAAATCGCTTGGGCCAAAGAATTTCTTCGACTTTCTAATAAAAGTATTGATAAAATAAGTGAAAAATTAGGTTTTAATAATACAAGCTATTTTATTAAGACCTTCAAGCAACATGAAAATCTAACACCTAAGCTCTATCGTAAATATTATAAAGAATTTTAAAAAGAGCTACGCAACAACTCCTCATTACAAGATGCATTGTTACGTAGCTCTTTTTCTTTATTTAGTGTTATGCTTGAAATACATAAATTTGAGATGTAAAATCACCTTTATCCGTACCAGAAGTACACTTACCTTTAAAATTATTGCTCGGAACTGCCCCTGTAAATTCAGTCGCTAATATCATTCCTATGTTCATTAGTTCATCACCTATAAAGGTTTTACCATTACATGAGTACTCAAAATTCTCATCTAATCCAACCAATTTAATCTTCTTTAAAGATGGGTTTGGAGTTGCCAATATTTTATAATATCCTAAAATTGCTGTCTTCTTATCTTTTGAAACCACCATCCAACTATAATAATTCCCATCTCGCAGTCTATAAAAATCACCTAATTGAATCACTTCTCTATATTCTTTAAAGAATTCAATTTGCTCTTTTACTTGATCCTTTTCATCTTCTGGAAGTATATTCAAGTCAAGTTCGTATCCAAACGTACCAAAATATGCAACATCTGCACGCATTTTCATACTTGTTTTTCTATCTACTTGATGATTTGGTACTGCTGCCACATGGCTTCCTATTGATACAAGTGGATAAACCATTGAAGTTCCATACTGAATATGAAGTCTCTCTACAGCATCTGTATCATCACTCGCCCATGTTTGTGGTGCATAATATAGCATACCCGCATCAAACCTAGCTCCTCCTGAAGCACAAGACTCAAATAAAATGCTAGGATATCTTTCCATCAATTTCTCATACAATTGGTATACACCTAGAATATATCTGTGGAAGAACTCTTTTTGTCTATCTGCTGGTAAATCTACTGAATATGCTTCTGTAATATTTCGATTCATATCCCATTTTATATACTCTATATTTGCTGTATCTAGAGTTTTGCACATTACATCAAATACATACTCCACTACCTCGTCTCTAGAAAAATCTAGCACAAATTGATTTCTTCCATATGAACGGTCTCTATTTGGAGTTTGTATAACATAATCAGGATGTTTCTTATATAACTCACTGATTTCATTGACCATTTCTGGCTCAAACCACAAACCAAATTTCAATCCCATGTCATTGATTTTTTTATTTAACCCTGCTATTCCATTTGGCAGCTTTTCTAAATGTACATACCAATCGCCTAAGGATGTAGTATCGTTGTCTCTTACACCAAACCATCCATCATCTAGCACAAATAATTCAACGCCTAACTCTTTTGCTTTCCCTGCTATTTTAAGTATACTTTCTTCTGTAAAATCAAAGTATGTGGCCTCCCAGTTATTGATTAAAATCGGACGTGGCTTATTACGATACTCTCCTCGCATTAAGTTATTTCTAAATAAATTATGGAAGTTTTGGCTCATTCCATTTAATCCTTGCTCTGAGTATATCATCACTGCCTCAGGAGTTTGAAAGGTTTGCCCTTCATCCAATGTCCACTCGAAATCAAATGGATTAATCCCCAATAGCACTCGTGTTACATCGTACGTATCCACATATGCTTCTGCTAAAAAATTCCCACTATATATAAGTGTAAAACCATACACTTCCCCAACTTGCTCTGTTGTATTTGGTCTTTTTAATGCTATAAAGGGGTTATGCATCGCACTACTTGCACCTCTACTACTACTAACTGCTTGTATTCCTTTTGCTAGTTTTCGTGAAGACACGTGGCGTTCCCTACTCCATGCACCATCTAAACTCATTAATTCATAATCACTATCATACAAATCCAAATTCATAGACATTGCACAATTTAATTTTACTGTTTCACTAGAATCATTCTTAAACTCAACCGAACGAATAATTCCCGAAATTCCTGTGAAAACATGGTACTTTAAAATTAACGACAAATCAAGCACTTTATCCCTAAGCGTAACCTCTAAAGTTTCGACTTCTTCACCGTATGTTTGCGGAAGCCCCTGAATATGATTCTTTCCATTTATAATCTTATGGCTTTCATATTGAAAATCAGTAATTCGACTACCATTTTTGCTCGTAATTTGATAGGCTGGATTTCTATAATCACCAGTACCGTAGGCAGGATATTCTTGTTTAATCACTTCTAAAGAGAAATCTAAATTCCCTTCAAACACACATGGTGCTAAGATTGTAGCCTTTTCTACAAATAAATGCGAAAAGCTCTCTCTATGTCTTACTTTTTTTCCAAAGTATAGCTGACCCAACTGCCCATTTTGCATAATTTGAAAAATATAACTGATTTCATCATTACTCAAATGAAATGTATTATTTTCAAAACGTATCATTATTCTCCTCCTAACCAACGTACTTCTTCATCCGTAAGTTGTATCTCAATTGCCTGAACATTTTTCAATAATCGCTCTTTAGTATCTGAACGTACAATCGTAAATGTTTTTAAATTCTGCCTTAACACCCATGCCAGAGCAACCTGTGGTACAGAAACGCCATATTTTTCTGCTATAATCTCACTTCGTCTAAGTCTTTCAACATTCTCATCAATTACGTAACCCTTTAATGAGAACTCTTCCATGAACTGAGGTGCTTTTTCAATCTCATTGTGAGCAAACCCACCTGATAAAAAACCATTTGCTAGTGCCGCGTAAGCGAATATAGGCATTTGATTTTTCTTATAAAATTCAAGTGCTTCATTATCGCCAGATAGCGTTACACAATCATCTCCCCAAGGATTTCCATTTTGTACACATAAGCTATAATTTGGACTTGAAGCGCGAAAAGGCTCTAATCCATATTTATATGCATATTCATTTGCCTCCTCTATTCTTCTATGTGTCCAATTGGATCCGCCGAACACGCGAATCTTACCATCTTCATAAAGCCGATTCAAACAATCTACAATTGTAGCAACAGGCACATTCGGATCATCTCTATGCAGTAGATAGATGTCGATACAATCTACATCTAACCTAGCAAATGAATCATGAATATCTGCAAGAATATCAAAGGGAGTCACTCTCTTTCTATACGCATTATAGTGGGCACCTTTTGATAAAATAGCAACTTTATCTTCAACTCCACGTGATTTCATCCACTTTCCTAGCACACTTTCACTTTGTCCATCTGTGTATAATGCTGCCGTATCAAACACATTGATTCCTGCTTCCAACGCATCATCCAAAGTCTTATTGTGTTCTTCTTGCATCGTTTCAAGAAAATATGCTGTCCCTAACACCATTTTTGATAACTTCTTATCTAAACCTTTTATATTCAAATATTCCATGTTCTATCCCTCCTGCAAAAGAATGGACTCAATCGACTTTATCTCGTCTTCTGAAAAATGAATATTATCTAAAGCACTCACATTCTCTTTAATCTGAATCGCTTTTGATGCACCAATTAAAACACTGGTTATATTCTCATCATACGCAATATACGCTAAAGCCATTTGAGCTAACGTCTGCCCTCTTTCTTTTGCTATATCATTTAACAGTGCTAATTTACTACGTAATTGGTCACTAATTGAATTTTCATTCAAAAAACGCCCATCCGTCTTCATTCTGCTATCTTCTGGAATCTCTGCTAAGTATTTATCAGATAATAATCCTTGTGCTAGTGGACTATACGTAATAATTCCCTTGCCTTGCTGTTTGGCCTGTTCATGCAACCCATTGTTTAATATCGTCTTATCTAGCATCGAATATCTATTTTGATTGATAACAAATGGACATCTTAATTCTTCTAAAATTTTCGATGCTTCTAACATTCTTGTGCCATCATAATTGGAAAGCCCTACATACAATGCTTTTCCACTTCTTACAATTTGAGCCAATGTATTCATCGTCTCTTCCAACGGAGTTTCTGTATCTGGTCTATGATGATAGAAAATATCCACATATTCTAAGCCCATTCTTTTCAGACTTTGGTCTAAACTAGATATCAAATACTTTTTACTCCCCCCATCACCATAAGGACCATCCCACATGAGGTATCCTGCTTTCGTGCATATTATCATTTCATCTCGATATGCAGACATCTCTTCACGCAATATCCGACCAAAATTACTCTCTGCACTTCCTGGAAGTGGACCATAATTGTTCGCCAAATCAAAATGTGTAATCCCTTCATCAAATGCTGTAAAACAGATATCTTTCATATTATCATAATCTGCTTCTGTTCCAAAATTATGCCACAAACCAAGTGATAAAAGTGGCAATTTTAAGCCACTTTTTCCACAGGGTCTATATATCATTTTTTCATATCTTTCTTGTTTTGCAATATAGCCCATCTTTATGTTCCTTTCTTTTATCAAATCTCTTTAACTCTTATAATTTACCACCTGAGGTTGCAATACCTTCTACAAATTGTTTCTGGAACACTAAGTAAATGATTACCATTGGTATAATTGCCAATACAGATGCTGCCATAAGCTCAGGATAGTTAGAAACATACTGTCCTTGAAGTTTCGCTAGTGCTGCCGCTAATGGCATTGCTGTTTCTTGTGGTGCAACGACAAGTGGCCACATTAGGTCTTTGTATGCAAAGAGTGCTGTAAATATTCCCAACGCAACCATAGATGATTTCGTTAATGGTGCCATAATAAATAGGAATGTCTGTCCTATGTTACATCCATCTATTGTAGCTGCTTCCTCTAAATCTTTTGGTAATGACATAAATGCTTGTCTAAGTAAGAATGTACCAAATGCAGAAACCATACCAGGAAAAACCAATGCAAAGATTGTATTTAACATATCCATATCTGATACCATCAAGTATTGTGGTATAATAAAAATCTGTGTTGGAATCATCATCTGTAATAAAACTAATGAAAAAGCAAGTGTTTTTCCTCTAAAGTTCAATCTTGCCAATGCATATCCTGCCATAGATGCTGTAACAATCGCACAGACAATACGCCCTAAAATCATAAGACCAGTGTTCAAATATAATCTAGGAAAATTAACTTTACTCATTACAGAAGCAAATGCATCCCATTTCCATTCTTTTGGAAAAATCAAGAATGGTTCTAATTGCGTCGATTCAGTAATCGTTTTAAAAGCTGTAACAATCATCCAAAAGAACGGTAGTAACATAACTACTGTTCCAATGCTTAATACTACATATATTATAATTTTAAATATCTGTGATTTACCTTGTTTTGTCATGGAAAACTCCTCCTCTAATTATAATTTACCCAACGTTTTTGCATAGCCATTTGTACTGCTGTAATCAATAATATAATTACTAACAATAACATAACAATTGCTGAGCCATAACCTTTGTTATTTTCCACAAACGAATATCTATAAAACAAATAAACTAATGATTGTGTACTTTTAAGTGCTGGATTTGTGGCATCCATCATCAATAAAATTACATCAAAAACCTGCATTGCTGCAATAATTCTAGTTACAGTGACAAAAAACATTGTTGGTGTAATTAGCGGTATTGTTATATGAAAGAATTGATGTATCGGGCTTGCTCCGTCTATATTGGCAGCCTCATAATAATCGTGTGGTATTTCTTGTAACCCTGCCAAAAATAGGATCATATTGTAACCGATGACAGACCATATCCCCACAAATGCCACTGAAAAAATTGAGATATCTGGATTAGATATAAAACTAATTTTATCAAAGCCTAGACCGGATATTATTTGATTAAACAATCCAAATTCTGTGTTATATAGCCATCTCCATACCATTGCAACCGCAGCTGGTGCTGCTACCATTGGTATAAAGAATATTGTTCTAAAAAATGTTGTTCCTTTTAACTTTTGATTCAACAATACTGCAACTATCAATGCTATTACAATCGATAGCGGTACTTCTAAGATCGCATATTTAAATGTATTACCTACTGCTTGCCAAACCTGTTCGTCTTGAAGCATCTTTTCATAATTCTCAAAACCTACAAATACATTTCCCTTCCCGAATGCCCCTGTCTTAAAGAAACTTTCATAAAGTGATTGAAACATTGGTATAATATTTAATACTATTAATCCTAACATAGTAGGAAAAAGAAAAAGCCAGCCCCAAAAAAGTTCTTTTTGTTTTTTTGTTTTCACTTTTTTTTGCATAACAACCTCCTCGATTTTCAATATCAGTGTAGAAAATGAAATTGGTTAATATGCGAACATATTAACCAATTCTGCAATATTCTAGTGTTTATTTTACATTGTAATTATTCTTGTGCTAACGATTCATCCATAGCTGTAGTAATTTGTGCGCATCCATCTTCGACTGAAATATTTCCAGTGAACACTTCTACTAAAATCTCTTGCATCTGTTTTTGCCACACTACTGTAGATTTAGAACGTGGGTAAAGTTCAATTGTTTCTAACATATCAATATAAGGTGTAATATCAAAATCTGGGTATGCATTTACAAAGTTTGCTGCTGTACCTTCGTATGCCGAAATCATTACTCCTAAATCAGATTGCTTTTCTTGTGCTTCTTTTGTTCCCATGTATTCGCATAATGCAAATGCTTCTTCTGGATACTCAGTTGTTGCCGATGCTGCCCATCCTAGACCATTGTAGATACAAACTCTCTCGCCAGTTGTTGCATCTTTAGGCAATAACGCGAATTCTGCATGCTCTTGTGCATATTCATTTGTTCCAAGAACTGGAAGTCTCCAAGATCCTAAAGTAGCCATTGCAACTGTTCCAGAACAGAATAAATCTTCTGGATAGTTCTCTGCAAGCACTTCATATGGTGGTGTAAATCCATTTAGCGTTAAGTCTGACATAAGCTTCATTGCTTTTACTGTCTCATCTTGATCAAATCCTGATTTTGTTCTTTCATCATTTAGAACTTCTCCACCCATGCTATAAATTGCATTAAAATATGATTCTTGATCATTTTCTAAGTGTAACGCATATCCATATTGACCCTTATCTGGAATCGTTAATGCTTCTGCTGCTGCTGCAAAATCATCCCATGTCCATGTCTCATCTGGATAAGCAAGTCCAGCTTCATCAAACATTGTCTTATTGTAAGCTAATGCCACTGTATCAATGTCTTTTGGTACTGCAAATTGTTTTCCGTCATAATTATACATTTCTGTTATTGCTTCTGGGAACTTATCCATTTCTAAAACTTCACTTGATTCAATTTGCTCTGTAAAGTCTAATAACATGTCATACTCTGCATATTTTGTAAACTCATTTGCATGCATCCAAAATACGTCTGGTAGGTCTCCACCTGTTCCTGCAGCTTCTAGCATTGTCCAATACTGAGCCCATGGTGTAACAACCACCTCTGTTTCAATTCCTGTTTCTTCCGTAAAATCTGCTAAAATTTCCTTAATCCCTGGTTCTTGATTTGTATCCCAAATCGCAACAGATAGTGTTGCATCTCCTGATGCTTCTCCGCTCTCTTCCGTAGCTGTCTCTGTATCTGACCCACCACATGCTACCAAACTTGTAACCATAACTGTTGCTAATAATGCTGCTACTACCTTTTTCCATTTCATACTTATTTCCTCCTTTTTTCACGAAAGCACTAAATTGTACGAATTGCACAATTTTTTCTTTGTTAACTGCTTTTTTTTATCATAGCACACGCGTTTATTCCTATCAATAGAATATTTTTATCTTTTATATAACTTTATTGTGCTATTTTTTTGTGTTTTCTAGTCGAAAATACCATTATTTTTAATTAGTTAAAAAATGAACAAATCAGTGTTTTAATTGAAAATTCCATCTGTTCACTTTAATTTTCTGTGTTTTTCTTTCGATATTTTTGAGGACTTATCTTAAATTTTTCAGCAAAATTCTTGCATAATGTTGAGGCATCATGAAATCCACATGCCATACTAATCTCTGTTGTGGTATGATTTGTATATCGTAGCATATCTTGTGCAATCGCTAAACGATATTCGGTAAGATATGCTTTAGGTGATATGCCTTTGTGTTTTTTAAAAAGTCGAAATAAATAAGTTCTATCTATTCCCACCGCATGGCTAATATCTGCTATCTTAATCTCAAAGTTATAATGATACTCAATATATTCTAATGCCTTATTTAAATAATCCTTCTCTAACTTTTCTGTGCTCACCCCATATTCTACTATCATGTTACTGAGTACTAAATAAAAACATCCTACAGATAAAAGCTTTCTTTTTCCTATCTCCTTTTCTTTTGCAACTTGGACTAGATTTAAAAAGTCACTTCTAATCGTACTATTCATATTAAACTCAAAAACATACCCATCTTTACTCTTTAATCTTCTAATTAAATCTTTCACATCCTCTCCATCGAAAGCAATCCAAGCATATTCCCATGGATCTAATTCATCTGCTTTATAAAAAACAAATTCTTGGGGATTTATTATAAATGCTTCGCCGCTTCGAATTTGAAATTCTTTTTCTTCCGCCCTATATATGCCTTTTCCTCCTAACACAAAGTGCAACACATAATGTCGCCTTACATCTGGTCCCCAAAAATGGTTACTCTTACATTGTTGAATTCCCGAATAGTGAATTTTTATTCCTGACACTATATCCCCCCTTTTTTTTATGCAACAAAACAACAATCTTTTATGAAACAAATCTACTATAACTTACATTATATCAATAGTAGAATATTCTTACTAGATAAATTTCAAGGAGGACTCTAATCATGATTAAAATTACTTTTATGGGAGCTGGAAGCACTATATTTGTCAGAAATGTACTTGGTGACTGTATGTGTACCCCTGCTTTGCAAAATGCAGAACTAGCACTGTACGACATTGATGACCAACGTTTGAATGACTCTTATACTATCTTAAGTGCAATCAACAAAAACATCAACAAAGAACGTGCAACTATTACTACTTATTTAGGGGTTAAAAATAGAAGAGCTGCACTAAAAGACGCAACTTTTGTGGTAAATGCTATTCAAGTTGGTGGGTATGAGCCATGTACTGTTACAGATTTCGAAATCCCAAAGAAATACGGCTTGAAGCAAACTATCGCTGACACTTTAGGGATTGGAGGGATTATGCGTGGCCTTCGCACACTTCCTGTGTTGAGAGATTTTGCTACTGACATGGAAGAAATGTGCCCGAATGCCTACTTCTTGAACTATACAAATCCAATGTCGATTTTAACAGGTTATATGCAAAGATATACTTCCGTTAAAACAATTGGACTTTGTCATAGTGTACAAAAATGTACAGAAGAGCTTTTTGAAGGTCTTGATATGAAGGAAAACTATGAAGGTCACAAAGAACTGATCGCCGGTATCAACCATATGGCTTGGTTATTAGAAATTCGAGATAAAGATGGCAATGATCTCTATCCAGAAATCAAGAAAAGAGCTGCCAAAAAAAATGCAGATGAAAAGCACAAAGATATGGTTCGTTACGAATACATAAAACATTTTGGACACTATTGTACAGAATCTAGTGAACATAATGCAGAGTATAATCCATTTTATATAAAATCCAAATACCCTGAATTAATTGAGCGTTACAATATTCCTCTCGATGAATATCCTCGCAGATGTATCAAACAAATTGCTGAGTGGGAGGAAGAAAAAGCTAATATTCTTGCCAATGGAGAAATTACTCACGAACGCTCTCTAGAGTATGCTTCTTATATTATGGAAGCCATCGTAACCGATAAACCATTTAAAATTGGTGGAAATGTAATAAACGAAGGGTTGATTCCTAACCTTCCGCCTGAAGCTTGCGTGGAAGTCCCTTGTCTAATTGATGGTGCCGGAATTCATCCTTGTAGGGTAGGAAATTTACCTGTTCAATTGGCTGCAATGAATCAGACAAATATCAGCCCTCAATTACTCGCTATTCAAGCATTTGTAACTGGAAAACGTGAGTATATCTACAATGCCGCAATGTTAGATCCTCATACTGCTGCTGAATTAAGCATTGATGATATCATCTCTATGTGTGATGAAATGATTGACGCACATGGCGATTACATGAAAAACTTTCAATAAAATTAGTAACAAATCAGCCTTGTAGCACAGCCTCAAGGCTGATTTGTTACTAAAATGAAAGTCCCACTTCTTTCCTAATCATTTCCAAGTATCTACATACTAGAAAGCTCATTCTCTTACATTCCTCATACGTTTCAATACACTTGCCTTCCCCTGTAATATAGTGATAAAAATCTCTTGCTTCGTTCCCCATTAGTGCTATTTTAGGGCTAACTTCTGCAAGTAATGTTTCTTCATCTTTATGATTCACTGACACAATTCCACCCATATGCAAAATAGATGCAATCTTTATACTCCCTTTCTTCCCCTGTACATCGGATCCTGTAGTAGATGAACCTATTTTTGAATAGCGCATTTCTACCACTTTATCTAGGTATTGAAATTGCACACTACCAAATCCATCTGCACCACTTTCTAACAAACATCCACTGACCTTTATTTCTTTTGGTTCTCCAAAGTAATACAAAGCTGGAAATACGGTATATACCCCCATATCCATCAATGCTCCTGTATGCATATTGGGATTAAAAATATTAGGAAGTTCACCATTTAAAAATGCATCGTACTTTGAGGATATCCTAGAATTATCAAATAACGCCATAGACACTTCTCCGAGAGATTCTATAGCCTCTCCTAGTATTTTTTTACTCGGTTGGTGCATAAACATAATTGCTTCCATCAACACTACACCACTTTTCTCTGCCAGTTGAAACAGTTCTTTTAATTGCCACTCATATGTCGTGAATGGCTTTTCACAAATCACATGCTTCTTGTTCTCTAGTAATATTTTGCACTGTTCATAATGAAACGCATTAGGACTTGCCACATATACCGCCTCAAACGCTGTACTAGTTGCAAATTCTAGTAAATCTGTATACACTCTATCTACATCAAATTCACTTGCAAACGCTTTTCCTGTATTCATATTTCTTGAGTAAACAGCCTCAAGTGACCATAACTCTGTACTCTTTGCACTCCTGATATATTGTTTTGTAATATCGCTAGTTCCTATCACTGCATATTTTAACATGATTTTTCACCTCTCTTTGATTGAATTTT
>CAYJGW010000029.1:0-33800 GCA_964369425.1 uncultured Lachnospiraceae bacterium
TTGGTATGCTTGTATCAAGTAAACTCGGTGAGTTAGATAGAGACGTATATAATGAGAAGAAGGAGGCAAAATACGTATGATTAATAAGGAAAGATTATTCAATCGATTATTAGAACTTGGTGAAATTGGAAAGACGGATGAGGGGATTTTTTGTCTGGCACTTTCACCAGAAGATAATCAGGCTTATGAACTTGTGAAGTCTTACATGGAAGAAGCAGGATTAGATGTCAGAGTAGACCTTGCAGGAAACTTAGTTGGACGTATGGAAGGCGAAGACAAAGACGCTCCTGTCCTTATGACTGGGTCTCACATTGATACCGTATATGGTGGTGGAATCTTTGATGGAAGATTAGGTGTTATTGCTGGAATTGAAGTTGCTCAGACGATGAAAGAAAATGGAATTACTCCAAAGTGTCCAATCGAAGTGATTGCATATCGTGATGAAGAAGGTACAAGATTTATGGGAAGCTACTCAGGTGCAGGACACCTAACAGGTAGTTATACAAAAGATATTCTTGAACATGTGGATAAAGATGGTAAATCTGTAGCCGAGTGTTTAAAAGAATGTGGAATTGACCCAGATAGAGTAGATGAAGCAAGACTTCCAGAAGGATATGCAAAGGCTCATCTTGAATTACACATCGAGCAAGGTGGAGTGCTAGAAAGTAAAGATTTAGCAGTTGGAGTGGTAACAGGAATCTGCTGTCAGATACGTGCGGAATTTACCCTTACAGGAGTAGCATCACATGCGGGAACAACACCGATGGATTTAAGAAACGATCCAATGCCAGCAGCATCAGAGATTATATTAGCAATTGAAGACGAAGCGAAAAAATATCCAGAAGCAGTGGCAACAGTTGGAAGAATCGAAGCCTTTCCAGGGGGCGTAAATGTTATTCCAGGAAAAGTAAAATTTAGCTTAGATGCAAGAAATCAAAAAGCAACACTTCGCGATGAAATGTTTGCAGCAATTGAAAAGAGAGCAAAAGAGATTTGTGAAGCAAGAGGAATCCAAATGGAGATTGAACTTCTCATGAAAGATAAAGACGGTACACCTTGTGCACCACATGTACAAGAGGCAGTTGTAAAAGCTTGTGAGAAATCAGGACAAACAGTGTTTAAGATGCCAAGTGGAGCAGGTCATGACTCTACAGCATTTGGAAATTTCTGCCCAATGGGCATGATTTTTATTCGTTCGAAGGATGGAATCAGCCATAGTAAGGTAGAGTGGAGTACGAAAGAAGATTGTGAAGCAGGGGCAAATGTGCTGTATCACACAATGGTAGAATTAGCAATGGAATAAGGTTAAAAGAGAGAAGATTGCAGTAGCAATCTTCTCTCTGCATAAAAGCGAATAGTCTTTGTATAAAAAGAGGGATTATGAAAAAAAAGTGTATAAAAAGCTGGATAAAATCAGCAGAAGACTTGAAAAATAGTGAGAAAAGTGGTAAAGTACATTCTAGATATAAGAATGTGGTCAACCTTTTTATAGAGGGGCGTTTTTTTTCTGTCCATAATTCGAAAATTTCAATGACATCCCTTTCGATTATCGTAGAGGATGCATTAGAGGTTCAACGAGATGATACAGTGATAATTATGGAGCATGGAATTCAGGTGGGGAGAGAATTACTAGAATACGGAAACGTAGAAACGTGGAATCCAGTCGTTGAACGAAGGATACCTTTGGAACGAGCTAAGGTTGTGTTAAAAGAGTTGAAGACATCACTTATAGAATATAAAAGCCATGCAGGTTATGCAGATTCAGCAGTGACACCCATAGGAGAAAAAGATGATTTTTTGACAGCCATTCTCAGAAAAAGAGTATGGAAGTTAAAAAGCGATTTTCTTGAACACGTCTTGAGTGAACAGAAGATTTGGGAAGATTTTTTGAAAGAAAACATCGGTGCTGGAATTGGTCTTACGCCTTCGGGAGATGATTTTATTGTGGGTTTACTATTTGCAATGAAGTGTAGTGATGTAGATGGAATTTTTGAGAAGTTAGTAGAAATAGTGGAAGAAAATCTAGAGTATACCAATGACATCAGTGGAGCATTTTTAAAATCAGCATGTAAAGGTGAATTTAGCCAGAAGTTGCATGAACTTGCAAAGGGAATATCAGAAGAAAAAGAAAGCATAAAAGAAGAAATTGATAACATAGCTTCTAGCGGACATAGTTCAGGCGTAGATACGCTGAATGGAATTGTGGTAGGTTGGGAGTTGTTAATAGAAGAAAAGAGGAAAGGAAATAAAAAAGATGAAATATTATAGTGAGATTAATCCGTCACCACGTATGTTGATGACACCAGGTCCTGTAGAGACAGATCCAAGAGTATTAAGAGCAATGTCTGCTCATATTTTAGGACAATTCGATCCAGAGTTTACGGCAATTATGAACGAGACAATGGAGATGGAACGAGAAGTATTTCGTACGAAGAATCAACAAACTTATGTAGTGGATACTACATCAAGAGGAGGTCTTGAGACAGTACTTACAGGAGCAATTTGCCCTGGAGACAAAGTGTTGATTCCAGCATTTGGCCGTTTTGGATATCTGTTAGCAGAGATTTTAGAGCGTTGTGGAGCTGAAATTACATTGGTAGAAAGAGAATGGGGAACTGTTTTTGAACTAGATGAAATTGAAGCAGAACTGAAAAAACAATCATATAAGGCAGTGGCATGTGTGCATGGAGAGACTTCCACTTCTATGATGCAACCATTAGAAGGACTTGGAAAACTTTGTAAGCAATACGGTGCATTACTAATCGTAGATGCAGTAGCTACACTTGGTGGAGCAGATATGCGTGTGGATGAGTGGGAAATCGATGCTTGTATCGCAGGAACACAAAAATGTATCTCGGCACCATCTGGAAGTGCGCTTATCACATACAATAGTGCAGTAGAAGAGATAGTGAATCTTCGTAAACAAGTAGAAAAAGGAATCAGAACAGATGCAGATGTAAGCGGAACATTACCAAAAATTCCTAGTAACTATCTTGATTTAGGACAATTACAAGATTATTGGAGTCCAAGAAGATTGAATCACCATACAGAAGCGACAAGTATGCAGTATGCAGTTCATGAAGCGCTTAGATGTATCCTTATGGAAGGATTAGATGAGAGATTAGAACGTCATCAGTTGAACAATAAAGCGTTAATCGCAGGTATCAAAGCAATGGAATTAGAAATCTTTGGAGACTTGAAACATAAGATGCCAGTTGTTACGGCGATTGTAATTCCAGAAGGAATTACAGGAACTCATATGAGAGCCCAATTATTACAAGAATTTGGTATCGAGATTGCTACATCATTTGGACCACTTGATGGAAAAATCTTAAGGATTGGAAATATGGGATACTCTTGTCAACAAAGAAATATCCTGATGACACTTGGTGCAATCGAAGCAGTGTTGTTAAAGAATGGGGTTAAAATCCCAGCAGGTAAAGCAGTAGGAGCTGCTTGGGAAGTATACGAACAGAATAGATAATTTTTTAATAAAAAATCACTTGAGGCAACGTATGTTGCACCAAGTGATTTTTACTGTAAGTAAGGGGGTTACTCATAGCAATACACAACGGTTAAATTACTGTGTAACTGCAAAACAGATGCAGGAACATGAGGTGTAATCGGCCCATAAAGCGCTTCTTCAAGGATTTCTTTCTTATCCTTTCCATTTACAACAAGCAATATTTTTTTTGCTTGCATAATGGATTTGATTCCCATAGTAATTGCTGTGGTCGGAACTTCGGCTATAGAGTCGAAGAAACGAGCATTTGCTTCTATTGTTGAGTCACCAAGCTTTACAATATGAGTAGTTTTCTCAAAAGCTTTATCGGGTTCGTTAAAACCGATGTGACCGTTGTGTCCAATACCGAGTAGTTGAAGATCAATGCCACCTAAGTCTGTAATTAAATCGTCGTAGTTAGAACATTCTATTTCAGGAATGCTAGCCTTTCCATTAGGGACAAAAGTATTTTCTTTTTTTATATTAATATGATTGAATAAATTGGTATCCATAAAATGACGATAGCTTTGTGGATTGGAGGCATCTAGCCCACAATACTCATCTAAGTTCACCGTTATCGTTGATGAAAAATCAATATCATCTTTATTGTACCATTCGATTAATTGTTTGTAGGTGCCAATCGGAGTGGAACCAGTTGCAAGACCGAGTACACTACGCGGTTTTAAAATTACTTGAGCCGAGATAATGTTTGCGGCTTTTCTACTCATATCTTGATAGTTTTTTGCTTCAATCAATTTCATAAAACGTAATCTCCTTTGTTATTAACTTTCATAATTGTACTATAATGGAAAAAGGGAGAAACTGCAAGGAAAAGGACAAATAATGCAAAGAAATGAATCAATAGTGCAAAGACGAATGGGTCTGAATTTATTACAATGAAGAAAATTGAACATGATAGTGAAATGGAAATACAGAAAATAAGGTGGATGTGAAATGAGTATAAAAAAAGAATTATTGGAAGAAGTAATTGAAAAATATGGATTTAGAGGTATTGTAATTAGTTGTGAAGTATATGGAAGTGGACATATCAATGATACTTTTTTAATTAAATTAGATAATGTCAAGTCATCATATGAAAAAGTGATTGTGCAACATATGAATAAAAATATCTTTAAAAAACCTGTTGAATTAATGGAGAACATTAGTGGGGTTACAAAACACTTGAGGAAAAAGATTATCGAAAAAGGTGGCAATCCAGAAAGAGAGACGTTGAATATCGTGCCGACTAGATCAGGGGGAGAGTATTACCTGGATTCACAAGGCGGATATTGGAGAGCGTATAAGTTCATCGGAGATGCAACTAGTTATGATAAAGTGGAAAGACCGGAAGACTTTTACGAGAGTGCAGTGTCATTTGGGAATTTTCAGTCTATGTTAGCTGATTTTGATGCAAATCAATTGCATGAAGTTATTGAAGGATTTCATGACACAAAGAAAAGGTTTCAGACATTTAAAGATGCTGTGGAGCAAGATGTCATGGGGCGCGCGCAAGGTGTGCAAGAAGAGATACAGTTCATCCTTGATAGAGAGGATGTAGCAAATGTGTTGGGGAATATGCTAGAAAAAAAAGAACTCCCACTTCGAGTGACTCACAATGATACGAAGTTGAATAATATTATGATAGATGATGAGACACGAAAAGGAATCTGCGTCATTGATTTAGATACAATTATGCCAGGTCTTTCGGTAAATGATTTTGGTGATTCTATTCGATTTGGTGCAAGTACAGCGTTAGAGGATGAGAGAGATTTGAGTAAAGTGTCTTGCGATTTGGAATTGTTTGAGCTATATACGAAAGGCTTTGTAAAGGGGTGCAAAGGGAAACTGATAGAGAAAGAGATAGAGATGCTGCCAATGGGAGCGAAAGTGATGACATTTGAATGTGGGATGAGATTCTTGGCAGACTACCTACAAGGAGATACATATTTTAAGATTCATAGAGAAGGTCATAACTTAGATCGTTGTAGAACACAATTAAAATTGGTGGCAGATATGGAGACTAAATGGGATGAAATGCAAGCAATCGTAAAAAAATATAGCTAAGCCTAAATTGGCTGAATTTGACTATAGATTAGTTGAATTCAGCCAATGCTTTTATAGAGGTGGCATATTGGGTAGGAGACATTCCGGTGATGGAACGAAAACGTTTAGAAAAATAGTGTACAGAAGTGTAACCAAGTTGATCGGAAATCTCTGTTACATTGTAATTCTTAGAACGAATCATAGTTTTAGCAGCTTCCATCTTTAACGTAGTAAAATAATCCATTACACCAAGTCCAGTCTTATCTTTAAATAGACGATGAAGCTTCGTCTTGCTAATTAAATTGGCGTTACAAATTGTTGTGATATTAAGTGGCAGATGAACATTTTCGTTTAGATAGGTATGAATCGTATCAAACAGTTCATTGTTGCTATTTGTGTGCAGTAAATTAGAGGTACTAGAAAAAGTATTGTCATCGAGACTTCTGTAACGCTGATATAGGCTTAATAAGAATAACTCTAATTTCATTCGGATAATCTGCCCTGAGCCTACAGCTCTTTTTTCATTTAGTGGCATGGTTGTTTGGAAAGGGTTATCTAACCCGCAAGCGAAGCACTTGCCTGCTTCTCGGATGATATCGGCAAGGAGAGTGCCTTCATAAGCATTTATCTTTAATTTCTTTTGGGAAAAGAATTCCATGCAAGGACTCGTACACTCAAAAGAGATTACAATTAAATTCGGAGAAATTCCGTCAATGGCATTTACATTATGAAATTCATTTGGTTCGTGAAAGATGATTTCATCTTTTTCTAAAATTAGGGAGTCACTCCCAGCGGTTATATTCATAGAGCCTTTATCTATACAGGCAAATTCCCAAAAGTCGTGGGTTTCGCCACAAAAGGAAAAGTCGCTCATATATTCAAAATAATGTACGGTATATAATTTGGTGATGTGCAAGGTGTCATCTAAAGTAATTCCTTGATACTGCATGTTAAATATCCTTTCCTCAATGATTAGCTGAAAACTATTTTTCTCCATTATAATGAAATTATTGTAAAATGCAAAGCTTTTTGCATATGAAAAATGACAAAAAGTGTTAAATACAGCTATAAATGCGTAGGATTAGACAAATTTAATGTTGAATATGACAAATAATAGAGCGCACTTTCGTGTTATAATGTACTAAATTTATTTGTTTGGAGGACAGATTATGAAAAGAAAATTTCTAGCAATGATTTTGGCAGTGGCTACAATAACTGCGATGACAGCTTGCGGGTCAAGTGATGATGGTGGTTCGACAGGAACAGCAGAGAAAAATGACGGAGAGTTAGATGCTGGCGGTGAGACGATTACAATTTGGGTTCCACCATTTGGAAATACTGATGAAACAGATGAAGAATTTTGGCAACGTGTGTTAGCAGATGCTGCAGAAGAAGTGAATGCAGAGATTGCAGTAGAGACAGTACCTTGGGACAATTACGAAGAGAAGTACATGACTGGAATTTCAGGTGGTACAGGACCAGATATCGGTTATATGTACAATGAGATGCTAAGAAGTTATGTAGATATGGGTGTGTTGAATGAATTAGACTCGTATTTTTCACAAGAAGAAGTAGATCAGTACTTGTATTGGGATTATGGTCAAATTGATGGAAAACAGTATACACTTCCATTTGTAGTAGGGGCACCAAGAATTTTATATTGTAACATGGATTTGTTAAACGAGGCAGGATATGATGCGCCACCGACAACATGGGCTGAATTAGAAGAAGTTGCATTAGCAGTTCAAGATACAACTGGTAAACTTGGATTCCAACAATATTGGGGCGGATACTTTGGTGACTTAGCAGAAACTTTCTATCCATACCTATGGTCAGCAGGCGGAGATATTTTCGATGAAGAAGGTAACTTGACTGTAAATAGTGAAATTGGAGTAGAGACAGCAGAGTGGATTTACGGATTAAAAGAAAAAGGAATTTTAACAGATTCTGTAACAGCAACAGATGCAACAGCAACAGCAGATGCATTTAAGCAAGGTGAATTAGCAATGTACGTATCTTCTAGTACATCAGCATCAAAGATTGATGAAGCTGGAATCAATTGGGACTTCTCACCATATTTATCACAAACAGGTGAAGAGCCAGGATATACATTTGTAGCAGCTGACTCACTTGTTATGATTGGAGATACAGAGTATCCAGAAGAAGTTGCTCATATTATGAAAGCGATGACTTCTCCAGCAGTTATGGAAGAGTTCCACCAAGAAAGATATGCAATGCCACCAATCAGCGAAGGTGAAGCGTACTATGACAATGAAAAATTTGAAACGATGTATGAAGAGTCAGCAGAGAACTTCAAGCCATTGCCAGTTGTAAGTAATTCTTCACAAATTTACACAGCACTTTTCTCAAACATGCAGAGAATGATGATGGATGAAATCACTCCACAAGAAGCACTAGATGAAACAGTGGAGTATGCAGAAACTTTACAATAAATAAAACTAAGGAGAGCGATAAGTGATTATTGCTCTCCTTAAGACTAAGAGGATGACAATGAATAACACAAGAAGAGAAACAATAATAGGATGGATATACATTCTTCCAAGTTTAATACTGTTAACTATTTTTGTAATCATACCGATTGGTATGTCAATTTATTATAGTTTTACTAATTACAATGGAATTACAGAACCGACATTTGCTGGAATTCAAAATTATGTAAATCTACTCAATGATAAGTATGTTCAGATTTCGATACAAAACACGATTGTGTACACATTATTAACAGTGCCGTTTCAGACGGTAATATCTATGGTTGTAGGTGCACTTTTAGCGGTATTTTTCCGTAACAAATTTGGAGGATTTGTAAAAAGTGCGATGTTTGTGCCAGTAATCTCCTCATCAATTTTGGTTGGTACACTGTGGACAATCCTACTTGCGACAGATGGTGGAGTAATCAATAGTGCACTCGGTGCTTTGGGGATCGATAATATCAACTGGTTGGGTGAAAGAAGCACAGCGATGATCAGTGTGTGTATCGTTGCAGTATGGAAGAATATTGGATATTTTTTAGTTATTTTTTATGCGGGAATTATGAATATACCAAACAGTTACTATGAGGCAGCAGAAGTTGATGGTGCGACAAAATTACAGCAGTTTTTTCGAATTACATTACCATGTTTAAAACCGATCACCTATCTTGTAGTGACGCTGGGGATTATTTGGTCGTTCCAAGTATTTGATATGGTATATGCAATGACTCAAGGTGGACCAGGTTCATCGACAATGACCCTTGTATACACAATCTACAATGCAGGTTTTAGAGAGTATAGAATGGGGTATGCGAGTGCGGTAGCAGTTCTGTTATTTGCTTTGATTTTGGTATTTAATGCAATTCAGAAAAAACTATTCCATGAGAAAGAGAACTAGGAGGAAGGATAATGAGTGGAAAAGGAGCTAAAAAAGCTGTACCAATAGTACTAGGAATATTGCTATTAATGACAGCATTGTTTGCGTTTGTACCATTTGTATATATGGTGTTACTATCGTTTACACAATCAGAATCACTGCGATTTCGATTTGAAGATTTGAGTTTGAATTTTGTTAACTTCGAGCATGTGCTCACACAGTCAGGTTTTTTAAGAGCGTTAATGAATAGTGTGATTGTGGCCTTCTTAACTTGCATCATCAATAATGTGGTATGTTCGATGGCTGCATTTGGATTTGCTAAGAAGAAATTTAAAGGAAGAAAGTGGATTTATTCGCTATATATTGCGACACTAGCAGTACCAGGTCAAGTAACATTGATACCACTATTTACACTGATGAGAGATTTCAACTTGTTAAATACGTATGCTGCGTTGATTTTGCCATCAATTAATGCATTCGGTGTATTTTTAATCACACAATTTATGTATGAATTTCCAGATGAATTACTTGAAGCTGCGAAGATTGATGGTGCAGGAGAGAGCAGAGTATTTCTCGGAATCGTAATTCCGTTGATTAAGCCAGTATTGATATCGTTGACTGTATTTACCTTTATTTCTGCTTGGAACAATTTCTTGTGGCCATTGGTTGTTGCAAGTTCAGATGAAATGCAGACTTTAACAGTAGCATTGTCGCTATTGAAAGGTCACTATACAACGAACTACGGTTTGGTAATGGCAGGAGCAGTAATTTCATTTGTGTTCCCATTTACACTTTATGTGTGTTTGCAAAAGCAGTTTGTAGAGGGAATTGCATTGAGTGGAATAAAAGGTTAGGAGTGGAAATAAGAAATGGAAGAGAATATTCAATTTAGTTTTAAAAAGATTAGTGCACTTGGAAAAGTATTTGCAGATGTAGAGCCGATTGAACAAATAGAGTGCAACAAGTTGACAGCATTACGCGGTGAAACCGTATCTTATCAAATTGCATTTTCTTTTGATTTTATTCAAACTAGGTTGGCAAGGGTAAAGGTTCAGTCTCCAATCGAGAAGATGGTAAGAGTGAGAGAAGTAGTTTTGATGCCAAGTCACTATCCAACACATAAAAAAATTGATGACAATTACATTAGCAATCGACCAGGACTCTATCCAGATTTACTCAAAGACTTAGAGGAAGATAGGGTACTATTTGTTGCTGGTCAGTGGAGAAGTATCTGGGTAGATATTGAAGTGGGCGAAGCAGCAAAAGCAGGTACCTATCCAATTACAATAGAATTTTGTGATTACAATTCTGGTGAGGTAATAGGAGCGGTAACGAACCAAGTGACTGTGTATCCAGTTACACTAGGAGAACAAAAGTTAATTCGCACAGAGTGGTTCCATGCGGATTGCTTAGCAGATTACTACAAAGTAGAAATATTTTCACAGGAACATTGGGATATTATGGAGAGCTTTTTAAAAACGGCTTATAAACATGGCTGTAATATGATTTTAACTCCACAATTTACACCGCCTCTTGATACTGCAAAAGGATATGAGAGAGAGACAGTGCAACTTGTAGATATTACAGTAGAAAAAGATGAAGAGTATGTTTTTGAATTTACGCAGTTAAAGAAATGGGTTGATATGTGTAAAGCAATTGGGTTTCGATACTTTGAAATGTCTCACTTATTTACTCAGTGGGGAGCAGTGGCAGCTCCTAAAATCATGGCAACTATAAACGGTGAATATAAGCAATTGTTTGGTTGGGAGACAGAGGCAACGGGTGAGAAGTATCAAAGATTCTTGAATAGTTATCTGCCTGAGTTAATTGAAAAATTAAAAGAGTGGAAGATTGATGATGCGACTTACTTCCATGTCTCAGACGAACCGATTCTAAGCCAGCTTGAAACGTATTCGGCAGCAAAAAATGTGGTGGCAGAATTATTGAAGGACTTTCCAATTATTGATGCTCTATCAGATTATGAATTTTATAAGACAGGAGCTGTGGAAAAACCAGTATGTGCAAATAACCACATCCACACCTTTATCGAAAATCAGGTAGAAGGGCTATGGTCATATTATTGTACTGCACAGTATATAGATGTAAGTAATCGTTTTTGTGCAATGCCATCGGCAAGAAACAGAATCTATGGAGTTCAACTATTTAAATACAAAATCGAAGGCGCACTTCATTGGGGATATAACTTTTACAATGGCCAGGACTCATTCTTTAAGATAGATCCATATAGAGAATTAAGTTGCGGATCGACATACCCTGCAGGAGATCCATTCCTTGTGTATCCAGGTAAAGAGAGAGTGCCAGAAGAGTCTATACGACTTATGGTGCAAAGTCAAGCGATGTGCGATTTGCGAGCATTGCAAATGTTAGAGGAGAAAATAGGATATGACAAAGTGGTAGAAATCTTAGAAGAAGGTTTAGAAGAAGAGATAACATTTAAAAAATATCCAAAATCGGATGCGTATTTAATAAAGTTAAGAAATAAAGTAAATGAATTATTAGCGCAATATTATTAAAAAAATAACAGTTGAGAGATTCTCTCAACTGTTATTTTTTTCAATTAGAGCTTTGATAGAGGTAGAATATTCAGTAGGTGTTTGCCCAGAGTATCTTTTGAAAAATTTTGAAAAGTAATGTATAGATGAAAATCCCATTTTTTCAGCAATCTGAGAAAAGTTAAACATTTCAGTACGGATCAACGATTTGATTTCATCGATTTTTAATTGGTTGAAATAATCCATTGCACTTAATCCTGTTTGGGCATGGAATAAGGTTTGCAATCTTGTTGCACCAATGTTATGTCTTGTGCAAATAGATTGAATGGTTAATTTTTCTTGTAGGTGTTGTTGCATATAAAGTAAAATACGCTGATAGAGAAGTTCGTCATAGGTTTTCTTTATCGTCTTCTTTCTAGAGTTATAAATAGTGGGAGATAGTTGTATTTTTCTCACTAAGGAAAGGAGAAATAATTCTAGTTTATTGCGTATTACTTGTTGACCACCTAAAGGTGCTGTCTCACTTAGGTGTAGGCATTCTACATAAGGATCGTGTAGTGGCGTGGAAAAGCATTGACCTGCTTCGCGGATGATATCAGCAAGCAGTGCCCGTTCAACTTCATCTATAGAAAGAAGTCTTTTGATGAAAAAGTCCATAAGTTTTGAGTTACTTCGAAAAGAGATGACTACAAGGTTAGGGGGGATATCATCCAAGATTTCTATATTATGAAATTCATTTGGTTGATGGAAAAAGATGTTTCCGGCTTCTAGTACAAACGTGTCTGAACCAGAGATAACAGAAACATTACCGATATCCGCACAAATAAATTCCCAAAAGTTATGAGACTCTCCAGGGTAGGAGAAGGTCTTTGTGTATTCAAAATAGTGAATGGAATAAATAGCCTCTATCCGTATGCTATCTTCTAATACTAATTCCTTATATTCCATGGTTAAACTCCTTATAATTACTATGATGAAGATATTATACTTTATAAGTCACAAGATAAGCAATCCTATATTTCATTTCCTTGCAGCCTTAAAAATTGAAGTGTTGCCTCAAGCAATTGAGCGGTGGTTCTCTTTTCTTCTAATCGGTCAAAATCATGAATGTCACTAGATACGATAAAAGTAGTTGCACGATATTTTTGTGTTAAAGCCATAAACTCTGAATACGGAACATCTGGGTCTCCAGTGGCGTGAGTACAGAATAATGGGCAAGGAAAAGAATCCACTAATTTCAAAGAATATTCGAGGAAAAAATGTTTTTCTTTCCCTTCAAATATACGCGAAATCCAATCGCCACTTTGACGAGCGGCAATGTAAAATTTCATATACTTTGTAATATTTTTTTCACCACGAATTACCCCATCAGAGATGAAAGAATTTTCAGAAATTGCAGGTAGCTGAGTATAAGTAGGAGATGGAGTGCTGTACCAAGAGTCTGTCAAAAACCCATATCCATAATAGGATAATACGCCGGAAGGTGGCTTATTAAAAGTATACTTAGCAGTAACCAGCATTGTTAAGTATGCACCAGCAGAACGTCCCCAAAGGAAATAAGGAATCGTATTAGTATCGATGAGGTCAAACTCAGTGATGTAATAGTCAATAGAAGCAGATACATCATCGAGAATAGTTTGAATCTGCGCCTCAGGGGCGAGAGGGTAATCAAAAGCTAAGATGCTATAACCATTATCGGTTAAAGTTGTGATATGTAATTGAGGTAAATCATTCCTTGAACCGAAAAATAGCCCACCCCCATGGAAATAAAGAATGCAACCTTTCATAGGAATAGAAAAATTGTGAAAAAAAGTGGCTTTTTTGTTATATAGACTAGAAGGCAAAGTTAAAATTGTTTTTTCTATCATGCTAAAATATCCTTTCAAATATCTATTCATAATATACAACATAATGAGTGAGTGGGCAATAATCTTTAACGAAGAAATTAAAAGTGCGTATTATATATGTTTCAAGGGAAATGAAACTTGCGTATTGTATATATTAAAAGTATAATGACTACAATAGATTTTAATGATGCTAGTGATGTGTTTATAGATAGTAGTATTGTGGTGAGTATAAAAACAGATATCATGTATCAATGTCTAGGAAAGCAAGTGGAGGATATAAATAATGAGCAACAATAAAAATAATGTTAAAAATTCACAAATACGAAATAGCACGGTTGATTTTCTTATATTTACTAAAGATAGTGGAGAAAATTCGATTGAGGTTAGAGTACAAGATGGCGATGTTTGGCTTACACAAAAAGCAGTAGCAGAACTATTTGAGGTGGATAGAAGCGTTGTGACTAAGCACTTAAAAAATATATTTGAGAACAAGGAACTTGACGAAAATTCAGTTTGTGCAAAATTTGCACAAACTGCCGATGACGGTAAAACCTATCAATATAAATTTTACTCTTTATCTGCTATTATCGCTGTTGGTTATCGTACAAATTCCGAAAGAGCTACCAGTTTTAGACGATGGGCGACAAAAGTGCTTAGTAGCTTTGCAAAGCGTGGTTACGTTCTTGATAAAGACAGGTTAATCAATGGGCAGATTTTTGATGATGATTATTTCGATCACTTGGTTTCAGAAATCCAAGAAATACGAGCAAGTGAGCGACGTTTTTATCAAAAAATCACTGATATTTATGCAACGGCTGTCGATTATGCCGTTGATAGCCAGACTACAAAAGATTTTTTTGCAACAGTTCAAAATAAGATGCACTTTGCAATTCATGGAAATACCGCAGCCGAAGTCATCATCAACAGAGCTAATCACCAAAAGGAAAATATGGGTCTTACTTCATGGAAAAACGCTCCTGATGGTAAAATTGTAAAAGCTGATGTTTCCATAGCGAAAAATTACTTATCTTCTAACGAACTGACTGAATTAAACGAGATAGTCACAATGTATCTTGATTATGCGACAAGGCAAGCAAGACGTCACATTCCTATGACAATGCAAGATTGGGCTACTAAACTTGATGCTTTTTTACAATTCAATGATGCCGAGATTTTACAAGATAAAGGAAAAGTGACTGCTGCTATTGCAAAAGCATTTGCAGAAAGTGAATTTGAGCAATATCGTACTACGCAAGATAAATTGTATCAAAGTGATTTTGACAAACTTCTTTCTTCTATCGTTTCTGATGAAACTTAAAGAAACACCCACGAAACAACTTTTTGCTGTTTCGTGGGTGTTTCTTTATACATATACAATTCAATTATTCATTTTATTCTTTATAGTATATAAATTCTTGAATTATTACAAAAAAGTCTTGAATTTATAGCAAAAATTTGCGATAATAAAAACATAAAATGTGGTTGACCACGATAAAAGAACAAAACTTGTTTTGAAGGAGGTAATGATGAGCTATCTGAATGGACAATGCGGTTATCGAGAGGATTTATTATCCACAAGGTCAGTAATCAAGCGAAATAACTATGTATTACTAGAGCCAGATGGGTTGGTGAAGAATCGAATACCGGGATATGAGAAGTGTGATGTAACAATTTTAGCATCGCCAAAGCTTGGGGCATCTTTTGTAGACTACCTTGTAACTGCAAAAGAAGATGGACGAAACGACGCACTAGGTGGCGAGGGTATTGAAGTGCTACTATATGTAGTACATGGAGAAGTGGTTGTAGATAACGGTGAAAAGTCAGGCGTATTACAAGGTGGTGGATATATCTATTCGCCAGGAGACAAGATATTATCGTTTGTGAATCAGAGCAAGGAAGAAGCAAAGTTGTTCGTGTATAAAAGGCGCTACGAAGAAGCGTCAGGTAATGAAGCCTACACAATCATTGGGAACACAGAAGATATGGAGTGGTTACCCTATGAAGAAATGGAAAATTGCAGGGTAAAGAATCTGTTGCCAGCAGGTGAAGATTTGGGGTTTGACATGAACTTTCATATGTTAAAGTTTGATTTGGGAGCTTCTCATGGTTATATCGAGACCCATATACAAGAACATGGGATGCTTTTTTTACAAGGAAAAGGGATGTATCGTGTGGATGATGCGTGGATTCCGGTAAAAGAAGGGGACTATATGTTTTTAGATGCCTACTGCCCACAAGCTTGCTATGGGGTTGGAAAAGAGGAGCCTTTGATATATATTTATTCAAAAGATTGTAATAGGGATGTTCAATTATAAGAAAATATAATAAAATAGAGGAGAATGAGCGTATGAAATTAACATTTAGTGAATTAAAGCAGTTGATGAAAACCAAGTTTATGAAAGCTGGAATGAGCGAAAGTCATGCAGATACTACAGCAGAGATTCTTGCTTGGTCCGATGAGAGAGGCTATCATTCTCATGGCTCAGTGCGAGTGGAGTACTACAGCGAGCGAATTTCAAAGGGTGGAATTACGATAGATCCTAAGTTTGAGTATAAAGTGACTGGCCCAAGTGCAGCAATCTTTGAAGGGGATAATGGTTGTGGATACGTAGTTGCCTATGAGGCGATGAATAAAGCGATTGAAATGGCAAAAGAGACAGGGGTTGCAGTGGTTGGAATGCGTAACTTATCTCATAGTGGTTCTATTGGCTATTATACAGAGATGGCTGCAAAACAAGATTTAGTTGCAATTTCCTTTTGTCAATCAGATCCAATGGCAGTGCCTTACGGTGGAACAGAGCCATATTATGGAACCAATCCAATCGCTTTTGGTGCACCTGGTGCAGATGGTAGAAATATTATTTTTGATATGGCAACTACCGTACAAGCTTGGGGGAAAATTCTAGATAAGCGCTCAAGGGGAGAAAACATTCCAGATGACTGGGCGGTAGATAGTGATGGGAAACCAGTGACTAACCCTAACTTAGTAAACGCACTCGTTCCAATAGCAGGTGCAAAAGGGTATGGACTGATGATGATGGTAGATATCTTTTCCGGAATTTTATTAGGGCTTCCATTTGGTAAGCATGTAAGCTCTATGTACCACGATCTTTCAGAGGGAAGAAATCTAGGACAGATGCACATCGTCATTGATCCAGCTAGATTTACAGATTTGGAACTGTTTAAAAAACACATCAATCAAACGATGGATGAGTTAAATGGAATGAGAGCAGCAGAAGGATTTGGACAGGTGTATTTCCCAGGAGAGAGAGCAGACTTAAGAAAACAACAGTATGGAAATGGAGAAGCCATTGAAATTGTGGATTCCATTTATGAGTATTTCATCAGTGACGAAATTCATTACAATCGTTACGATCACAAAAATAGATTTGCAGATTAGAAAGGGACAATTATGTTAAAGACAGTAATCAAAAAAGGAAATTATCACGATTCGGTAGTACTGATGTTACTGACGAATCAAATATCTTCAGTGGCGGGAGTGAACAAAGCGTCCGTTATGATGGCAACTCCATCCAATAAGGATATTTACAAACAAAGCGGACTTGCAACAGAAGAACTAGAATCAGCGACTGCAAATGATATGGTATTGGTTGCAGATGTAGAAGACGAAGCCGTATTAGAAGTGGTGCAAGCAGAAATCGAAGAGTTCTTCAAAAAGCAAGCCAGCGCAAATGCAGGAAAAAAAGCAGAGGAAGGGGTGAAGTCTTGGGATAAAGCCCTTTTAGCAATGCCAGATGCCAACTTAGCCGTTATCTCAATTCCAGGCGCATACGCTGCCTTAGAAGCAGATAGAGCACTAGATGAAGGCTTGAATGTATTTATGTTTAGCGACAATGTGACTTTAGAAGATGAAATCGCCCTGAAACAAAAAGCTCACGAAAAAGGTCTTGTAGTAATGGGTCCTGATTGTGGAACTGGAATGATACAAAGTGTTCCAATCGCATTTACAAATAATGTAGCCCCTGGGAAAATCGGAATTATCGGAGCTTCTGGAACAGGGATTCAAGAGTTGACCACGATTATCGACCGTCTAGGAGAAGGAGTGAAAAATGCCATTGGTACAGGGGGACGAGATCTAGCCGTAGAAGTAGGTGGGATTACGATGATGGATACTATAGAAGTAATGGATCAAGACGAAGATGTGGAAGTGTTAATCATTATTTCTAAACCACCAGCAAAAGAAGTAAAAGAAAAGATTTCCAACCGTCTGAGCAACTTTACAAAACCAGTGGTGACCCTATTCTTAGGTGAAAAACCAGAGTACCATGAAGAAAACTTCTATCATGCTTATACGCTAGATGAGGCTGCAAGGTTAGCGGTAGGTCTTGTGAGAGGAGAAGAGGTAAAAGAGTCTACTTGTGAACTAGAGAAAGCATGCTTTAAGCCAGAGGATAAGAAGACGATCAAAGCCTATTATTCTGGAGGGACATTGGCAGGAGAAGCAGCAATGCTAATCAAAGACGCTCTTTCCATGGATGTTGCAGGAAAAAAAGCAGATGGCTTTATGTTAAAGGCAGATGGGCATATCGTTGTAGATTTGGGAGATGACGTGTACACACAAGGAAAGCCACATCCAATGATTGATCCGGCAAAGCGAATCGAGTGTATGGAAGAGGCATTGGTAGATGAGTCTACTGGTGTAATTCTCTTAGATATCGTGCTAGGATATGGATCTCATGAAGACATGGTAGGGGCATTGCTTCCAAGTATTATAAGCTTAAAAGAAAAAGCGCAATCAGAAGGAAGAACAGTATTCTTTATTGCCACAGTTTGTGGAACAAGACGAGATTTCCAAGGGTATGATGATTCCGTAAGCAGATTAAAAGAAGCAGGTGTAATCGTTTGTGAAAATAACAAATTAGCAGTAGTTACAGCTATGAAAGGGATTGGCTATGAATTAGTTGAAGTGGCAAAGCCAATCAAAGAAAAAACAGTAGTTGTAGCAGAAAAGAACGTACCATCTGAGAAAGTCATGGCTTTACTTTCTGCTAAGCCAAAGGTGATTAACATCGGGCTTAGAAGTTTTACTGAGGTATTGAGAAAGTTCGAGTGTGAGGCAGTTCAGTACGACTGGGCACCGCCAGCAGGTGGAGATGTGAACTTGATTAAAACACTAAACTTCCTAAGAAGTTATGAAGGGTTTGACATTGACGAAGTCAATAGAAGTGTCATTGCAAAAGTGGTAGCTAGTCAGCCAGTGATTCGTGATGTAGTTCCAGCAAAAACAGTAGTGGATGCTATGAATAATGGGAAAGTAATCTTACATGCAGGACCTCCTATCCAGTATAAAGACATGCCAAACACAGTACAAGGCTCTTGTGTTGGTGCAGTATTGTTTGAAGGTTGGGCAGCAGATGAAGCTGGTGCAAGAGCGTTATTAGAGTCAGGAGAGATTCAGTTCATACCTTGTCATCATGTCAACGCAGTAGGACCAATGGGTGGAATTACAACAGCTAATATGCCAGTATTTGTTGTGGAAAATACAGAAAATGGAAATGTAGCATACTGTACGATGAATGAGGGAATTGGAAAAGTATTGAGATTTGGTGCATATTCGCAAGAAGTAGTAGATCGTCTGACTTGGATGAAGGACGTACTTGGTCCAGTCGTTGGACAAGCGATTCGTACACTAGATAATGGGCTTGCAGTCAATCCATTGGTAGCAAAGGCAATTGCCATGGGAGATGAGTTCCATCAAAGAAATATTGCGGCATCACTTGGATTTATGAAAGAAGTCAGTCCAATTATTGCAACACTCGATATCAAAGAAGATGAGAGAACAGCAGTGATTAAGTTCTTAGCAGACACAGAACAATTTTTCCTAAATATTATGATGGCTACAAGCAAATCCGTTATGGATGCAGCAAGAACCATTACAGAGGGAACGGTTGTTACAGCGATGTGTAGAAATGGTGTGGAGTTTGGTATCCGTATCAGTGGTATGGGAGATGAATGGTTTACAGGACCAGTTAATACGCCAAAAGGTTTATATTTTACAGGATATGACAGTGAAGATGGTTGTCCAGATATTGGAGATAGTGCTATTACGGAAACGCATGGAGTAGGTGGAATGGCTATGATTGCAGCACCAGCAGTTACTAGATTCGTAGGTGCAGGTGGATACGAAGACGCCCTTAGAACTAGCAATGAAATGGACGAAATTTGTATGGATAACAATCCAAACTTTATTATTCCAAACTGGAGTTTCAAGGGAGCTTGTCTTGGAATTGATGCAAGATTGGTAGTAGAAAAAGGAATTACACCAGTAATTAACACAGGAATCGCGCATAGAATTGCAGGATATGGACAGATTGGTGCAGGAACAGTTCGTCCGCCGATGGCTTGCTTTGAAAAGGCGATTGTTGCATATGCGAAAAAGTTAGGGTTGGTTTTATAGAAGTTCTTTATTAATGAAAAAGTGAAGGAAGAAAAATCTATGAAAAAGAAAACAATCGTGATTGCACTGGGTGGGAATGCTCTAGGAAAGAACATAAATGAGCAAAAAATCGCAGTTGCAAAAACAGCAGAAATTATAGTAGACTTAGTAGAACAAGGGTTAGATATTGTAATCACTCATGGAAATGGACCACAAGTAGGATTGATACAAAAAGCTATGAACAATCCTGCTTATATGTATGAAGAAGATCCAGGGACTCCATTATCTACCTGTGTGGCAATGAGTCAAGGCTACATAGGAATTGATTTGCAAAATGCCATTAAATATGAATTGTATAAAAGAAACATTGATAAAAAGGTATCCACCATACTTTCACAAGTAGAGGTAGATGCCAAAGATCAAGCATTTTCAAATCCAGAAAAACCAATTGGACGATTTATGTCAGAAGAGGAAGCTTCAAAATATATTGCAAAAGGAATTCCTTGTATGGAAGATGCAGGACGAGGTTATCGAATTGTAGTGGCATCTCCAATGCCGAAGCGAATCAGAGAGCTAGGAACCATCAAAACCTTAGTAGAAGCTGGACATATCGTGATTTCTTGTGGAGGTGGCGGTATTCCAGTAGTAGATAATGATGGGAAATTAGACGGAGTAAATGCAGTGATTGATAAGGATAATGCAAGTAGTTTTCTTGCAGATAAACTAGATGCAGATTATCTCGTGATTTTAACAGCAGTAGAGAAAGTAGCCATCAACTATGGAAAAGAAAACCAGGAATGGCTATCCGAAATTTCTACAGAACAGGCAAGAGAATATATTGCACAGGAGCAATTTGCAAAAGGATCCATGCTACCGAAGGTAGAGGCAGGAATACAATTTGCAGAGTCAAAAATGGGGCGAAAGACGTTGATTACATTACTAGATAAGGCAGCAGAGGGAATTGCAGGGAAGACGGGAACGACCATATATAAATAGTTTAGGAGATAGAAAATGAATGTACCAACGGATATGTTTATGTGGATAATGGCGTGTTTGCCAATTATCGCTTTGTTAGTATTAATGATAAAATTCCAATGGGGGGCAACGGAAGCTGCCCCTGTTGGCTTGTTTATTACAATTATCACCAGCTTGTTATTTTACAAAGCTGATATTAAGTTATTGGCATCAGAAAGTGCCAAAGGAGTGTGGAGTGCAATCACCGTACTGTTGATTGTATGGAGTGCAATCCTACTCTATCAAGTAGCAGATCAAGCAAAAGCTTTCTTAGTCATTCGAAATGGAATGAGAAGGCTATTGCCAAATGAATTATTGCTAGTACTTGCAATGGGATGGATTTTTGAAAGTTTTTTACAAGGAATCACAGGATTTGGAGTTCCAGTAGCTGTGGGAGCGCCACTTCTAATCGGAATTGGAGTGGCACCGTTGTATGCAGTAATCATTCCATTACTTGGACAAGCTTGGGGAAATACATTTGGAACATTAGCAGCAGCTTGGGATGCACTTGCCATGTCATCAGGTCTAGAGATAGGAAGTCCTGAATATATAGAGACTGCTCTTTGGGCAGCAGGTTTTATCTGGTTTTGGGATATCATTACAGGAGTTGCAATCTGCTGGTTCTATGGAAAAGCAAAAGGAGTGAAGAAAGGGTTTGTAGCAGTGCTAATCATTGCACTCATTCAAGGCGGTGGAGAGTTCTTATTGGTGAATGTGAACACAACAATCGCTTGCTTTATTCCCGCTTGTATCTCTATGGTTGTGATTGTATTATTAGGAAAACTTCCGATGTATCGTGAAAAATGGAGCTTAAAAGACAGCCCGATTATGCAAAGTGTAGTTTCGAATAACGCTCAAGATGAGGCACCAAAGGATATGAATCTATTGCAAGCTTTTGTACCGTATATCTTATTGACAGCACTTACCTTATTCGTATTATTAGTAACACCAGTAAAAGAAGCCTTAGACAAGATATCGATAGGGTTTTCGTTTCCAGAGACTTCTACAGGATACGGCGTAGTAAATAGTGCAGTGGAGAATTTCTCCCCAATTGCAATCTTTACACATGCCAGTATGTTCTTATTCCTAGCATCCATATTAGGATTGGTGTATTATAAGAAAAATGGGTGGATACAAAAAGGGGATACAAAGAAGGTGTTTCAAAAATCCGTTTCTATGACAGTGCCATCAGGAATCTCCATCATTGGACTGATTATCATGTCGAAGATTATGGGAGGCACAGGGCAGGTCATGGTACTTGCAGATGGGATTTCAAGTGTACTAGGAAAAACTTATGCAATCTTAGCGCCAATCATTGGATTGGTTGGATCCTTTATGACAGGAAGCAATATGACATCGAATATCTTATTTGGAGACTTCCAAATGACTACGGCAAAATTGTTGGAGATGAATCCAGCAGTTGTATTAGCAGCACAGACAGCAGGAGCAGCAATCGGGAGTGCAGTTAGCCCAAGTAAGATTATTCTTGGAACCATCACAGCGAATATTTTAGGACAAGAAGGTTTGGTACTAAAGAAATTGATGCCAGTGACGATAGTTATAACATTAGCAATCGGAGCAACGGTTTTTTTACTAGCCTAATATAAGGAGTCATTATGAAAAAGAGTAGTTATATTAAATCAAAAGAAGGCGGTTTTGTCGTTGTATTTTTATCTATTATGGTAGCCTTTGCACTGATATTAAGCGGGCTAAATATGGAACGAGAAATTCTCTATATGATTGGATTTTTTCTGATATTATGTGCTATGCTCTATGCGCCGATTAGGAAATACGTAATTGATAGACCACGTGAAAAAAAGTGATGTAAAGAAGTGATGCGAAGAAGCGATGAGGATTCTAAAATGGGGGTACTAGCATATGAAAACGACTATCTACAACAAAGATAATCTCCGGATTTTGAGAAGATATTTTAATTTAACACAAAAGCAGTTTATTGAACAATTTCTTTTGGATGAAACTGGTGCACCGAGTATGAGCGTTGCCACTTATTCCAACATTGAAGCAAAAGGTGGAAAGAGAACGAGTGAGATAGTACTGTCTGTAGCTGAAAAGCTAAGTGTAGATGCAATGGTATTTGCAATGGAATCCGAAGAATTTGCAGAAAAGCAGTCTTTATTATTTCCAGGAAAAGCAGAAGCGATAGAGGCAGAGTTTGGTGATAACACAAAGAAAAACATTAGTCAACTTGTGAATAGACTTACCTTGTACTTTTCGGAGCAGATGCTCAGTCAAGAATTAAAAAAAGGCGATAAGATAGAGTCGGATCGCGTGCTTGCAATTAAGTTAGAGGTTGGTCGCTCTGCTATTCGAGAAGCTTTGAAAGTGTTAGATGTAATGGGGATGATCGATATTAGACCAGGTCAAGGTACGTATATCTCAAGTGATGAGTCTAATTTCTTTATTATTCCATTATCTTGGTCTTTATTTTTAAATGGGAATCAAATCGAAGATATACTAGAGGTAAGAAATCAAATGCAAGTAAGTGCAGCAGAATTAGCTGCCTCTAATAGAGAAAGTGGGTTTTTAGATGAACTCAATAAGATCACTCATACCATACATGCAGCCTATAGAAAATTGGACTATAAAGTCTGTCTAGAAGGGGATGTGGATTTTCACCTCTGTATAGCAAAAGGATCAAAGAACCTTGTACTATACAGTATGACACTGACAATTAGCAATCTGATGCGACATGTCAGTGGAACAGGTATGGTGGAAGAAAAGCAGCTCAAAGAGATTTACGAAGAACACAGTAAAATCTACCAATCCATTTTAGCAGGGGATGGAAAAGGAGCAGCAGAAGCCATGAAATATCATTTAAGCAAATCCAAAGAGCGTTACAATTATAGATAATATATATCTATTTTTTGGATGCCTTATACTTTTCAAATTTATCATTTTTACAAATATCTGAAAAAATACAATCTTCGCAGTTGGGATTTTTAGCCTTGCAGTGATATCTTCCAAAAAAGATAAAGCTGTGATGCGCTTGATTCCAACGCTTGCGATCTAATTTTCTTTTTAATTTTCTTTCAATTGTTTCCACATTATCATCAAATTTAGCAAGGCCAAGACGTTTCGATACGCGTTCTACGTGGGTATCTACTGCAAAAGCAGGAATATCAAAAGCTACGGATAATACCACATTTGCTGTCTTTCGACCAACGCCTGCAAGGCTAGTTAGCTCTTTCATGGTAGCTGGTACCTGACCTTCAAAATTCTCTACTAATGAAGTAGCGAGAGATTTTATCATCTTGGCTTTATTTCTGTAAAGACCAATTCGAGTGAGGTAACTTTCGATTTCAGATTGTGTGCCATTCATAAGAAGCTCGGGAGTTGGAAAGCGCTCAAAAAGAGCAGGTGTTACTTTGTTAACAGCTTCGTCTGTGGTCTGAGCGCTGAGTACTACAGCAACGATTAACTCATAGGCATTACTATGGTGTAGAGCACATTCTGCATTTGGAAACATTTTCTCCATTTCATCTAATATATAATTGGTATCCATGTATGATTCTTCCTTTTCGTTTTATTCTGTGTTATTATAACATTTTTAAAGAGAGTTTTCAAAGTAGGAGTGAAAGAAATGCAATATAGAAAATTAACAAAAGATGGACCAGACCTGTCGTTATTAGGGTTTGGTTGCATGAGGTTTCATACAAAAGGAAAAGAAGTAGATAAAGAGTTGGCATTTGAACAACTCCATTATGCATATGAAAATGGTGTGAACTATTTTGATACAGCCTATATCTACCATAAAGGAAAGAGTGAAGGTTTATTAGGTGAATTTATTCGTAAATACGATATTCGAGATCAGATATATATTGCAGATAAGCTACCGACTTTCTTGGTGATGAAAGCTTCACAAATCGAGAAGTTTTTTCAGACACAACTAGAGCGACTACAGACAGATTATATCGATTATTATCTGATGCACATGCTAGATTGTTACGAAACTTGGGAAAAATTAAAATCCTTTGGTATAGTAGCTTTTATAGAAGATAGAAGAAAGAATGGGCAAATCCGCAATATAGGATTTTCTTTTCATGGAAGACCAGAAGAATTTATAAAGATACTAGAAGATTATCAGTGGGATTTTTGCCAGATACAATACAATTATCTAGATGAGAATTATCAGGCGGGAATTGCAGGTTTAAAGAGAGCCTATGATTTGGGAATCGGGGTGGTGATTATGGAACCCCTTCGCGGAGGAAGTCTTGCGGTGAAAGCACCAGAAAAAGTCACAAAACTATTTGAAGAGTATAAAGAGCAGCATTCCAGTGCATATTGGGCTCTTAGGTGGATTATGAACCAGAAAGAAGTTGGTGTTGTTCTCAGTGGAATGAATGAGATTAGTCATATCAAAGACAACATTAATGCAACAGATGATACCTTGCCGAACAGTATGAATGAAGAAGAATTAGGCTTGATTAACAAAGTAAAAGAGATTTACAAAGAGTTGATGAAGGTGCCATGTACAGGCTGTAATTACTGCTTACCATGTCCCTTTGGCGTGGATATTCCAGCAGTGTTTAGTGACTATAATAATAAGTACTTCTTTGGGAAAAGTCGCATTCGAAAATTTCATTATAATGGGAGATGCGAGGGAGTATCAGGGAATCATAAGTCAGGTGCAAATGTATGTACAAGTTGCGGAAAGTGTAAAATTCACTGCCCTCAAAGTATTGAGATTCCTATGAAATTGAAAGAAGCCCACAAAGAATTAAATAGCAATGTACTGAGAATAGGACTAGCGATATTTGTGAAAGCAAAAAAATGGTTTACCTAGACCTTAACTGGTACTAGGTAAACTCTCAAAGGGAACGGGCTTTGCGAAGTGATATCCTTGGGAATACGCAACGTTATGGTGTTCTAAAATCTTTTGGATATCTGCTGTTTCTACAAATTCAGCAATGGCTTGCCCACCTAATTCCTTCGTAAGGTACTGAATCACCCCTAATAACATGGTAGATTTTTCGTTATGCGAGACATCGCTGATGATGCTACCATCAATCTTTATGAAATCGGGTTCTAAGTGTAGAATGGTAGAAAGGGTAGAATATCCTGCTCCAAAATCATCGATTGCAATCTTACACCCTAGTTTACGAACTTCTTTTACAAAGTCGAAAAAAATATCAGCTTTATTTAAGTCTTCACTTTCTAAAAATTCGATAGTCAAATCTTGGGGTCTTGGAAATTTTTTCAAATCTTTAAAAAACCAACTTCTAAAATAATTAGAGTCAATGTCATGAAGAGTGAGATTGATAGAGAAGTGTTCGTCTCGATTGGTAAAGTCGTAAAATACTTGCTCAATCATCAAGCGACTAATATAGCCATACAATTTATATTTTTTTGAAAGCTCCAAAAAAGTGTAGGGTGAATATACTCGTCCATCGAGGTCAAGGATACGCATAAGGGACTCGTATTTTTCGATTTTTTTGGTAGTGTTATTATGAATTGCTTGGTAATAAGGAACCACAAGTCTGTTGCTAATAGCATAGTATAGAAGGTTTAAGATGCGTAAATCTTCTGTTGCATAGTTTGGGGTAGAATTTTCGCTGCAGACTAAAAAGGTATCCATTTGATCAGCATGTGAAAATAAATATTTCATACCTACTTCCACAGGGGCATCCTGATTTAACACAGTGACAAAGCGATTGACGGTAGTAGTCGTTTGTATATTGGATTTGATAATGGTAAAATCAGTATGCATTTTTTTGCAAAAATCAATAAAGTCTCCATTAGACACGTATTTCGAACATGCAACAACGATACACTTGTAGTGAAAAGCATAAAGTTTGGAAAAGTGAAATACAGGGTCTTCTTTATATTTATTATCAATAGCTTTTATAAGATCAAGGCAAGACTCTCTATAATTTTCCATTCCACTAAACGCTATAGTTACGTCAGCAGTCTGGATTTCAATGATACAGATTTTATCAAGATGAAGAACTTTGGTATCATGTTTGTACTGGAACATATTAGGGAGAGTGCAATCTGAATCAATGACATATCCTTTGGGAATATACGATGGTTGTTTCAAAAAATTATCCTCCTTTGTTTGAAAAAAATAAAATTTAGATGTGAGTAGTATATGGAGTTTTTGGAAAAATAAAAGTAGATGGATTAAATTTTGTACATTTTATAAATGGATGCTATAATGAGAACTTGAGTATAGACGTGAATACGTTGAAAGATAAGGGAGAAAGTTATGGAAAACAATTTGAAAAAAGGGATAGTGTTTATGATTATCTCTGTATTTTTGTTTGCGGTGATGCAAATATTGATTGCGTTGACCGCAGAGCGCATACCATTGTTTGAGCAATTGGTATTTAGAAATTTGGTGGCACTAATCATATCTTTATATTTTATAAAAAAAGAAAAGTTACCAATGTTTGGGAAAAAAGAAAATCGAAAAGCTTTAATAGGAAGAGTGACTACAGGGTATATCGGCATGATTACGCTTTTTTTTGCTAGTGGTAATGGGAATCAAGGAGATGTATCAACCATTGCAAAGATGTCTCCATTTATTACTATTGTGCTAGCAGGGAGTTTGCTAAAAGAAAGAGTGCAAGGATATAAATGGGTATCGGTACTCATTGCTTTTATAGGATTGATCTGTGTAACAGGTCCACAGTTTAATTCAGATGTAGAACCGTTGATTTCAGCATTTATATCAGCTATATTTACAGGGATTGCATATACATTTGTAAGTTCCCTAAAAGGGAGAGAACATCCTTGGGTTATCGTGTTTTTCTTCTCAATCACATCTACAGTAGCCTCCTTAATATTGATGTTAACAACCACAGAGATCGTGATGCCTACAGTGAAAGAAATTACGTTATTGATAGGAATTGGTATATTTGCAGCAGCGGCACAAATCCTTTTGACAAAGTCATATGCAGTGGCAAAAGCTTCGGATGTAAGCATCTATAATTATTTTGGGATTATCTTCTCCATGCTTCTCGGTGCCTTATTATTAGGAGAAGAAATCAGAAATACCTCTCTTTTAGGTGCAGGACTAGTAATTGTTGCTGGTACAATCGTATATGTCGGTAACAGACGGACAATATGATGAATTGTTTTTCTGGAAGTACAAAAGTTCTTGACAGAAAGACACTTGCTGTTATAAAATAAAACAAGTTATCGTCAGAGAAAGACGAAAGAGAAGAGAAGATAGGAGAAAAGAAAAATGATTCATTACATTTTAAAGCGTTTAGGCCTTGCAGCAATTACAATATTTGCGGCAGCGACCATCACATTTTTCTTAATGAATGCGGTACCAGGGGGTCCCTTTCAAGCAGATAAGGCGGTAAGTCCAGAAGCACAGGCAGCACTAGAAGCAAAGTATGGGCTAGATAAGCCATTACACGAGCAGTATATTACGTATATGACGGATGTACTACAAGGTGACTTTGGAGAAAGTTTAAGACAGAGAGGAAGAACTGTATCCTCGATTATTTTTTCGAAGTTTCCAATATCAGCGAGAATCGGAGGGTTAGCGATTCTAGTAGCGTTGTGTGTAGGAGTTCCGCTAGGATGTATTGCTGCATTTAATAGAGGAAAGGCGATCGATAGTATTATCAGTGTAGTCGCCACCTGCGGAATTGCAGTACCAAGTTTTGTGTCCTGTACCGTATTGATGTATGTCTTTGGTGTACAACTTGCCATATTGCCAACTTTTGGGGTAGAGTCAGCGGCAAACTATGTGATGCCAGTGTTAGCACTTTCATTTTACCCAACAGCATATATTATGAGACTTATGAGATCGTCTATGCTAGATGTATTGCAACAAGATTATATTAGAACAGCAAAAGCAAAAGGAGTTTCATTAAACGCTAGACTATTTAAGCATGCGCTTAGAAATGCGATTTTACCAGTAGTAACTTATCTTGGACCGTTGACAGTATATGCGATTGTAGGAAGTCTGATTGTAGAAAAAATCTTTACAATCCCAGGTCTTGGAGGCGAGCTGATTGGTTCGATTACAAACCGCGATTATACAGTTATCATGGGAGCTACAATTTTTATTGCTACATTAATGATCGTAATCAGTGTTATAGTGGATATTGTTTATAAATTAGTGGATCCACGTATTAAACTTAAGTAGGAAAGGGAGAGATACACAGATGAAACAAAATCCATTGAGTTTTCAGATGAAGTACAGCAAAGAAGATTTTGCACTTGCTTCAAATGAAGAAAAAGAAAGCTTAGTAATTATGCGCGAGAGCGTTGGATTCTGGAAAGACGGATTCCGAAGATTAGTAAAAAATAAAGTAGCAGTTGCAAGCTTTATTGTAATTATAATTATCATGATATTATCATTTATAGTACCATCGTTCTATCCATACTCGTACGATGAGCAAATCCGCGGGTCGGAGAACTTAGCACCTATGGAGTATTCAGAAAAAGAAAAAGAACAAATCGATGCAGGGGAAGATGTATTTCCTCACTTGCTTGGAACAGATAAGCTAGGAAGAGATTATGCGATTCGTGTTATGATGGGAAGCAGAATTTCTCTAGTAGTAGGTCTTGTTGCAGCAGGAATCATTCTGTTAATCGGTTCTACTTTTGGAGCGGTAGCAGCATATTTTGGTGGTTGGGTCGATCTAATCATGATGAGACTTGTAGACTTGATTTATACAATACCGGACATATTATTAATTATATTATTGTCCTTTGTATTAGAAGCACCGCTTGAAAAATTATCACAAGTAGATGGATTTACTTGGATTCAGACACTTGGAGAAAACTTAATCAGTATCTTTATCGTGTTCGCATTATTATATTGGGTAGGTATGGCACGTATGGTGCGAAGCCAGATCCTTATGCTAAAAGAATTTGAATATGTAACAGCAGCAAAAGCACTTGGTGCAAACAGCAAGCGAATTATCAGTAAGCACTTACTTAAGAACTGTATTGGAACTTTGATTGTTACAACAACACTTCAAATTCCATCTTCTATCTTTACAGAGAGTTTCCTAAGTTTCTTAGGACTTGGAGTTGCAGTACCAATGCCATCTCTTGGAAGTTTGGCAGGAGAAGCAATCAACGGTATGACAACATATCCATATTTGCTATTTATACCAGCAGTATTAATCAGTTTGATTATTTTAAGTTTCAACCTTTTCGGTGATGGACTTCGTGATGCATTTGACCCGAAATTAAAGAGTTAAGAAAGGACGCGTATTAAGTAATGGGAAAATATTTAGTAGACATACAAAACGAACGCCTCTCTTTCTTTACACCAGTAGGGGAAGTAAAGGCATTAAATGACGTATCACTTCGTCTAAAGGAAGGAGAGGTACTTGGAATCGTAGGAGAGTCTGGCTCAGGAAAGTCAGTTACAGCATACAGCTTAATGGGACTAACAGCACATCCAGGACGAATTGTCGGAGGGACATTGGACTTTGATGGAAAAAGAATCAATGAGCTGACAGAAAAAGAAATGATGGAATTACGTGGGAATAAGATGTCAATCATATTCCAAGATCCAATGACAAGTTTGAATCCAGTATTTACAGTAGGATATCAGATTAAAGAGGTATTAAAGCTTCACACAAGCTTACAAAAAGAACAGGTTCATGCAAGAGCAGCAGAATTATTAGCACTAGTAGGTATTAATGAGCCAGAGAAAAGACTAAAGCAATACCCTCATGAGTTATCAGGAGGTATGAGACAACGTGTTATGATTGCGATTGCACTAGCATGTGAACCAAAATTATTGATTGCAGATGAGCCAACTACAGCTCTTGACGTTACAATTCAAGCACAGATTCTAGAACTTATGATGGAATTAAAAGATAAGCTTGGAATGGCGATTATCATGATTACACATGACCTTGGTATTGTGGCAAGTATGTGTGAAAAAATTGCAGTTATGTATGCAGGTAGAATTATCGAATATGGAACAGCAGATGAGATTTTCTATGAGCCAAAACACGAATATACAAAAGGATTACTAGAGAGTATTCCAAGACTAGATTCAAAAGAACACGAAAAATTAGTTCCAATCGAAGGAACACCAGTTGACTTATTAAATCAACCAAAAGGATGTCCTTTTGCATCAAGATGTCAAAACTGTATGAAGATATGCCTTCGCGAGATGCCGCCAGTGAGTACATTTAGTGATACACACTATACACAATGCTTCATGAACCAAAAGGCAGAATTTGAAGGAGGACATGGAAATGAGTAAGAAATTAGTAGAGATTGAAGGACTAAAACAACATTTTCATGTTGGAGGCTTCGGTAAGAATAAAAAAATGCTTAAAGCAGTAGATGATGTTTCTTTTGCAATTAATAAAGGAGAAACACTTGGTCTTGTAGGGGAGAGTGGTTGTGGAAAGACAACTACCGGTAGATCGCTATTGAGATTATACGAGCCAACAGCAGGAAAGATTACTTATGATGGAGAAGTAATCTATGACAAAGAGAAGAAGATTGCAGTCAATATGCTTCCTTATAGAAGAAAAATGCAAATCGTATTCCAAGATCCATATGCAAGTCTTGATCCAAGAATGACAGTAGGAGATATTGTAGGTGAAGCGATTGATATTCATAAGATCGCAGCGTCGAAAAAAGACCGTTTCGATATGATTATTGAAATGCTGCAAAGAGTAGGTCTAAACTCTGAGCATGCCAATCGATATCCACATGAGTTCTCGGGTGGACAAAGACAGAGGGTAGGTATTGCAAGGGCCCTTGCAGTAAAGCCAGAATTCATCGTGTGTGACGAGCCGATTTCGGCATTAGACGTATCGATTCAAGCACAGGTTATCAATATGTTTGAAGAGTTACAAGAAGAGTTAGGACTCACATATTTATTTATCGCCCATGATTTATCAGTGGTAAAACACATTTCTAATAGAATTGGAGTTATGTACCTCGGTAAGATAGTAGAGCTTGCAGATGGTATGAAACTGACATTTGAATGTAAGCATCCTTATACAAAAAGTTTGATTTCGGCAATACCAGTTGCAGATCCTAAGATTGCACGAGCGAACAAACGTATTATGTTAGAAGGGGATGTTCCAAGTCCATTGAATCCACCTTCGGGATGTCACTTTAGAACAAGATGTAAATATGCTACTGAGCAGTGTGCAAATGAAGAACCAGAGTTTAAAGAAGTGGAACCAGGTCACTTTGTGGCTTGTCACAACCTAGACAAGGTGGAATAAACCTTTATGGTATTACCAATCATCAGATTGTTAATATATGCTAACTATTTTGTTTATTGAAAAAGAGGAGGAAAAAAATGAAAAAAAGATTAGCGCTTTTACTTTCAGTAATGCTAGTTGGAACAGCTGTTTTATCAGCTTGTGGTAGCAACGAAGAGCCAGCAGAAACTACTGAAGAAACAACAGAAGAATCAACAGGGGAAAAAGAACTTAGAGTTCAAATCGGACCAGATCCAGAGACAATTGACCCAGCACTTAACTCAGCATCAGATGGTGGTAACATGATCATTCACTTAATGGAAGGATTATTAATCCTTGATGAGAATGGTGAATTACAACCAGGACAAGCTGAATCTTATGAAGTATCAGAAGATGGACTTACTTGGACATTTACATTACGTGATGGATTAAAGTGGTCAGATGGTTCTGACTTAACAGCAAACGACTTTGTATACACTTACAAGCGTCTAGCAGATCCTTTGACAGCAGCTCCATACGGAGAGACAATGCTTGGATCAGTAAAAGGTTTTGCTGAAGCAACAGCTGGAGATGTAGATGCTCTTGGAGTATCAGCACCAGATGACAAAACATTAGTATTCGAACTTTCAGCACCTTGTGCATACTTTGCTGATTTAGCATCATTTGCAACAATGGTACCAGTTCAAGAAGCTACTGTAGAAGCAAACGGAGAAGCTTGGGCGACAACACCAGAGACTTATATCTCTAATGGACCATTCAAAATGACTGAGTGGGTACCAGGATCTCACATCACAATGAGCAAGAACGAAAACTACTGGGATGTAGATGCAATTAATTTAGATAAACTTACTTTTGTATTGATGGAAGATGCTAATGCAGCACTTAGCGCATACAAAAACGGAGATATCTTAATGGCTAAGACAGTTCCAACAGAAGAGATTCCAACTCTTCAAGAAGGAGATGACTTCTATGTAGAGCCACTTATCGGAACTTACTACTTATCAGTAAACAACACATTGCCAGAATTTGAAGATGCAAAAGTTCGTCAAGCACTTAGCTTAGCAATCGATCGTGATTTCGTAGCAAACACATTGATGCAAGGAACTTACTCACCAGCTGAGTACTTCATTGGAGATGGATGGTTAGATACTGATGGAACTACAGAGTTTAAAGAAGCTTCAAACGGTGGAGAGCCATTCTTTGATAATAGTGACTTCGAAGCAAACTTAGAAGAAGCTAAGAAATTATTAGAAGAAGCTGGATACCCAGGTGGAGAAGGATTCCCAGTAATCACTTACAGCACAAACGATTCAGGATACCACAAAGCAGTTGCAGAATACCTACAACAAGCATGGTCTGAATTAGGACTTACAGTAGAAGTAGAAATCGTAGAGTGGTCAAGCTTTACACCAATGCGTCGTAGTGGAGATTATCAAATCGCTCGTAACGGTTGGATTGCAGACTACAACGATGCATCTAACATGTTAGATCTTCTTTATAGCACAAACGGAAACAACGATGGTAAATACAACAACCCAGCATTTGATGAGCAAATGGACATCGCTCGTACAACAGTAGATTCAGTAGCTCGTTCTGAAGCACTTCATGCAGCAGAGCAAATCATCATGGATGAAGCAGCAATGATTCCAGTAGCATACTACAATGACTTCTGGGTACAAAGTGATAAGATCGAAGGATCTTGGCACTCAGTATACGGTAAGTGGCACTTTATGTATGCTGACATCGCAGAGTAATCAAAGGTATTTACTTTAGAAATAATAGTTAAGCATTAAAAAATGCGGATAATTAGCAACTTAGTTGCTGGTTATCCGCTTTTTGTAGTTCAAGGACATGTTAAAAGATTACTTAACAGAGTTCACTCTCCTATAGTGGAATTATCTTATTTTTTTCCTGTTATAAGAGGTTTGATTTTACGGTATATAG
>CAYJGW010000030.1:0-19105 GCA_964369425.1 uncultured Lachnospiraceae bacterium
CTAAGATAAAAACCCCTTGTCGCAAAAAAATAGACAATTATTTTTATTTTTAACTTGATTTTTTACCGCACTTTGTATAGAATAAATATTAACTTGAATTGTAAGAATATTCAGTTTTATTTCTACAATTTTTCAAAAAACTAGAGGAGGGGATGTTATGGGAATTAAAATCATGAACTATTCACACATATGGGATAATATGTATCGTTACGAGGCAGAAGAGATTCGAGATATACTTGGCAGTGACCTAGTTGCACTCTATCATATAGGAAGCACATCTGTACCAGGAATGAAAGCAAAACCCGTAATTGATATTATGCCTGTTATAAAAAACATTTCAGATATAAAGAAGTACGAAAAGATATTTAAAGGACTTGGATATAGTAAGTTAGAGGAATGTAGTTCTCCAACAGTCTGGTTCTATACAAAAGGTAATGATAGCGAATATACCCATCAATTACGAATTGTTGACTTAAGTAATGAAGATGAAATCAACGCTCGCCTAGCTCTTCGCAATTACCTCAGATGCCATCCTGATGTTGCTGGAACGTACAGCGAATTCAAACAACAGCTAGCTGTAAAATTTTCTCACGACATGAGTACATACCGCACCGAAAAAAATATTTTCTTAAAACCAATTGAAAAAGACGCTTTAATTTGGTGTCAACAAAATTAATCAAAAAAAGAGCCGTTTTTACAGCTCTTTTTTCTTGTTTTTATTGACTTTTTACTCAAGTAATATTAACATCATATTACTAGTACAAAATAGTTAGCTTTTAGGAGGATACATGAAAAGCATTGATATTAAATTACTCGGGAATTTTCGCTTACTTGTCGATGGTACAGATAAGACAGACAAGATTGAAAACTCCCCTAAAAAAATGTTATTATTACAATACCTTATATTGAATCGAGACAAACCTGTAAACAGCACAACACTGTTAGATGTTTTGTGGGAAAGCGACGATTCTCTTAACTTGACAAGTTCTTTAAAGACCCTTGTCAGCCGATTAAGAAAGGATTTAGCAGATATCGGTCTAAATGACGTTATCTTGACAAGACCAAGCTCTTATCTTTGGAACCCTGACATCCCTTGCACTGTAGATGTATTTCGTTTGGAATCGTTGTGTCAATCACTCTCTACCAAAAAGGAATTGAATCAAGAAACACGAAGAGATTTCGATGAAATCCTCTTTTTGTACGATGCAGACCTTTCTGGTGAAGTGGCATTGTCCCCTTCCATCTCATCCAGTGTTTTATATTATAGAAATCTTTATTTCAAGGCAATCTACAACTATCTTCAATTACTCTCCCAAAATCAAGAGTACACACAGATTATTCGCGTTTGCAAAACTGCTTTAGAGATTGATTTCCTAGATTCAAAACTAAACTTTGAATTGATGCAAGCACTTATGAACGCTGGAAAAAACAAAGATGCGTTGAGCCATTATCAACACATCACTGATTTATACTTTATCCATTTAGGCGTTAAGCCATCTGACGAAATATTAGAACTATACAAACAATTGATTTTTACATTCAAAGATAGTGAAACCACTGTGGAAAAGATTTACGATGAACTCATACATCTTCCAGATAACCACGGCGCCTATGTCTGTGATTACTCAATTTTTAAGGATATCTATCAACTGTACACAAGAAGTCTCAAGCGACAAGATATCCCTATTTTCTTAAGTGTTATTTCAGTTCAACAACTGAACAACGAAAGGATTGATGCACTTGAGATGGATCGCACTATGCGCACCTTACAGCATTTAATTCAGACCAACTTGAGAAACTGCGACACCATCACTCGTTACAGTATCAACCAATATGCTTTGTTTTTGCCAAATATTCCAAATCACGAAGCTGCAAAAGTTGTATTGCACCGAATTCAAAAAATATTCTATTCCGATGTAAACAACGCTAAGTATAAGTTCAACTTCCATCTATTAAAGTTGGAAAATCAACATTAAGCCAATCTCATAATCACATCAACGAAATCCCCTTTTCTCAGTTCTTCGAGATTAGGGGTATCTATTATTAACGGCTCTCCTTCCATACTGATTCTAATATCTTTCCCCCGCCACTTTATATCACTGATTCGATACCTTCCTGTCATACTCTTTTTCACAGTGATTTTATTCGGTCTTATATACAACTGCGTAATTGTCTCTTTCATATTCGCAATAGGAATCGTTCCGTATTTACATACAAAGTCCCCTTTTTCCACTCTACCTTCAATCAGATTATATTCCCCCATAAACTTAGCTGTTTCTTCATATTCTGGCTCATAATAAAGAGATTGCGGAGACTTCACCTCCAATAACGTTCCTTGATGCAAAAACCCTATCCGATCGCCAAGTAACATACTTTCTTGAATATCATGCGTCACAAAGATTACTGTTAATCCCAATTCTTTTTTTAGTTCGATTAACATCTCTCCCATTTCTCTTCGCAAATTGTAATCAAGACTAGAGAAAGGTTCATCCATTAATAGAATTTTAGGTGAATTAATCAATGCTCTTGCAATGGATACTCTTTGCTTTTGTCCTCCCGACAATTGATTTGGCATATGATTGGCCAAGTCTTGTATCTGAAGTAGTTCCATATATTTTTTCGCCTTTTCTTTTATGATTCCCTTTTGAACTTTTGCCATTTCAAGACTGTAACTCACATTTTGAAGAACGGTCATGTGGGGAAATAAAAGGGGTTCTTGAAAAATATATCCCACTCCTCTTTTTTGGAGTGAAATGTTCGTAATATCTTCTCCATGTAACATAACTTTTCCTTCATCCGCTGTCTCTATTCCAGCTATTATTTTTAATAGTGTGGATTTCCCACTTCCTGAACTTCCTAGTATTACCAATAATTCCTCTTCTTTCACATCTAGGTCAATACCTTTTAAAATCTCTTTCTTTTCATATGTTTTCTTTATCCCTGTTAATTCCATTTCCACACCTCCCTAGTACAAATAATTATGTTTGTTTTTCCATCTACTAGAGATGGAAAATACTAGAATATTGATACCTAAGAACACCACACTGATTATTGCAGTCTTTTGCATATCAAAATTCGCTATATACGGATACATCACACCCGATAATGTAATCACATTGCCCCCACCGATTAAAAAAGTAGCAAAATACTCTGAGATAGAAAGTAAAAATGTCATGCTTAGAGATAAGCCCATTCCACCTTTTAATAAAGGTAGCACTATCTTTTTCCATGTACGAAGAGAGTCCGCGCCTAATAGCTTAGATACCTGTTCTAATTCTCTTGGTATCCCATTAAAGTAAGAGATTCCAATATTCATCGCATAAGGGATGCAGATTAGCAACTGTGCTAAAAAGACACCTCCTATTGTATTTGCTGCACCGATTCTCAACGCTACTAAATGAACACCTATAAACATAGAAATCGCTGGAAACAGAAGCGGAATTGTAAAAAACCCCATCAGTATACGACGATATTTCCCTTTACTATTTACAATCCCCCTACCTATCGAAAACCCCAGAACAGTAGCTACAATCGCTACACACCCGCCTAATAAAATGCTAGTAATCAATCCTCTATGGAACAAAGTTTCTTTAAACAAGGTATTACTTAGGTGTTCTAATGTAAATCCTGTAGGCAACACTTCTGGGTAAGGATATGCCGTAAATACTCCCATTATACTACTCATAACCAACACAATTATTATTATAACAGCAATGACTACCTTCACCGAATTCTCCTCCTTATCACACAATCTAGTAATAGCGCGTATCCTATCCCACAGATGATATTAATACCTAACACTATAATATTTAGCGCCATCGCTTGTGGAATCTCCATATAATCTGAACTTGTATATAATCGATAAACGTATTGAGATAGCGTGTTTTGCTGTACATTAGAAAGCAACATCGGCACTTCATAGGAACCTAAATTATAAGCAAATAAAACAATACTGCTCCAAATAATCGCATTTTTACTCAACGGAATATAGATACTATTAATGATTCCCCTCTTGTCCACACCCATACTTTCTGCCAAGACATAATAATCTCTTTTTATCTTAACCATAACTCCATATACGTATATTGCAACAAATGGGGCGCCTTTCAACACGTACGTAAGTATCAACCCAATCCCAAAAGAGTCATAAAGCAGATTCACTTCTACAGGCACCCCAAAAATCCTCAATACTCTTGCCAAAAGCCCTGTTTCTGACAGAGAAAATATCATTAAATAAATAAGGTACAAATATGGCAATATTACTAAAACATTGCTAATTTTATCTACTAGATATTTCACAAATCTATTGCTAGAAAACACAAGATACTGTGCAATCCATACACCTAGAATCGTGCTTACAGAAGCAGATACAATTGCTAGATATAGAGAAAACCCTAAGGATTCTATAAAGGTCTCTTCACTTAGCACTTCTCTATAATGGTCAAAATGTAAGGTGGTCTGTCCAAATGCTGCCACATATCCAAGACTTTCCCTAGCAACCAGAAAGAACCCTCCGAATATAAAAACCGCATATAACACGAGGGGTATCCCAAAATACCCCACTGTGTTCATTAATGTATAATTTCTTTCTCCCATATCTCCTCAATCCATTCTATGTATTCTGCATTCATATCATCTACTCTCTTTTGATAGAGTTCTTCTACTGGTACAATCGCATCGTTGCTTTCTAGTGCTTCAATCTCCTTCTTTTCACTTTCTGAAAGTGTATGCACATCCATCGGTGTCAAATCTCCCCAGACATCTGGATTCATTTTTTCAATTTGTGCCTCTGGGCTTTGAAGATAATTGATTACAAGCATTGCTCCTTCTTTATGTGGTGAATTATACGGAATCGCTAAATAATGAGAGTTCCCAATTGTCCCTGTATCAAGCACATAACTTCTCACTGTATCTGGATATTCACCCGCCTCTATCTTTCCTGCTGGTTGGTACACCTCAAAAGCTACTGTAAAGTCAACTTCTCCATTGATAAACATGGTATCTTGTAATGCCACTGTTGCTGGGAATGCTTTTCCTTCCTTCCAAAGATAAGGGTGTAATTCTTTGAAATATTCAATTACTGGCTCTGATAATTCCTCAAACTCTTCAAATGAATATTCTTTCCCTCTATCAAAATCTGTCAATTCAAAGTATGCATTTCGAACGAAAGCCGATCCCACAAAATCTTCCAAAGGATTTGGATATGTCACTTTTCCTTCATTTTCTTTTGCATATGCCATAATCTCTTGATAAGATTTTGGCGGATTCTCTACTCTTTTAGAATCATAACTGTACACCAATTGTGCACTTCCATAAATTGCTTCCTTTCCTTCTATCTCAATTCCAGAATCATAATACAGACTTTCTAATTCTTGGTCGTAATATTGACTCTGATTTGGCAACACTTGGGTAAATGGTCCATACAACCCTCCAATATCTTTTAGAATCTTGAAGTTTTCTGCATTGATCCAAAGAACATCTATCGTACCCTCTTCTATATTACTCTTTTTTTCATTTAACACTTTCGCCACAAAATCTGGTGCTTCCATCGGCACCCTCACCAATTCGATATCATACAACTCTTTCACATTTGGTGTTACAAACTCATCTATATATTGATTGATGCGTTCATTTCCACCCCACATAAAAAACTGTACTTTTTGACCTTTTCCAATCGTCTCAATTTCTTCAAATGCTCTAGTCTCTTCCATTGATTCTTCATTTTCATCTGATGCTGTACCTGTATTACATCCACTTAACACTCCCATTATCAAGGCAATGCCAACTACTAAACTAAACAGTTCTCTCCTTATTTTTCTCATCCTTTTGACTTCCTTTCTTCTTGACAATTGTCACAACTACAGTAAACAAAACTAGGACACCTATGGATACGATAATCCCTAATGGATTTTCTTTGATGTTAGCCGCGCTATAACCTAAGTACACATACACTGCACTTCCTGGAATCATTCCCAAAAATGTAGCGATCGCATAATCTCGATACTTGATTCCTATGATACCAGATAAGTAATTCACTACCGCAAATGGGAAAATAGGAATCAATCTTGCATACATCATGAATATAAACCCATTCTTTTTTGCACTTTCTTGTGCATTTTCTATAAAAGATCCCGATTTCACGAATTTCCCAACCGCATCCTTTCCTATGAGCTTTGCCGCATGATAAGAGAGGTGACACCCTATGTTCGAACCAATAATAGTAAGGAATAAACCTTCCCAGAATCCAAATATCGGTCCTGCAATTAGTGTTAAAGCTGATGCTGGAATCATAAAGGTTACTGCAACTGCATAAATAAGAACAAATAAAATCGGTGCAAATCTATTTTCTTGTACTGTTTCAATTACCGAAACTAGTGTATCAATATTTAGATAGTCTCTAAATACGAAAAGCAATATAAGAACTACGCCTAAAATAGCTATTTTTACTTTCATTTTTATTCCTTTCTATGCTCATGAACAATGATTTTTCCCATCCGTTTTATTCCAGTCATTATCATCAGAACATTAAAGAGCATCAGTATCCAAAAACTCCACTGTGAAAAAATCATCATCAAACTAAATGCTATAAATGCTTCTGTTCTCTCCACCAACCCCGAATCGTAGTGCATACTCTTCTTCCCTTCATTTTTAAAGAGGTTTCCTGCTAACATAAATGTAGAAAAATTAAACATCGCTCCTATATAGAAAATAAAATATGCAATGGCATTTTCTGGCATATAGATATAAAAAGCTAAAATCAAAAGCCCTTCTACCACGCGGTCAAATACCAAATCTAAGAATGCTCCTAGTGTAGAGGATCTGTTCGTCAATCTAGCCACTGTTCCATCTAATACATCAAGTCCTCCTGAAACCCACAACAATACCAACCCTATCAGTACTGCACCATAACTGATTGCAACACTTGCACCAATCCCTACAACAAATCCCAGAACTGTTATATGATTGGGATGAATCTTGCTAAGTCTGGTCACTTTAGCAAATCCGTCAAATCCGCTTTGTACATACTTTCTGCTAGTCGAATCAATCATCTCGTCACTCCTCTCTTTTATACGTCAGTCTTTTATGCTTCCATCCTTCTATCTAGTAACTATCTTTTTCATCAACGACAACTGCCAAGGCTTCACTCCATCTTTAAAGCTTTGTATCGCTAGCGCCTTTATAATCTCGCCTTGTATCGGATATTGGTATATCACTCCCATTGCATCTGAAAGTGTCATCTTCTTTGTAATCATCAAGGACAATATCGGTAACATCTCACCTGCTTTTCTTCCCACAATATTGGCACCTATTATCTTTTTCTTTTTATCTAACACCACTTTGATATAACCAATTCTATCCCCCTCTGCTTTTGCCCGATCATTTTCATCTATTTTTAATTGGTAAGAGGAACCAAATATTCCTTTTTCTTTTGCATCTTGCTCCATAAGCCCTACGTGTGCCACTTCTGGTATCGTGTAGGTCGTCCAAGCCATATTTCTATAGTTACGATTAAACATTGGTGCTATCAAGGCATTGCGTACTGCAATTCCCGCTTCATAGGATGCTGCATGTGTGAATAGATATCCTCCTACCACATCTCCACACCCATAAATGGTCTTCACCCTAGTTCGCAATTTTTCATCCGTCTGTATAAACCCTCTCTTATCTAGTGCTACCCCTACTTCCTCTAGCCCAATATCTTTCGTATTCGGAACTCTTCCTAGTGCAATTAGTAAAACATCTCCTTCGATTTCAGCCTTCTTTCCACCTTCCTTTATCGTTACAAGAACCCCTCCATCTTTATCGGAAACCTCCAAAATCTCACTCTCCATATGTAGGTTCACCTCTTTTGACAACACCTCTGTCATCATAGCACTCACTTCAACTTCATCACGTTTGAATAATCCTTTCGACCGATCGATAACATGTACTTCAGTTCCTAAATGTGCAAAACCTTGACCAAGTTCTAATCCTATCGGACCTGCTCCTAATACAATCATTCGCTTTGGAAGTCTTGTCAATGAAAAAATCGTCTCATTCGTGTAATACTTCACATTTTGTAACCCTTCTATAGGTGGTATAAATGCTCTAGATCCTGTTGCGATTAATATTTTTTTTGTTTCAAAAATTTCATCGTGAACTTTCACACTGGTTTCACTTACTACGATTCCTTTTCCAAACTCTACATCTACACCTAGCTTTTCATATCGCTCTTTAGAATCATGTGGTGCAATCTCCGCAATTACTGATTCCACTCTTTTCATTATCTTCTCTAGCGATACATGGTATTCACTCACCGTTATGCCTTTGTCTTCGCCCTCTTCTAACTCTTTTGCCAAGTGTGCTGATCGCAAGAATGCTTTACTTGGAACACAGCCGTAATTCAAACAGTCTCCGCCCATCTTCCTATTTTCTACTAGCAGTACCAAAGCTCCCATTCCTGCTGCAGTAGCTGCCGCCACCAAGCCTCCACTTCCTGCACCTAAAATAATCAAATCGTATTTTTTCTTCATTTCTACTAACCTCTCTGCTTACACGAATACACGCCAACGGGTTAATTTTTCTTCTTTTCTTAACTTTGAATTATTATTGTCTGACTTTTAAGGTAATATTATCATATTTTTTTCAAAAAATAAATAACCAAGAGTAATTTACTCTAGTTTTAACAATTTGTTCAAATACATGATAAAAATGTACAAAAAAATGATCGGAGTAATCTCCAATCATTTTTTTATATTTTCTTTAAAATTTCTCTCACTTTTACTTTGATCCGCTGCAATGTATTATCAATGGCTTTGGAACTTTTACCAAGCAATTTTCCAATTGTTTGGTAGTCAATCCCTCGCATATGCAAGTAATATACTTTGCTTTCTAAGTCACTTAGACTTTGTAAAAGAGCCTCTTCTAATTGCTCTTGGTATTCTTTTGATAAAATTACAGCTTCTGGATTCCCCTTAATATCTTGCATCTCCTCTATCAAATCCAGATTTATTTCTTCTGCTCCACTTGAAATCGATAAATACGTATTCAAGGGTTGATGCTTCATTCTTCTTGATGCTGTAACTGCTGTATAAAGTTGACGCGATACACAAAGGTCTGCAAAGCTTGAAAAAGATGCACCTTCATCCGCTCTGTAGTCTTGAATTGCCTTAAAGAGACCTATCATTCCTTCTTGAATCAAATCATCGTTCTCTCCCCCAAGAATAAACATCGCCTTTGCTTTCTTTCGAACCATATTTTTATACTTTTCCATGAGAAAGTCCATAATTTCGCTTTCTCCATCTCTTAAACGAGCAATTAGTACCTCGTCTGTAATTGTTTCGTATAATTTCATTCAAACTATCCCAATCTTTGTCTTAAAATCTCATAAGCCAATACACCAGTTGCAACTGAAGCGTTTAAGGAATCTATATCCCCTTTCATTGGAATAGAAGCCGTAAAGTCACATGTCTCTTTCACTAAACGCCCCACACCTTTCCCTTCATTTCCAATCACAAGACCTATAGAACCTTTCATATTCACGCGATACATTGATTCTCCTTCCATATCAGCACACACAAACCACATTCCACGCTCTTTTAATTCTTCCATGGTCTTTACCAAGTTTGTCACTTTGGCTACCGGAGTATAATTCAGTGCTCCAGCCGATGTCTTTGCAACAGTAGCTGTTAATCCCACTGCTCTTCGCTTTGGAATAATCACTCCATGTGCTCCACTTAGATTCGCCGTACGTATGATAGCACCTAAGTTGTGTGGATCCTCAATATCATCTAAAAGAATAAAAAATGGATCTTCTCCCTTTTCTTTTGCTAGTGCGAACATATCTTCAATATCTGAATACTCATATGCTGCCACATAGGCAATAACACCTTGATGATTCCCCGTCTCAGAAATCTGTGACAACCTCTCTTTTGCAACAAAGTTGATAATAGTATCCACTTTCTTTGCTTCTCTTACAATTGTTCGTATCGGTCCATCTTGACATCCATCAAGCACAAACACCTTATCAATCGGCTTTCCCGCACGAAAGGCTTCTATTACCGCATTTCTTCCTTCTATCACTAATGATTTTATCTCTTCACTCATCTCTCTACTCCTTTTCTTCTAACCCTTCTATCCCAATCTTAATCAGATCTACCATTCGTTTCCATTCTTTGCTCAAATGCAAGTATCCAACCAAAGCCTCAAATCCTGTCGCCCTTCTATAATCTGTAATGGATTGATTTTTCGCACTAGAAATGGATTTTGCATTCCTACCACGCTTATATATCTTCAATTCTTCTGGTGTTAAAAGGGGTTGGATCACACGCATAATTGCTGACTGGGCTGAAGCTTGTACATAGGCACTGGTTTCTTTATGTAACTTCTGCACTTGTTTATTTCCTTCACTGATTACAATCGTCTTGATTATCAAGTCATAGATACAGTCTCCGATATACGCCAATGTAAGAGGTGAATATGTCTGCACATCCACCTCTTTTAACGAAAATGTCTCTTGAATCAATTGCTCTAATTGAAATGTTACGCTCTCGTCCATTTTACTCCTTCTCTTGTATCTTTCAATACAATTCCCATTGCTAATAATTCATCTCGAATCTCATCTGCTCGTTTGAAGTCTTTATTCTTTCTGGCATCTTGACGCGCCTCGATTAACGCTTCAACCTCTCCATCTAGACTTTCTTCTTTTCGCTCTACCTTCACACCTAGTATATCTGCTAAATTCAACACAGTATCCAAAATCATCTGCAAAAATGCGCTTGAAGACGCTCCACTCACATTAGTATTACTAAATTTTACAATTTCAAAAATACTAGAAATTCCATCTGCTGTATTAAAGTCATCTTCCATTGCAGCTTCGTATTCTTTCACATAGTTTTCTAGTGTCGGAATCAATTCTTTTTCATCCGCTGTCATTTCTGCCACTGTAGCTACTTTCAATAAGTCTTTTACATTTTCAACAGCAGTGATAATTCGTTCCAATCCAGCCTTTGAAGATTCCATCAATTCTGCACTAAAATTCAGTGGACTGCGGTAATGGGCACTCAACATAAAAAATCGCAGTACATTCAAATCATACTTTTCTTGCACTTCCCTTACCGTAAAGAAATTCCCAAGAGACTTGGACATCTTTCTATTATCAATATTCAAAAATGCATTATGCATCCAATATTTAGCAAACCCCACTCCATTTGCTGCTTCACTTTGTGCAATTTCATTCTCATGGTGAGGAAAGACTAAATCTTCCCCACCTGCATGAATATCAATCTGATCACCTAAATATTTTTTCGCCATTACCGAACACTCGATATGCCATCCTGGACGACCATCACTCCAAGGAGATTCCCATGCTGGCTCGCCTTCTTTCTTTGGTTTCCATAACACAAAATCAAGTGGATCTTCTTTTTCAGCTTCTCCTGAAACCAATAGGGTTCTTCCTCCTGATTGAAGATCGTCTAGATTTTTGTGGGATAATTTCCCATATGTCTCAAATTTTCTTGTACGGAAGTATACGGTTCCATTTTTTTCGTAGGCAAATCCTTTTTGAATCAAGTCACCAATCATCTCTACCATTCCACAGATTTCTAATGTTGCAAGAGGATGCGTAGTGGCCGGCTTTACATTCATAGCTACCATATCTTTCTTGCATTCTTCAATATATCTGGTAGATATCTCGTCTGCTGATACCCCTTCTTCAATTGCTTTTTTTATGATTTTATCATCTACATCTGTAAAGTTGGATACATAGTTTACCTCATACCCTTTATACTCAAAATATCTACGAACTGTATCAAATACAATCATAGGTCTAGCATTTCCGATGTGGATATAATTGTATACAGTAGGTCCACATACGTACATGCTCACTTTTCCTTCTTCTACTGGTATGAATTCTTCTTTTGATTTCGTTAGTGTATTATATAATTTCATATTTCCCTTTCTCTTCGCATTCTTCATGAATGTACTTCAAATCTACTTCATGTAGACACTTGATGCGCGCTTCTAATTTTTCTATTTGCTTTTTCAATATTTCATTGTCTTTGTGCAACTGTCTCATATCATTTAATACTGGGTCTGGTAATTGAACCTGATCCATATCTTCTCTTGGAATCATCTGATCGTCCCGCTTTACAATTCGACCCGGTACCCCCACCACCGTACAATTTGGTGGCACTTCTTTGATCACTACAGAACCTGCTCCTATCTTTGAGTTTTCCCCTATCGTAAAAGAACCAATCACTTTCGCCCCTGCACTGACCATAACGTTATCTTCTAACGTAGGATGTCGCTTTCCTGTCTCTTTCCCTGTTCCTCCTAGTGTCACTCCTTGGTACAATGTAATGTTATTTCCCAGAATAGCTGTCTCTCCAATAATTACACCACTACCATGATCAATAAATAGACCTGTTCCTATTTTGGCTCCTGGATGGATTTCAATCCCTGTTTTTCTCACTGCTCTTTGAGATATCCACCTAGCCCAAAAATAGTGTTTTTTTTCAAATAGATGATGCGCAAACCTATAATGTAGTATGGCTTTAAAACTAGGATATAACAAGGCTTCCATATTCGACTTAATAGCAGGGTCACGCTCTCGAATCACTTGTATTTCATTTTTTACATAAGAAATAATACCCATGAACTCACCTCCAAAACGGATATTAAAAAAGGATACCATCCATCTCTTACTAGAGACGAATAATATCCGCGGTTCCACTCTTCTTAAGGGTCTCCCCCTTCACTTCATAGCTTATAACGACGCTACCCGTACTCAAATACTACCCTTTCTTTGAGTAAGCTCCCGAATGCACTTCATCAACTCTCGTTTAAAGGATGTTTTCAGCCTGTGACACCCTCTCTCTGATAGACTACAATTGACTACTCTCTTCGTTCTTCACTTTTGTCTTTTCATATATAATCAGTGTATGCAAAAATCATGTTTTTGTCAAGCTACACAATTTCATTTATCAAAATTTTATTTTTTTCCAAATATTTCCGAGTTAATTCATCTACTTTCAATGCTTTTTGCTCTTCTATTTCTTTTTCACGCTTTACATAACCTTCTTTGGAATCTTTACACCTTACATATACACCTGTATTCTCCATTATCACCTCATCTACCACTTGCACTTCCTCTTCATCTGCAAACAGTCCTAAAAAGGTCTCCATGTGTATCGGGCGAACCATAATCTTTGGTTGGTCTTTTATTTCTAGCACTAAACCTAACTCTTTTTCAGATACCAACTCTCTCACTTGTGTGTATCCTTCATCAGCAAGTAAGAAATACCCTTTGATTTCTCCTTGATTTCTTATCCCATAAATTCCACCACTTTGGCACTGTTGTTCTTTTATCAATTGTCGAAAATACGCCTCTGTATGTGTCGTAAAGATTTCGTATTCTCCCGATAATATTCTTTGGGAAAACGCTGCTAGTTCTTTACAGTCTTTTTCCAAAATTTCTGTGATATGACACCCTTTACATACTTCTTCTAGTTTTTCAAAAAATTCTTCTTTTTTCACTTTGTAATGTGCTTGTTCCGATACCGTCACAAAACCAAAAGGCTCATATATAGCTTCTTTAGCAGGCATTAAATAAGTAAATGGCTCTTTCCTCTCGTACATATCTTGGAAACTTCGTTTAAGTAGCTTCCTCATATACCCTTGTCCTCTATACTGTTCTCTAGTAGACACTGCTACAATGTAATGAAGCAAAAATTCTTTCTCTTTTACATTGATTTTATATGGATTAAGATGCAACATACTTCTTAAATCCTCTTCCTCTATCACATAAATATGATTGTGATCTGTAACAAATGTATAATAATAGTCCAAAAATTTCTTTGTATCTTCCCAAAACACTTCTTCCCATAATACTCTCGTTTTTTCATGTTCTCGCTTTTCTAGTAATCTACATTCCATTCTTTAACCTCTACTTTTTTCCACACCCTTTACAACCTTCGCAGTTTCGCTCTCCAGTCACCTCTACACTTTGTTCAAATAATCCTGCAATACTACAGATTGCTTGTGCTGCAATTCCTTCTTTTGCACCAGTAAAACCTAATCCTTCTTCTGTAGTTGCTTTTATGTTAATCAAATCCATGTCAATTTCTAATGCTTCAGCAATATTTTGTCGCATCGCTTCGATATGTGGTGCCATCTTTGGGCTTTGCGCAATGATAGTTGCATCAATATTTTGCACCAGATAATTCTTTTCTTCTAATTTCTCTCCAACTGCTTTTAACAAAGCGATACTAGAAGCGCCTTTATATCTTTCATCAGTATCCGGAAAATGCTTTCCAATATCTCCAAGGGCTGCTGCACCTAGCATCGCATCCATAATCGCATGTAGTAACACATCTGCGTCAGAATGCCCTAACAATCCTTTTTCATAAGGAATCTCTACCCCACCTATTATCAATTTTCTATCTTCAACTAACCTATGAACATCATATCCTAGCCCAACTCGCATATCTATCTCCTATTTTCTATCCTACACTATCTTTTATTGTCGTCTTCCTCTGGCACTACTTCCTTCACATCTGATTCTACCTCAACTGTCTGCTCTTTGATAACTTCTGCTACTTCATCACTCACTTCAGCGTTCCCTTCACTAGGTGTTGGCACATCTGTTTGATCCACTTGCGGAAGTTGCAATAGTTTTTTCGCGCGTAGAAACAAAACTGTTCCACCAAATATTACAAAGAATGCCCCAATTAATATAAACAAAATGTAATGATCCTGTCTCTCTTCTAATGCCCCCATAATCAACTGTACACCTGTATATGCAAGATATCCTCCAGCAATTGCCATAATTACATCTCTTGATTTATTGTTTTCCATCTTTGCCCTCCTGATTCATTTTTTCTTTCGTATAGCAAAAAGAACCAACCTTTCGGTTAGTTCTTGTAGTAGCGGAAACTGGATTTGAACCAGCGACACCACGGGTATGAACCGTGTGCTCTAGCCAACTGAGCTATTCCGCCAGAATACACATTTTTCAGTGTAATGGGACCAACAGGGCTCGAACCTGTGACCCCCTGCTTGTAAGGCAGGTGCTCTCCCAGCTGAGCTATGATCCCATGTTTGCGAGCTGCGTTTCCGTAACTCGCTTTGCTATTATACTACTGATTTTCAACAAATGTCAACACTTTTTTCACATTTTTTTAAACTTTTTAATTTTTCTATAATTTCAGTCCTTTTAAAACGTCTGCAAATGCCGAATTTATAGGCTCTTCTTCCTTATTTTGCTTGTTCAAATATTTCGCAATTTCTTTCTTAGAAACCCCTGCTCCTTCTTTTTTTCTTCGTTCTGTGAAAGAATCCAATTTCTCTTTATGACCACAAGTGTTGCATACAAATTGTTGTTTGTCTCCCTTACCCCATAATTCTAATTTTTTATGACATTTTGGACATCTTGCATTTGAGGTTCTAGATACAGTCTCTTTATAACCACACTCTCTATCTTGACAAGCTTTCATCGTGCTATTTTTCCCCTTTACAAGTAAGAGATATTTCCCACACTCGGGACACTTTGTTCTTGTCACATTGTCATGCTTAAATGTTCCTGCTGCTACTTTTATCTCTGAAGTTAAGGATTTTGTGTATCCAATAATCTCTTGATAAAATTTACTTTCATCTAATTGTCCTTTTGCCATCATAGAAAGTTTCTTTTCCCAAGTCGCCGTTAACTCTGGCTTTTTTAGATCTGTCGGAACTAATTCCAACAATTGTTTACCTTTTGTCGTAATCCCTATCTCTTTTCCTTTACTTTCAATCAAAAATGAATGATACAATTTTTCTATGATGTCTGCTCTTGTTGCAACTGTTCCAAGTCCCCCAGTCTCTCCAAGTATCTTTGCGTCTTCTTTGTTTCCACTCTCCATAAACTTCACAGGATTTTCCATCGCAGTCAGTAGTGTCGCCTCTGTAAAACGTGGCGGTGGCGTTGTTTTTCCTTCTGTTAACTTTACTGCATCTACCTTGATTTTCTGACCTGACTGGATTCCTAAAAGAGAAGCACTCTCCTCCCTCTCATCTGACACCTCTTCATATACGGCTTTCCACCCACTGTTTTTTGTCACATTTTTCGTGGCTGTAAAACACTCTCCTTCCACCTCTAGCATAACAGATGTCTGTGCATATTCATACGCTGGATACAATACTGCAAAAAATCTACGAACAACTAAATCGTATATTTTTCGCTCCTCTACTGTCATCTTATCTAACTCTACATATCCTTCTGTCGGTATAATAGCATGGTGATCGCTCACTTTTGTATCGTTTACAAATGCTAACTTCCCTGTCAATACTTTTTTCTTTGCAACTTGTGATAGTGTACGATAAGGACCTACTCCACACGCTTCCAAGCGCTCTTTAATTGTTCCTACAATATCGGAAGTCAGATATCTAGAATCTGTTCTAGGGTAAGTGAGCACCTTATGATTTTCATACAATCGCTGCATAATATTTAAGGTATGTTTTGCTGATAAGTCATATTTTTGATTGGCATCTCTTTGTAACTCTGTCAAATCGTACAATAGGGGCGCCTGTGTCATTTTATCTTTTTTCGTAACCTCTTTTACTAGAGCCATTTCATCTTTCACTTTAGACACAACTTCTTCTATTCTACTCTTTTGAAAACTTCTAGCGCCTCCACTTTTTTTATCTTGCCACTGAAATCCGTTCCCAGCCACAGTAATTCCACATCCATAAAATGATTCTGGCTTGAAACTCCTTATATCATTTTCTCTTTTTGCAATCATTTGAAGTGTTGGAGTCTGTACACGTCCACAAGAAAGCTGTGCATTGTACTTACACGTCAATGCTCTTGTGGCATTCATCCCTACTACCCAATCTGCTTTCGCTCTGCTTCTCGCTGCATTATATAGATTTTGGTACTCTTTCCCAGTCTTTAACTTCTGAAACCCTTCTCGAATCGCTTTGTCTGTCACTGATGAAATCCATAATCTTTTCAGCACTTTTTTGCAACCTGCTTTGTCAAGAATCCACCGAGCAACCAATTCGCCTTCTCGTCCTGCATCTGTAGCAATAATAACTTCTGTCACATCTTTTCTCAGCAGCTGGGATTTAACCATCTGAAACTGCTTCCCTGTTTTGCCAATCACTTGTAATTTCCACTCTTTTGGAATCATAGGAAGCACCTCTAATTTCCACTCCTTCCATGATTCGTCATACTGCTCCGGGGGTGCTAGTTCTACTAAATGCCCAAGAGCCCAAGTCACAATGTACTGATTCCCTTCTAAAGCACCATTCCCTATTTTTTTATTACACTTTAAAACTCTTGCTATATCACGTCCTACTGATGGTTTTTCAGCTAGGACAACTACTTTATTTCCCATACTCTTATCCTCATATTTTATATTTTTATCATCTCAAAAGCCCTTGATTCCAACATGCTTTTGATTTTCTTTCCTATTATAGCAAAAAATCAAAGCCAATGTGGTTTTTTTGAACAAATTATTCATTGCATAATCGCAGCAATCATGTTACTTTTAGTTAAACGCGAATTTTATTATAATGAAAGAAATCCAGACTGGAACTACTCTTCCTGTCAATGAAATACACATGTGGATTTCATTAAAAATGACAATTGCCTGCGACTGAATGGATTTAAGTAGAACCTTGAAAACCTTATAATGTATTTACCCAGGCAACCGAGGGGCGCATCCATCTATTTCAAAGTCTTGTGAAAGGGGTGGTGCTTATGTACGTTACATATGGCGATTTGTTTACATTAATACTAATGATTATCGCAATCGTTTCACTCGTAAAAAACTTTTATGATACACGTAAAAAGTAGTCGCTCCGTCTTGGTAGGATAAGCGACTACTTCGTTTTTCTTTACTTGGAATAAATAGGGTCAAGCTATCTACTCGGTTGTCTTGTTAAGTACATTATAAGGTGGATCTGCAAAATTGTCAAATTTATTCGAGAATAGAAGTTAATCAAACCATCTTTTAAGGTAGCTTTCATGTTGCATTTGTACTATTATTTTGAATTTATTTCAATATAAAAAATACGCAAACCCTTATTTTTAAAGAATTTACGTATTTTCGTCATTTCTTCTATAATGCAGGAGATGGGACTTGAACCCACACAAGCGCATTGCTTACAAGATCCTTAGTCTTGCTCGTCTGCCAGTTCCGACACTCCTGCACAACAGTAATAGTATACTATTTTTTTATGGTAGTGTCAATATTTTTTTCCCTAAATCGTTTCCTCATGCATTAAAGCCCCTATAGCGCTTTTACTTTTGCGCTATAGGGGCTTCTTCTTTTAATTATGCACTCTGTTCTTGTGCTTCATCATCATTATTCTTTTTTCTAATAAAGAACATAATAACAATTTGTGTAATTACAACTAATGCAAAGATGATACTATAAATATCAAAGATTATCATTGGTTGACTTAAATCTTGTGTCACCAAGAATAGAATAATGTTAAATACTGCAAGCAATGCAAGTACTCCACTTGTTACTAATCTCTTCTTGTGCTTCGACTCCTCTGTCTCGTCACCTTCCTCGTCTTCCTCTTCATCACGTTTCTTAGGTCTAATTACTGTATAAGCAACTGCAAACACTACTGCTAAGATTGTCATAATAAGATCAAACAGGCTCCATGCTCCTCCGACTTTGTCAAAAACACCCATTGACAATGGTACTCCACCATCTACTACAAGCTCTGCTTCATAAGTATCTTCACCAATTGTTAAGCGAATAATGTGTGTCCCATCTTCTAACGTTGCAATGTAGTCTGGATCGATAATCAACTTGCCATCTTCATCTATTGTGTAGTCATCTTCATCCAACTCATTGTTATCAACTTCTACTTTTGATACATCTCCTTCGTCAGTTGGAGGTGTAATAACTAAATCTTCATCTCCACCATTTGAATTATCTTCATTATCTGTTCCACCATCTTCGTTTGTACCACCTTCAGAATCATCTCCGTCATCCGGTGTGGTTTCTTCATCGCCTTCGTCTGGTGTGGTTCCTTCATCGCCTTCGTCTGGTGTGGTTCCTCCATCACCTCCGCCTGGTGTGGTTCCTCCATCACCTCCGCCTGGTGTGGTTCCTCCATCACCTCCGCC
>CAYJGW010000030.1:19205-32399 GCA_964369425.1 uncultured Lachnospiraceae bacterium
TGGTGTGGTTCCTTCATTTTGGTTCCAAATTGCGGTGATAATCACATCACCTTCTGGCATCGTAAAACTTGTACTAGATGTTTGCCCCAATACCAATCCACTAGGGCTTGTAACTGTCCACCCACCAAATGTGTATCCATTTCTAGAACCTGCATCAACTGTTACTTGTGCTCCTGGAAGATATGTTCCTGCCCCAGAATTACTTGAATAACTTCCATTAACGGTAACATCATAAGTCTTTTTCCAAGTTGCTCTAAGGATAACTTTTGTGTCTGGCATCGTAAACTCTGACTTTGTTGATTGTCCTATTACAAATCCACTTGGTGCCGCTTCTATAATCCACTGATCAAATACATAGCCGTCTTTTGTACCTGCATCAATAGTCACTTTTACGCCTTGTGTGTATGTTCCCGAACCATCGTTTTCAGCTTCACTATCTAATACTTCTACCTCATATTTAAAGTGCGGATATACTGTTGTTGGTCCTTCAATCGGTTTATCTGGATTAAATGGTGTTCTATTTCCTTCTTCATCTTCCACATACCAATCACCGAACTCTTCACCATTTGGTCCTGTTGGTGTTTTTTCTGGAAGCGTAGGTGTTTTTCCTTGGTCTACGGTTTCTTTATGGAATGGTTCTTCACCTTCTGGTGTACCTTCCGTTTCTGTTTCATATACTACATCATACTTATAATGTGGATATAGTACTAAATTACTATCGATTTTTGTATCAAAATCAAATTCTTTACGTACACCGTTTTCTTCATAATACCATCCGATAAACTCTCCACCTTTTGGATCCACAGGAGGTACTGCCCCTTCTCCTAATGTTGGATCTGTAATTGTAGTATTTTGTTTTACATCTGTCATAACATCATATGGCTGTTTGCCTTCTGGTGTTCCAGTAGTCTCTAGCTCAAAAGTAACTGTGTACTTAAAGTGTGGATATGCTGTCACTGGTCCTTCAATCGGTTTATCTGGATTAAATGGTGTTCTATTTCCTTCTTCATCTTCCACATACCAATCATCAAACTCTCCACCGTTTGGATCTGTTGGGTTTGTAGTAGGAAGTGTTGGCTTTTTGCCTTGATCCACTTCATCTTTTTCCCAATATTCCTCATCTCCTGGGTTACCATCTGTCTCTTCCTCGAAAGTCACTTCATACTTATAATGTGGATACAATATCACATCAGTTGTCATTTTTTTCCCAAATTCAAATTCTGTTCTATTGCCATTCTCATCTTCTTGATACCATCCGATGAATTCTCCACCTTCCACTTCTGGAACTTCTTTTTTAGTCTTTTCTGAGACGTCATCTTTTTCAACTGTCAATATATCAAGTATATCTGGGTCTGCTTTATCTGTAGACTCTTTAAACGTAATGATAAAGCTTCCTTCTGTTCGGTCACTGACTTGAATATCTATGCTACCTGTTGCCTCTCCACCTTCCACTAACATCTTCTTAGCTGCTTGTGTTGGTGCTTTTGATGGCACTGATTCAAAGTTTGGAGCAAACGGAACAGTTGCTGTATATGTCTTACTTCCTAATGTCAAATTAGGCGTAGTAGTGTTTGTTGTACTTGCAACTGGTTCCCATGTATACGTAGGACCATAGGATAATTTTGTTCCAGCTGTCAAGAACGCTGTAATATCACTGCCGGTTGGTGCTGCTGTTATTGGCTCTGCTACAGTATCACCTTTATAATACATAGTTTTAGTTGTTGTTAATGTTAAGGTATCTGTCACATCACCTCTATAGATGCGGGCTGCCACATCCGATACGCCTGATAAGTTGCTATCATCATTAGATTTTTTTGCAAGCTCATCTTTTCTTGTAATGATATATCCACCATTTGTTACCGCTGACTGTAAATAGCTATCTGCTACTAATGTTGCGTCGTCTGGAATAAATAACTCTTGGTCTTTTGCAAAATCAATAACAATCTCTCCCGCATTGGCAAATTCTGTAATATCGATATCACCTTTGATGCTCCAGTGTGGACTTACCCAAGCGCCTTTTTCTCCAGCTTCTTGGAGTGTAACCTCTCTAGTAATTAGACTTTCTATCTCCCCTGTCTCCTCACTTATGTTTAAACCACTTAGAACGCTAGCTTTGACATCTTCATCTGGTCGTTGCTCTAACCTCAATACATTAAGCGATTCGCTATTGTAATCCGTCAACCCTGTTCCCGCAGGAAGCATTATGAATGACAATATTTCATTTACTACATTCTTTGGTTGCACATCACTTTCCATATAGGCACTGCCCACTACACTTCCCATTATTTCAACAAATGCTAATGGTCCATTATACCACCCCGCTGCAACACCACCTGTATATTCTTCAAAAGTAAGTTCATTCTCTTCTTTTTTCATGGTTTGTTCAATAATCACTGTAGCATCACCATTTACAAGTTCAAGACTTTCTTTGATTATTTCCACAAAAACATCTACTTCTTCCTCTGAAATTCCTGCTTCTTCTTGTTCTACAAGCAGAACTTTCAACTCTTCTACGAATGTATCAAAATATTCAGTCGGCTCACCTATAACAGCTTTGTATACATTACCATTAAATACTACATCATCATCAACAAAGATATGAACCTCTCCTAAGTTTTTAGGCATCACTTTAGAAATCAGACGTTCAATCATTGCCTTTATCGGTCCCATTGTACCTTCTGGTGATGAATCTTCTAATGGTGGTTCACTCGCCGCTTGTAACTCTGGCTGGGATTCTTGACTTAAATCAAATGATCCACTTCCATAGATATTGCTCAATGTATTACTACCAATTGCGCCTATATTACCACCGAACACTTCAATCGTAGCATTTCCTTTTCCTTCTACTTCTGTTCGCTCTCTGTAATATTCTCCAAAAGTTTCATCAATTAGCACTTCACCAAGAGTATATCCTATATAAGATGATAATCCGCCTCCGAATATATTCTCTTGCACAGTTCCACCTGTCATTTTAATGAATGTATCTCCACCTACTGCTGTTTCTTTATTACCACCGCCGTAGACAGTCTCATCAATTGTAGTTCCTGAATTAATATTAATATAAGTATCTCCTACAACACTACCTATCTGAGGTGTTTCTCTCCATATTTCTTTATTATACTCAAACACATTTTCATAAAAGCCACCATGAGCTCCCCCAAACACACTACCATCTATTCCTGTATTTGTTAAATGAACATTAGTATTTCCTTTTACTACACCGATATGAGGACCGCCATAGACATCTTCCATAGCATCTGAATCAGTCTCTATCTCTCCACCAGTTATTTCCACATTAGTGTTTCCACCTACATAGCCAAGCTTACTCAAGTCTATAAGTGGCTCTTCTTCTGCATCACTCTTATCCCAGCTTTCTGGTTCATAATGAGTACCGCCTCCATAGACATTACCATTTACCCTTCCTGCTTGAATCGTCACGTTGGTATTAGCTGTTACATATCCATACTCTGCTCCACCATAAATGCTTCCAACCTCTGCGTTTAAAGCATTCATCATTAACAATACGTTGGTATCACCTGTTACCCCTGTGTTCTTAATATGTTCGCTTTCGCTTGGCTCTTCTGGGGCAACCATACGACCATTGTTATTGGTTTCTTCCGTTGTCGACATATACTCATATCCACCATATGAAAAAACACCACCGCCACCAAAGACTTCTCCATAAATTTCTGTTTCATTATGTATCTCTACATTCGTATTTCCAGTTACTAATGCAAGTCCTGCGCTTTGTATTGCAGCGCCGCCATACACATTTCCATAGACGTCACTATTATTTATAACAACATCCGTATCTCCATATACGGTATTATCTGAATTGTACCCTGAACCGCCACCATAGATATTTCCTGTAACTTCTGAATTTGATACATTGATTTTTGTACCTGTTGTCTTATCTTTACTTACATTGGCTTGTGCTTTGTTAAATCCATCCCCAGACCAAGCGTCTCCACCGCCTACAATCATTTCAATATTAGTACTATCCTCTATATTGATATCCGTACTTCCTAATACGTCTGCAATTGCTAAAGCTTCTATATCACTCGATGTATCTATATCTGCATATCCACCTCCATATACACCACTTATATCGCTACTGTCTATAATGTCCACTTCTGTATTTCCATTTACATTAGCAACCCTGTCTATAGTTGTATCAGAATCACTTGAAAGTTCCTGATAAGAAGGCTCCTGATAAGAACCCTCCCAAACTTGACCGCCTCCAAAAATGTACCCCCAACTACTATTCTCATCGTTATTTGCAAGAATTTTAGTATTCTCTACATTTGCGGTTGCGCCATTCGCTTCTGACCATCCACCACCAAAGGCGTACCAAAAATCACTACCTCCGTTCAAGCCTAATGTTGTATTACCTTCCACATTAGCAACTGAATTGTTACCAGTGGCATGACCGCCACCAAAGATATCTTCATGCACAATTGCATTTGTAATACTAACTGCTGCATCTCCGTATACAGGTGCCGTACTTCCAACTGTTGCTGCATGACCTCCACCAAATACATAATCTGTCTTTCCACCTGTCATCACAACATTAGTGCTTCCAACCGAAGAGTATACCTCTGTGTCGCCTGTTGACAAGTGGTTTGCCATTCCACCACCATAAATTGCTGTTGTAATACCCCCGCTTATAGTTATGGTTGCTGTTCCTTCTATCTTGGAAGGTGCTGATGTATCCCCCCCTTGTGCCGTATCCCATACAAAAATATTCCTACCACCACCATAGATTTCTTCTACAGTACCACCTTTCATAGTAATACTAGATGATGCTACAGTGTTATTAAGACCACCACCAAAAACTGTGAATCCAGATAAATTCAATTCTTCATCTACTTTTCCCTCTGTAATCGGATCCAAGTCTAATATTGTTTCATAGCTTCCATCTCCATCTCCATCATACTTCACTGTAGATGTGCCTGCCTCTGTACCTGCACTTATCTCAATCGGCACACCATTAGCGTAGATAAAATGGTTCCCATCTTGATTATAGACCTCCGGTTTCATCGGTTCTTCTGCAAATGTTACTGCTGCAATGGATGCTACTGCCATCTCAGCTACTGATGCTCCTGCCACTGCTACTTCAGCTACTGCTTCTTTCGAAGTACTCTCTTCCTCTACATTCGCAGGTGTTTCGGATGGTTCTTCAGACTCTCCTTCCTGCGCTGGCACTTCTTTTTCTTCTTCACTTTTCTGAGCAGATTCGTTTTCTTGTTTTTCTGCTTCTTCTTTTACATCTTCTTGCTGTTGCACTTCTTCTAGTTGTGCGTTACTTGCATCAACCGAATACATCGGAAGAGTTTGTAACATCATCATACAAACTAATGCACTAGCAAGCATCCTTTTCCACATTTTCTTCATGTGTACCTCCTTAAATTTATGTTTATTTGTAAATTCACTTATTCAGAGTTAATTATCCACCAATTTCCTTGATTTGTCAATTTTTTCATTCTTGATTTATATTGTTTTTTTATTTTTTTTAGTCCAGTTTTCAACCATACCTAAATCGTACTGTTTTTATATCTAATATTCTTTTCGCGGATAATGTAACCTTTGTAACAATTCAGCCTTGCGGCTGAATACAAGTGATTCTGCGATATGCTTGCATAGCAGCAGATGAACCTTGTAATACAGCCATAAGGCGCTTTGCCGTAATCGAGGATATAGCTACGTAGTAGCGTAATTGGTCGTGTAACGACCTATCCGAGATGTTAGGCTGAATTGTTACTAACCTTTCTACCTTTTTGATTATATTTCTATACTTTCCCTCTAAAAAATGTTACTATATTCTTTAAAGAACTTATGTACGGAGGAATCAACATGGCTTTTGACGGAATTACCGTTGCGAATATCGCACATGAATTAAAAATATATTTATCAGAAGGAAGACTTCATAAGATAGCCCAACCTGAGGCTGATGAATTACTTCTTACTTTCAAGACCCCAAAAGGACAAAAAAGATTATGCGCTTCTGCAAGCGCTTCTCTCCCACTCCTTTACCTTACAGAAACCAATAAACCAAGTCCAATGACTGCGCCAAACTTTTGTATGCTTCTTAGAAAGCATTTAAACAACGGCAAGATTATAGATATCGTCCAACCTAAATTGGAGCGGATATTGGAATTTCACATTGAACACTTAGATGAACTCGGTGATTTGTGTCAGAAGATATTAATCATAGAATTAATGGGAAGGCACAGTAACATCATTTTTTGTCATGCAGACTATACAATTATTGATAGTATTAAGCGTGTTCCTGCAAGTATGAGTTCTGTACGTGAAGTGCTACCTGGAAGAACTTATTTCATTCCAGATACGATGGATAAATTGGATCCACTGACTGTCCAACAAGTAGCCTTTAATGAAGCACTTCTCTCTTCACCACACCCATTGTCTAAAGCTTTAAACCAATGCTTTACTGGCATTAGTCCTGTGGTAGCAGAAGAAATCTGCTGTATTGCACAAATTGATTCTCGCATGCCTGCAAGCGAATTATCTGATGATATTTTATATCACTTATATAGACAGTTCCAACTTTTTATGGAACAGGTATCTACTAAAGAGTTTCACCCCGTTATCTATTATCATGGTTTGGAACCAAAGGAATTTTGTAGCGTAAAACTCTCGCATTTTGATAGTTATGAAAAAAAGGAATTCGATTCCATTTCACAAGTGATTGATACTTATTATCACTCTAAGAATGTACTGACTAGAATTCGTCAAAAATCAACAGATCTTCGTCACGTTGTCCAGACTACATTAGAACGTAATCGTAAGAAGTGTCATTTGCAAGAGCGTCAACTAAAAGATACTGAGAATCGAGATAAATTTAAAGTTTATGGCGAATTGATTCACACTTATGGATATGATATCAAAGATGGGGATAAAAAATTAGAGGCTCTTAATTATTATACCAACGAGATGATTACCATTCCTCTTGACCCGACAAAAACAGCAAAAGAAAATGCACAACGCTATTTTGATAAATATAATAAATTAAAAAGAACTTTTGAAGCCTTAAGTGAGCTCATTGAAGAAACTCGCTCTGAGATTATTTACTTAGAGTCTGTGGCAAACTCACTGGAATTTGCTACAAGCGAAGATGATTTAATCGCTTTAAAAGAAGAATTAACTCAATCTGGCTATGTGAAACGAAAGTTCACAAAGAAAAAAGTGAAGATTAGTAACAAACCGTTGCATTACATTTCTAGCGATGGCTACCATATGTATGTTGGTAAGAACAATCTGCAAAACGAAGAGATTACATTCCAACTTGCTGAGGGTAATGACTGGTGGTTTCATGTAAAAGGTGCTCCTGGTTCTCATGTGATTGTAAAAAATCCTGGTGGGGAAATGCCTGACAGAGTATTTGAGGAAGCTGGTAAGTTAGCTGCATTTTATTCTAAATTAAAAGGGAATGAAAAAGTGGAGATTGATTACATCGAAAAGAAACATGTAAAGAAACCAAAAGGCGGAAAGCCTGGATTTGTGGTTTATTATACAAATTACTCACTGATAATCGATAGCGATATCAGTGAGTTAAATGAAATCATTGATTAATTTTTGATAACTTTAATTTGGACTTCTCCGATAATACCTGAAGGAACTGGTTCTTTTACCATGTCCTTCTCTCTCCAATTGGAGATGCGTTTTTCTCTTACAAAGTTCATGTAATTCGTAAAGTACGGCCATTCGTCAATTACAGCATATTCATAGAGTGGTGTTTCTAATTCTGGGTCAATCATACGATTGATCAATAGATTCGCCACTTCTATTTGGATTGTATTCTTTCCTTCGATAAGATAATTCGTAATGTCTATTGTATACGGTCTTTTAATAATATCGCCCACTAAGTTCCCATTTACAAATACTCTCGCGCATTCACTCACCTGTTCAAAAGAGAGAACATAAGAACCTTCTGTCTTTTCAACGTCTATCATTTTCTCGTATTTTACTGTTCCAGAAAAATAGTTCATATCCTCGAGTTTTTCAAATCCCACTAAAGTTTCTAATGTAAGTTCTTTACCATTTCCTGCAAATTTCCAATCTTTTGACAGATCAATAGTAGATGCTACTTCTTTTGATTTTTCAATAATTGTGCATTCTTCTAAATCTTCGTCAAATACTACTATACAAGATTGTAGTGGCTCTAGGCGTAGTAATAATTCTCTGCTTCCTTCTATAACCGAATCCGAGAGTACATCTTTTTCGTTAGTTGTAAATGGATCCATAATGGTATAAGGTGCAGTAACACCTTTAAAAGTCAGTGCCGTATCATAGCTTTCTTTTGCTGTATTGGTGATGAAGTAGATATCTTTCTTTCCTTCTACTTTATGGACGTAACCGATATACTCTTTCCCCTTTGATATCTGCAAGTCTGGAACGAAATTGTCCTTTAATGCTTGAATAAGACTTTCTCTTTTATCAATTGCAAATCGGTAAGTTTCTTCCCTTTGCAACGTTTCCATTGCTGATACCACCGCTTTATCATTCTCATCTGCATCTATGAACCCACATGAGAGTTTCGGTACTTCTTGTGCGATAATTACTAAATTTCCAGCTTGTGCAAATTCCAAGATTGCTTGTGCAGTCTTAACCGGTAATCGTTTAGTCTCCATTAGAATTAATACTTGATACTCATATTCTGTATACCTCTCTAGAACGTCATCATTTACATAGTCAAACCAATACCCTGCTTTTGCAATTCCATCGATTACATCTTCTTCGAAGCGATCTTTTAACTTCATACACATATGCAAATCACTCATCTCATGTTCTGCCCAGATATCATTTTGAGGAAGGTAGATTGCAACTTCTGCTTTCGTCTTTCCTTTTTGCATAAAATGGCTTACTCTTTGAATGTAATCAGCCATATTTTTATAAAACTCCCACCATGTATTGGTATTACAAATATGTGAAGAAGCATAAAACGGCCACTCTTCTCCATCTGTTGGATTGTAAGTAAATCCATGGTTTACAATCTGATTCATACCATCAATAAATATAGTATCTGTAGCTACTTTCATCTGTTCTAATGTTACCATATATCTCGGAAATCTTAACCATGTATAACTTTCATTTGAAATCACTGGTTTATTGTATACATTTCCCGCTGAACTTGCTAGACGCCTATGTATCGTATTTACTGTATAATGATCAAAATCGTAGAATGTCTCACCTTCTGGAATATCTGCTGCTCCGTATGCCTTTAGCACATCGCCCCACGTTCCATGTGCTTGAATTCTCGATTTACTACCTACTTCAGCGCACCATTTTGTCATTTCTTCAAAGAAATTCTCGACTGTAAGCTCTGCAAATGTCTTTTGATAATCGTAACGAATACGCTCTGTCATTCCTTTGATGTTTCCATATAATGCATAGATATATGGTTTGAGTGAATATCCCCGTCTCTTTTCAAACTCATCATACATGATATTCGTCCAGTTATGTCCTCCTACTTCAATGGAATCACAAAAGAAGGATGAGATGATTCCTTTTCCTAATTTTTCAACTAATGGATTGCCTCCATGTTCAAAAAATAGTCTAGCTGCATCTTTGCGATTGTGGTCAATCACATAACCTTCTGCGCCTCTTGTCGGTGCCAGTACATGTTGTCTATATTTTCCTGACACAAAGCACACTATCTTATAATCGCCCTCTGGAATCTCTATTTCTTCTAGGGTCATTCCCCAAGGCCAGTTAAATAGTTTTTTCACTCCAATTTTTTCATTAAGATCTACTATTGTTTCCGGAATCATCTCACTGTGTTCCATACGACCCATTACGCATCCAACAATGTCTCCAGCGATTTTAGTTGTGAAATCATAGGAGAATTTCGTTGGTCCTGTTACATCTATATAATATGGATAGACAATCGGGGCACTCATATCATAGGTTACAAATGGTCCTCCATAAGGCCAAGATGAACCAAGCGTAAAATCAAAAATCATATTTCTTTTTTTTGCTTCTTCTGCCGTAAATTTTATAATTTCAAAAAACTCCGGTGAAAAATATTCGATATTTCTTCTATCATTCTCTTTATCATCTGCTGCTACTGGGTAAAGAATCTGCACTTCAATACCGCCGATGTTTTGTCGTGCCATCTCATCTAGTTGATATGTAATCTCATCTTTTTTAACTGCGCATCCATACCACCACCATCTCGTCCACCCTCGTGCTGCATCACTGGGATTCTTTAATTCTTCTAGGTATTGATTACTCATAGCTCTCTCCTTTTTCATAAAACATAAAATAATCTAAACGAATCTCTCCTTCGCCTTTCACACCTAAAGTGAGGTGTAAATGTTTGATTGACTTGGATAATTCACATGTAAAGATACGATAAGACCTCCATAAGTTTCCTGTTTTTCTTATTTCCACACTACCTATTACTTCTCCGCCTTCACACTCTCTCACTTCGATTACTCCACCCTCTTCACAATCACACGATGCGAAGAAAGAGATATGATTCTTGTCTGTACTGTTTTCAAGATTTGGATACCACAACGTGCCTTTGCTACTAGTACACATATCAAATCCATATCTACGATTGTCTCTCTTTTCCATCCCCTCTGATTTCATGAACCATTGGCTATGTATCTTATTCCACTGCGTATCATAGTGACCTACCCCATATTCAAGAATCAGTGGATCCACAACCAATTCTTTATTTTCTTTTTGGTGTACATAACAGATTCCAGAACTTCGTACTACCATCGTAGGATCAAAGATTGTAAAAGAGTGAAATATTTGTCCATTGTGCTCTATAAAGGAGCCGTGATCTTCGGATGCTCCTGTATTACCCATGCAAGTATACGGTCCATACGGCGAATCCGATACTGCATAGTAAGAGCCCCATGTTAAATAGTAAGTTCCATTGAATTTGTTGAGCGACACTTTATCATCGGCTTCATGATCCAGTTCAATCTTCTTTGGTACCTCTGCCAAAGACATCATATCATCACCTAACTTTGCAATATAGTATCCACCTTCTCCATAGGCCCAAGCAGGTGCTCCAAAGACAATATAATCGTTGCCGTCATCATCACGTAAAATAGCTGGATCATACTCTCTAGTAGACGTATTGGTTCCATCAAGAAGTGGTTTTTTCATCACATCTACAAATGGGCCACTAGGAGAGTCAGAGACCGCCACTCCGGTATCGTCATTCTTATTCGAAAAATACAGATAATATTTCCCCTCTTTTTCTGCTGCATCCAAAGCCCAACAGTTCGACGATTTCCCCATGTAAAAATCTTCTGGTTTAACAATTCGCTCTAATGTCCACTCTCTAAAATCTACTGTTGACCATACGTGCCAATCATCCATTCTGTAAGTTGTATTTTCTACAGAATAGTCATGACTACAGTACATATAAATCTTCTCTTCAAATACTTGAAGATGAGGATCACAAATCCCCATGCTTTTAATAACTGGGTTTTTTACACTTTTTACTACCATACCTTCTTGTATTTTAATACTCATCTCTATTTTCCTTTCGCTTTTCCCAATTCATAACAACTTACAGTTCATTTTTCAGTATATCAATCTTTGATTGTCTATACTGCTTTGGTGTAACCCCTATATTCTTTTTGAATAGGGTATAAAAGTAATTTTCATTTTCCAACCCAATTTTAAATACAATCTCACTGATAGATAAACTGCTGTGCTCTAGCAAATAACAAGCTGCCTCAACTCTTCTCTTTTGAATATACGCTGCCAGAGAATATCCAGTATATTCTTTAAACGAAAAGGACAGATACTTTACCGAAAATTTATACATAGTAGCGATACTTTGAGGGCATAACTCTTGATTCATATAATTCTCTTCTATGTAAGCTTTTATCGCCTCTAGCATTTTGCTTTGCGTATCTTGCTTGCGTTTTTTCACCTCTTCAAATAACACCTCCATTGCAATTAGATAGGATTCTTTAATCGATTGAATTTTTTGTTTTTCTAATATCGAAGTGCGAACTTCTTTTAAATCCGCTTTCTGTGGAAATAATTTTGATGAGTTGATTTCATTTACAACCTCAATTGAATAATCTGTAAAATATAACAATGATGCTTTCATGTTATCAAACTTTAGATTCATTATTTCCTCAAAGATTTTATCTACAATCTCTTCAAATTCTTTTTTGTTCCTCTTGTACAACATCTCCTTTAACCTGCTGTCTAAGCGCACATCATATCTCGTCTTATCTGAACTCAAATTCATTTTTACTGTTTCTGTTGATATCGGTGTGTCCATCCCTAACATGCGATACTTTAACAGATTATTTGTCTCTTTATACATAAGAGATGACTTAGATAATGGAGAATAATAATCACTGGTAGCAATTGCTACTGACTGTTCTAACAATTCTTCCACTCGACTCTTTACTTTCAATAGCTCTGCTCTAACATTTTCTTTCGATTCCCTTTCTCCATTAAACAAAATCACCAATCTCTTTCCTACGCGAATCATGCAATTGTATTGAAATAGATCTTTTACTTCTACTTCTAACACTTTCTCTACTTTATCATAGTCTTTACTTTCCAACTCATTTAAAAAATGAATCACTACAATTAGATTTTTAATACCTTCGTCTATGCCCACACCTAATACACGTTGCAATAGCTGAAACTGTTCTACTTTCATCTCTTCACTATCTTGAATCAATCTCTTCAGTAATAGGTTGCATCTCTTTTTTTCCTGCACTATTACTGTGTTTTGCATAGTATCAAATTCATGAATCATCGTCTCATCTGACACATCAAGTTCATTGATTTGTTGCATTGTTTCTTTTACTGGTTTGTAAATGTATCTACTCAACCGTTCAGAGAGTTTCACTGCAATCAATATCAACCCACCTGTAATTACAATCCACACTAAAGAAATTACTGTAGCCAATCCCACTGCATCTTGATTTTTACTGATACTTAGAATGTACCACTGATTCTCTTCAAAATATACACCAGAAGCATTATAAGTTTCTCCATTTGTTTTCAGTGTAAAACTCTCTCCTTCTTCAATGTTTTTTTTGATGTCTTCCTCTTTTTCTACTATCATATTTTTTCTTTGTGCATTGCCAATCACTTCTAACTCATTATTTAGGATAATTACTTCACTATCATCGGATGGTTCTATATTTTGTACTGCTTGTTCTACCAATACATCCA
>CAYJGW010000031.1:0-30963 GCA_964369425.1 uncultured Lachnospiraceae bacterium
TTTCATTATAACACTGTGATTTTATCATATTCTTATCCACCTTTATCCTTGGGGTTTTATAAATAGCGACTACTTTTGTAGCCGCTATTCATTAGTAATGTTTTTACTATCCTCTTACTGCTGCTGCACCCGCTGCATCATCATCTTGACGTGCTTGCATGTAGCTAGAGATATAATCCGAGATGCTTTGTATTGCATCTCTTGCATTTTCTAAAGCAGGCTTATATTCTTCCTCAAATCTCTGAATAAAAGCATCTGAAGTTTGGTTTGTCCATCCATCTTGTAACTGACCATTCATCTGAATTAGCGCTGTTAACACCTCTTGTAATGAGTCGGCTTGATTAGCATAAATTCCAACCCCTGATTGTAGAACTTCATAATCCACTTTGTTTACTGACATTTTTATTTCCTCCTATGTTTTTATTTATGTAAAACTGCTATGCAGATTTTACCGCTAAAACTATACAATTGTTCTAATTTTTACAACTTCGCTATCCACTATCATATATGCATCATTCGCCTTTACTTGCTTCTTGAATTTTTTGGACACACTTATTGGGATATCTACCAATTTAATATTTTGCATATCTTCAAAAACAATATAATGTTTATTATCCTTCACGCACTTTAACAGCTCCGGTGAATTAAATGAAATATTATTATTCGGAACATTACAAAACAGTACAAATACCTTCATCTCTGCATACTTTCCAATAATTTCTTTAAAGCATTCCACACTTGCTTTATCTTTACTTATTCCATTGATTGCCTCATCACTATCAATAACTAAGACGATCCAAGGCTCCTCATTTAAGTTGTCAATAATTTTTGTACTCAACTCCTCGTATCTTCTTTTTAATGTATAAGATATCTCATTGAAAATGCTCAAAGATGAATCTGTACTTGTCGAATAGAATGCCGTTTCCTGCAAGTATTCAAACTCACTCCAATTACCTGCTATCTCATCCACTATGTATAGCTCGCATCCTCCTACTCTATCCTTTATCTCATTTACTAGACGTTTAGCAAAGCTTCTCATATTTGATTCTTTTTGCCCCACAATTGTTAATAATTTATTCTTAGTTAAATTAAGCTTGCTCGGTAAAACTGTTTTAAAATCTAACCCTAGAACAATCTCCTCTTCTTGATATGCTTCTGGATAATTTATCTCTAAATATTCCTGCGTAACTCTTTGTGGTATCTCTGGAATTCGCTTTGCCTTTTCCTTTCCTTGTGTACTATTTATGTCACCAACAAATTCTTTAATTGCTTGAACACGCTCAAATTCTTTTTCACCTTCGAATGATAAATACATCTGGCATTCATACGCTGTCTTTTCTATTTGAACAAGGCTACGACCTTCATTATTTGAAATTTTCATTCTATTTCCTTCAAACAACATCGTATACTCTGACGTTTCATTACAAAATAGTGCAATTCGACCTTCAAAACTATTAAGATATCGGTAACTGATTCCTGCCGTTTGCAAATTTGCAATTACAAAAGATATTCCTACCGCTACTCCATCCCTACATAAAGGAAGTAGCATATCTTCTTCTTGTAGATACAACTCTTTAAGTGCTGTTAAATTATCAATCACCACCACTATTTGTGGGAGGTCTTCCCGTCCTGCTTCTTTATATGAAGCAAATGAACTCACCCCTGCTTCTGATAACCTTGCCTTGCGTTCCACCACTTCTTCATTTAACATTCGGAAAAAGCTCTTAAGTTTTTCATCCTCATGTGAATACACCACCCCACCTACTTGGTTCAAATCGGAAAAATTCTTTAATATCATAGAACCAAAATCTAACACATATATATTTACCTCTTTTACTGAATAATTCTCTGCAATTCCTCTTATTACAGTTTGCAGGATATTCGTCTTTCCAGTCTGTGCGGATCCAATAATTATATAGTTTGTAGTTGTAAGATTTAATACGTATGGGCTTTGTAATTGCTGTTCTGGATAATCGTATATTCCAATACCTACTTGTACATGGTGTTTTGCCTCAATCTCTGAGTTTTCATAAACAATATGCGTCTCAAGTGGCGGCAAGCATATATTCGGTAATTTATCAATCTGGCTCTTCTCGCAATACCCTTTCACAAATTCCACCACTGCTTCTAACTGATTCCTGTCATATATGGTCTTATTTACCTTCTTTTTCTTCTCGTATACTGCAGTTCTTGCTCCCGAGAAACTAACCTGCTTGATTGTAAATGCTTTTTTCGTTTCACTGTCATCTGCTGATGCTGGTGCTCCACTATAGGCTGATTGAAATAATTCAAAGATTTCATTATTTCCTACTTGTAAATATGCTCGACCAGGTTCTTTAATCTCTGCTGCCAATGGCGTTTTTAACACCTCATTACTGTCCTCTTTCGATTGTACCTTCAAACATAACTTAAACTTAGAGTTTGACCATATCTGTGCATCTACGACTCCACTTGGTTTTTGTGTTGCTAGAATCAAATGAACTCCCAAACTTCTACCGATTCTGGCTGCACTGATTAACTCCTTCATGAACTCTGGCTGTTCTGCTTTCAACTCTGCAAACTCATCTACGATAATCACTAGGTGGGGCAACGCTTCCCCTACTTTCCCCTCTTTGTATAATTGGATATATTTATCAATATGATTTACACCTGCTAATGCAAAGTAATTTTGTCGCTTTACCAATTCTGCCTTTATCGACTTTAAGGATCTTTGCACTTCATTACCATCAATATTTGTTATCGCTCCAATTAAGTGTGGCAAGTCTTTGAATTGGTTCACCATCCCTCCACCTTTAAAGTCAATAATTACAAATCCAATTTCATATGGATGGAAAATTGTGGCTGCTGATAATATGTACGCTTGTAGAATCTCACTCTTTCCTGAACCAGTCGTTCCTGCTACCAATCCATGTGGTCCGTGATATTTTTCATGGAGGTTCAGAGTGACAACCTCTTCCTTTGCATTAATACCAAGTGGCACTGCCATACTCTCATATATCTTCGATTCATCCCATCGCTTTTCTAGATTCAAGTCCTCTACCGAATAAATTTCTAGCAATTCGAATAAAGACATTGTTTTTCTCATAGAGCCTTCTAGGCTAATTTCTTCACAATATGTAGGCGCAATAATCCTTGAGATTTCACCTAGTATATAGTCGCTCACTTTCGTATATGTGAATTTCTGCACCTTTGTTCTGTCTTCGCTCTTATATAAGATCCCACAGCTGTCCACATCCATCTTAATTATCTGACTACAATGTAGTGGTAATAGCTCCTCTTTGCTCTCGAAGAATACAAAAACCGTATTTAACTCAGCTGCTTTTTCAATAAACCTTGATATTGGATGGCTCTTTATTCCTTGGTCATCCATAATAAGCACAACATTGTACCCATCAATCCCTTTGTTTTCACTTCTAAGTGTCAATTCTTTATACAGATTTTCAAAGACATTATTTTTACTCTGTGTATCACATACGATATTTCTTCTTAAGTCTCCATATTGGAAATGAGGTATCATTCGAACCCATTCATATTTCTCTGTTTCCTCATCCATAAAGACGTAGATATTCAAGTCCCCATAGTAATGTCTACTAATCAAGTCTACTGCAATCTCTTTTAACATATCATTTAAAAAACCATAGGTTCCAATCACTCCAACTGCGTTCGCCCCCTTAAGTGACAATGTAATCGGTGCGTTTGCAATATACTTAAATTCCCTCGCCACCTGTGATGGCATCTGAGAGAGTTCATCTCCAACCTCTAGCTTTTCTTGTTCTTTGTAGTCGATTTTTTTCTCCGATTTTCTCCAACCTATTCCTAGATATATCTCTAAGAAATCGTCATCTTCTGGTGTTTTATCAAATAGGCACGAGTCAAACTTTTGTAAGTGCTGAAGATTTTCTTCTGTATTATAATGAGTTGTTCGCAAACACCATAGCTCTAACTCTCGTGCTTTTTGGATTTCATCTCGTTTATTTATCAAATAAGTCTGATACGTATTAATCCTATCTTCACAATCTTTTTGATATTTTTTCTGTCTATTCACGATGTTTAATACTGCTGTAACAACCCCCATTCCCATGGTACAGATACTGAAGATAACATATGTTCCACTGCTTTCACTCATAACACCTCTTAACACAATCACTAGTGCAAACATCACCACTGCTGGCATAAGTGTTGTAACTAGGTTTAAAGGTGGCTTCTCTGGAATAGCTACGGGGTCTAGCACCTTAATTGGCTTATCATCAATTTTAGATTTTATTCTTGTATTACGAATAAATTTTGGATAATTCGCCTTCATAGTCTGATCTCTATAATTCAGATTTCGAATACTATAATCACTATCTATCTTCATCCAAATATAATTATCTTTACAATAAAACAAGAAATTTGCTATAGACACAAAATCTCCATTATTTATTTTCTTCTCAGACTCAATCTTGCTTCCGTTATGGTTCACTCCATATGCTGTATTAACAATCTTCACACGGAATTCATTCCCCTCTTTAATCAATTCAATCCGATCATTTCTCACGTATGGTCCTTTTAGAACAATGTCATTATCTTGATCTCCTCCAACAAAGATGCTCCTCTTATTCCCAAACTCAATTCTTCGTTCCAGATTCGTATATTTACTATCAAAATCTACCATAAACTCCATTTTTAGTAGTTCATTTGATGATTGACTATAACATATCGTTAAGCCATCTCCATGTACTAACTCTTTGGTAATGATTCGCCCAGCTTCACCGGAATCAAAATATAAATTATCCGAGCAGGTAGCATACCATCTACCATCTTTACTGATTAATTCTAACCGTACATCTTCAAAGAAGTATTCCTTGCTTAATCTGTAATCACACTCAACTGTAGTACCTATTCTAAACACTCTAGATTCCTCTGGTAACTCTACTTCTTTGTATATCTTCTTGTTTGAAAGCACCAATTTATACTTGTTTTCCATCTAGTTTTTCCTCACCTCTATTCTGTAAAATATATGATGCTACCGTTTCTTAATCCTGTTTCATTAATAAGCTTGTTACCTCGAAGTAATGTAATTGGATTTTCTGCCTTTAGATAGCACTGCTTGATATCTGTTGTGTCCATTCCTAGGTTATAGGCTTGATTCAGTCCAACAAATAACTCCTTTGTTGTGATATCTGTTGGAATCTCTATATCAACTTTAACGCCCCTTTTGACAATATTAAAAACCACTATAATTGTATTTTTCATATTCACCTCTACAGCACAAGATACGTCAATTTTTGTATCCCTGCATCTTGTACGAGTTCTTCATTTTTAAGTTTCTCAATTCCAGCTATTCTTTCAATGTATTCATGCACTGAAAATTTCAGATTACTTCCGTTATCAACCAGTGCGTTACTCTTGTTTTTTTCGAATTTATTGCATAGGAAGATGTATTTCCCTGTATTCATTCCGCTTATGTTATTTACCAAATCATTGGTTGCCTCTACTGCGCCTTTGTTTTGTGTAGTCGCTATAACAACTCTGTCAGCCATGCTAAGTAGACGAATCATCTCTTCGTCGTAGGTACTTTCTACATCCAACACGATATAATCATAGTCTTGACTTCGTTTTGCATACCGTACAATTCTTTCGTATATATTTTTTGAGATATTTAATGCTGGCAATGCTGCCTTGAATGCTGGCAAGTAATGAAAACTCTCATTTCTGATTAAATGCTTAATCATCAAATATGCATCTTCATTTGAGAGAAATAATTTTGAATACACCTCTTGAGATTCAATCGGTACTTTATTCTCTAACATATGATGAAATGACTGTAATCTACTAACATTGATGTATAACACGCTCTTATAATTTTTTATGAGAGCTGCACTAATACCCATGGCTAATGTTGTTTTTCCCGCTCCCCCACTAGCTGATGTAACTAGGATTACTTTTGTATCCTCTTTTTCTTCTTTTACAACTTCAAGTTCTCTGGTACTCTTCCCTACAATTTCCTTCATAATCTCTCGAATGCTTGTATACTTATAGAGATACGCAATGTTTAAAGATTGTGTTTCCCCCACTCTACGACTATCTGTCATCACGAATACATTCGCGATATTGTGCATTTGTAGTGATTCCTGATACAATTGCTCATCAATAATCAATATATCAATACTTTGTGGTACTGAAAATAATTGTGTCAAATACTCTCTATCTGTAATGATCTCTAGTTCGATTTTATCAAAAAACATATGCACTAATTGAAGCTGTAAAGGAGTGATATAATTGATGTCTGTATCTGCTATTATTATCCTTGGCTTATTCATGTATATCTCCCCCTACACTATTTGATACTTGGTGTTAGCTAGTCGAATAATATCCCCTGCACCAATTTGTTTCATTTGATTTGCCTCCACCTTGATGCTATTCACATAAGTACCATTTACACTTCCTTCGTCTACGATGTACAACTCACCATTTTTCTGCATAATAGTGCAGTGTTTTCTACTAATTGTATTGTTATTAGCAATTACGATATCTACTAATTCTTTCTGTTTTCCTAGCACTATCTTCTCTTGCTCTAGCAAGATTGAAAAACTATCATTAGGGGGAAGTCCCACCATCTTTAACTTTTTATTTTGAGCTACCTTTTTCTTTGTCGCACCTCGATATTCATTGTAAATATCTTGAATGTTCATTGAACCATTCGCTAAAGCAGACATTAGTTTTTGTACTTTCTGATTCGGCTCTAACAAATATGTATGAATGTAACGAATAAGTTCTGCTCGTATCTCTGTTTCGAAAGCAGATTGTGTAATATCTTCACTTTGAGTAATTGGTATGTACACCCACTTCACCATATGTGTGTTTTGTTCGATGTAGATTTTATCCCAAGCAATTTGAATATTTTTATGATATAAGAATCCGATGGATTTGAATTCAGTTATATTCTTTATAAAGTTAAGAATAATCTCTATCATTGTATCTGAGTTCACTTTATATCGAATACTATCAATTGTTTCGAACCCTTCGCACATATAGTAAATTTCAATTTTTCCATTGTAATACATCTTCATACATGGAAGAAACATCCCATTCTCTTGACTATGTAATACCTTATAAGCAGTATCATGATATTCATCATTGTTGCTTAATATATAAGAAAAATTGTTTCCTCTCTTTTCTTCTTTTAATTTTGCATTTCCTACTTCTTCTGTATAGTGCTCTCCATGCATACGCTTCTCCTAGTTCTATTCTCAACTATTTATTATCTGGTGATAAGCTTGATTCATCTCCACCCGAATTTATAATTCTTATTTCTCCATTATTGATTTCGCACACTTCCCAAATATCTTCTACTCCACTATTTGCATTTAAAGTAATTGTTTGTGGTGATTTACCTGGTAAATACACCTTTACTGTCGCTCCATACTGTGCCATCGTTCCTGTCAATAAATAATCAACAACTGTAAATACATAGTTTCCACCTAAATCATAAATTGTAATTGTTTCTGGTCCATTCCCGTTCATATCATCCACATCTAACTCAGCTTGTACTCTATCACCGCTCTTTGAGATTTTTTGTCTATAACTTACCCAAACACTATCTCCTGTTGAGTCCTCTCCTGACAAGTATGAATCTAAATCCAACGGTTGTGCTCCCCATTCTAAAACAACCCTAGCTGTGCCTTCTGTCAATTCAGACGATATTACAAATTGTTCTCCACTATATGTTCTCCCTGTCATGACCTCTACTTCAAATTCTTCTATAGTGTATCCATCCGCTTCTATAATTAACACATACTTCGAAACAGCAAGTTCTTCTGTGAAAGATCCATCCGTCTTTGTTGTTCCTTCCACTATCTCCCCAGACGAAGACTTAAACGTATATTTGGCATTTGCTACCCCTTTTTCACTAACTGCATCAATTACTACTCCTGAATATTTCGAAGTATTTTCGTTATCATTTCTATTTGCATTGAAAAATGTGATTTCATTCCATGCCATTGATGACGTTACATTCCCTTCCAGATCAGTTTCTATCATCAAATTAAAATTGTCGGTTGGTATCGTCACCACATACTTTCCATCATTTAACTCTGGTTGTATCTTAGTTCCTGTCATGAGCTGTAATTGCTCTAGCGTAATCATCCCATTAAAGTTACTAAATATTACGCCAAGATCGCTCAAGGTCGCTTTTTCTGGCATACTTTCAGCATTGGGAGTTTTTTGCCCCTCATTCACTATATCGCTATTTTCCTCTGTATCTGTGTAGTAAAATGTTGCTGATGTGTTGCTATGTTGCACCTCTAATTCATTGCTTGCATCTAAACTACTATTATCTACCTGTCCAAACTCTCGTTTATAGTCTGAAAAATTGTAACTATCTAGCTTTTGCTTAAATGAAACATTCCATGTAATATCTGGAGAATCCGTTATATTCTCTGTCTTTGCTCTCGTTCCATCAGAACTATTTAACATATTTAACATATATTGCAAATGTGTTGCCCCTGTTCTCTCAATCCCTAGCGTCAATATGTATCTCATCTGAGGGACATCCCCTTGTACTTGATACACATCATGTAATTCGGCATATAAGTCCGGATTTTCAGGATCCATTTCAATTAAGTTTTTGTATTCTATAATTGCAGCTTCATAGTTTTGCTCTGCTACATAATTATGTGCCTTTTCCAATGTCTCTTCCAGCAATTCTTCATTCATTCCACTCCATACTAGTGCACCTATGGTTGTCAAAATTATTACTGCTAACAAGCCACTTAAGCTAGCTAATAATATTCTCTGTTTCTTCGTCATCGTCTTTTCCCCAATCTGATTCTCCATGAAGAATCTTTCTTATCTATTTGACATAATACTCCATTATCAAAATTAACTGTTCCATATCACTGTCTTCTTTTCCTGTTTCTTTATAATCTTTCAAACAATCTTGATATACAAACTTTAAATCATCTAATACCGAATCACTGCTATTTGTGCTTCTTCCCAAATCCAAATAGTTGTAGCACTGCCACATCTTGATTTTATAGTCTGCTTGATACATCCTTTCCATGTTTTCAAACAGTTCATTGCTTCTTCTATAATCTTTCCCTATCCGATATGCCAAACCTAAATTCACTTGATCTTCATATGAAGGATGCAACATTGATCCTAATCTCTCATAACTAGAAATTGCAATTTCTAAGTACTTTTGCGCACTATCTTCCCCTTCTTGCTGAGCGTACGCATCAATGCTCACTTCACCGCACTTTCTGAGCAAATCTCTTTCATCTGTACTTCTTGACAATTCACTCAATATCTCTGACGCATTTGGATATTGTTCTTGTTCTATATAAATATTCGCTTGCAACAGTGTCGCTTCTTTTTGAACTTTACTATTTGTTGATGAATTTAATTCATCCAATAGTGCTAAAGCTTCATCATATTTTTTACTTTCCGCTAATATTTCAGCTTCAATCAATATACTCACTTGCGAATCCCAATTTTCATGTTCATTCATTAAGCTATCTGCCTCTATGATTCGTCCAGACCGAATAAGCGCAATTAGATAATCTTGCAAGTACTCTTCCTCTTCTTTCTGAATCTTATATGCCTTTTCAAAATAGATACTAGCAGTACTGTAATCTTGTTCCCTGAAATAACTATTTCCTATCTCTCTCAGTACTATTGCTTCTTTTTCTTGGTTTCTTTCTAAATATTTTTGGTTTGCACGCTCATTCAGCATCGAAACCCCATTTGAGACTATAGTCTCTTCTTCATAACTTTGTACCGCTTGAACAAAGTTATTATAATCAACTATCCAACTATCTTTACTCTTTTCAAATGAATAATAATAAATTCCTAGTCCAATTCCACCTATACTTAATATTAAAATCGCATACATAGAAATTCGTAGTAACAACTTTACTCTGTACTGCGGACTTTTTCTCCTAATGTTTGATAAATGCTTTAAAACAATCTTCGTATTTTCACATCGTTTGTTTAAATCAAATATCATCATTTCATCAATCAAACTTGTCAGCCCAATACTATATGGTATTTGCATTTGCGCACATGGAATCACCTTGTGTTGACTACTTGGCATCTGACCTGTCATAAGTGTATAAAAACTTGCTCCAAGACTAAATATATCCATTTGACTGTTTAATATTATTTCATCTCTAAATCCACTTCTTCGATTTTTCATTTTCTGAAATTGCTCTGGTGCTGCGTAATTAACGCTACATCCTTTGATATCAAACTCTGATTCTCCATCGAGCGAAATATTAAAATCAATTAGATATGCATTGCTCTGATTATCTATCATAATATTTCCTGGCTTTATATCACTATGCAATATCATAGGCGTACGTGAATGAAGATATTCCAACACTTCTGTCAATTGTGTTAACCACCTAAGAATGGTTTCTTCTTCAACTTGATACCCTGCCTTTACATACTCTTCTAAATCATGCCCTTTTATATATTCCATAACAGTATATACTTTCGAGCCCTCTTGGATAAAATCGTAAACTTGAGGCAGGTAGCTATGATGTAGTTTTTTTAGTATATCCACTTCCCATCTAGTCTCGATACTCCCTACCATATTTTCTTTTACCTTCTTAACAACAACTGGTTTTCCCAAGCGCAGGTGATTTGCTAAGTATACAACCCCGACCCCTCCTTGACCTATTTCTTTGACTATTTGATAGGTATTTCCTATAACATCCCCCGTTCTCATATTTCATCCCTCCAATTAAAAGAACAAGGGTTGTCCAAATTCAACACTCAGACAACCCCTTCCTCTAATTTCTATATCTTATTGTCTTTTGCGCTTACGTATAACTGCAAAATATAATACTGTGCAAAGTACGAGTACTCCTAAAATACTTCCTACTAATAATGGTGTATTACTGTAGTATTGTACAAATAAATTTGATGTTACTAGTACGCTCATCGGACTACTTTCCGCTTCATTTCCAGCCATATCTGTAGCAATTACTTTAACATTTTGGAACGCATTATTACTGCTAATCGTGTAGCTAACTTCTCCGTTGCTGTCAACTAATTCCTCGCTTGTATAACTACCGTCTTCAGCAAGTGTTCCATCAATATAGATATCCATATTGTTAATCGCTAGGTTATCCTGTGCAACAACTGTTATTTCTCTTGAATCTTCATTGTATTGTGCTGCATCTTCAATCCCTGAAACGACTAACGTAGGTGCTGTTTTATCAATTGCAAATTCAACATCCATCTTTTTGACTTTATTATTAGATTCATTTGTTGCCTTATCTGTTGATTCGACTGTGACAACATAGTTTCCTTCAGTCTCAAAATTCTCTTTTGCAATTGTATATACATATTCACTCCACTGTGCTGCCGTTGCACCATTTCTTACTGTATAATCCCGATCTTTTTCTAAAGTTACGCTTTCTCCATCTCTACCATAGCTCACTGCAGATTCTTCCAAAATATCCACATTAACTTCTCTTACAACAACATCTCTCTCTTCGTTTGCGTAATAATTGTCAAGTAATGTTTTTGTCTCTTCCCCAACAATTTCATAAGTAGAACCAAATCGATTTACTGAAAATTTAACTGTTTTTTCATCTGTATTTCCTGCTCTATCGTAAGCTGTCGCAGTCAATGTATAGATGTCATCTATTTCTTGCTCTTTTTCAAAATCAGCAAATTGGAATTCTTGACCGTTTGTAATTGTAACTGGTTCTACATCTACCTCCACATTTCCGCGGTTTGAACCCTCTAATGTTAATGTTACTTTTTCTCCATTATAGTTCACATCAGAGAAATTTACTGTTGGAGCTACCACTCCATTATTTGCTGACAAGTCTACGATATCTAAGATTTCGACTGTTGGCTTTGTTAAATCAACTGTAAACTCTTCTTGCGTATAATCTGTCGCTTGATTAGTTGCTAAATCAATGCATGAAATATCAAATGTATAATCTGCCTCACTTGTGTAAGATACAGTTGCTGTATTATTGTCTCCACTTTGTGACCACCCTCCGATACTTGGAGCCGAAACTCCTTGTCCTTGAAGTTGTGCTGTAATTGTTGCTTCTACATCTGATGCACTAAAGTTATGTTCGTTAATTGTAATCGTTGCTGTTCTTGTTTGGTTATAATACCCTGGCTCTGATGCGTTGTTGTTATTGTACGACACGTTAATCTCTGGCAAAGTCTTATCAACTGTAAACTCATCTACTTGTGTATAGTTTGAATCGTTTCCTGCCTTGTCTGTCGTATTCATCGTCATTGTGTAATCGCCTTCTGCTGCAAATGATACTGTGCAGGTATTAATGTCCGAATCAGAACCACCATTACCACCAATTGACCAACCACTGATTGATGGTTGTGTACCGTCAGTATTTGTAATATTAAACCTTACTGCATTCGGATCAAAGTTACGTTCTGTTACTGTTACAGTGGCAGTTCTTGTGTCTTTGTAGTACTTCTCATTTGCAGGAGAGTTGTTATCGTATGTAATTTGTACAGTCGGTGCTGTGATATCAATGCTCAGTTGCTTCTCCTCTGTAACTGTATTTCCTGCGTTATCTGTTGCTGTTACACGAATCACTACATTATTGCTGTTATTCTCGGTAGCAACAACTGTTCCGCTTCCTTCAAGGTTTTCTACCCTTTTTGAGGCTGGCTCTAATGATTCATTGTAATCACCGCTTTGTGTTTCTTCACCATCTTTTTCAATCACGTATGACACCGACTTTAATCCTGCATAGCTTTCGTTAACTGTCGGATCTGATACTTGAATTGTAAATGGTACATTCTGGTTGTATATCTGCTGTGCTGGCTCTGGTAGATTAATTGTAATCTTTGGAACATCAGGTGCTACATTATCTACTACGATACCTGTTTCATTATTGATATAAGTTAAGTTTCCAGCTTTATCAAGAATTCTTTGATATACTACCACTTGTTCATTTGGATTGATTTTAATGTTAAATGCTTGTGAACCTGCATTCCAAACACTTTCACTTAAGTTATCTAAGTCTACTGCTGTTAAGCCCGTAAAGCTATTTCTGCTCTCTTCATGTGGATAATACTTGTAGTATGAAGTAGCTACAACTCCTGCTGTATAGTCCGCACTTGTCATATCTACAGTTACAGTACTTTGTTCGAAGATTCCAAATGTAATTGTATGAAATAGTTCTGTCCATATTGTGTCATATCCACTTGCTTTCATCGTTCCTGTAGGTACTACATCATCATAAGTAAATTGTTGTGGCATTGTAACTGCTGTAGTTTTTTCTTCTAACTTATTTCCAGCTAAATCAGTGTAGTCAAAGTCTAATGTGTAGTTTGCTACCACATCAAAGTCAAGAGTTATCTCATATGTATTGCTCTTTTCTATTGCTGTATTCCAATTTTTTCTGTCATTTGCTTGTGTATTGAGATCGTTTGCAATAGTTGGATTTTCATCCGGTACTGGTTTTCCCTCTGCATCCTTTTTAACAACTTTGTCTGCTGCAATACCAAACTTCATCTGCGTACTCATTCCTGCTATCCCAGACTGACCAAAACTATCTGTTAAGCCGAAATTATCTTCTGTTATCTGAATTTTGGCGCGAATTGCATCTTGTTTATATTGTTTTCCATTTAAGATATCCTCTGTAATATCTTCTCCTGTAACCTTATTCAAATATCGTATAGAACTTACCTCTGGAGCCGTTCTATCTATAGTAAATTCTTCAATATGCGTAGCTGCATGATTGCCAGCTTTATCTGTTGTGTTAATTGTAACTTTATAATCTCCTTCTTCTATGAAGTCAATTACACAAGTACTCACTGCTTCATCAGATAGCCCTTCTGTATTTACCTTCCAGCTTGGTACAACTGGCTCACCACCCTGTAAGTTTTCAATGATTACCTTTGTATTATCCTGATCGAAGTGTCTCTCCTTGACAGTTATCGTTGCTTGTACCGCTTCATCATTGAAATACTTTGTATTTAGCTTTTCTTTGTCGTAAGAAATTCCTGTAATCACAGGTGCCACATCATCATACGAGAATTCTGTCGGTACTCCTTTTATCTGACGCCCTCCTAAGTCTGCATATGTAAAGTCCAATGTATAATTTGCAATTTGGTCAAATCTCAATTCCATTGTGTAGGTATTATCTGTTCCTTCTTGCTTTTTCCAATTCTCTCTTGCCTCTGCATATGTGTTTAGTGTTTCAAAAATCGGATCTTCTACAGAACCAGTCTCACTAATCTTGAAATCTATTTGAGACGAATCATCTTCTGAAGGACCATCTCCGAATTTTGTTTCGTCTTTACTAAAATTCACATCTGTTAATGTAAACTCAGCCAATATTGCCGTTGAAAAATATTGTTGCTTGATATCTGCAATTTCAGTTTTCACTTCTTTACCCTGATCATCTTCTTCAATCGCAAAGTACTTTACTCCAATTTTTGGATCTGTACTGTCAACAACAAAGTCTAAGGCAGCTTCTGTTCCTTCTTTATATTGAACATCAGCTAGTTCTGTTATGATACCAGTTTTATCAACGAACCCAATATTTTCCACCTTGTAGATACCATCACCCTGGGTCATATAGCTTGCATTATACTTGTTTTCTTCTGTTGAATCCTTTTCCCATTTCAAATCACTTAAATTAATTGTGTCTGTAACTGGATCTCCTACTTTAATCATTCCTTTAACATAACTTGAATCAAATTTTCCTTCTGTATTTAAATGAACATGTTGTTCTGTAATGCTAAGTTCTAATGTTCTTCCATCTTTGAAGTATTTTTCATTTAACACAGAATTGTTAACATATCCTAACACCACATTTGATTTTTTAGTATCTAAATAAAGTTCACCTGCTTCATGTGTAGCACTAATATTTCCAACTCTATCGCAGAGTGTTGCTGTTATCTTTATTGGAAGCGATTCTTCAAATGTTCCCGCTGGGAATATACTCGCAGTTAGCTTTTTCGAGATAGATAAGTCCTTACTCATCTCGGCGATTGTAAATTTTTTATCTGTCTGGTACATTATGTCTTCGGCTTTTAATGCTTCTAATGTTGTGTATTCTTTATTTCCACTTGCAACCGAAACATATTTTGACACTTTATTGCTTCCATTTTCAAAGTCTAACTGTAGATATCCAAGACCTGCACTTCCTACTTCATCCTTTACTTCTATTGTATAGTTAATCTCTTCCTCTGCCAATGTGGATTCAGGTATTATGCTCACTGTCGGTGGTTCCATGTCAACCACAATACCATTAGATGCATAAATAGTGGTATTTCCTACCTTATCTGCCACCTTTACAAGGACTACGCTATAATCATCCTTTGCTTCTATACTTGCTGCGCTTGTTCCTGCTAGTGCTGTCCACGTTAGTGCCTCTTGAGTTTTCGCTTTTACCTTATCTGATGTAATTTGAGTATCTGCTGTAATCCCTTCCCAAACATAGTAACTTCTAGTTTCTACCCCTGAACCATTTCCATCTACAACATCTGATACACCAATTGAATATGTTGACTGTTTACTGAAATAACCAAATGTTATATTTCTTATTCCAGCTTCAATCTCAGCTGATCCTTCATTCCAATCTGTAAATGTCATAGTAGGTGCCTTCGCATCCACGTAAATAACTTGTAATTCTTCACTAATGTTAGATTTAACTTTTGTATCCGTATCTACAAGTTGTATCTTCCCGCTTATAATTCTATCTTCAGGACTATTAGCTATTTCTATTCCAGTAGTTGTAGCATTTGTGTCATTTCCATCAGTTATAAGATGTACTTCATTATACTTATCTGCCAAATCCCCTGTAGGCGTCAATTTTATTGTTCCTGTTGCCCCGGCTGCAACTCCCACATAAAGCAAGCCATCCTCACCGTTTATGACAGTAGCATTGGTTTCAGTATGTGCTAATTTTTCTAGAATTTCGTTATCAATTTGAGGTTTGATTTCTCCTCCAATCACCTTTATTCCACCACGGTTTATAATACGATAGTCAGATGCTGTTTTCCCAGAAGGAAAAACAAGTTCGATAGGGTCGTCAGCTGATAATGTTAACTCTCTGTCTCCTACCTTATCGTCATCATATTGAGCATTGAATTTTGCAGTTAATGTTTTTTCGCCACCTACTGTAAATACTCCAGTAATTAGCTTATTACTAGTTCCATCTGCAACTTTTACTAGATCGCTCCAATCTACATCCGTAGTTGTATCTACATCAATTACTTCATATGTATTGATTTTATAATCACTAATGATATTTGAAGCATAACCTAGTGAGTCGTTCTTCAGTTGTATAGATATAAGTATTTCTTGACTAATTACAAATGCCTGCATATCAATTCCTGTATTTGTGGCATCTATTGCAGTACCATTAATTGCCACTTCTACGTTACCGTAATATGACTCCATCTCGCTAGGAACATCAATCTTTAACTTCTCTTCACTTCCAGCCTTTCCGTACAGCTTTCCATCAATAATTTCCCAACTACTTTCTTCTGGAATTCCAGCCTTAATCATTTCTAAAATATTATCATTTGTAATCTTAGGAAGTATCGTTCCACCTACTGGTATACTGTAATCACTATAATTTCTGAATGTATAATCTTGGCTTCTCTTACCCACAGCTGTAGTCGTTACCGTCTCTGGAACATCGTTGATTTTCAACTCTTTTGATGTACCTACACTTGTAGTATTAAATGTTGCCTCAAATTCTGCTGTTACGCTACCTCCAACAACTGTAAATAAACCTTTCACCTTCTTATTAACGGTTCCATCTTCTACTTTTATCAAGTCGCTCCAATTTATTGTGGTTCTTACATCAATTACTTCGCGCACAACTACTGGATACGCTATTTCACGTGTGTCTCCTGAGGGATTTGTGACAGTTACTGTAATCGTTGTTTTTCCTGATTTAACTGCTTTTACTATCCCTGTATCAGAAGTTACTGTAGCAGTTTCACTATCACCCGAAACAAATGCTCCAATTTCTTCTCCAAATTCTAACTCTGGCTTTATTATGGTCTTGTTTTCATCAACACCTACTGTTGTCCTATCGTCCGTCAAATCGATATACAATGTATCTACTGCTCTAGGTGTTGCAAAGCTTGCTATCTGCATCCCACCAATTCCATCTATTGCCATTTCGGCTTTTTCATCCTTAGCAAATTCTTCTTGATTCCCTTCTACCTTGGGTTCTCCTGTTTTTGATTCCTCTACTTTTGGCTCTTCTGTCTTTGGTTCTTCTGTCTTTGGTTCTTCTGTCTTTGGCTCTTCTGCTTTTGGCTCTTGCGTTTCAGTTTTAGCTACTTCGCTTGTATCTGCTGCTACTACTCCCACATTCGGCAATATATTCATTGACGTCAGCGCCGCTATCATTCCCCATGCTAAGACTTTATACCTTAGTTGTCTCTTTTTCATACCTTTCCCCTTTCTCTATTTTTTTCCTTGGTTTATGAAAATGTCTATATGAATTTGTTCTGAGCAAATAAGCCGAATAAAGGCTTAGTACTACTATAAACAACAAACCGCTCTCTACCATATCCCAGTCCCTTTCCATTCTGGAGGCGATAATGCTAGCTACTAACGTAATTACTCCTACGATAAAAGCTATCAAACTTTCTTCACTACTTTTTATTCTTTCAATTAATTGTTCACTCTTTTTTTCTTTTAATTCGCCTTTTTTCTTCAGTTCTTTTTCAATTACGATTTGTATAACCGTCCCTACTAAAAGACCGCCCCAGAAGATACTTCCTCCTACTATTGGATTAAAGTCTTCTACTAATGTAGTAAGTGCTACTCCGCTTGAAACTATCCAGGCAATACTGTTGACTATGAAGAGTATATACATTTTTTTATCTGTCACTCTATTACCTCTTCCGTATGTATATACGCTTCTGTTTTTCTAACAACAAAATTCCCTCTCATACTCTGTGAAAGCATTGTTGTTTCTGGGGCAAAGTTATTAGCTTCTTGCTTTTCGCTTGTATACATCGCAACTTCTTCTCGCGGAATTTTCTCAGTTTCTGGTAGTGCAATTCTCTCATTTGGCACTAATGCAGATGGTGTATGCATCAGCACTTCCTGTCTGAGTTGACCGGTTTTTTCATTTACTTCTTTCAGCTTTTCAATTGTTTTACGCTCTGTTCTTCCTGTCTTCGCATTAAATATCCCTCGAATGTCGAACATAAAAAAGAAAAATACAGTTAGTAAGAATAGTAGAATCGTCACCACAAGACAGGTGTAAAAACCGGTTTGATATATGTTAATCAGTTGTTCCGTCTGTTCCATCTACTTCATCCCCGCTTTCTTCTAAATTCTGCCCTGCTGAAAATGCTGTCTCTACTTCTTCTCTTGCGTTTTCGACACTTTGACGCACTTCATCTTTTGCTTCAATTGTTTCTACCTCTTCGGCTGCATCAATGATATATTCATCTAATGCATATTCCACCATGTCTAGTTGATCTAATAACTGTTGCTTACTTACCCCAGCTGTTTGAAACTTTACTACATATTCATGAATCTGATACACCACTTCTCGATATACAACTAGCGCTGTTTTTACATTATCTTCTTGAACCAAATTTCCTTTCATAGATTCTGCTAAATGATTCCAATAGGTTGCATAAGTAACCTCACTATCGCCTGATCGATTGCTTTTACCTAAATCTGTGTAATAATCTGCGATAGTACTCAGTAACTCTGCTCTTCGCACTTGACTATCTTGTAAATTGCTAGAATCCTTTGCAATCTGTAGCCAGGATTTTGACTGTAGCTTATTTCCAACATTCTCATAATAATAATAATAGGCTAGACCCAACTGAAATGAAAACTCTTCATACCCTTCTTGATTGCCTTCCGCAAATAGTGCCTTATTGTCTTCAACTCTATCCCCTCTATAGTTAATCAATTCTAGCATTTTCGCACTTTCACTTTCTTGAAAGTTCTCATCTTCTAAGAAAACTTCTTCAAGTACCGCTAAATACGCCTCTTCTTTTGTTGGCTCTAAATTAATCGCTTTAAAATAGTTATCTATTTTTTCTTCATCTGTCGTCGCCATACTGGCCTCTCGCAGATAACCATCGTAACTGTTGCTTGTCGTAGTATTTTCTGCTACCTTAAAACCAACACTCGCTACTCCCATCACTACTGTTAAAATTGCCGACGTAAGAAAGGCTACCCATTTTCTACTCTGCACTTTCTTATACTCAACATCCAATTCTGAGTAATGTTCTAACGCATACATAAGCTCAGCACATGACTGATATCGATTCTCTGGATTCTTTTGTGTACACCGAATAATAATTTCTTCTAGTCCACTTGACAACAATGGATTTATCTCTCTAATTGGGCGCATTTCATATGGCGGCAAGCAAGGGTTATGTCCTGTTAGTAAATGATACATAGTTGCTCCAAGACAATAGATATCTGTTCTAGCATCAGTTTGTCCATGTCCTCCAAATTGCTCTGGTGCAGCATATCCCTGCGTCCCTAAACATGTTGTATCTGCTACGCTTGAACTTTTAAACTCCCTAGCTGTACCAAAATCAATTAGCATAATTGTTCCATCTGGCTTTAGCATAACATTTGAAGGTTTCATATCCCTGTATATGATTGGGGGTTTTCTAGAATGTAAATACCCTAGAACATCACAAATTTGTTTTCCCCATTCAATGACTCTTTCTTGCGGTTGAGCCCCTTCATGCATCAGTGCATTAATCAACGGTTTTCCTTCAATATAGTCCATTACAATTAGCAAAGAATCTTCACAATCAATTACGTCAATAATACTTGGTAAATTTTTATGATTCAATCGTTTCAGAATGTCTGTCTCGACCACAAGTCCTTGTTTTACCACTTCATAATTAGCCGTCCCATCTTTTCGCACTTCTTTAATAGCCCACTGCTTATTGGCTTTTTCATTCATTGCAAGATAGACGACGCTCATTCCGCCTTTTCCAATTACATTTAATATCTTGTACTTCCCATCGATAATTGTTCCTATCTCAAGCATAATATCCCCTTTAATATGTTCGGACTAACGCAACAGAAATATTATCATTTTCTCTTCTTTGCTTATTAATCTCAACACAATTTATAGTAGCTTCTTTCATTTCTCTTTCGTTACCTAATACTCCAGGATTTAGCATTGCATATAACTCTTGTGAAACTAGGCGATGCCTAAACCCATCCGAGCAAAGCATAAACATAGACTCTTTTTCAAATCGACCTTGTGAAAATGCTGGTACTATACTTTCACTTGCACCGACACACTGTAATAAGACATTTCGTTGCGGATCAATTGCCGCTTGCTCTGGCGTCATTCTACCTTCATCCATTTCTCGTTGTACATATGTTTGGTCTTGTGTCAACTGCCATATATCTTGCTTCATTAGATAGATTCGACTATCACCCACATTTACAGTGTAGTATTCATCATTTATAAGAAGTAATACGGTTGCGGTTGTTCCTAACGCTGTATGAATAGTATTCCCATACGCTGTAATTTTTTGATTTGTATCTTGTATCAATGCATCTAAACTTTTCCATAACTCTTCTACTCTAAAGTGATAATTGCCAATGTGGTCAAATAGTACTTGTGGTAAAACCTGATCAAACCAGTTCGATAATGCACGGATTAAGGTGGCGCTGGCCACCTCGCCTTTTGCTAATCCGCCCATTCCATCACAAACTGCTGCCATAAGAAGATTTCCGCAATCTGCCGATGCTTCTTTGATAAGAACAGCATCTTGATTCGTCTGTTTCACTATACCTTTATCTGTATGTACTGCACTAATAAACTCCATAACATGCTCCCATCAGTATAATTTTCATTAATACTATTGAATATAGAATTCAAATACCTCTTCGGCTAGTTTGATTTTATCTCTATCTTTCAATAATGTTTCTTTATTTGGTACTAATTGTGTCCCATTTAAGAAACTCAAGTTCGCTGCGCCTTGGTCAACAACGTAGTAATCTGCTCCTTTTTTAACAATTGCAGCATGATTTCTACTAATAGATGTATTATCTGCCACACAATAATTCACTTTACTTCTTTCTCTACCAATTGTAAATCTTGGTAGATTTACAGAAATTCTTTCTCCATTCTTTACACGAATCATATAGGCAGAATTGTTACTCAATAAAGTCGTCTCGCCTGCCGATAACAAACTTGTTTCCCCCACTGCCCCTAATACATCCGTCGGAGGCATTGGCGCTGCTGGCATCGGTTGTGCTGGTGTTTGCATTCCACCCATTGGCGCCCCATTCATTGGTGTTCCTGGTGTTGGTACTCCACCCATTGGTGTGCTTGCCATAGGTCTCTGCTGTGATTTATTTTTTTTCTTTCCATTACTTACTACCACCACTACTACAATAATAACTACCACTACTACTCCTGCTACAATTCCAACAATTAAAAAGATATTTGTACTAGGCTTTTCTTCCAAATTAGTTGATGCGGTATTAATATTATCTATCGCAGTTTGTAGTTCTGTTTCTGTTGCTGCGTCATTTGCCACAAGCCCTTTTCCTGCTGAAATACTATCAGTCAGAATTTTTACTGATTCCTCTGTTGAGTTTTCTGTATCTAAGGCTTCTGCACTATTAATGGCAGACTGTAGTTGATTTTTTAATAAATCTGTAGTATCTTCCTCTGTAGTATCTTCCGCGCCATTGCTATCTGTTTTATCTTCTTCATTCACATCATTCGAAACCATTTGTCCTGCTGAAGTAGAATATGCAATTCCAAAAGTATCCAACGCACTTTTTACTTGATTAATCTGTATCGAGTAATTCTTTTGCTCTGCATCAATTGCAATTCCCCCTGTATTAATAGCAATTACTTCATTTGCATCATTTAGTAGTGGTCCTCCTGAATTCCCATAATTAAGCGGTGCAGTATGCTCGAATATATCCGCTGAATGCATCTCTGTTAATTTTGAAATGATACCATCAACTGTTGAAACATCTTCGCTAGTATTCCAGTCTTTTGTTGATATAGAATTCGCTGGAAAACCGACTGCAAAAACTTCATCTTTTACTTGCACTTGATCGCTATCTCCAAGTGCGATCGGTGTTCTATCATAAATTTTTTCTGATAATTTTACTGCAGCAAAGTCCATTTGCTCACTAAAAACATTGGAATGTTTTGTCGCTTCTATCGACATATCATTGTTAACCATCAAGAATAGCCTAATATGAGGGTCATTCGCAGCTGGCTTCTCTGCTAGTTGGAAATTCTGTTGCATTGCTGTCAATACTGCATCATCTACATTTACTACATGATTATTTGTAATTACATATTCATCATTAATAAGGAAACATGTTCCCGCCTGATAATCAATCCTTGTTCCATCATCACCAACATATGCAAGTACTAATCTCAATACGCTATCTCTTGGATCTGCACTGCTTCCTTCCGTAGCAAAAGCTGTAATTGACATTGATAACATCACACACATCATCACTAACGACATCACTGCTTTTTTTAATAACATTTTTGCTTCTTTTTTTGTTCTCATTTCTTCTTCCTCCTCGTATAATATATATGCTCGGGCAATTTTCCCCACTTTCACGCTTTGATTCTACCAAGTTTTTAGGTTACATTGTTTCAAAACGCAAAAATAGCCATTATTTTTACAATAATGACCACTTTGAAATCGTACTTTTTTAATCTTGTTTTTCACTCAAATCTGCTCTTCAACCCACTTGTTAAAGCTATCCTTGCAACTTTTTATATACTGCCTACTGATTGGAACCTGATATTGTTCTGAGACAATAATTTCACTCCTAGAGTATAGTGAAACATGCTCTAACGATACAATGTAACTCTTGTGGCATCTCATGAAATCACCAGCATGTAACCTCTCTTCCATCTCATCTATTTTCAAAGAGGTTTTAATACACTTTCCAGAATTGAGATAAATCTCTGTTTTTCTTCCTATCCTTGTACAAAATAATATATCCCTTTTTAGTATGCGCGTAGATACACCATTTTCCTTAAGAACTATATCATCATCTTTTCGCCCAATACTTTCCAGCACTTTTTCTAAAACTTTTTCCAATCGCATATCTAATTGTTCTTTTACAACAAAATAATCATGATCCACCTCATATACATCACATGCATACGTAATATGATTTGTTAAAAAGACAATATGTACATCTTTTAATTCTTTTTTTACTTCATTTGCAACCTCTATTCCATTATCATTTGCCAACTCAATATCCATGAATATAATTTGTGGTTGAATCTTAAATTCTGTCAACGCTTTACTCAACTCTTCTTTATTACATGCACGATGCACCTTCCACCTTCGGTTGAATACTTTACAATTCTTTAACTTTCCTTCGAATTTATCGGCAAATAATATATCATCATCACATATCAATATCTGCATCTTCACACCTAAGAGCCCTCAGCTTCTCTTATCCTTTCCTCTTCCTTGTCCCAAAACATACAGTGATTTCTACTCTATCGCCTTCTACCTTTCTAATGAAATTTGCTCTATTGTTTTGTTCATATAGCATAATTAATGCTTTGATTCTTCTCTTAATCACTGCATCATAGTCACTTGCATAAAACACTATCTTAAATACTAATTGGTATTTAACCCTATCTGCTGTAATCTCAACTATCTGCTTTTCTCTATCAATAGCCTCTGCTACAAAATCCAATAAGCTCGACAGTATAATAATGATATCCTCTTCACGTTCTTCCTTTTTCTTTATACATCCTATATGGCAAGAAAGCTCTATTCCACTCTCTTGATACTGGCGTTTATAATAACAAACCAATGCGTCAATTGCCAAGTTGTTACAGTTTTGCATTAGCTTTAACTCGTTGTACAACTTTTCCACTTCCGCTATATATTCTTTTGGAGAATCAAGGTATTTAGCCGTTTCAATGTGATTAGCCAAGTCATGGCGTATTTTTTTTATCTGAACAAATTGGCGTTCTAATGTTTTACAATACTCCTCCATTACTTTATTTTCCATTTTTATTACACGCTCTTTTTTATCCGCTCTAGCATACAATAACATAATTAAAATAGTACTAAACAAAATAATTCCTACTAGACATGAAATCAATATTATCATCATTTTTCTTGTGTCTTCATCTAAATACTAATGGTTGTATAAAAGATTTTATTTTCTGCTTTTCTACATACCGCTCCCCCATACTTACCTACTATATCTTCTATAATATGGAGTCCATATCCATGATTTTCCTTTCTATTGGTATTTGCCAATGTGGTAATTACTGTTTCAATTGACTCATCTGCATTATCTATACTATTCTCCATCACTATTTCAATTCCTTTATTCACCAACCTTCCCTTAATCACGATTATTGGTTTCTCCATTCCTGATTTTTGGCATGCCACTATTGCATTATCTAATAAATTAGAAAATAATGCTACAATTTCTAGTTCCTTCATCTCTAATTTTGGAATGGACCAATCCACTTCTATTGAAATTTCATCTATAAGTTCAGTCAGCTTACTTAAGGCAACTGCCTTCACCACGGGTGGAAGTTCGCTAAATCCTCCTGTATTTATTTCCTTTACGTTACTAGCAATTTCTCCTGCTGACAACCTCTGCTCAAGTTGTGCTTGTGCTTTCTCCATTACAATAAATTGCTTATGTAATTCTTTATAATATTGTTCAACTCTTTTTTGCTGTCGTTTTTGATTCTCAAGCTGTGCTTGTGCCTCCCCATGTGCAAACTTTATCATAGCAATGCAATAGAGCCACATACTACTAAACTCATTAGCATAATACTTATCATTGATTCTTTTAATTCAATACTTGCCTGAATATTCGCTACAATAGATGTTATAATAAACAATCCAATAACTATGCTTGACTTCCAACTATCTTCTAGTTGTCTTTCTGTGATATAATTTAGCACCCTGTCAAAAGCTTTTAACCCGATAATCGTACACAATATTTGTGCACAATATACTACAATTGTATACCAACTTAACTTCGGTGTAAGAATAGCGTCCCACATATCATACTTTATGCCTAGCAGTATTATTGAAATCGGCATTACAAATATAGCTGCACAACAATCACTCAGTACTAACGTAATAAAAATTTTAATATAACTCTTTTTTCCATAAACCTTCAAAACTCCCAACACTAATAAAAATGTTGTTGGTATCAGCAGAATAACCATTGTATTAAACCATAACTCATCACTATACAAAATCCCTAGCATATCAATCGGAACCAATGCACCAAACACTCTCAGTAATAACATAATGATAATTACTTTTTTCAATGTTCTTGCTTTCATTCCTAGTATCTTATAAAAAAGATATCCAGATGTCAAAACTGCTAAAATCGCCTGCATAAAAATTTGTAGCAACTGTGGTGCATATATTAAGATCTCAGCCACACCTAAATCCTCCTCTACATCTAAGCATATTACAAAATATTTAGACTTTATCATATCATTTTTTCGCATCTCATCAACTTCTACTTACAAAAATAGCCATTATTTTTGCAATAATGACCATTTTTATATCAGTCTAGTTCTAATTGAACTTGAAAAATCCCATCCTTAATACCTACCTCCAACACTCCGCTGTAGGCCTCTACAATATCATTGATAATTTTTAATCCATAACCATGATTTCCTTTATCTTTTTTACTACTCTTTCCTCTTAATATCTTTCCTATAGATACCGATTCCAAACAGGTGTCGTTTTTAATAACAATAATATTCTTGTCTCCAACACGCTTTCCTTCGATGTATACCATTGGTTCATCTACTTTAGCTGCTGAACATCCCTCTATAGCATTGTCAATCAAATTCGAGAATAATGCTACCTCGTGAAAATCTTTCATATTCAAATATTCTATATCCCACAAAACATTGAACCTTGCCTTTTCTTTGCATTGACTCGCTTTATTCAAAAATACTGTATTCAAAATAGGATCTTCACAATACTCAATCTCTTCACCTTCTAATTTAAATCCTCCAATTTGCAACTCTCTAGTTTCCATTAATAGCTCTTCTATTTCTTTATTAATTACTTTCAACTTTGAAAATTGTAATTTTAAGGTTTCAAAATATAGTTCCATTAACTTTTTTTGTTTTTGTTGATGCTTAATTCGTTCTAGACTATCACGCTTTATCACCACAATTATATTAAAAAGAAGTACAATGCATATTCCCACTGAATATGTTCCCATCCACCACATTAACATCTCCAAATTATTCGGCACCGTCAATACAATCCCTATTCCAAACCATACTACTATCAGTATATAAGAATACCACCGGTCTTGAACATCTTTGTTTCTAACTTGTTCCAGAACTCCTCCGAACAATTTCATTCCTGTTAATGCACAAACGACTTGGCTTAAATATATAATGATTGTATCTTCATTGATAGTTGATGTGAATATCGTATTCCAATTATCATTCATTAATCCATTTACTACAATACCTGGTGGTATTGTAAAAAGAGCTACTATAAAATCACTAAGCAACATAGTACCTAAAATATGGCTATAACTTTTCCCTGAAAGGCCTTTCAACATAAATAAAATCACTATATTTTGAATCGTAACCGCAATGCCAATTGCTACACCAACCCATAACTCCCCTTCATAATACACTCCAATTATTCTTTGAATGATAAAACCTTTTATAAACATAATCAAAAAAATCACTGCCATTACCTTTTTTAATGTGCTGCCTGCGATATCTGCAGTCCTATTTATCACAAATGCAAATATACTCATAGATAATGAATATTGAAATACAATTTGTATTAATTCTGCTCTATCTGCTATTATTAATTCCAACATCTCTACCACCATCCATCAGCTTCTTCAAATTCTAAGCTCTCATCTCCATATTCCAACACCAAACCATCACCATCTACCTTAAACTTTTTCTCATCCTCTGTTCCTTTTGCCATGTAGATATACTCACCATCTATCACCCATTCCCCCTCTTCTACCTCTGTTGGAAATGATCGATCTATACTATCTAACGTATCTGCTACATACTCTTCGAATGGTATCCCAAGCCTTGCTTCAAAATTCGCCAACGCCTCTTCTTCAGTAATCTTCTCAGCTTCCATCGTTGCCTCTAATTCTTCATACAACGAATCACTCACTGTCGTTTTTAATTCCTCATTAGCCTCTTCATCTTTGCTCGTTGTCCATACATAAATATTCTCTCTTTGTACATTTAACTTTAAATGAAAGGTCATAGAAATCTCACCAATACTCTCTAGCTCTTGATCTACGGTAATGGAAGATTCCCATTGCCCTAGATAAGGACCTGCTTCCCCCACACATCCTGTCAGCGCCACTATTCCAACGGTTATTCCTAACACTACACCTATGAGCTTTTTCATAGTCTTCTCCTTTTTTTCAAAACCACTTGTTCCTTTTCATCTAACCTTGTATCAGTATTTCGCCTTCTGGAGATCTTGTGATGACTGCATCTGTATACTCATCTGAGAATTTTCGCTTTCTTGATCCAAACGATACCGCTATCGTAGGATGCAAAGTATTCGCCTTAATATAATAAGGACTATAATCTCTAATCGTCTTTACGAACTCTTCTACCTCTACACTCAACTCTTTTACTTTTAACTCATACAATGGTAGTTGGGTCTTAAATACACGTTCCAATTCCTTTTGCTTTTCAGTCTTTTCATGTACAGTATCAAGAAACTTCATATTTTGTCTTAATTTTAACAAGGTGTCTTTCGATGTGGCTAATTCATTGTTCATATTATCACGCTTTTGAAGCATCTCTCTTGTTGCTCCTAATGATAAGGTTGTCGTTACCCCTGTTTTATTACCGATTGCATTGGCAGTTATTGTCTGATGTGCGCGTAGCGTCCCTCCAATAATTGCTCCTATTCCTGATGTAGCTGTTATCGAACCATCTGATGCAATATCACATCCAATAATTGCCCCTGCCGACACATCACCTCCACAGGTTAGATTACAGTGTTCTAAAAACTTTGCTTTAATATCGCCACCTGCAGTGAATAGCGATGATTTGGTTCCATTTGCCCCCTGAGCTAAAATAATGTCTTGCCCTGCAGTCAATGTTCCACCCTCTACAACACCGCCTACCATAATGGTTCCACCGGCCTTTACGCTAAACCCACTGTGCACGTCTCCTGCAATCTGGATATCTCCCACAAAATCCAAGTTACCAGTTGAAACATCAATACTTCCTTTTATCACTAATAAATTATCTACGTGATATTTCCCATCTCTATATGTAAGGTTCCCTTCTATTCCTGATAAAAGATATGGTTCCTCCTCTGATTGTATCACATTTCTCCCTATCGGAAGCTCAACTTCCTTTCCTGGCAATGCAGGAATTGGATTTCTTCGTACATCTGTACCATCCACACCTGCAGTTGGAGGAATCACTTCACAAATAGCAATTCCCACAACAATGTTGTTGATAAAATTAAGGTTTTTGAAATCTATATTACCGCGTTCATCTTCAATATATTTCACACTGGTATCTGGATCAACTAACTCCTTAATCCAACCATCCTCTCCTCGCACTGGTTGTTGTGCCCTTGCTACTTGAATAAATTTACAATAATCTCTGTTTTTTACTACCTCTGACATCACCGATTGAAGGAGTCCAAAGTTAATCCCCTTCTCTTTTAATTCTGTAAAAATCGGCAATATTCCGATATGCTCTCCTCCATGAAGTGGAGGAAATACAAAAATGTACGCACTTTCATTATCCTCTGATACAAAAGCATGTGCCTTTGCCCCCACTGGTTCTTCTGCAGGCAAATCTTTTAACACAAAACTTCTCGCTAAAGGTGCTAAAGTTTTTGCTGCCTCTTTCCACATGTCGGTCTGACTTGGTACGGACACCATACGGATACCTGCTGCTATACATATAGCATTAATCCAGTGCGGTGCTCCTGACAAAATCGAAACTGGGTCTAATTTCTCTTCTTTTTCCGTCTCTTTTTCTATTTCTTTTTCTCTTTCTAGCTCTACATACTCAACATTTTCATTCTTCATCTCACCCATAAGCTACCCCTATACTACCTATTGATTATTTGCCGAACTTCAGCATCTTTCCTATTCTTACATTATAGTATTTTTCTTATAAATACACAACAAATTAATTATTATGTTCTTCTATCCTCTATAGCAATTCTATTCCCATTACTTTTCTCTCAATCTTTACTTATCCACAGTCATTTTGCACAATAGGCGCGGCACTGCAAATTCGCTATTTTCAATGTTTTTTGCTATACTTAAGGTACGAAAACACAAGGAGAATTACAGATGAATAACTCATTAGAGCTAGAAAAAACTGTTAAACTGCAAGCGAAAGCTATTGAACTTTTAGAAATCACTAACTCCCAAAAAGATAGTTACATTGAAGATTTAAAAAAGCAAGTTAGCTTCCTCATAAATCATGCTAATGATCTTCAGAAAGTATGTGATGAAACAATGGCACTCAACAAAGATATCATGACGCAATTAAAGGAAGTAGATGATTTTTTTGAATCTCATGCAAAATAGATCCCCTGTATAACTACTTTGAAAGAAAAGAGGTATGGTATGCGTTCTAATTTTGAAATAAATAGTCTTCTTCAATATAGAGTAAAGGCTTTGGAGCGGGAAGTTGCGCGTTTGAAATCTGGTGAAAAATATCAAGAAATGGAAGCGTATTTTCATAAAGAACTAGCCATATTCCTTTTATGACTCTTTTACAAAATAATATCTATAACTGATTCAACAATCCCTTTTCTTCGAAAATATCATACACTGCTTTTACCCCCACAGCTTTTCCTTGTATATCTTGGATTTGATATACCGCTTCCACTACCCCCTTATCACATCTCAAGAACTTTGCAACTTCTTCTACTGATAATTCTTTATATTGATTCATTATTAATTCAATTCTATCCTCATATCTTCCTAATTTTTCACCTTCCTGTCTTCCTAATCTCTCGCCTTCCTGCCTTCCCAATCTCTCGCCTTCAGCCTTTAACTCTTCAAAAAACTTGCACATTTCAACTTCCTCCTCTTTTTCGACTTTCTCTACCAACTCATCTGCTCCTAAAATTGTAGCAAGCATATGGGCTACATCTTTTCTTACTTTGGTTCTTCCAACTTCTTTTAATTCCTTCTTTCTAAAGCACCCCTTTGCGATTTGAAATAACTGTTCTACTTCTTCGTTATGAAATTCATATTCCTTATCTCCTCGAAGTTCGACAATCTTCAATTTATACTCCGGTAGATATTCTTCCAGTTCCGCTTCTACCTCCCCTATCATTTCTCGAAAGGTGGTTGGTCCATCCCATGGCTCCTCACCATAGTATAAAACAATGGTTATAATAGGCGATAATCTGTCATCAATTCCAAACTTAGATAAGAATTCTGCTCTTGTTTGTTTTGGTTTTTCTAGTTCTCTTTTCTTTCCAATCGCTTTTGCTTCTTCTACGTATCCTATCGCATAACAATTCAGCCTTGCGGCTGAATGCAAGTGATTCTGCGGTATGCTTGCATAGCAACAGATGAATCTTGTAGTACAGCCATAAGACGTTTTGCCTTAATCGAGGATATAGCTACGTAGTAGCGTAATAGGTCGTGCAGCGACCTATCCGAGATATCAGGCTGAATTGTTATCATCACCCATTGTGCGAAGAGGCATCGCGTAGTGAATCTCTTCTTGATTTTCTATACCGATTATCTTTATGGTGGTTCCATCTTTTACTCGCATGACTACATCTCGTCTTCGCTCTAGTGTCTCAGCATCTACTAGATTTGGTATCACTTCTGATACATCGGAATCTACTTCCTCTAGCATCTCTGGGTGAATCTTTTCCTTCCCATCATACACTACACCATTACAAACAGCTGCAAATCGACTAGGTTCCTTCCAGAACATTTTTTGTATTACCGCTTTATTTAACGGATTCTCCTTTATCATACTCCACTTCCTT